>NZ_JBGCCI010000005.1:0-389923 GCF_041262125.1 Flavobacterium sp. 28YEA47A
AAGCCCGCCTGCGCAGATGGTACTGCAATCCTGTGGGAGAGTATGTCGCCGCCTTCCTTTGAAAAGGGTTCCCATAGGGAACCCTTTTTTGTTTTGGAGATAATTTAAATGTATGGAATGATAAAGTTTTTTTAAAATTCTTTTACACTAATCCAGAATAAGGTAACTTTATGTAGTAACATAAAACCAAATGCTATGAAAAAGTTACTTTATTTATCGATATTATTCTTGAGTTTAGGTATATTCGCTTCTTTTGAGAGTGTGAAAGCCTTAAAAAATGATTCATTTATTCAGGAGAAAGAATATAAAAAGATCGCTCCGGAAGAAGTGAAGAAGGAAGCCATAATAAATATAAAAGCAAAATATGGTGATTACCAGATAGTTGAAGCAGCAGTGGCTCCTGATGGAGAATATAAGCTGGTTTTAAAAAAGGATAATGCTTCTATAACTGCATTATTTACTGCTTCAGGCGAATTAATTAAGATATTATAAAAAAATCCGGTTAACTACCGGATTTTTTGTTTTTGTAAAACTCACATACAGAATTCATTATGCATTCGCTGTGTTTTGGATTGGATGGCCTGCAAGTTTCCCTTCCCAGGAAAGATATTGCCATACCAACTTCTGACCACATTGATCGTGGTACTATTTCCATCATTTCTTTCTCAATTTTGTCAGCTTCTTTTCCCTTAGCAATTCCAAGTCTCGGAGCTACTCTAACTACATGCAAATCAACCATTATACCTTCAGCAGGAACTCCGGCTTCTCTCATAATTACATTAGCGGATTTTCTGCCAATACCTTTTAAAGCTGTCAATTCCTTCATAGTAACAGGAATATTTTTATCCTGTTTTATGGTATCTGCAATTTCAAGAAGCCATTTGATTTTATTACCATGAAAACGTACTTCTTCAATATAAGGTAGCAACGATTTCTCATCAGTTTCAGCCAAAGATTTCATGTTTGGAAAAGCTTTGAATAAATTGGGAGCAATTTTATTGATATGTGCATCACTGTCTTGTGCAGATAAGACAACCATAACCAACAATTGATATAGATTTTTATAATCTAATGGATGTTGTTTGTTTTTATATTTCGCAATTAATGGCTTGAGAGCCGTAGCCCAATCAGTAGACTCATTAAATAGATCCATATTACTTTTCTTTAAAGTCTACAGATAAAGAATTGACACAATAACGCTGCCCTGTTTCAGTTGGTCCATCATCAAAGACATGGCCTAAATGACCGCCACAATTTGAACATAGAATTTCAGTACGTAACATTCCATGTGTAGTATCTCTGACATATTCAATTTTTCCAGGCAATGCTTCATCAAAGGATGGCCAGCCGCAATGGGAATCAAATTTAGAGCTGCTTTCGAATAAAGGTTCACCACAAGCACCACAACAATAGGTTCCTTTTTCAAAAAATAAGTTGTATTTTCCGGAATGGGGAAATTCAGTTCCTTTTTGGCGTAAAATTTTATAACGTTCGGAACCTAATTCGGTTTTCCATTCTTCTTCGGTTTTATTTACTGGATATTTCATAGTATCATTTTTTATCAGGTACAAATTTTATGGCAACAGAATTAGTACAGAAGCGTTTGCCGGTAGTTTCTGAAGGGCCATCATCAAAAACATGCCCAAGATGTCCGCCGCATTTTGCACATATCACTTCCGTTCTGACCATACCAAAACTGGTATCTTCCTTATAGATTACAGAACCTTTGATTGCCTGGTCGAAAGAAGGCCAGCCACAATCAGAATGGAATTTGGCACTCGAATTAAAAATGACATTTCCGCATGCTGCACAGACATATTTGCCTTTTTCAAAATGATTGTAATATTCTCCGGTAAAGGCTCTTTCGGTTCCTTTTTTCCGAAGCACTTCATATTGTTCAGGCGTCAGTTCTTTTTTCCATTCTGCATCGGTTTTTTGAACTTGTCCTGCTGTTTCTTTCTTCGATATTTCTTTTTTTTCCTGACTTTGACAGGATATAAAAGCAAAAAGCGAAACCAATAATACAATATAATGTTTCATGGGTTTTAATTTAGAAATTCTACAATTTTTTTTATGACTTTAGCATCACCTAATATTTTCCGGTGACCAAGGCCTTCTGTGATGAGTAATTCGTTATGTTTTAAATTTTCCTGAATATGGTAAGCAGCTTTAACTGGTACATCATCATCATCTTTATCATGAATGACCAAAACCGGAATCGCTACTTCTTTGGCAGCTTTATAGGCAGAAAAATTATCCATAGGCTCATTAATTTTCTTCTCAAAACTGGCCTTCATTTTTTTACTTATAGCAATATTCAGTCCTAATTTTTCAATAAAATCGTCCATAATATCTTCTACAACATCACCGCTTCCAATAATCACCGCTTTTTTTACTTTTAATCCTCTTTTTATAGCATTAAGAATTGACATACCTCCCAATGAATGTCCAATAGCAAATTCAAATGGTCCGAATTTTTTTTCTAATTCCAATATACTGGCAATAAATTCAGTCATATTGCTGGTTTTTCCTGCTGATTTTCCATGTGCCGGTGCATCAAAACTTACGGTAGAATAGCCTAATTTCAACATTTCATCAGCAATTTTAACCAATTGAGTGCCTCTGCCGGACCAACCGTGAACAAGTAATATTTTTTTATCGCTTGCACCATAATTATATACGACAATTTCTTTGTCTAGGTTTGGAATGAATACGTTTTGCTGAAGTGAATTTTGGTCCATCCCGATTTCTCGTTTTGGCAATTTATATTTTATAGGTGATGTAAAAAGTTTTGCCGCAAATTTCATTGCCAGTTTGGGTGAAATAGCTTCGGTTATTTTGGCAGCTATAAGTATAGATTTCGGTATTTTAAGCGATTGCTGGTGCGTTTTCGGATTTTCAGACATAACCAATTTTTATGCAAGTTAAAGTTTAATAAATTTAGGAATCATAAATTAAATATAAAAGATATTCACAGGTTGAAATAGGGAAACCCGAATCATTTCTAAATCAATTGGTTGCTTTGATGTCTGGTTTGGCTGTTTAAAAAAAACAAGACGTGGCATAAAGATTGTTAACATTTTAACAATAAATAAAGATTTCTAAAAAATTAAGTATCAAAGTAAATTAGTAAATTTGAGTAATAACCAATCAAAAATAGTTCTCATGAAAAGAAGATATCTGTTAATACCGATTGCAATATTTGGTATTGTTTATTCCTGTGCGACCAATCCATTTACCGGAAAAAGCACATTGGCACTGGTTCCTGATTCGCAGATTTTACCGTCAGCTTTTCAGCAGTATAGTACTTTTCTAAAGGAAAATAAAGTAGTAACCGGAACTGCTGATGCGCAAAGAGTGGTAACCGTTGGAACAAAAATTAAAAATGCAGCCGAAAAGTATTTGAATGCTAATGGTTATAAGGGTTATTTGAAAGATTACCAATGGGAATATAAATTGGTAGAAAGCAAAGAAGTAAATGCTTGGTGTATGCCGGGAGGAAAGATTGTTTTTTATACCGGAATCCTTCCAATTACAAAAGACGAAACGGGTATGGCTGTAGTTATGGGACACGAAGTAGCTCACGCCTTGCTAAATCACGGACAGCAAAGAATGAGTGCTGATGTATTACAACAACTGGGAAGTGTTGGTGTTGGAGCTGCTGTTGGAAACCAAAGCGAATCCATTCAGAAAATAGCCATGCAGGCGTATGGAGTAGGTACCCAATATGGTGTTACTTTGCCTTTTAGCCGAAGCCATGAAAGCGAAGCAGATAAAGTAGGTCTGACATTAATGGCAATTGCAGGTTACAATCCTGACCAGTCAGTTGCTTTTTGGGAAAGAATGGCTGCCAATTCAGGAGGCAATGCACCACCGGAATTTATGAGTACGCACCCGTCCAATGCAACAAGAATTGCAAACCTGAAAGCGTTGATTCCACAGGCAAAAGCAGAAGCTGCAAAATACGGCGTGACATTTAAATAAAAGATAATCTGGATTAGATAAAAAAATAATATCTTCGAAGCTGTTCTAATGAACAGCTTTTTTTATACCTAAAAACGAACTTATGCAAACACCTTTACCTAAGGGAAGTAAGAAATTAATGAACGCCTGGGCGTTTTATGATTGGGCAAACTCAGTATATCCTCTTGTGATATCTTCCGCAATTTTTCCTTTGTATTTTGGATTTCTTTTTCCAAGAGAAGCTTCCGATGTACAGTTTTTAGGATACGATTTCAAGGCGACGGCATTAATAAGTTTTGTTACTGCTTTCGCGTTTTTAGTTGTGGCTTTCATTTCTCCATTTCTTTCTGGTATAGCTGATTTTGTAGGCAATAAAAAACGATTTTTACAATTTTTCTGTTTTTTAGGAGCTGCCTCTTGCGTTGGAATGTACTGGTTTACGGTAGAGAATATATATTTTGGTATAACTTGTTTCTTTTTCGGACTTATAGGATTTTGGGGAAGTTTGGTTTTTTATAATTCCTACTTGCCGGATATTGCTTTTACAGAACAACAGGACGGACTAAGTGCAAAAGGCTATTCCATGGGATACATTGGCAGTGTTATCTTGTTACTTATTTGTTTGTATTTGATTTTAAGTAAAGAAGGAATGGAAGCGCTTGAAATGATGAAGGTTTCTTTCGCTCTTACAGGAGTTTGGTGGTTGTTATTTAGCCAATATGCTTTTTATTATCTTCCAAAAGGGAATAAGAATGCAGACAAGATTACAAAAGACATACTTTTGAGTGGCTTTAGAGAATTGAAGAAAGTAAAAAATGAGTTATTAAAGCAATTATCATTATCAAGATATTTGGCTGCTTTTTTTGTTTACAGTATGGCTGTACAAACTGTAATGCTGGTAGCAACTTACTTTGGGGAGCAAGAAATTAATTGGGCAGATACAAAGGAAAAAACCAAGGGTTTGATTATTAGTATTTTGGTTATTCAATTGGTAGCTGTTCTTGGCGCAATCATCACGGCAAAACTATCTAATAAGTTTGGAAACATAAAAACCTTAATTGTTATCAATTCAATCTGGGTGGTAATCTGTGTTTGTGCTTATTTTGTTACAGAACCGATTCATTTTTATGTAACAGCCTGCTTTGTAGGTCTTGTAATGGGTGGAATACAGGCACTATCACGATCAACATATTCTAAATTTCTTCCAAAAACCGAAGACACTACTTCATTTTTTAGTTTTTATGATGTGGCCGAAAAGATTGGTATTGTAATAGGAATGTGTATTTATGGCCTGATTGACCAGATAACAGGCTCAATGAGAAATTCTATAGTTTTTCTAGCGGTCTTTTTTATCGTTGGAGTTCTTTTGCTTTTTAGAGTTCCAAAAACGGAATCGAAAGAATAAAAATATATTTTATACGTTTCAAATAAAAAATATATATTTGGAAACCTAATTAACAAAACCTAACAAAAATAGAATGAACAAATTAAAATTTTTAGCTGCTTTTGTGCTGATTTTCACAGTTTTTAATTTCACATCCTGTGATAATGAGCCATTAGACAGCGCAATTGATCCTAACCCGCAACCGGGATGTGTTCCACCTACTTCTTTTCAAGCTAGCAATTTCATTGGAACGAATGTAAATCTAAGCTGGGCAACAAGTACTGGTGCAACTTCATGGGAAGTACAATACGGACCAACTGGATTTGCTATTGGAACTGGAACTTCAGTTTTTTCTGAAACTACTAATGTCACTATCCCAGCCCTGGTTCCAACAAATACCTATCATTTTTATATACGTTCAAATTGTTCAGAAAGTGAAGTTAGCTCTTGGATTGGACCAATTTCTGTTGGGACAAGCACTGGAGGTACTACAGGGAGAGCTTTGCGTATGAGAATTGGTGGAGAAGATTTTGTAGCAACGGATATAACTGCAATTAAAGGGTCATTACTGCCTGGAAGTTTTTATTTTAATATTACGGCAATTACGGGTTCAAAAGTTATGACATTAACATTTCAAGGCACAGATAATATGAATTCCTTTGAACTTCCGGCACGCGGAGGCATTACTTATGTAAAAAATATTTCTGACCCGTTAAGTGTATATATGGGAGTTCCAGAAGTAGGTGCAGAAGAGGAGCCTGTTGGTAATATAACTATAACAGCAGAAGACATGGTAAATAAAAAGGTTTCAGGAACATTTAATTGTAAAATTGTGCTTTTTGACAGCGTAACAGAAGAAGTTATTGATAGAAAGCAAATAACAAACGGAGTTTTTACCAATATTCCTTATACGATACAATAATTTTTCAAGTACTATAAAAAGCCCGGATGAGAATTCGGGTTTTTTTATGGCATAAAGATTGATTTTATATAAAAGCCAATGGTATTTTCGTTATAGTACTCTATTGGTTTTCAAAGAGATATTGTTTTTACTAGTGCAAAGTAAAATCTGCTCTAAAATTGTTTAATGACAAAATGACTTAAATATAGTATGCCAAATCAAAAAATAATCACACTTGACAATCTGTCACTCCAAGAATTCGACAACGATTCAGAATTAATCCCACTTTTAACTCCTGAAGACGAAGAAGAAATGAACAATGAGCAGTTACCGGGTGAACTTCCGATTCTGCCATTACGAAATACGGTGCTATTTCCCGGTGTTGTAATTCCAATTACTGCCGGACGTGATAAATCCATTAAATTAATCAATGATGCTAATGCCGGAGGTAAGGTAATTGGAGTTGTTTCTCAAATAAATGAGGAAGACGAAGATCCTTCACCGGAAGACATCAATAAAATAGGAACAGTAGCCAGAATCCTGCGTGTCTTGAAAATGCCTGATGGCAATGTGACCGTAATCCTGCAAGGAAAAAAACGTTTTGAAATTGATGCAGTTACGACAGAACAGCCTTATTTGAAAGCTAAAATCAAAGAAGTTCCTGAAAAGCGTCCTGATCATGAAGATGCTGAATTCGCTACAATTATTGAATCGGTAAAAGATTTGGCTATTCAGATTATCAAAGAAAGCCCAAACATTCCGACAGAAGCTACTTTCGCTATCAAAAACATTGAAAGCAAGTCTTTCCTTATCAATTTTGTTTCTTCAAACATGAATCTTTCTGTTAAAGAGAAACAAGATTTGTTGATAATTAATGACTTGAAGGAAAGAGCCTTATCGACACTTCGTTATATGAATGTTGAGTTGCAAAAGCTGGAATTAAAGAATGATATCCAATCCAAAGTTCGTTTTGACCTGGATCAGCAGCAGCGTGAATATTTCCTTCATCAGCAGATGAAAACCATTCAGGAAGAATTGGGTGGTGTTTCTCAGGAAGAAGAAATTGACGAAATGCGCCAGAAAGGACTAAAGAAGAAATGGAACGAAAAAACAAAGAACCATTTCGAAAAAGAACTTTCAAAAATGCAACGCATGAATCCGCAATCTCCGGATTTCGGTATACAGCGAAACTATCTCGAATTGTATCTCGAATTGCCTTGGAATGAATATTCCCAGGACAATTTTGATCTGAAACGAGCTCAGAAAGTATTAGACAGAGACCATTTTGGTTTGGAAGATGTTAAGAAAAGAATGATAGAACATCTTGCTGTCTTGAAGTTAAGAAAAGACATGAAATCTCCAATTTTGTGCTTGTATGGCCCACCGGGAGTTGGTAAGACCTCTATCGGAAAATCAGTAGCTGAAGCGCTAGGCCGGGAATATGTAAGGATCTCTTTAGGAGGATTGCGTGATGAAGCTGAAATCCGAGGCCATAGAAAAACCTATATCGGAGCCATGCCAGGAAGAATTATCCAAAGTCTTAAAAAAGCAAAAACGGCAAACCCGGTATTTGTATTAGATGAAATCGATAAACTTTCGAGTAGTAATAATGGTGATCCATCTTCTGCTTTGCTGGAAGTTCTGGATCCGGAACAAAACTCAGATTTCTATGATAACTTCTTAGAAATGGGATTTGACCTTTCTCGAGTAATGTTTATCGCTACTTCTAATAATATGTCAACAATCCAACCTGCTCTGAGAGACAGGATGGAAGTTATCAATATGACTGGCTATACTATTGAAGAAAAAGTAGAAATAGCAAAACAGCATTTATTGCCAAAACAGTTGAAAGAACACGGACTGACTACAAAAGACCTGACTATTGGTAAAAAACAGTTGGAAAAAATCGTGGTAGGCTATACCAGGGAATCTGGCGTTAGAGGTTTGGAAAAACAAATCGCAAAAATGGTCAGAAATACGGCAAAATCTATTGCAATGGAAGAAGAACATAACGTAAAAGTTACGGACGAAGACATTGTAAAAGTACTAGGCGCTGCCCGAATGGAACGCGATAAGTATGAAAATAATGAAGTAGCAGGCGTAGTTACCGGATTGGCCTGGACAAGTGTTGGCGGTGATATTCTTTTTATTGAATCAATTCTATCAAAAGGAAAAGGAAACCTGACCATGACAGGAAATTTAGGAACTGTAATGAAAGAATCGGCTACTATTGCGTTGGAATATATCAAGTCTAATGCGGAGCATTTAGGAATAGGGCCAGACGTAATTTCGAATTACAATGTACATATTCACGTTCCGGAAGGAGCTACTCCAAAAGATGGCCCAAGTGCAGGTGTAGCGATGCTGACTTCTTTGGTATCCTCTTTTGTACAGCGTAGGGTAAAGAAAAGCCTTGCTATGACTGGAGAAATAACACTTCGTGGAAGAGTATTGCCGGTTGGAGGAATTAAAGAAAAAATATTGGCAGCCAAAAGAGCAAATATCAAAGAAATCATCCTTTGCCATGAGAATAAACGTGATATTGATGAAATCAAACCGGAATATTTGGAAGGACTTACTTTCCATTATGTGAAGGAAATGAGCGAGGTTCTGGCAATAGCAATAACAGACCAAAAAGCTAAGAATGCTAAAGTATTATAATCTTTAAATACGCATAGCCCATATTATAAAGGCAAAAGTGAAATTAATTTTCAACTTTTGCCTTTTCTGTTTTATCTTTTGCTTTAAAAAATAATATCTTCGCATCTGCGTTATATATTCAGAAAATAAGGAAAATCCCTAGATGTTTAAGAAGCTGCTTATTGTTTTTTTATTGCTGTTTTGTGCTGAAGCTTTCAGCCAGATTGGTGGTAAATATGTTTACCAGTTTCTAAATCTGATGACTTCGCCAAGGCAGGCAGCACTAGGAGGAAAGGCTGTAACCATTTATGATTATGATGTCAATCAGGGATTCTTTAATCCGGCAACTATCAATCCGGAAATGGACAACCATCTTTCGGTAAATTATGGCAGCTATTTTGGAGAAGTAACCTATGGAACGGCAGCTTATGCCTATACCTATGATCGCCATGTCCAGACTTTTCATGTCGGAGTAAATTATGTCAACTACGGAAGTTTTGAAGGATATGACGAAAACGGACAAAAAGCAGCGGATTTTACCGGAAGCGAAATTGCACTTTCTTTTGGATATGCCTATAATGTGCCTTGGACAGATATTTTTATAGGTGCTAATGCAAAATTAATATCATCAACCTTAGAAAGCTACAGCTCTTTTGGAGCAGCTATGGATTTGGGAGCTTTGTATGTTGATGAAGATAATGATATCAATATCGGATTAGCAATACGAAACGTGGGTGTCCAGATAAAGCCTTATCAGGATACAAATGAAAAATTGCCAATGGAAATTATAGCCGGAATTTCCCAGGAATTAGAAAATGTGCCAATTCGTTGGCATTTGACTTTGGAAAACCTTCAGCAGTGGAACATTGGTTTTTCTAATCCCAACAGGTCAGAAGGCTCGTTAGATGGTGGTAGCAAAGAAGAAAAAGTTGGTTTTTTCAATAATGCTTTGCGACACGTGATCTTTGGAGCTGAGCTTTTTCCGGAAAAAAGTTTTTCCATCCGTTTGGGATATAATTTTAGAAGAGCTGAGGAATTGCGTATCGTGGAACAGCGAAATTTTTCAGGATTATCAGCTGGTTTTGGATTGCGATTCAATAAGATCAGATTTGACTATTCCTATTCCAGATATACTGCGGCAGCAAGCACCAGTCTTTTCGGATTAATGATTAACCTTCAATAAATTATTTTGGATAAAAAAATTACTATTGCCATTGATGGCTTTTCGTCTACGGGAAAAAGTACGCTGGCAAAACAATTGGCCAAACACTTAGGCTATATCTATGTCGATACGGGAGCGATGTATCGTGCTGTGACATTATATGCTATGCAACATGATTTTATTTCAGACACTCAATTTGACAAAAAAGCACTTATAGAAAAGCTACCAAAAATAAGCCTCCAGTTTCTTTTTAATCCCGATTTGGGCTATGCAGAAATTTTTCTCAATGAAAAAAATGTAGAGACTGAAATCAGGACGCTTGAAGTATCCAATTTTGTAAGCCGAATTGCAGAAATCTCTGAAGTACGTGCTAAGTTGGTAGAACAGCAGCAGAATATGGGAAAAAACAAAGGCATCGTAATGGACGGGAGAGATATAGGAACTGTTGTTTTTACAGATGCAGAACTGAAATTGTTTATGACAGCCAGTCCTGAAACCAGAGCCAAAAGACGTTATGATGAATTGCTCCAAAAAGGACAGGATGTGACGTATGAAGAAGTGCTAAAAAATGTCCAGGAACGCGATTATATTGATACCCATAGAGAGGACTCACCTTTAGTAAAAGCAGATGATGCCATAGAAATAGACAATTCACACCTTTCTATACAAGAACAGTTTGACAAAGTTTTAGGATTGGTAAATACTGTAGCTAAAACGTTGTAATTTTTTGTTTATCTCATTTTTAATAGTAGATTTACGGGCTGTTATATTTTCAACATACAAACTTTTTTATGGGAATAAAATTTAGGTTAACATTGATGAGCTTTCTCCAGTTTTTTGTTTGGGGAGCTTGGCTGATCACGATTGGAACATATTGTTTTAATGCAAAAGGCTGGACAGGTGCAGAATTTGGTGCCATATTTTCAACTTTAGGTCTTTCTTCTTTATTTATGCCGGCACTAACCGGAATTATAGCCGATAAATGGCTCAACGCTGAAAAACTTTACGGAATTCTCCACATATTATATGGTATTATCCTTTTATATGTTCCTGAAGTTAACGACCCTTCTATTTTATTCTACGTTATTTTTGGAGCAATGATTTGCTATATGCCAACCATTTCGCTTTCCAATTCTATTGCTTATACTATATTAAAGAACAATAAATATGATGTAGTAAAGGTTTTTCCTCCAATTCGTGTTTGGGGAACCATCGGCTTCATCGTGGCAATGTGGATTACAAATATTTTTAGTTCGCCAACTCCACCTAATATCTTTAAAGACTTAGGATTGAGTATTGGTAATGCAATGTCTTCCGTATCAGGAAATCCTATTTATGCCAACCAGTTCTATATTGCTGCTTTTGTAGCTATTTTGTTGGGAATCTATTCATTTACATTGCCAAAATGTCCGCCACAGAAATCAATTGCAGAAGATGCCAGTTTTGTGGAGCAATTAGGATTGAATGCTTTCAAATTGTTCAGTTCATATAAGATGGCGTTGTTTTTTGTGTTTTCTATGTTTTTAGGAGGTGCATTACAGCTTACCAACATGTATGGTGATGCCTTTTTAAACGATTTTGCTAAAATTCCTGAATATAAGGATTCATTCGTCGTTGAATATTCAACAATAATCATGTCAATCTCACAGGTTTCTGAAACCTTGTTTATTCTGGCAATTCCTTTCTTTTTAAAACGTTTTGGAATCAAACAGGTAATGCTGTTTTCTATGATAGCCTGGGTACTCCGTTTTGGACTTTTCGCTTATGGTGATCCGGTGCAAGGCCTTTGGATGATCATTCTTTCATGTATCGTTTACGGAATGGCATTTGACTTCTTTAATATATCAGGTTCCTTATTTGTTGAAACAACAACCGATTCTAAAATACGCGCCAGTGCGCAAGGATTGTTTATGATGATGACAAATGGTGTAGGAGCCTATCTTGGAAGCGTTATCAGTGGCTATGCTATTGACAAATATTTTACCCACGGAGATACAAAAGACTGGCATAGCATCTGGCTTTCATTTGCCGTATATGCGCTGGTGATTTCTATTGCATTTGCGGTAATGTTTAAACACAAACACAAACCGGAAGACGTCGAAAATATTTCACATTAAAAACAAAAAAAGAGCTTCAAATTTGAAGCTCTTTTTTTGTTATGGAATGTTGGGATGGTAAACAGCGGGCATATCTTATGTTTTGATTTGTAAATATTTAAGATAAAAGCTTCGTTCTGAAATTATTTGGCAGATTAAAAAATATTTATTAATTTTGCGCACCTTTTGGCGAAGAAGAGTTTCCTTTAGGTATCAACTATTTATGTAAAACACTTCTGTGTTTTCTGTCGCATCAAGAAACTCGAGAAAACATAGGATACAAATTTTTATCAGAACAAATGTCTGAACAAACAAAAACACAAGCGGAATTTTTAGAGAACTTTAACTGGCATAACTTCCAAGAAGGTATTGATGCTGTTGACGAAAAAAACCTGAAAGAATTTGAAGAGTTAGTTGAAAAAACTTTTATCTCTACAGATCAGGAAGAAGTAGTTGAAGGTGTGGTAGTTAGAATCACTGACAGAGATGCAATCGTTGATATCAACGCTAAATCTGAAGGTGTTATTTCTTTGAACGAATTCCGTTACAATCCAAACTTAAAAGTAGGAGACAAAGTAGAAGTATTAATTGACGTTCGTGAGGACAAAACAGGTCAGTTGGTTCTTTCTCACAGAAAAGCTCGTACTATCAAAGCTTGGGATAGAGTTATTGCTGCTAATGAAACAGGAGAAATCGTTAACGGTTTCGTTAAGTGCAGAACTAAAGGTGGTATGATCGTTGACGTATTCGGAATCGAGGCTTTCTTGCCAGGTTCTCAAATCGACGTGAAGCCAATCAGAGATTACGATCAGTATGTAAACAAAATGATGGAATTCAAAGTTGTGAAAATCAACCATGAGTTCAAAAACGTTGTTGTTTCTCATAAAGCGCTTATCGAAGCTGATATCGAAGTACAGAAAAAAGAAATTATCGGTCAATTAGAAAAAGGACAAGTATTAGAAGGTGTTGTTAAAAACATTACTTCTTATGGTGTGTTCATTGACCTTGGAGGTGTTGACGGATTGATCCACATTACTGACCTTTCTTGGTCAAGAATCAACCACCCAAGCGAAGTTCTTGAATTAGACCAAAAACTAAACGTTGTTATCCTTGATTTCGATGATGAGAAAACAAGAATCCAACTTGGTTTAAAACAATTGAACGCTCACCCATGGGATGCACTTGATGCTAACCTAAAAGTAGGTGACAAAGTGAAAGGTAAAGTTGTAGTTATCGCTGACTACGGTGCTTTCATCGAAGTTGCTGAAGGTGTTGAAGGTTTGATCCACGTTTCTGAAATGTCTTGGTCAACTCACTTAAGAAGTGCTCAGGATTTCGTAAAAGTTGGTGATGAAGTAGAAGCTGTTATCTTGACTTTGGATAGAGAAGATCGTAAGATGTCACTTGGTATCAAACAATTGACTCAAGATCCATGGACTGATATCACTGCTAAATACCCTGTAGGTTCTAAGCACACAGGTATCGTTAGAAACTTTACAAACTTTGGAGTTTTCGTAGAACTAGAAGAAGGAATCGATGGTTTGATCTACATTTCTGACCTTTCTTGGACTAAGAAAATCAAGCATCCATCTGAATTCGTAAGCGTTGGTGAAAAACTTGATGTGGTAGTATTAGAGTTGGATGTTGAAGGACGTAAATTATCTTTAGGTCACAAACAAACTACTGCTAACCCTTGGGACAAATATGAGGATTCATTCGCTGTTGGAACTATCCACACTGGAGAAATCTCTGAAATCGTTGACAAAGGAGCTACTGTAGAATTCGGCGATGATATCGTTGCTTTCATTCCAACTCGTCACCTTGAAAAAGAAGACGGTAAGAAATTGAAAAAAGGTGAAACAGCTGATTTCAAAGTTATCGAGTTCAACAAAGAATTCAAAAGAGTAGTTGCTTCTCACACTGCTATCTTCCGTGAAGAAGAAGAGAAAAATGTGAAAACAGCTTCTGAGAATACAACAATGTCTTCAAGTAATGCTACTGCATCTACTTTAGGAGATAACAATGATATTCTTGCTGAATTGAAAGCTAAAATGGAAAAAGGAGGGAACTAATCCTGACTGATTTTAATACAAAAGCCTCACAGAAATGTGGGGCTTTTTTATTTATTTTATAATATAATATTAAAATTTTGTTTACATTTGAAATCCTAAAATAAAGGAATTCTGTTCCTAATACGAATGTATTATTAAAAACTAACTATGAAGACTAATAAAAATCTGGCAATTATCTTTTTTGCATTATTGTTAAGCGTCGCATCATTTGCGCAAAAAGCACAGAAAAAAGCAAATATGAATGCTGTTAACCCAAAGTTTGACGCAACTAAAAATATTACCGACAACCTTACGGCTTCGCAGAATTATTCTTCTTTAGCAAAGGTTTTTAAAGCGGCAGAGTTTGACCAGTTGCTTCGTGAAGAAGGACCTTATACTATTTTAGCACCAAGTAATGACGCAATCAGCAGGTCTTCAGAAAATTTAGAATTCATGACCGACCCAAAAAATATTCACCGTACTAAATCTATAGCAGCTTACTATATCATTCCAGGTAAATGGTATGCAACAGATTTCGGAAAATTAATAAGAATGAGCCAAGGAAGAGGTGAAATCCTTACTGCTGATGGTGAGACGCTTGTACTTACTCTTGAAAATAGTACTATCTATTTGACAGATGCTAAAGGAAATAAAGCAAAATTAGTGTTCACAGATGCAATCCAGAGTAATGGAATTATTCACGGTATTGATAAAACTTTTTCCCCTAACTAAATAGAGAAAAAACAAATAAAAAAAGCCTCGCATTAGCGGGGCTTTTTTTATTTGTCAAGTCAAAAGTCCAAAATCTAAAATCAAAAATATTTTAAAGCTGACTCTCTATAAACATTAGCATAATTTGTTGATTGGTTAAAATTATATGAAACATAAAAACCAAAAGAAATGTATTTGCGTAAATGCCTGTATAAACAAAAAACATATAATTATGAAAACCACCAAATTTTTATCAATCGCGATCGTATTTACATTGCTATTTGGAACTGCTGTATTTGCACAAAAAGAGAAAACTGTCATGGTAGGCGGTGCTCCAATGTATCCATCAAAAAATATTATCGAAAATGCAATGAATTCAAAAGACCACACTACGTTGGTTGCTGCCGTAAAAGCAGCAGATTTAGTAACAACATTGCAAGGAAAAGGACCTTTTACCGTTTTTGCTCCAACAAATGAGGCTTTTGCTAAATTGCCAAAAGGAACCGTAGAGACTTTATTAAAACCAGAAAACAAATCAAAACTGCAATCGATTTTAACCTACCATGTAGTTGCAGGAAAAATGAACTCAGCTGATATTGCCAAAGCCATAAAGAAAGGAAACGGAAAGGCAGTTCTTACCACTGTTCAGGGAGGCAAGCTAACAGCCTGGATGGATGGCAAGACTCTTTACATCACTGATGAAAATGGTAATAAGTCAAAAGTTACTATTGCTGATGTGAACCAATCAAATGGAGTTATTCATGTAGTGGATACAGTACTAATGCCAAAAGCATAATTCAAACTATATACTATTTTTGAATTAAAATGAAAAATCCCGATACTATCGGGATTTTTCTATTTTTAAAAAGCATGTCTTAACGAAGAACAGCGCCAAGTTCTGTTTCCAAATTATGTTTTAATTTGCCCATAATCTTGTCTATTTGAGCATCTGTCAGGGTTTTTGAACTGTCCTGAATAATAAAGCTCACAGCATAGGACTTTTTGCCTTCAGGAAGGTTTTTACCTTCATATACGTCAAACAGATTAATGTCTTTCAGCAACGATTTTTCAGTCTGGCGTGCAATAGTATAAATAGAATCAAATGCTACATTCTCGTCTACTAAAAGAGCCAAATCTCTTCTTACTTCAGGGTATTTCGGAATGTCAGTAAACTTGATTTTGTTTGAAATTAATTTCAATACTGTATTCCAGTTGAAGTCGGCAAACAAAACTTCCTGTTTGATATCGAAATGCTTAAGTACCGATTTTTTTATTGTTCCCAATTCTACAATTGTATCGTTACCAACAGCAATGGCAATTCCTTCTGCGAATACGTCAGATTCTACTGGTTTGTTATTTGTTTTTTCTATACCAAGTCTTGATAGGATTCCCATCACATAACCTTTGAATAAGAAAAAGTCAGAAGGCTTCTGAGGCGTATTCCAGCTTTCGCTCAAACGGTTTCCGGTTGTAAATAAGGTCAGGTGCTTATTTTCGGTATATCCGGATGGTAGCTTGTGATATGACTTTCCGAATTCAAACAATTTCAAGTCTGAATTTTTTCGGTTGATATTATAAGAAACGGCTTCTAATCCTGAGAATAGGAGAGACTGTCTCATAGCGGACAAATCATTACTCAAAGGATTCATGATTAATACGTTGAATTCTTCACGAAGCATTTCAGATAACTTTACATATTCCGGAGAAGTCAGCGAATTAGCCATCATTTCATTAAATCCTTGCGAGTTTAATTGTGTCGCAATAATATTTTGAACCTTATAGTCCTCAGTTCTTGCCGAATTGGAAACTGTAGCGTTGAATTTTTTAGTGAAATTGACATTATTGTAACCGTAAACTCTCAATATTTCTTCAATTACATCAATTTCACGTTGTACGTCAACTCGATAAGAAGGAATAATCAGTCCTAATCCGGCATCCGATACGCTGTTTACCTTTATATCAAGTGAAACTAGGATCTTTTTGATCGTTTCTTTTGACAGTTCCTGTCCGATAATTTTTGTTGCTTTTGCGAAATTTAAAAACACAGGGAAATCTTCTATCTTTTTTGGATAGATATCAATAATATCAGATGTGATTTCACCTCCGGCAACTTCCTGAATTAATAAAGCGGCACGTTTTAGTGCATATTCAGTAATGGTTGGATCAATACCTCTTTCAAAACGGAAAGAAGCATCGGTATTCAATCCGTGTCTTTTAGCCGATTTTCTGATACAAACCGGATTGAAATAAGCACTTTCTAAGAAAATAGAAGTTGTGTTTTCAGAAACTCCCGAGTTTTTACCTCCAAAAACGCCTGCAATACACATTGGTCCGTTTTCGTCGCAAATCATTAAATCTTCTTCATGAAGTGTTCTTTCAACATCATCAAGAGTTGTGAATTTTGTTCCTGCTGCAACTGTTTTTACAATTACCTTATTGCCTTTTATTTTGGCAGCATCAAAGGCATGTAACGGCTGTCCCAATTCATGCATTACATAATTGGTAACATCCACAATATTATTTTTCGGTGTAAGACCAATAGCTTTTAGTCGGTTTTGCAGCCATTCCGGAGATTGTTTTACAACAATTCCTGAAATAGTCACGCCACAATATCTTGGAGCCATTTTAGCGTCTTCAACCTTGATGTCCATTTTCAAAGTCCTTTTGTCTACTCTGAAATTGCTGACAGATGGTGTAATCAATTCCGTATGTGCATTCGTCTGAAGCATACCGGCTCTTAAATCTCTGGCAACTCCAAGATGGCTCATCGCATCAGCACGGTTAGGAGTTAATCCTATTTCAAACACTTCGTCGTTTTCAATATTGAAAACTTTTGAAGCGGGCGTTCCGGGAGCATATTTGTCGTCAAGAACCATAATTCCATCATGACTGCTTCCTAAGCCCAATTCATCTTCCGCACAGATCATTCCGTGACTTTCCTGATCCCTGATTTTTCCTTTTTTGATTTGGAACGAATTTCCGTCTTTGTCGTATAATGTAGTTCCGATAGTTGCTACAGGCACTTTTTGTCCGGCTGCTACATTGGCTGCGCCACAAACAATCTGTACCGGAGCACCAGTTCCTAAATCTACGGTTGTTACTTTTAGGCGATCTGCATTGGGATGCTGAACGCAGGTTAGGACATGACCAACAACAATACCCTCTAAACCGCCTTTTATAGACTGGTATTTTTCAATACCTTCTACTTCCAGTCCTAAATCGGTCAGGAGCGATGCGGTTTCATCGGATTTCAAATCTGTTTTGATAAATTGCTTAAGCCAGTTATATGAAATTTTCATTTGTTGTTCTTAGTATTATTTTTTGTAAGGATGCAAAGATAGGTTTTTTTGATTTTTTCAAAGAATTTTAAAGCTCCTAAATTAAGGAAAAATGTCTTAAAATTATTGGAAACAGAGCAATTACGGGCTAGAAATTAAACGGCTTTAAAGTTCTAAAAATTTTGTTAAAATAATACCTGCCTGATTTTAATTTGGATATGGTAATTATTTGTAATTTTGTATCTTTTAAATTGAACTTTCCGTGGGAAAACATATTCACAAATTATCTGCTGCAGGATTATTAGTTACTTTAGGGATTATTTTTGGTGACATCGGAACCTCTCCGTTGTACGTTCTAAATGCGATAGTTGGGGACGATCCAATTAATTCAAGAGACATCATAGGTGCCATTTCGGCAATTTTTTGGACACTGACATTACAGACTACCGTAAAATATGTAATTATAACACTCCGCGCAGATAACAAGGGCGAGGGTGGAATCTTTTCTTTATATACCTTAATAAGAAAGACAAAAGTAAAATGGCTGCTTTTTCCTGCCATTATAGGAGGAAGTACGCTTTTGGCAGACGGAATCATCACACCGCCAATTTCGGTTTCTTCAGCAGTTGAAGGTCTTAGGGTAATCAATCCTGATATCCCTACTATTCCTATTGTTATTGCCATTATTACTGTCCTTTTTGGATTGCAGCAGTTTGGAACCAAACTTATTGGTAAATTTTTTGGGCCAATTATGTTTACATGGTTCTCGATGCTTGGAATTCTGGGAACGATTCAACTGGGCACAAATATTAACGTACTTTCTGCTTTTAACCCGTATCATGCTTACGAACTTTTGATGAACCATAAGCAGGGCTTCCTGATTTTGGGCGCTGTATTCTTATGTACGACTGGGGCAGAAGCATTGTATTCAGACTTAGGACATTGTGGAAAAGAAAACATCCGCGTAAGCTGGATTTTTGTAAAAAGTATGCTTTTGCTGAATTACTTCGGTCAAGGCGCATGGTTAATTTCACATGAAGGAAAAACTTTGGAAGCAGCCGGAGTAACGAATCCGTTTTATGCTATCATGCCGGATTGGTTCCTTCCTTTTGGAATTGGGATTGCGACGTTGGCAGCCGTTGTTGCCAGCCAGGCAATGATTAGCGGTTCGTTTACATTGATTAACGAAGCTATCCGTTTGAATTTCTGGCCAAAAGTAAAAATCAAATATCCAACAGAACTAAAAGGACAATTATATATTCCTTCCCTGAACTGGATGTTATGGTTAGGTTGCGTACTGGTAGTTTTATACTTTAAAGAATCTTCAGGAATGGAGGCGGCTTATGGTCTGGCTATCGTAATGACGATGTTGATGACGACTTCGCTTTTGAATTATTACCTGATCTTAAAGCGATACAATAAGATTTTTATTGCGGTATTGATTACTACCTATGCCATAATAGAACTTTCATTCCTGGTAGCCAACCTTCATAAATTCTCAGACGGAGGTTATATCACACTGCTCATTGCAATGATGCTTATGGCGACTATGTTTGTCTGGTTTTTTGCCAGAAAAATCAGAAACCGTTACCTGGTTTTTGTCAAACTTTCAGATTATCTGCCGGTTTTAGAAGATTTGAGTAAGGATTTGAGCGTACCAAAATATGCTACAAACCTGGTTTATCTGACAAGTGCCGACCATAGGACTGAAATTGAATCTAAAATCATGTATTCGATTTTGAACAAGCAGCCAAAACGTGCCGATATTTATTGGTTTGTCCATGTTCATGTTGTTGATGAACCGTATACGATGGAATATCGCGTAAATGAATTTATCCATGACGACGTAATCCGTATCGATTTCAGGCTTGGTTTCCGTGTGGCGCCAAGAATCAGCCTTATGTTTAAGAAGGTAGTAGAAGATATGGTAAAAAATAGGGAAGTAGATGTAACCAGCCGTTATGCTTCGTTAAATAAAAACAATATCATTGGCGACTTTAGATTTATATTGATTGAGAAATTTATTTCTTATGATAACGATTTGCCGTTCTATGAAAAATGGATTTTGGATTGCTACAACATCCTAAAGAAAATGGGACTTTCAGAAGAAAAGGCATTTGGGCTTGATTCCAGTTCCGTAACGATTGAATCGTTCCCGTTACTGATTACAGCTCCTAGAGAAATTTGCCTGACAAGAGTTGATTAACTCATATATAATAAATAAAAAAGCCGAAGCATTGCTTCGGCTTTTTTATTGTTTGAGAAATGAATATTAATAAATCAATTCTTCTACGTTTTTTTGGATATTTTCTGAGATTTTCTGAGTTGGAAGGTCGTTTGGATCATTTCCAAAAGGATCTTCAATTTCTTCTGCAATAAGCTCCAAACTCGCCAGTACATAAAAGATAAAAACAACTACGGGAATGACATAATAGCCTAATTGGAAAACGTAGCCAAAAGGCAATGTCAATACATAAGTAAAGATGAATTTTTTGATGAATGCACTATAAGAATAAGGAATAGGTGTGTTTTTGATTCTTTCACAGGCACCGCAGATATCGGTAAAGGATTGTATTTCTGCATTCAGGATAATCAGCTGGTCACCTGTAATTTTTCCGTCTTTATACATTTCATTGATACGTTGTATCATTGTTTTGGCTATCTGGTTAGGCTTGTGCTTATAATGGTCTTGCGATAAGGTTTTGTCGTCAAAAAGCTCATGGCTGATGCTTTCCATTTTTAAATGAAGGTTCAGGACGGAAGCGTAGGCAGGAATCATTTTCTTAAAAAACTCTTTGTCCTCATTATCGGTCAACATTACCGACAGTTTTATAGCCAGATTACGGCTGTTGTTGACTAAAGCGCCCCACATTTTTCGGCCTTCCCACCAACGGTCGTAAGCCGTATTGGTTCTGAAAACCAATAAAAGGGAAATGACAAATCCGAGCATATTGTGCATTATCGTTATGTTTTTGATAAGGCTATTAGCAGACAGATTCCAGTATACCAGTTCCAGATAGGCAATTCCGGCTGAATAGAGGGCGATAAGGATCATTATCCAGAAAAGCTTCCGGAAAGTATCACCCTTATGAAAGTAGAAGATGAATGAAAGCCATTCTTTAGGATTGTATGAGATCATGTTTTATAGTTTAGGTTTTTTTAACTTATATAGTTCCAAATATTTTTCTTTTTAGACATTTCGATAAAGGCCAGTCGCAGGTTTTGATGTTCCGGCTTTACCATTGGTGCATCGTCTTTTAATAACTTAACTGCACAATGTCTGGCTAATTGCAATATTTCCCGGTCTTTAACCAAATCAGCAATCTGCAGGTTTAATACGCCGCTTTGCTGTGTTCCCATCAAATCGCCCGGACCTCTGAGTTTTAGATCAACCTCTGCAATTTCAAAACCATCATTGGTTTTAGTCATGGTTTCCATTCGGATTTTACTATCATTGCTTAATTTATGTCCTGTCATTAAAATGCAATAGCTTTGCTCTGCACCACGACCTACACGTCCTCGAAGCTGATGTAGCTGTGACAAACCAAAGCGTTCAGCACTTTCAATAATCATCACGCTGGCGTTTGGCACATTCACTCCGACTTCAATAACGGTAGTAGCTACCATAATATTAGTCTTGCCTTGTGAAAATCGTTGCATTTCTGAATCTTTATCAGCTGGTTTCATTTTTCCATGCACAATGCTCACGCTGTATTTTGGCAGTGGGAAATCTCTCGAAATGCTTTCATAACCGTCCATTAGGTCTTTATAGTCCATGCTTTCAGATTCCTGTATCAACGGATAAACGATATAAATCTGCCTTCCTTTTTCTATTTCGTCCCTGATGAATTTCCATACTTTTAATCGGCTGGAATCATAACGGTGCACGGTTTGAATGGGCTTTCTTCCCGGCGGCAGCTCATCGATTACAGAAATATCGAGGTCGCCATATAAACTCATGGCCAATGTTCTTGGAATTGGTGTTGCCGTCATGACTAAAACATGTGGAGGAATCTCGTTCTTTTTCCAGAGCTTGGAACGCTGTTCTACTCCAAATCGATGTTGCTCGTCAATAATTGCCAGACCTAAATTATGGAATTTTACTTTGTCTTCCAATAGGGCATGAGTACCAATGAGAATATGAAGGCTGCCATTTTCTAATTCTTCATGGATAATTCTCCTATCTGAAGTTTTGGTTGAGCCTGTCAGTAATTTTATATTTATATTCAATGGTTTAGCTAACTCAACTAATCCGTTGAAATGCTGGTTCGCCAGAATTTCTGTAGGCGCCATAAGACACGCCTGAAATCCGTTATCCAGAGCCAATAGCATGCTCATCAAAGCCACTATTGTTTTTCCTGAACCTACGTCACCTTGCAGTAAACGGTTCATTTGTGCAGGATTTCCCATATCATTTCGGATCTCTTTCAACACTCTTTTTTGCGCATTAGTCAGGTCAAAAGGTAAGTGGTTATTGTAGAAATCATTAAAATAGATGCCTACTTTTTCAAAAGGATGTCCTTTGATTTTGTTCTTCCGAATCAGATTTTTTGTAATCAGTTGCAGCTGTATAAAAAACAATTCTTCAAATTTTAAACGGAATTGCGCTTTAGCCAATAAATCCGGACTTTTTGGAAAATGAATATTAAACAGCGCGGCATTTTTTGGAATCAGCTTGAGTTCATCTAAAAGATAATTAGGCAACGGTTCCCTAAAGGCTGCCTGCGTCTCTAAAAAAAGCTGCTGCATGATTTTGTTAATCGTACGGTTTGAAATTCCTCTCTGTGCGAGCTTTTCAGTCGAAGGATAAACAGGCTGCATGGCAGAACGGAGATTTTGCTCATGCTCTGCGAGCAATTCCATTTCGGGATGTGCCATATTGAATTGGCCATTGAATGAAGTACATTTCCCAAAAATGACATAGACGGTATTCAGTTTCAGATTTTCCCGTATCCATTTTTGTCCTTGAAACCAGACCAATTCCATTTCTCCCGTTTCGTCAACAAAAGTAGCGACCAGGCGTTTTCCTTTTTTTTGCTCAACGGTTTTGATATGGATAATCTTTCCAATTATCTGGACTTCAGCATTTGTATTCTGCAGTTCGTTTATTTTGTAATAGCGGGTTCTGTCAATATATCGGTTAGGAAATAAATTTATCAGGTCTCCATATTTGTGGATGCCTAATTCTTTGCGAAGCAATTCACCGCGGGCAGGCCCGACGCCTTTTAGGTATTCAATAGGAGTTTCTAATAAATTGTTTTGCATCGCTATATTAAAATACGAATATAAGCCATTAATTGAAAATTATAAAATGGTATTTTGATTGTAAAATAGATTCTATAATCTGGGTTTTGATTTATAAAAGTAAGATTTTGGCTAAAGAAAATGATATATTTGGAATTCAGAAATTGGAATCAAAATTATGGCAAAACCTATATATATCCTGGGAACAGGTCTTTCACATAACGGATCGGCTGTTTTGCTCAAAGACGGACGTGTTTGCGTAGGCATCGAAAAAGAACGCCTGAGCCGCAAAAAACATGACGGAGGCAATGATACGTTAGCAATACAATATTGCCTGGATGCTGAAGGAATAGGATTAGATGAACTTACTCTTGTGGTTCAATGTGCCAATTTTGATATTCCGAATCGGGATAATTTTAAAGGACCGAGAATTTTTTCAGGAAACGAAAAAATCAAGATCATAGATATTTCACACCATTTGGCTCATGCCTATAGTGCTGTTGGAACTTCGCCCTTTTCGGAATGTAATGTTATGGTTATAGATGGTTGTGGAAGCCCGTTAGATCAATTTTTACAACTTCACCCGGAACACAAGGAATATATATCCTCTGAATTTTTAAATGAGGTGCGTATGGTTTGTGAAAAAGACAGCTTTTATCATTTTGACGGACAAAAATTAACGCCTTTGGTTAAAGATTTCAGCATTATGTCTAATCACTCCGGGAGTTTTTCACTGCCAACGACCCAACATTCCATAGGTGGTTTTTATGCTACTATTAGCAACTATGTTTTTGGTGATATGGATGATGTGGGAAAACTAATGGGATTGGCTCCTTATGGGAAGTCCGGCCTATATGATTTTGAGGCTTTTGAATTCCAATCAGGAAATTTATTGGTCAATGAAAACTGGAAGACCCAATTTGACAATCCGTCAACTGGATATGATTATTTTAAAGAACATTTCGACTATTATGCAAACATTGCACGCTGGGCACAAGAACAGGTAGAAAAAGCCGTATTGCAATGCATCCATAACCGATTGGAAAAGTTTCCGCATCCAAATCTTTGCTATACAGGAGGAGTGGCGTTGAATGCCGTAGCCAATGCAAAACTAAAGGACTCAGGAGCAGCCCAGGAAATTTATTTTGAACCGGCAGCCGGCGATAACGGCTTGGCATTAGGTTGTGCTTATTATGGCTGGTTGGAATATCTGAAAATGCCAAAAATGCCTCATGATGGAAGTACCTGTTTTGGTAAATCCTATTCTGAAGCAGAAATTGATGCTGCCTTTCACAAAGAAGAAAACAAGAAATATATTCCGAAAAGAATAACAGATGAAGAAGAGTTACTTCATTATTGTGCTGAAAAGCTAAAAGAAGGAAAAACAATAGCCTGGTTCCAATCAGGATCAGAGTTCGGTCCCAGAGCTTTAGGCAGACGAAGTATATTGGCACATCCCGGTATTGAGAAAATGAAAGACCATATCAATCTGGATATTAAGTTTCGGGAAGATTTTCGTCCTTTTGCACCGGCTGTACTGAAATCTAAAGTTGGCGAGTATTTTGAATCGGCGCGTTACAGTCCGTATATGATTCTGGTCGATAGGACACGTGCCATTCATCAGCAAGAATTAAAAAATGTAACACATGCAGACGGTTCAGCCCGTGTACAAACTGTAGAAGAAAATTGGAATCCCAGATTTGCGAGGCTTATTGAAGCCTTTTATAAACAAACGGGCATTGCCGTTTTGCTCAATACCAGCCTGAATAAAAAAGGAATGCCAATAGTTGAAACGCCTGAAGAAGCGCTCTATTTGTTTGGAATAACAGATCTTGATGTACTGGTTATGGAAAATACGATAGTCGAAAAATAATTAGCTTAGCGGCTCTGTGTCATTGCGTGCAATTATTCTCGCAAAGGCGCAGAGCCGCAAAGATTGAAATATAATTTACTCCAGGGTTTTTAATAGTTCCAGTGCAGCTGGAGTATTCATACGTTGTAGTTCGGCTATCATCAGCTTTTTTTGCTCATCACTTATAGTAGCTTCCGGTTTTATAAATCCTTCCGGTTTGGCTTCTTTGAAAAATAAATCGTCTGTCCATTTATTTCGTAAGCCGTCTATTACCATATGGATACGATCTTCATTACCGCGATTGGCAACAGAATGGGTAAAATTAGCATCTATATACCAGCATTCGCCTTCATTCATCACCAACCGATTTCCGTCTAAAATAAATTCAACTTCCCTATTGGTAATTAGCGGAATATGTAGCCTAAAACAGCCATCTTCATAACCAAGGCAATTATCACTATGCGGCTTGACTTCCGCACCAACAGCCAGTCGTAATAAACGGACAGCTATTTTTTCGAACAACAAACCGTCGAGAATTTCCTGAAAATAGGCACATGAATTTAAAATTTCGGTTGGGACAAGTTTTTCAGTAACAGGCGAGGCGTAGATCTGGTCTGATTTTCCGCTTTCAGACATAAGGGCGATGGAAGTCCATTCGCCGTTATAATCCTTTGCGTTGTAATGGGCTGTCCAATTTTTATCAATAATCTTGTTGAGATCATTTTTAAGCTTTTCAGTATCAAAAAGCAGCGGAAATTTTATTGAGCGTACTAATTCCATATTTATTCTCTTAGCCATTTTTCCATTATAGGAAAAGCCTCTTTTCCTTCTTTTATTGCACGTTCTTTTCCATAAGTCAGGCCTGCCCATTCCAGTAGCGGCAATCCGATATAATTTTCACTGCTGAAATTTGAAATCAGCCATTCCGAATTGTCTTTGTAACCATTAGGGTGAAATACAAAATCAACGGGTAATTCGAGATGTTTTACAGCGGCAAATGACCAAAGCATAGCAGCGATTTCGTCACCTTGTGTAGGCCATTCAGGAGCCATTTGTTCTGTTCCCGCTACATTTCTTTCTGCCGGAGTTGTAACTGCCAGATGTCCGGCTTCATGCAACAGGTCGCCAGGATATTTTAGCTTTTCGTAATCGACATAAATAGTTCCTGGACCAAGAGCCAATCCTGGCAGGAAAGTACTGTCGTCAAGTCTTTTTTCGATGATAGCTATTCCGATTCCTTCCAGAAATCGAACCGTTTTTTGCAGTTCAGGATTTTCAACCATAATGAGAGCAGGTTTACGCGATACAATATAGCAAATCCATCGGAATCAAAATTAAAAACTTCTTAAAAAAGGAATTGTAATTGTTTCTGAAACCTTCGTAACTTTGAAATCAAGATATTTTTAAAATGAGACGATTACTATATACTTTCCTTCTTGTTCCTTCTTGTCTTTTTTCACAGCAGTTCCAAAAGGTCGATTTTAAAACGTTAAATGCTACGCTTGCTTTAGATGCAGCCCATAAAAAAATATCGGGCCATGTGACCTATACTTTTGAAGTGCTTTCTGCAATTGATACCATACGGATTGATGCTAAAAACATGACCTTTTCAAATCTGAAGATTAATAATACCGCTACGGAATTTAAAAACTCTGCAAAGGAATTACAGCTATACAAAGGCTTTAAGAAAGGGAAAAACACATTGGTTTTTGATTATGAAGCGGTTCCTAAGCAAACATTGTATTTTATTGGAGAAAAGGATCATCTTCAAATTTGGACACAAGGGCAGGGGAAATATACCAGCCATTGGCTGCCAAGTTTTGACGATGTAAATGAAAAAGTCATTTTCGGGTTGAGTATTTCGTATGATAAAGATTTTGATGTCTTGTCTAACGGGAAATTAAAAAACATGTCGGATAACGGAAACGAAAAGCAATGGGAGTACCAAATGGAAAAGCCCATGAGTTCCTATCTGGCGATGATTGCCATTGGAAAATTTGCAAAACAGACAGAAACAGCCGCTTCAGGAACGCCTTTGGAAATGTATCTTTCAAAAGAAGATGCGGAAAAGTTTGAATATACCTACAAGTACAGTAAGGTTATTTTTGATTTTTTTGAAAAAGAAATAGGGTTTAAATATCCATGGGGAATTTACCGTCAGGTTCCTGTAAGAGATTTTCTGTATGGCGGAATGGAGAATACGACATCCACTATTTTTTCTCAGGATTATGTAGTAGACGAAATCGGTTTTAACGACAGGAATTATATCAACGTAAATGCCCACGAATTGGCCCATCAATGGTTTGGCGATCTGATTACAGCGACATCAGGAAAGCATCATTGGCTACAGGAAGGATTTGCGACCTATTATGCTTTACTTGCTGAAAAGGAGCTGTTTGGAGAAGACCACTTTAATTGGGAGCTTTATGAAATTGCAGAGAAATTACAACAGGCTTCAAAAACAGATACGATTCCGTTGCTGAATGAAAAAGCCAGCTCGCTCACGTTTTATCAAAAAGGGGCTTGGGCCCTGCATGTACTGAGAGAAAACATAGGTGCAAAAAACTTCAATAAGGCAGTCAAAAAATATCTTGAAAAATACGCATTCAAAAATGTGAATACTGCCGAATTTTTAGCAGAAATCAATGCCGTTTCAAATTATGATACCAAGAAATTCCAAGAAGTTTGGCTTGAAAAATCTGGATTTGAAGTTACAGAAGCCTTGACAATATTACAGAAGAATAAATTTATTAAGCAATATCTCAATGTACTTTCAATGGCAGATAGGCCTTTGACGGAGAAACAATCTTTTTTTGAAGAAATAATCCAATCGGATGCTTATTATCCGATAAAAGAAGAAGTCTTTTTCCAATTACAACCAGTAGATTTTTCTGAAAAGGAACCTATTGTAAGACAGGCAATGGCATCAAAAGATATAAAAGTAAGACAGGCTGTTGCAAAAACACTCAATCAGTTTCCGGAATCATTCAGGCCTGATTTTGAAACTTTTCTGGAAGACAAATCCTATGTAACAAGAGAGATTGCCCTGAATGTCTTATGGTCGCAGTTTCCGGATAATCGTGCAAAATATCTTGACAAGTCCCGTAACTGGGTGGGTATGAATGATAAAAACCTTCGAATTCTTTGGCTTACGATGGCTCTGGTAACAAAAGATTTTGAGCCCGAAAACAAACCCGCTTATTATGATGAACTTCTAAGTTATGCTTCGCCTGATTACGAAAGTTCAATTCGTCAGAATGCCATAACCAATCTTTTATATATAAATACTAACGATACGAATGTTTTGCATGCTCTTATCAATCCGCTGACGCATCATAAATGGCAATTTTCAAAATTTGCCAGAGACAAGATAAGGGAACTAGCAAAAAAAGAAAGGTACCGACTGTACTTTTTAGAACTGCTACCTTCATTGCAGGATAATGAAAAAGCGATCTTGGAGAAATTGTTAAATCCATAGAATTGTTAAAATTAGTTCCAATTCAACAGAATAGCATTATTTTTAGAAAAAAATCATAGCAGATTTATGCGAGCATTAGTCATTTCAGGTGGAGGAAGTAAAGGAGCATTTGCCGGAGGCGTGGCCCAATACCTTATCAAAGAAAAAAATATTAACTATGATTTGTTTATAGGATCTTCGACCGGAAGTTTGCTGATTCCGCATTTGGCTTTAAATAGAGAAGACAAAATATTTAAGCTATATACTAATGTTGATATGGACAAAATTTTCAGTGTCAACCCTTTTATTATCAAGCATAAAAAAAAACAGGAAGTAATTACTATCAATCACTTTAATGTAATCAAGCAATTTATAAAAGGCAAGCGCACTTTTGGCGAAAGTAAGAGTCTTAAGAGTTATATTGAAGATAATTTTTCCAAAGAAGAATTCGATGAATTGCAGAATTCTTCAAAAGAAATTATTGTAGCGGTTACCAACATCACTAAAAACTGCGTGGAATATAAATCCATATTGGAATGTTGTTATGAAGATTTTTGTGATTGGATATGGATTTCCTGCAATTATATTCCATTTATGAGTCTTGTGACCAAAAACAGATTTGAATATGCCGACGGAGGAATTTCGAATGTAATTCCAATACAGGAAGCAATTAATCGTGGAGCAACGGAAGTAGACGTAATTGTATTGGAAACAGAACATAATACGGCAGAAAAAGTCATTGGAAAAAATCCTTTTTCACTGACAATCGATTTGTTTGGAACGATTATCGACCAGGTAGAACGAAAAGATATTATCATTGGCAGGTTGGCAGCTGCGGCAAAAAATGTAAAACTTAATTTTTATTATACGCCCACCAAACTCACAGATAATCCATTAGTCTTTAATAAGAAAATCATGCTCGACTGGTGGCATCAGGGTTATGAATATGCTAAAAATAAGAGCGAAACCATGAGCCAGATATAAATAAAAAAGCCTCGAAAATCGAGGCTTTTTATTTTTTACCAAAGTCCGCCGACTTCGTTTTTGATATACGCTAATGCGTTATTGCTAGGTGATTGTTTTTCTAATAGCTCACTCAGGACAATTTCACGCAGTTTGTTAGCAGTGTCAACTTCCGGATTTAAAGCTGCTTTTCGGATCATTTGGATCGTAGCATTTTTTGCAGTGGTAATAATCGTCCAGCATTCGTCCGATAAATAAATCTGCTGCGTAAGATTATGTTCAAATTCATTTTCTATATGCAAAACAACCAGATTTTGGTAGTCCATCTTATCGCTTGAATTCGGTGAGATGCGGATCAGTAAATTTGAAGGGTTGATTCTTTCTAAAAATAAAGCCATTCTTTCATATGCTTGCAGTCGGATAGGAAGAGCATTTTTACTAGCATCTCTTTGGATGAGGTATCTGCGTCGCCCTTCTTCATTTTTGGTATGCAGGCTGAAGAAATAATAAGCTACTCCACCAGTTATGACAGCAGGTAATGTATAGCTCAACAGCTCGATTATTTTTGTAGTGTCCATAGATTTTTATTTAATGAAAGCAAAAATAGAATAAAAACCGATATGGTGGTTAGTTGATAATGGATAGTTGATAGTTGATAGTGGTTAGTGAAGTTTGTGCCAAATGAAAGGAGATATGAATTTAATAACGTTTTCTTTTATACATAAAAAATATGACCTTAGTACTTCAGAACCTTAGTGCCTTAAATCATCTTATAATTGTTAAAAATATAATTTTTTATATGTATTTATATTTTTATATTTGAAAATGTAACTTGAATATAAAAATAACTTAAATTTTATGAGAAGAACTCTACTATTTTTAATTTTCGGTTTTATGACAGTAACCGGAATAAACGTTCAAGCCCAAAATACACTTACTGTTTTCGAAGAGATTTTATTTTATGACGGATATGCCGGTGTAGTAAATTTTCCGACTCCCGAAGGTGTTATTCGCCATAGGAATGACTTGTATGCCAAAAAGATCGATGGAGGATTATCGACTCCTTATGGCTCCAACATGACTATTGAGGTAATAATCAAGGCGTCATGTGATAATTATGACAGGATAGGGAATGTGAATCTTGCTCTTGTACCAAAAGGATTAATTGGTTATAGTCCTGACAATGTGCAACGAATAGAATTGGCCCGGTTTATTACGCCTTTTATGAATAAGAACAGGCAGCCTGACCAGGTTCCTTATACATTTTCTGCCAATAACTTATCAAAAATATTAAACGATCCTGGCTTAAATGCTGCTTATGATTTTTGGATGGAATTGGAAGTTTTTGGAGTTCCTTATGCTGCAAATACCCAAGTCGCCGGATGTTCCGGAAGAAATGATGTGTTTTATGGTACTTTGAATCTTATTTCAGATGGTACGCCAGCAGCATCGCTGCCAACTTTTTTACTTCCTTTGAATTTCAAGAAAAACCTGAACAATTATAATGAAAATGCTACGGATGTAGTTGGTCAAACCGTAAGGACTATCAATTTTAATATTCCCAATGCTATTACAGATGCAAAGTTATATCTGATAACTTCAAATCATGGAGCCAATGAAAATGGAGAAGAATACAATAGGAGATGGCATTATATTCAATTTGACAATGTTTCTGTCTTGACCTACAGACCTGGCGAACCAACTTGTGAACCTTATCGGGTTTATAATACCCAAGGTAATGGAATTTATGGATCCTCACCAAGAACACCAGCCCAATGGCAGTCGTTTAGCAATTGGTGCCCGGGTTCAACAATTCCAACAAGGGAAATTTCTTTAGGTAACGTAGCAGCAGGACAGCATACATTTAAAATTGAAGTACCAGATGCTGTTTTTGCAAATGGAGAAGGATACTTTCCGATTTCAGTATATCTGCAAGGATTAGGACCTGCACTTGATGTAAAAAAGTTTACGCCAAATGTATATAGCTTATTACCAAACCCAACAAGAAATGTCGTAACCATAGAAACCGATCAGGAAGTTAAGAACTATGCAGTTTTTAATCTTTTAGGACAGGAGGTTGCAAAAGGAACAGGTAAAATAATAGATATTTCAAAAGTTGCCCAGGGTACTTATCTTGTTCAGATAGAATTTATGGATAATGAAATCGCTACTCAGAAAATTGTAAAACTATAAATGACTATCGGGAAGTTTATATAAGACAATTAACATTCGATATTTCTATTATCAGGAACTTTGCGGCTCTGTGCCTTTGCGAGCAACTATTTCACGCAAAGGCACAGAGCCGCAAAGCAATAAAAACATAAACTTATTGGAATTTGTTTTTGGTATAAGGTTTAAAATAATCAATAAACCGTAAATGAAATAGGATAAATTTCAATAGCATAAGCGACCGTCTTTTCTTCCAAAATCCGATTATTTTTCTACAATCTAAATGCGTATTTTTGCGTGAGTAAAAGAATAATAAAATGCAGCACTATATAAGCCAGCTTAATGAAGCCCAACAGGCGCCAGTCCTTCAGAAAGACGGACCTATGATTATTATCGCAGGAGCAGGTTCAGGAAAGACAAGAGTATTGACAATCCGTATTGCATATTTGATGCATCAAGGTGTTGATGCGTTTAATATCCTGGCTTTGACGTTTACCAACAAGGCAGCTCGTGAAATGAAAAAGCGTATCTCTGATATCGTAGGTTCAAGCGAAGCTAAAAACCTTTGGATGGGAACTTTCCACTCTGTTTTCGCGAGGATTTTGCGTTCTGAGGCCGATAAGCTCGGCTATCCGTCTAACTTTAGCATTTACGACTCACAGGATTCAGTACGATTGATAGGTTCGATTATCAAAGAAATGCAATTAGATAAGGACGTTTATAAACCAAAGCAGGTTTTAGGGCGGATTTCATCTTACAAAAACAGCTTGATTACTGTCAAAGCCTATTTTAATAATCCGGAATTGCAGGAACAGGATGCCATGTCAAAAAAGCCGCGTCTGGGTGAGATCTATCAAAATTATGTAGATCGCTGCTTTAAGGCCGGTGCGATGGATTTTGATGACCTGCTGTTAAAAACGAATGAATTGCTGAATCGTTTTCCGGATGTTTTGGCAAAATACCAAGATCGTTTCCGTTATATCTTAGTGGATGAGTACCAAGATACCAACCACTCTCAATATTTGATTGTACGTGCTTTATCGGATAAGTTTCAAAATATTTGCGTTGTTGGAGATGATGCACAGAGTATTTATGCTTTCCGTGGAGCCAATATCAACAATATCCTTAATTTCCAGAAAGATTATGATGGTGTAAAAACATATCGTCTGGAACAAAACTACCGTTCTTCAAAAAATATTGTGGAAGCTGCCAATTCCATTATTGACAAAAATAAAACCAAACTGGAAAAAGTGGTCTGGACTGCCAATTCTGACGGGCCGAGGATAAAAGTACACAGAAGCCTTACCGATGGTGAAGAAGGAAGATTTGTAGCCAGTGAGATTTTTGAAAAGAAGATGCAGCTCCAGATGATGAACGGACAGTTTGCTATTTTGTATCGTACAAATGCGCAATCCCGTGCGATGGAGGATGCTCTCAGAAAGCGCGATATTCCCTATAGGATTTATGGCGGCTTATCTTTCTACCAAAGAAAAGAGATCAAAGATGTACTTTGTTATTTGAGATTGGTTATCAATCCAAAGGATGAAGAAGCGCTGATACGTGTGATTAATTATCCAGCCAGAGGAATAGGTGATACTACTGTTGAAAAGCTGACAATTGCGGCAAATCATTATAAGCGTTCGATTTTTGAAGTAATGGAACATATCGACAAGATCGATTTGAAACTGAATTCGGGAACGAGGTCAAGAATTGAGGATTTTGTAACAATGATTAAGAGTTTTCAGGTCATTGACCAAAGCCATGATGCGTTTTATTTGGCTGAGCATGTTACTAAAAAGACCGGATTGATTCAGGAACTGAAAAAAGATGGCACACCGGAAGGTATAGCAAGGCTTGAAAATATAGAAGAATTACTGAACGGTATCAAAGATTTTATTGAAGGACAAAAAGAAGTTGACGGAGCAAGAGGTGCCTTATCTGAATTTTTAGAAGATGTGGCTTTAGCTACTGATTTGGATAAAGATACCGGTGATGACGACCGTGTGGCTTTAATGACGATTCACTTAGCAAAAGGACTTGAATTCCCGTATGTTTTTATTGTGGGAATGGAAGAAGATTTGTTTCCAAGTGCCATGAGTGTTAGTACCCGAAGCGAACTGGAAGAAGAACGTAGGCTTTTTTATGTGGCTTTGACAAGGGCAGAACACCAGGCATACTTGACCTATGCACAGTCACGCTATCGTTGGGGAAAGCTAATGGATTCTGAACCATCGCGATTTATTGATGAAATTAAGGGAGAATATTTAGAATACCTGACTCCTACAGAAAACAATTACCGATACAAGCCAATGATTGATATGGATATTTTTGGTGATGTAGACAAATCAAAGTTGAGGTTGTCAAAACCTATGAATGGTACACCTCCAAGAAAATATGGGGATGAAGAACCAACACCTAACCATAATATTCGAAGATTAAAACCTGTTGATTCAAATCCACCGGCAAGTATTAGTGGTGCTGTCTCAGATACTAAATTAAACGTAGGTAATATTGTCATGCACGAACGTTTTGGAAAAGGGCAGGTGCTTAATATAGAAGGTGCCGGAGCAGACAAAAAAGCAGAAATCAAATTTGAAGTAGGAGGTATTAAGAAATTATTGCTTCGTTTTGCAAGACTTGACATATTGTCGTAACTTTAAATAAGTATTGGAACTTCTATTGAGAAAGAGATACAAGAGATATCTGTTTTTCAAAGACGGACTTTGCGCCCTTGCGGTTTTGCGAGATACTGTTTCACGCAAAGACACAAGGGCGCAAAGCAATTAAATTCCCGATAATCATTAACTTTAAAATAAAATGACAGCTAATGGCTCAGTTTATAAAAATATATCCTCAAAATCCAAACGAAAAAGAAATCGCCAAAGTGGTCAAAATACTGCGGGATGGCGGATTGGTAATTTATCCTACTGATACGGTTTACGGATTGGGATGCGACATCACAAATACAAAAGCATTGGAACGTATTGCTAAAATCAAGGGTATCAAATTAGAAAAAGCGAATTTTTCATTTGTATGTCATGATCTAAGCAATATTTCTGATTATGTGAAACAGATTGATACTTCTACATTCAAATTGTTAAAAAGAGCATTGCCCGGGCCGTATACGTTTATTCTTCCGGGAAATAATAACTTACCGAAGGAATTCAAGAAAAAGAATACTGTAGGTATTCGTGTGCCTGATAATTCAATAGCACTTGAAATTGTAAGGCAATTGGGAAATCCGATTGTTTCTACATCTATCCATGATGATGACGATGTGATTGAATACACCACAGATCCGGAACTGATTTTTGAAAAATGGCAGAATCTTGTGGATGTGGTGATTGATGGCGGTTATGGAGATAATCAGGCTTCTACTATAATTGATTTATCTGGAAGCGAACCTGTAGTTGTAAGGGAAGGAAAAGGAAGTATTGATATTTTATAGCTGTATTAGTTTTTTCGCAAAACTTTGGCTGTTGCAATAAATAATACTAAATTAGCAATACCAATTATTAAGAATCCTACTAGTGATAACGATTTATACCATATGCTATTCTTAATTTAAATATTTAATTGGTTATTAATAAAAAAAATTAGGGATACATAAAAAGCAGGCTTTTGGGCCTGCTTTTTCATTTACTCTTTATTCTGATGGCTTATTGTTTTGCCGCCATGTTTTTCATTTCTTTTTCAATCATATCATAGAACTGATCGATTTTTGGCAATACCACGATTCTGGTTCTTCTGTTGATTGATCTGTTTTCAGCTGAATTGTTATCAACCAATGGAATGTATTCGCTTCTTCCCGCAGCAATCAATTGTTTTGGGTTTACGTTTAATTCCTGTAATACACGGATGATTGATGTAGAACGTTTTACGCTCAAATCCCAGTTGTCAAGCAAGATTCCGTTTGATTTATAAGGAACATTATCAGTGTGTCCTTCTACCATACATTCAAAATCAGGTTTGCTGTTTACTACTTTAGCTACTTTAGCCAATACTTCTTTAGCTCTGTCACTTACAACATAACTACCACTTTTGAAAAGAAGCTTGTCTGCAATAGAGATGAAAACAACTCCTTTTTCAACATTAACTTGAATGTCCGGATCGCTGATTCCCACTGAGCTTTTTAAGCTGGTTACCAAAGCCAATGTTACAGAGTCTTTTTTCGTTAAAGCATCTTGAAGACGTGTAATTTTCAGGTCTTTTTCTTTTAGGCTCTCCAATGATTTTTCAAGATTTTCAGCTCCTTTTGAAGATAAGGTAGTCAAGTTACCCATATTGTTGATCAAATCAGAATTGTTCTTTTTCAAGAAATCGATTTGATGCGCCAATGCGTCTCTTTCTGTCAAACAAGTATTCAATTTTACTGTGGCAGTGTTTAGTAAATCTTGAATTTCTTTGTTTTTCGCTTCTAATTCAGCAATCTTCTTTTTTGAACCACACGAAGTCAGCGTAAAAGCTGCAATCGAAAGTATAAAAATGACTTTTTTCATAGGTTTCGGTTTTAAAATTTTAACAAATTTAAGGATTAAAAATAGGGTTTCAAGTTTAACAAGTATAAACTATTGTTAAAATTTGTTTTCAAAAACCTTGCCCTTTTTGACAAAATAGTGGTAAGTAATACTTTTAATTTTGTAGTAATTGTTGTATTGTTTTGATTCTCTTTTGTTTAGGAACTTAAATAATTTTAAATAAAAATAAAAATGTGCTTTGAGTACTGCCCATAGATGTGAGAACTTACCTTCGGTCATAAATTTGATTCCGGCAAGTCCGTCTTGTGAAAGACGTAGGAAAAGAACAGGGAAGAGTTTTTTTCCAGGCAGATTCTTAAGCATCATCCAAAGAGAATTGCGGAAATTGAGAAATGTCTTATGCGGATTAGAGTCTTTTAAAGTAGCACCACCTACATGATATACTGTAGATTTTCCACAATATTTCACTTTGAAATTTTGATTGAAAGCACGCCAACAAAGGTCGATTTCTTCCTGATGTGCAAAAAAGTCTTCATCAAATCCGCCCAACTTTCTGAAGATTTCTTTACGTATAAAAAAACAGGCACCGGATGCCCAAAAAATGTCAATACTATCATCGTATTGACCATTGTCTTTTTCAAGTGTCTGAAATATCCTGCCTCTGCAAAAAGGAAAACCGTATTTGTCGATAAATCCGCCTCCGGCTCCTGCATATTCAAACAGCTGTTTGTTTTTGTAGTCTAATATTTTAGGCTGTACGATAGCTGTTTCCGACTCATTGTCTAATAATTCAACGATGGGCTGTAGCCAGTTTTCGGTAACTTCAATATCAGAATTGACCAAAGCATAATAATCTTCTTCTACAAATCGGAGTGCCTGGTTATAACCTTTGGCAAAACCGAAGTTTTCCGTATTCTGTATGATCTTGACCGTGGGGAATGTGTTTTTTATAAAAGAAACAGAATTATCTGATGAGGCATTATCGGCTACATAAATTGTGGCTTCCGAAGAAAACCGCACAACAGATGGAAGAAATTCTTCAAGCAGTTTCTTACCATTCCAGTTTAGTATGACGATTGCGGTTTTTTTCATTGCGGTTTTTATCTAATTAAAATCAGGCAGCTCTTTCAGGAAATTGTATTTTTCGCTCTGGTAGTCCATTTGGCAAAAATAGTGATTCAGACCATTGGTTACCATCAAATATTCAGATTCCAATGCCATATTATAACGTGCTATCTGGTCGAAAGTGGTTTGGTTGATGATAATATCAGCCGATTTGCATTCTACTAACAGAAACAATTTGCCATTGGGCTGAAATACTACCACATCATAGCGTTTTATGAGTCCGTTGAGTTTGATGACTTTTTCTACGTTGATGTATGATTTTGGATATTTTTTTTCTTGTAGCAGGTATTGTACTACATTCTGGCGGACCCATTCTTCAGGTGTCAAAACGATAAATTTCCGACGGATTTCATCGAATATAGAAATCTTACCTTCAATGTTTTTGAACCGAAATTGATAGGTGTTGAAATTGAGCTGCTGCATGAATGCAAAGTAACAAAATTCTGATTTAAAAATTCATTACAAATCCGCCTCCCAGCTGTTTTCCATTATAAAACGGAGCCATCATTACTGTTGATTTGCTTTCTTTTTCACCAAAAAATGTTTTTTTAATAAACGGATGCAGCCAATAGGCCACTTTGGTACTCAGGATTCCTATTCCGGCTCCGGCTGCAACATCGGTAAGCCAATGGCGATCGTTATAAATACGGAATAATCCAGTTCCGGTAGCTACTACATAACCGGTAATGCCATACCATATAGATACGTCTTTGTATTCCTGCCACAAAAATTCGGCTCCGGCAAAGGCAGTAGCGGTATGGCCAGAAGGGAAAGAATTGTTGGAGCTTCCATCTGGTCTTTCAACTTTGGTGATGCCTTTAAGACTCAATACGGTTCCACTCATCAAAAGATAGGAAGTACCCATAATAATTGAACGATCTTTGAAGTTATGCTTTCCTTTAATTCCTAAAGCGTTTAAAGCATAAACGGAGGCGAAAGGAGCATATTGCGTAAAGTCGTCTATGGTTACTTTTTTATCGATGTCTTCATTGACTTCTTCCTTAATTTCAGAGTTGAATCCTTTGAGCCAGTCACTTTCTAACCCAATAACACCATATCCTATAAGGACTCCTGGAATGATTAACGCTTTGTAGTTGAATTTTAGGGTGTCTGCTTTCAAGGCAGGAATAGAATCTGTTACGTTTTGTTGGGCATAAGTCGCTATCGTATTGAAGAGAATACATAATAGCAGGATTTTTTTAGACATAGTTTATTCAATGAATGTTATTTTCAGATTTAACGCAACAGTAGTATTTTAATTGAGAGCTTAGGGCTTATTTAATCAAATCTTAAGGATAGCATTCATGAACTTTTTTTGCCTACTGTTTTATAATCTTAAATATTTGTACATTTGACATTTAAATTGACTATAATACGAGATAAGTATTGAATATTTTGAATACTGTTGAAGTATATGGTAAAAGTAGGGCGATCCAGCCTGCAAGCAATGAAGAATAAAGCAGTATATAATTATGAATTATAAGCAATATCCAGTACATCCGGCTCTTAAAAACTGGATACGTTATTTCTGGAGTTACGACGTCTGTACTTCAACAGCTGAGGCATTGCATGTTCGTTCTTTTGCAGACCGGTATCCAAGGCTTGTTTTTCAGGATATTTGCTCTTTTTCGCCAATTAAGGATGCAATGGGAACTGTCAAACCTATCTGTTATTTGAGTGGTGTAGACACGCTGCCTTCCGATGCATTTTGGGACAGCCAATTTTCTCATTTTGGAGTCAGTTTTCAACCTCACGCCCTGCATCTTCTTTTTGGAATAAATGCAGAAGAGTTAATAAATCAAATGCCGGACATACAGCTATTGGATAAGACTGAAATTCCGACCTTATTGCTAAATGCAAAAAGCCATATTGAAAGAGTCTCAATACTTAGTGAGTATTTTTATAAAAGGATATCGATAGCAAAAGGAGATATGGTTATTGATGATCTTTTTCACGGAGACTGGGCCGACCGTCTAGGAAATGAAAAAAATCTGGCTGCAATTGCTTCGCATTATCAAATTTCTGAACGACAACTGCAACGCAGGTTTAAACAAAATGTAGGCGTATCAGCCCGTAAATTTGCAAGGATTGCGAAATTTGAGAAATCACTACCGGCTTTATCCTTGGCTGATTATGGTAGCCTTACCCAATTGGCTTATGATTTGGAGTATGCAGACCAGTCGCATTTTATAAAAGATTTTAAATTATTCTCCGGATTTTCTCCCTATGAATTCGTCAGGCAATCCAGCCTGGGTTCTGAAAGCGCGTCCTTTATTTATATTGAAGAATTGACCTGATGTCGTTCTGATACAATTCTGTCAGCATTTCTGATTTTAATTTTGGAAAAGATTTCTAATCTATTCCAGTAATAGATTATCTAAAAACAATCTTAACGATTAAAATCATTAATGCACTATGAAAACAAGAAAAAAGAAAATTACTAGTTTGTTTGTTTTAACCATGATTGTCCTTGCTTTTACAGGATGTTCCAAGGATGATGGAGGGTCAGATACTACGCCAATTGCTGGTACGCATAAATTGGTTCTGAAGGCACAGACTTCAGGTTCAACTATCCATCATCTTCTGTATGGATATGACGATGAAATGACTTCAGTATCGGGAATAAGTGAGACTTCATGGACAAGCCCGGAAATTGCTCTGCCTGAAAATGCAAGTGTAGCAAATTTTACTGCCAACGCTGTGGGAGCAGATGATGCTTCAACTTTGAAAGTGCAAATATTTGTAGATGGTGTCTTAAAAAAGGAAGAAGTGGGAACGGGTACAATTTTGGCCGTTCGCGCTCGCCACAGCCTCAGATAATACCATCGTTTTAGCTGGCAGCTACCTACACTGTCATGGTTTTGGAACTTATTGCTATTTTTAGCAATAAGTTCTGTTTTTTTAACACTACTTAAAATTAGTATAAGAATATTAAATAGTAGCACTATCAGTATTTTTATTTGATAGTTCTGCGATTAAAGGCTTATTTTTGGGTTTTGATTAATACCAAATATAAAAGCAGTGGATGAGGTTGTAAAAATTGTCAACGATATCAAGGCCGGAAACATAAAGCCAGTTTATTTTCTGATGGGTGAAGAGCCTTACTATATCGATAAGCTCACGGAATATATGGAGGCAAATCTTCTTTCGGAAGAAGAGAAAGGCTTTAACCAAACTGTGCTTTACGGACGAGACGTGACTATAGATGATATTGTTTCTACGGCAAAACGTTATCCTATGATGGCAGAGCGCCAGGTTGTTATTGTGAGAGAAGCACAGGAACTTTCGCGAAGTATTGATAAATTGGAAACATACGCTGAAAATCCGATGCCTACTACGGTTCTGGTTATTGCTTATAAATATAAAACGTTAGACAAGAGAAAGAAACTAGTCAAATTTCTTGATAAAAAAGGTCTAGTATATGAAAGTAAAAAACTATATGAAAATCAGGTTGGCGACTGGCTCAAGCGAGTGCTTGCCGGAAAAAAACTAAATATTGAGCCTAAAGCAGCGGCTATGTTAGTTGATTTTTTGGGCACAGACTTAAGCAAGATTGCTAATGAGCTCGACAAATTGGCTATTATATTGCCACAAGGCAGCACGATAACGCCAGAGCTGATTGAAGAAAATATTGGTTTTAGCAAAGATTTTAATGTATTTGAGCTTCGTAAGGCCATTGGCGAACGTAATGTGAAAAAAGCCTATCAGATAGCACAATATTTTGCAGACAATCCGAAAGACAATCCATTAGTGCTAACAGTAGGACAAACTTTTGGTTTTTTTATCCAATTATTAAAGTATCATGGTTTGAAAGATCGAAGTCCTAAAAGTGTAGCTTCGGCTTTAGGTATTAATCCTTTTTTTGTGAAGGAATATGACGTGGCGATTAAGAATTACCCAATGAAAAAGGTAAGCCAAATTGTTGCTTCCCTTCGCGATATTGACGTAAAAAGCAAAGGAGTTGGTGCCAATGGATTACCACCGGGTGATTTGATGAAAGAAATGCTGGCAAAGATATTCGGCTGATAGGGCAGCAGTAGAGAGATATACTATATATAGAAATGCGTTTCACACTGAAACGCATTTTTTTGCTATATCATCGCAGGAAATAATTTGTGAATACATAATGTTTGTTCAATCGTTTTATAGCGGGAAAAGGTTTGTGTTTCTGAATTAATAATAGCCGTATTTTTTCATAGTTTTGTCTGTATTTCATTTATTTTATGTTAATTTGTTTGATAAATATCAACAATATGGATGCTGAAATACAAAATCTTCACGATGTCTGGCTTCCTAATAGAACTGCGGGAACGACACAGTCACATCAAATTTCGTTTGATGACCTGACGAATTCAATTATTAGCACAGGACCATTTTATTTTTATATTATTGATTTTTTCGACATGTCGCTTTCACATATCAGTCCAGCTCTTTATGATATGCATGGCTTTGATCCGGGAAACACATCATTTAATGACATATTAGCTGCAATTCACCCCGACGATTTAGAATTTGTTATTAAAGCAGAAGCATTCCTGACCCATTATTTTTCAGAAAACCTGGATCGTGATAAATTGTTGAGCTATAAAACAAGCTATTGTTTCAGGAGCAGATTGCATAATGGGGAGTATGCCTTATTCAATCACCAAGCTCTGATGCTCACGATGGATGACAATGGAGGATATGGAAAATCACTGAACATCCATACCCGTTTGGATCATCTCACCAATTTCAGTACCTATAAGATATCACTTATTGGTTTGCATGGAGAGCCCTCTTTTATGAATATCAACCTTAGTGAAAATAAAGATGGAATCATAGAATTTTCAAAACGTGAAATAGATATTATCAGGCTCTTAAGCAATGGTCTAAATAACAATGAGATTGCTAAAAAATTGTTTATCAGTCCACTGACTGTAAAAACACACCGAATGAATATCTTGGCCAAATCTAACTCAAAAAATACGGTCGAGCTTATAAAGAATAGCATCCTTCAAGGACTGATTTAGTTTTCATAATAGTAAAGAATACTCCTTTTGGAGTATTTTTCGAGGCCTATATTTATGCTAGTTTTGTTGGAACAAAGGCAGTAAAAATGTAAAAGCCGTATCATATTAAAGGCAAGTTTTTTCTTTTTACTCTTTGTCAAATTGCCCTTTTTTCTTCTTTATCACAATGTAAGAACTAGAAGATAGAATGTCAAAAAAAGTATAATCTAAACTTAACAAACCCCAACATTATGAAAGCTAAAGTATTGATAATTCTATTGGTTTTATGCTCATTCAACCTTTATTCACAAAGCAGATCAGAAATCATTAAAGAGATAAATGGCCTGCTTCAAAATGTAAAAGGCGTTCGTTTGAAGACTAGTGAAAGCGATCCGACACACATCAGGCATACCTACATGAATTTTTCGGAAAGCAGCAGTAAAAAAGGATGGGTTTCATTTACTAGTACAACATCATGGGGGAGTGGTTATGAAGATCTTACTATCACATATTCCTTTGATCCGAAGAAGATCGTAGAAGCAAGTCTAAACGATGAAGTTGACAAGGCACGGGGCAACAAGGCATTTCTATTTGCACTTACGTTAGAAGGCGATGATGTAGAGATAACTACGGTACAGGGCGGTAATACCACACGAGACAAATCAGATATGGTGGTCATGTATATTATGATGAAAGGCAGCGATGGGTATGAGATTTATGACAAGCTAGAGGAACTCTTTCAGAAACTTTATGAAATCTCTTAGATACTAACTGGTTTAAGTGCTTGCTATTTCAGTTTGTTCATGTCATATTCTAAAACAGTACTGACTAACCTTAAAAAATTAAAAGAACTTTATGTATCGCCTAACGATGAAAAAGGTAAGTCGGATCAGGATACTATTTTGGAAAAGATAATCAAGGCTGAAGAAACGCTTCCAAACTGCGCCATACGGCACTTATTACAAATAATATAGTCTTTGCTTCCTGATGAGGAAGAAGAGAAATTAAATACAGAATGATGAAAACCATATCCTAAAAAAATATGGAGAAGCAACATGTTGCACACCAAACTTATCGGATGCATTTAAGAGGAAAAGAAAAACATTTTTGGAAATGTAACTTTGGCATTTCTAAGCTGGCTGATATCCCGTTAGAAATCAGTGGTTATAAATCTATTGATTCTGAAATAGATGATCAGTTTTTATTATACCTGACTTCCAGGGTACCTATAATTCATGGCATTTATCTCAAATTTACTAACATTACTGATGAAGGAGTAAAACATATTAGTACGGTTACCGCTCTTTTTGAACTTACTCTGAGAGATCATAAAAATATAACAAACGAATGTTTGCCTTATCTGAATAGATTGACTGATTTGGAGTATCTGGATATTTTAAAAACAAAAATAACTCTTGAAGAACTGCCTGCCTTATCGCAACTCCAAAAATTAAAAGAACTGCATATTTCTTCTGAAAGCACAGATGAAGAATATCTTTTAGGAAAGGTTATTGCCATGAAAAAGATACTTCCCAGTTGCATCATATACATCAATTATAAGTCATACGAATAGAGAATAGCTATCCCTAAAAAGGGTAAGTATATGAAAGTTTATGCCAGACTGTCGAATTTATTTTTCTGACCCAATAGGTCGATGACGACCCTGACAACCGAATGCTCTTTTCGGATGCATTCGAGGAGCTTGATTCCGGAAACAGCCTCAAATTATTTGAAAACGGCATGCAGGCGCTTGGATACCTTAAAGAAGCACAATATTATTTTTCTTGACCCGAACATGGGAATAATGGGAGGCCTAGAGGCCCTGATAGAAATCAGGAAGGATGACCGTACAGAAATCTTTCTGTCGCCATCTATTCTACCTCTTCGGCAGAAAAGGACATTGAGGACACGCTTGCCGCAGGAGCCAACGTGTACATCACCAAGCCTAACGATTTCGGCAGGCTAAAGGATGCGATCAGGAAGGTGATCTAACATGCATTTCCTTACCGAAATGTTGGACAGGGAAACCTTTTTATTAGTAACATAAGGGCTACATAAAAAAAGAGGCGAAACGCCTCCTTTATTTATTGTAAAATACGGGAAAGTATTTCAACACAAAGACAGCCACCATACTTAAAAAAAGAAACCCGTCTCTATAATAGAACGGGCTTCTTGTTAATAGTTATCAAAAAATGAATTTACTGTTTTACGATTTTCAGTGTCTGTGCATTATCTGCCGAGGTAACTTTTACCAAATAGGTTCCTGGTGACAAAGCTGACAAATCGAGCGTAGCTTCATCGGCTTGGACAGACTTGTTATATACTTCCTGGCCTAACAGGTTGTAAATCGAAACCATCGTAATTTCCTGCTCGTAAGAAAGGTGAAGTAATTCTCTGACCGGATTAGGATAGGCTTTGACTTGCATAGACTTAAATTCATTTACAGCCAGGGCAGTACAGACGATAGGTGTCAGCGTATTTTTATTAGCGTTGGTTCCGTCTCCCAATTGTCCAACAGTATTAAGCCCCGTTGCATATAGAAAGCCATCGCTATTCATTATCTGTGTGAAAGATTCTCCCGCTGAAATCAAGGTTTTGTCTGCATTGGTACTTACCTGGGTAGGAACGACGATGTTAGTAGTGCTGTTTGTTCCAAAGCCCAGTTCTCCACTTTCGTTTTTGCCCCAGCTCCAAAGAGTGCCATTTGATTTCAGGGCAACGGAATGGTTGATTCCTGCTATGGCCTTTGCCCAATCATTACTTGATCCCACTTGAGTAGGGACTTCGGCTATACTTACGGTTCCCAAGCCTAATTTTCCCTCAGGTCCAAATCCCCATGTCCAAAGTGTCCCGTCTGTCTTGATCCCAAGGTTGTGGGTATAGGCGCCGTTTATGCTTTGCCAGTTGGTGGCTGTGCCAACCTGTGTAGGCACTAACTTGTTAATATTAGTGCCGTCACCTAATTGGTGTGTGCCATTCCAGCCCCATGCCCAAAGCGCTCCTGTGGTTTTAATAGCAAGGGAATGGTTGCCTCCAGTAGCGATAAGGCGCCAATCGGTATCGACTCCTATCTGGATGGGCTGGTTTTTATCAACAAGCGTGTTGTCGCCCAATTGTCCTAGGGAATTTCTGCCCCACGCCCAAAGCGTGCCATTGGTTTTTAGGGCAATGCAATGTCCTCCGGTTGTTCCTCTAGAGGCGCTTATACTTTGCCAATCGGTCGCGGTTCCTATCTTAACCGGAGAAATTTGGCGGGTATTGGCACCATTTCCTAATTGACCCCACGAATTGAATCCCCAGGCCCAGAGTGTCCCGTCGGTCTTTATGGCGAGGGAAAAATTATGTCCGGCACTGATTTTTTGCCAGTCGTTTGCTGTGCCGATCTGCACGGGCATGTTTTTGTCGACCGTGGTGCCGTCTCCCAATTCGCCAGAGCCGTTGTCGCCCCAGGCCCAAAGCGTACCGTCAGTTTTTAAGGCAAGGGTATGATCCGAGCCTGAACTCACTGTCTGCCAGCATTGTGCATAGTTTTGTAATGATAAAAAAATAAAAAATAGGGTAATTGTTTTCTTCATGTTTACTGTGTTTTCTTTTGAATTCGATCCAGAGATCGTTAATTGGATGGATAATTATTTTTTGTTGAATGCAGATCATATCACCCAGCATTTTCAATGTAATGATAAGGGATATGTTCAAAATAATTTCAGCTAATGAATAAGTGTGGCTATTTGAGATATATACGATGGTTTTCAGTACACATTCGTAAGAGATTTACAGTAAAGAATATTTTTCAATAAAAAAGGAGGCGTTTCGCCTCCTTTTTTTTCTTACCATTCGTATGCCAGGAGTATAAATATTGAACAATATGCTTCCCATAAGGGGAGGGTATATCTATCTGATCATTATCCCCAAGATAAATAGTGAAAGGCGACATCACGTTTGTGATGGCTATCGGCTAATTCGGGACAAACTCAAAGCTGTTGGTGTCCGTGCTAAACACGTCGGGATAATATACCTCGCTCAGCCAGATACTGCTTCCCCCTGCGCCGTTAACCAGCGGTAGGGATATGTCGGGTCCGGAACCCGTATCCCATGAGGCCCCGTTGTCCTGATTGTTGAGGAACTTCACCCTGAATTTGGTGATCTTGATTCTGGTAGGGATCTGCGTCTGGCAGTTGGTGCCGGTAAGCACTTGAAAACATAGATAAAGGAAGCCCACGCCATAGCGAGAGCAATCTGCTTATTAATCCATGTTTTCGTATTTTGAAGTTTTGTCGGTTTCAGTCGAAAAGGTTAATAGCTTACGCTAATGATATGTTATTTTATTGTTGTCTATTTCATTCAGATTATTTTATAGATCAAATGTAAATGTTTTTGGATTTCAATATAGAGGATGTAATGTTTTACTGTAGTTATCTAGGAACTCTCCCTAAAAAGAAAACACTCCAGGTTTTCCTGGAGTGCTTCTGGGCATTAAGATCTACTACCACCGCGATCTTAATAAGTGGGCATATATAGAAAAAAAGTTCCCTATTTTAACTAAATCTGTTATATATGCCCGATTAAAAGAAACCTAAACTTAATCTTGCTTGATTATTTTGATAGTTTTCACGGCATTATCGGCTGTTACTTTAACCATATAAGTACCGGAAGGCAAACCAGACATATCAATCTGTCCTTTATCATCGTTTATTGTTCTTGTCATAACTTGCTGTCCGATAAGGTTGAATACGGCAACATCTGTAATGTTCTTGCTATAAGAAAGGTTCAAGATGTTTTTTACCGGGTTCGGATACGCCTTAAAGGCTGTAGTATCGAAATCAGGGTTAGATAAAGACACATCAACAGATATGTTGTCTACATAAATCTGAGCTCTGTCTGTGATTGAATAGGCATTGAAACCTAAATAATATACACCGCTTGTTTGTACTGTGAATGTAGTAGAAGATTCAGCCTGAGTTTCGTTTGTAATAGACGGATAATCTACCAAATTTCTTGTCATCGCATTATAATCAGCAGAAGTACCTATGTTTACTTTCATGCTTTCTACATAAGTAGTGTTACCGCTGTTAGCATACTGGAATTTTAACACATAGTTAATTCCTGGTTCCAATTGTATTCCATTGCTATAAAACCATGCATTAGCCGGATTCGTAGAATTGAAGCCATAGTTCAATACTTTAGAGTTAAATCCGCCCCTGGTGATATTGTCTGTTTTCCAGTTATTTCCAGTACCAGCGTTTTGGCTTGAAGTACATGCTGGCAATGCAGGCGTAGTTGCATCTTCAAAATCAATTAAATAAGGAACTGTTTGCGTTCCACATGCTGTTCTGAAACTGAACGGTCCGGCCCAAGTACTCTTGTCTCCAGAACCACAGTCTCTGCGGACATAGAATTGGTAAGGAGTATTGGCAGAAAGTCCTGAAACCGTATGTTGATTGGCAACTCCTGTAGCTGTAGTTCCTGTACCTTGCGTAAATCCTCTTGGTCCGTATTCAATGTCGAATAAAGTTCCGGCGCTTACCCATGATAATTGTGCTGTCGCAATTGTTAGGCTTCCTGCTGTTCCTCCGGTTGGAGCAGGGCAGGATGGAGGAACGATGACTTCAAAAGTATAATCTTCTGCTTCACCATTTCCTGAATTAAACGAACAAGCGTCAGATGGACTACTGTTGTTATAATCCATACGGATTCTCATTCTGTAATTTCCTACAGGTGTCAATGCCGGTACGGTAATAGTTCCAGTTGAAGCAGCACCATAAGCAGTAGTATTGAATACTCTTTCAGAGGCTTCAAAAGTCATGTTGTTGTTCCAGTCAATCCAGATTGCAAAACCAGAACCGCTGCTATAAGCCGCACTGAAATCAACAGAAGCACCTTCATATTGTTGTACTTTCATTGCAGTATGGTTAGAATAACCGCCTGTTCCTATGTTTGTACCCGTGTTGCTAATGTTTGTTGCACCGCCGGTAGTCGTAAAGCTATTGATATAGTAACTTGTCGAAGTTGCAGTAGGTGTACAATAAGCCGTTGTGAAACGGAATGGTCCAGCCCAAAGACTCTTGTCTCCAGAACCACAGTCTTTACGTACATAGAACTGGTAAGCAGTATCAGCAGTTAAGTTTGTAATGCTGTATGGACTTGTTACACCCGTACCTGTAGTTCCTGTTCCTTGCGTGAATCCGGCAGGTCCGTATTCTACGTCAAATAAGGTCCCGTCGCTAGTCCAAGAAAGTACAGCTGAAGTTGACGTCATGCTTCCAATTCCAAGGTTAGATGGCGGGATGCATGATGGCGGAGCAATTACATCTAATGTATAGTCTTCAGCTTCCCCGTTTCCTGAATTAAATGAACAAGCGTCAGATGGACTGCTGTTGTTAAAATCCATACGGATTCTCATTCTGTAGCTGCCAATAGGAGTTCCAGCCGGAACTGTAAACGTTCCTGTAGCTGCTGCTCCATAAGCAGTAGTGTTGTATACTCTTTCGTCAGCATCAAAAGTCATGTTTTTGTTCCAGTCTACCCAAATAGCAAAACCTGAACCGCTGCTGTATGCTGCGCTAAAACTGATTGTTCTGCCTTCAGATTGCTGTACTTTTAAATTTGAGAAGTTAGAATAGCCTCCGGTTCCTAAAGTAGTACCAGTATTGTTGATGTTTACATATCCTTCTGTAGTAGAGAAATCTCTGATAAAGTAAGAAATCGATGTAGCAGCCGGAAGACAGTATCCGGTTCTGAAACTGAATGGTCCAGCCCATGGGCTCTTATCTCCTGAGCCGCAATCTCTGCGTACATAGTATTGATAAGAAGTATCTGATATCAGTCCGGTAGCATTATAAGGATTTCCAACAGAAGAAACCATAGTTCCTGTTCCTGGTGTGAATCCGGCAGGTCCGTATTCTACGTCAAATGTAGTTCCTTCGCCCATCCAGGAAAGCTGTGCTGTTGTAAAAGTCATATTTCCAGCACCTAGTTCTGTAGGAGGCATACAAGTTGGTGCAGTAGTTACTTCAAAAGTATAGTCTTCTGCTTCACCCGCGTAGGTTATTTCGCCCCAGTCCCAATCTTCATATTCAACAAAGGCACAAGGATTGTTTGGAGAACTTGTATTGTTATCCATCATTATTCTCATTCTGTAGCTACCCAAAGCAGTACCTGCAGGAACAGTGATAGTTCCTGTAGCAGCAGAACCATAAGAAGTAGTATTGAATACTCTTTCAGAAGCTTCAAAAGTCATGTTGTTATTCCAGTCTACCCAGATTGAAAACCCAGATCCACTGCTATACGCTGCGCTAAAGTTTACGGTTCCGCCAGTAAACTGCTGTACTTTCATTGCTGAATAGTTAGAGTAACCTCCAGTACCAAAGCCTGTGTTTAGATTATTGATGTTTATAAAGCCACCAGTAGTTGTAAAGTTCTTTACAAAATAACTTGTAGTGTTAGCCGCTGGCTTACATGGTCCAGTAAAGAAACGGAAAGGCCCAGCCCATGGACTCTTATCGCCTGAACCACAATCTCTACGCACATAGTAGTGGTATGCAGTATCTGGAGTCAGTCCTGTAGCATTATACGGATTGGCAACAGAAGAAACGATAGTTCCTGTTCCTTGTGTGAAACCTGCCGGTCCGTATTCTATGTCAAACACGGTCCCTTCACTCATCCATGAAAACTGTGCTGTTGTATATAATATATTTCCAGCTCCTAATTCTGTAGGAGGCATACAGGTTGGAGGAGTAACTACTTCAATTGTATAGTCTTCTGCCTCTCCATTTCCTGAATTAAACGAGCAAGCATTTGATGGATTACTATTATTATAATCCATACGAATTCTCAAACGATATTCTCCAACTGGAGTTCCGGCTGGAATAGTAAAGCTTCCTGTTGAAGATGAACCATAAGAAGTCGTATTATATACTCTTTCATCGGCATCAAAAGACATGTTTTTGTTCCAGTCTATCCACATAGCAAAACCCGAACTACCGCTATATGCAGCACTAAAGTTAACAACTCCGGTTTCGTAGTGACGTATTTTCATTGCGGTATAATTCGAATAACCGTTGGTTCCAATGCTTGTATTTACGTTATTGATATTGGTAATTCCACCAGTAGTTGTAAAGTCTTTTATGAAGTAACTTGTAGACGTTGCAACCGGAACACAGTATCCTGTATAGAAACGGAAAGGTCCTGCCCAGGCACTCTGGTTTCCTGCCCCACAATTTTTACGGACATAGTACTCGTATGAAGTTTCAGGAGTCAACGCTGTAACATCATAAGGATTTCCAACAGAAGAAGCCATAGTTCCAGTTCCTTGTGCAAAACCAGCAGGTCCATATTCTACGTCAAATACGGTTCCGTCACCCAGCCAAGAAAATTGTGCTGAAGTAAAAGTTGTATTTCCTACTCCAAGATCAGTTGGAGGCAAGCAAGATGGTGTTGGTATTACTTCGAAAGTATAATCTTCTGCTTCCCCGTTTCCTGAATTAAATGAACAAGCGTCCGATGGACTGCTGTTGTTATAATCCATACGGATTCTCATTCTATAGTTACCTAAAGGAGTTCCCGCAGGAACAGCAATAGTTCCCGTAGCAGAAGATCCGTATGCGGTAGTATTGAATACTCTTTCGTCAGCATCGAATGACATGTTGTTGTTCCAGTCTACCCAAATGGCAAAACCAGAACCGCTGCTATAAACCGCACTAAAATTGACAGATCCGCCTTCAAAGTAACTTACCTTCATCGCAGCGTTACCAGAATTATTGGTATAACCGCCTGTTCCAATACCTGAATTTGTATTGTTGATATTGCTTATTCCGCCTGTAGTGACAAAGTCTTTTATAAAGTAGCTGGTAGATGTAGCAACCGGAAGGCAATAGCCTGTGTAAAAGCTATATGGTCCAGACCATACGCTTTTATCACCACCTCCGCAATCAGTGCGTACATAAAACTGATACATTGTATTTGAAGTCAATCCAGTAGCATTATATGGATTAGCGACAGAAGAGGCATGTGTACCGCTACCTAATGCAAAACCTGAAGGTCCGTATTCTATATCGAATATGAATCCTTCGCTCATCCATGAAAGTTGAGCTGAGGTAAATGTAACGTTTCCGGCACCAAGATCTGTTGGTGGCATACATGATGGTGGATCGCCAATCTCTAAAGTATAATCTTCTGCTTCTCCATTTCCAGAATTGAAACCGCATGGATTGTCAGGATTTGACTTATTGTAGTCAGCCAAAACTCTCATACGATAGTTACCATTGGCAGTACCTGCAGGAATAGTAATTGTTCCCGATGCAGAAGATCCGTATTCAGTTGTGTTGAATACTCTTTCAGAAGTCTCAAAAGTCGTATTCCCATTCCAATCAACCCAAATAGCTAAGCCGTAAGTTCCAGTACTATAGGCAGCAGTAAAGTTAATGGTACCGCCGGCTGCCTGACGTACAATTTTTGTAGTAACATTCGAATAACCTCCGGTTCCTATTCCTGAGTTTGTATTTGTAATGTTAAGAAAACCGCCCGTAGTGGTAAAGTCCTTAATAAAGTAGCTGGTTCCTGTAGCTGCAGGTGTACAATAGGCTAATGTACCCGCAGTAGTACTTGTTCTTTGAGGCTGTAGCATTTTCGGCCCTGAATAGGCATAAAGAAAAATACCCATGCCTAAGCAATACAGCAATGTCATCCATTGCTTGGTTCGGAATTTCTTCCGATGGGGATGCGTAAAGTTTTTCATTTTTTAAGTATATTTGATTAAATTAAACAGGCGCTATCACAGCGCTATATTTTTGATATTTTTATTATGTATAAAAGCCATAACAGAATGATATCACTTCATATCTGTATGGCATAGGTATTTTTTATCTTACTCCACAAAGCTTTATGCTAAAAAGTAAGGCGCTCTCCAATTTTAATAGTGTATAACGCAATAATTTTTCATTTAATAAACTATGATGATTTAAAATTTTTTATGAAAAATGTTCGGAGAGCAGCCTTAACATCTTAGCTGATCTCTTACAATTTAACCCAACTAACGAAATTTAAATCTATACCCCCGTATTGCAAATCTCATTGTTGATTGTAAGAGGTCATTATCTTCCAGAGTGTTTTGGGCTTATTATTAAAAAACACTTCCCTGATGTATTCATAAAACTAAACGATGAAAAAAGGAGGGAAGCACTTTGTAATAGAAAAAGAAAGCTGCTCTTTCATTTTTAAGGACTAAAAAGTTGCTGTTAATCAAAATAACTAATCTGAAAAAAAATTACCCAAGCAGCCGTTCTAACTTATTTTATCTATGTGTCTTCATTCTATATTTATGATTAAGTGTCAGATTTCCAATTAAATGTTTTTTTAAAGTGCCTCTAGGCTTTATTTTGTATTAACTAAACCTAAGTTTATGAAGAAACTTGCAGAGGCACTTATTAAAAAAAAATTAGTATTTAGTATTTAATTAATTTTCACTGGTTGATTACAACAAGTCAAAGATTGTTTTTTGTCAGAGATATAACAATACGAAAAAAGTAAATGACAGTTATGAATGAGAATTTGATTGATATCATTCAATAAGTGTATTTTGGAGTTTCTATAATGAGTCTACGTTATTAGATTTGGTGTAAGATTTTACAGTAGTATTAATAGTAAGCAAGTTTTACCATCTTTAAACTTAAAACCCATTAAGTTTTATTTTGTAGGAATTTATTTTAGATTGATAAAATAATTATATTTGAAATATATCTTCTTATAAATTAAATGTTTATGATAGGCAACACAAAAAAAATGTTAACATTAATAGCATTGGGATTATATTCCAGTATGTTCTCACAGTCAGAGGGTATTGTTGGCAGTTCTGCTAACTATTCGGGTTGTATGAGCTATAATACGGGAGAAGTTTTTGTAGTTTTCAAGATTCAAAATGAAGATTTAGTATCAAAACCTTTAGAAACTCCTCCAAAAGAAAAGGAAAATTTACTTAAAGATGTTGATGATATTATTGTATATCCGAATCCCGTATCAGCCATTTTAAATATAAGTTCTATAAGTGGAAAATCCGTAGGAGAAATATTTATTTTTTCTTCAGAAGGCAAGATGGTTTTAAATCAAGAAGTGATAAATAATCAAATAGATTTATCTCGTTTGGCACAAGGAACTTATATACTAAAAACAGATGTTGCCAGTCCAAAGACTTTTAAAATTATTAAGCAATGAGAAAAATAGTTTACTTTTTATTTTTAGTGAGTTTTAATTTGTTCTCACAAACACCACCGCCACAAGGAATAAGCCATAGAGGAACTGTATACAGGTCTAATGGGCAAATTGTTAGTAATGCTAATGTAACAATCAAAGTTGAAATACTAGACTATACAACCAATCCATTTCTAGGTACACCAATATTCACGGAAACATTCTCTCCGATACATACGAATGTATATGGACAGTATAGTATTAACATAGGGAATTCTACTCCAACCAATAATGTCTTATTCAGCCAAATTAATTGGGGGAATAATACTAACAAATACTTAAACATTTTAATCGATCCAGATGGAGGCACTAATTTTACGATATCAGGAGGCAATCAATTATTGAGTGTTCCTTATGCTTTGTTTTCACAAACTTCTCAAAATACCAATACAGCAATCAGGGTATATAATACAATAAGCGAGTTAAGAACAAAAGTGGGAAATCCAGGTGAAATTGTTTACATAAAAGGACATAGCAATTATGGTGATGGTGGTCAGGGAAATTTTATCTGGCGAGATCTTCTTGCAACCGATATCAAATTTCCTGACAATGACGGTACTATTGTTAGACCTGCTGGTGTTGCTACCGGTGGCTGGTTTAGGCTTATTGATGGAAGGATTAATATTAGATACTTTGGTGTCATTGGTTTTGATATACAGGATGGTGAAAAAATTCAAAAAGCCATTGATTTTGCAGCTAAAAACGCAGAAAATTCAAATGCTACTGGCGCCTACTATACTAACAAAACCTACGCTGGATCTGTAGTGTATATACCTACAGGGAATTATTTAATTAAAAACTCTCTAATATTAAAAAGCGGTGTCAGTATTGAAGGAGAAAGTACAGCAACTACCATCTTGACTGCATCAAAAGATCAAAAAAATGGAAATATGATTGAAATGGACTCTGGAAGGATTCTAGGTGTAAATATTTCAAATTTAACTCTAACAGGTGGAGTTAAATTTGATGAAGATAATACAAAAAATGCTATATATTTAAAAGCGAAACCCGCTGGGACTGATAATGATGGAGGACTATGGAACGCTACGTTTAAAAATATACGTATCAACCAATTCAATGGATCTGGGATAGTATTAGAAGGAGGTGGTGGAGCAAACTATAATTATAAGCTTCCTAATCAAGATCTTATATTTGAGAATGTCAATATTGCACGTCAGACAGATGCCTCAGCCTGTTTATTGATTCAAGGGCAGCAAGGACAAATGACTTTTATAAATTGTGGATTTGATGGACGCTACGTAGGTTTTGATAACCCGAATGCAACATCAATGACCATGAGCAAATATTTTAATGTTGTAATTGAAAGTAATGCCCATGTTCAGTCTTCAGTGGTGAAATTTATAACCTGTACTTTCCAGTATTCGGAATATGGCGCTTTTATAAAATTTGGTGAAAACATTACTTTTGATAATTGCTGGTTCGAGATGCTTGATCGTGCAGTTGGTATAGTCCAAAGTAATACTGTACCGCCTCTTCCGAGTAGAGGAATAAATATTATTAATAGTAGATTCGCAAATGCTTCGGGATTTGGATCGTATTATAATAAGGTAACCACAGCAAATGTTATAGGCGGTATTCCTACTGGAAGCTGTATATATACAGAAGGTGCCCAGGTAAATGTGCAAGGAAACTATGTTGCCGTTTCCAATATTTATAATGAAAACAATTTATTTATTAGAAACTACAGTGTTGATTCACAGATAAATGCATCCAACAATTCTTTCCAGGTTCCGCAATTAGGAATGACCTATGGAATTGATAATAATATTATCAATAGTACAGTAAATGCAATCAATGCAGGCGGATATAGATTTGTAACAGTTAATAGTTCTGCTTCACAAATCAATGAGATAAAGTCAGTTTTGAGTGCAGGTGAAACCATAACAATAAGATCCAATGGCAATTATGTGAAGTTTGATACCTCAAAAAATATCTTATTGACCAAAGCAAGTCCAGTTTCTCTTGGTTATGGCGAAACAGCTACTTTTATGAAAGTAGATGGGACTTTTGTAAATGGAGGTGTTACCTATAGAGAATTTTGGCAGCTGATTAGTATTAATAAGGTTAATTAGAAAAACATTATTTCATATGTTTAAAACTGCAAGGTTGAATTGCAGTTTTTTTTAAACCCAAAATCATTTCTCCAAAAGGAAGTAAAGCCTGATTAATTTACAAATGCTAATGCATTGTAAACTACTTTTGCTTTGTCCTTGCTCAATAGTTTTATACTGTCATTATTAACTTTTTCCCATTGGTTTGGTTATTCTCCATTAATTGGTGTGCTTTACTTACAGTTTCAACACTTAATGGGCCTACCACATTTATATCGGATGGACTGATGATCTTCTTATCTATTTTATCAAAAAGATCCTGTAATGAGTTACCATAATAGTCAAGCTTTTCAGAACCATTTTTTAATGATGGTGCATAATTGGCTATATTGACAATAACTGTTGCCTTATCAAATAGCATTTCCTGGGCCTTTTCTGTTGAAAGAAAAGTTACATCAACATAAGTTCCAAAGATATCTACAAGTTCAGCGCATATTTCCGACATTTTACCACCAACTAGATCTATTACATATTCAAAATTTAGATTCTTTTTCTTTAACACATCGATTATATTGTCTTTTTTATAATCAATTATATTGTTCGCATTTAATCCAAGATTTTTTAAATGATGTATACTCTCATTATTTCCTGCGGTTGTATAAATGTTGGTATTTTCATTTGCCAATAATAATTTAATAAGAATGGTCCCAACACCGCCGGCGCCTCCTGCTATAAAAATTGGTTTTTCTTTTGGAATAGAAATTCTATTGAAGCATTGTAAAGCGGTCATCCCAACCATTGGTATTGAAGCTGCTTGCTCAAATGATAAGCTACTTGGATTCTTTGCAACTAATTGGGATGGTACACTGATAAATTCGGTATAAGTTCCATTGGAAGCCAGACTCCCAACATAGGCCGAAATCTTGTCTCCAATTTGAAATGAATTTACATTTCTTCCTAATTCAACAATCTCTCCGGAAAGTTCCCTGCCCAGAATAGGCGATTTTAATAATTTACTTTCAGTTGCACCTTGTCGCATTTGATAATCAATAGGATTAAATGCAGTCGCTTTGATTTTGATTAAGACTTCGTCTTCTTTGACTTTGGGATTTTCGATTTCAGTAAGTTCAAAATTTTCAACTCCTCCAAAACCTTTTAGTATAATAGCTTTCAATGTATCTTTTCTTAAAATTAGTACCAATCCATTTCCATCTTATAAGACATAAAGGAAAGAATAGGGCACTACGAAAATAAGACAAAATCATAGGTAATAAAAGGAATATTTGTATGCTATCGGTTGTCTGTATCACAATAAAAAAATAGATTTTTTAATTGCCAGAGTTTTAACCGTAACCAATGAAATAGAATATATTTGCGGCAAGAGATAAATAGTCAATTTTGTCCAAGCTAAGGTTTCAACTCTGAATTATGAGCATCTACAATTTTATATATTGCTTTTTTTATAAGTTCTGGGAAAAAAGAGGTAGTGACGGCCGGTTAACAGGTAGTATACATGTCTTGTGTGCACTGTTAATTCAACTACTTTTAGTAAGAGAGATTGTTAGAAGCATAACAGGAAGTATAATCTATAAGCTACCTAATTATGGTGAGTATGGAACCAATAAAACAATCTACCTTTTATGGTGTATACCTATGACCATTTGTTGTTTTTTATTTTACAATAAAAATAGAACAAAGAGATTATTGAAGAAATATTATATTGAATATAAGGATAATAAAAAAAACACAATAAGGATTCTCTGCTATTTTGTATTGCCTATACTAGTGCTTATAGCTCTTGGGGTAATTAGGCAAAGATTCTAAAAGATAGTTTGGTTATAGGCCGATGAGTTATGAAACCTTTTTTTCATAGACAAAAATTAAGAACACAAAAATTAAGAATGAATCAATTTAGTTTTAATGTTTATAGGCAATCAAGAGTTTTATGGTGTCTTTTTCTATCCCCATTTTTGTTTATTATCTCTATTATTATTGCATCTCATTTTAATTCCTTTTTTATTGCCTTTTTACTATTTCCAATCTTTTTGACAGTGTTGTATTATTATGTGGTTGGACACATAGTTATAACCGTTAAGGATGAAAAACTAAATTTTGAATGGAAAAGAAAAACATTATTTAATTATAAGGAGATAGAAGTCGTTAATCTTGAAGATATTAAAGTTATAGTTATTGATGAAGGAAGATTATTAAAAAAGATTAAAACTTTGGATAGGGTTATTTATATAAATAATTCAAAAATAGGCTCTCGAGAAGCAACTGATTTTATTACGTATCTGAGAAAAGTTACGAAACCATATAGTCCTGAAATAATTGATAGTTGGGATGAATTTGCTAGAAAAGGATATTTAAAATTAGCCTATAAGCTAACTAATGTTGTCCTGCTTTTTTCAATAATAGCAATCCTAATTTCCATACTATGTAATGCATTTAAAGTACAATTTCTTTTTATCTGTTTGATGTTCATTCCTCAGATGCTATTGCATAGGGCGCACATGAAAAGTAAATTAAAAGAATAAATCAAAAAATACATAGCAAGGTTATAAATGAAAACACTAGATTTTATTTTTTATAGGTTTTATAGAATGCAACTTTCAGTAAACAATTATACTACACCGGTTTTTTCAGCAATACTAGGGATTGTAACCGGGATATCATTTAATTTGACATGTTTATCCTATATCTTGTTTGATTGTATTACTGGTACAATTCCACAAAGAGTGTTTTCACCATTATTTTTTATTTTATCATTTGTCATACCATTAGTTATTCTATCCTTTATTTTTTTATATAAAAAAAGATACAAGCAAATAATTGAACGGTATGAAGATGAAGCAGATTCAGCAGTAATAAAAGGAAATATTTGCATAATAGCCTATTTGGTTTTTACCATTCTTTTTATAGGGTTAATGTTTTATATAATAGCACAAAATCATTAATGGAGCACTAATAATAATCAATTTGATGATTTAACTTAAATAAGTTAAAAAAAACTGTAAGTCAACCTTGCAGTTTTTTTATTATTTTTAAATAAACCATTCCCATGACCTACAAAAAAATACTAAAACTACTCAGCATTCTTCTATTTCTATGGTTCTGCATACACATCATTTACACAATAATTGATGGAAACAAAGACGAAGGAAAGTCAGCTGATATAGCAGTAATTTTAGGGACAACAGTAAATACAGATGGTACTTTGTCTGAACGGTTGGAAAAACGAATGGAATGCGGCCTGAAGCTATACCAAGACGGACGGGTAAAAAAGATTATCGTTAGCGGCGGACTAGGAAAAGAAGGCTTTTTGGAAGGTGATAAAATGAAAAAGTATCTGATAACAAAAGGAATGCTAGATTCTTTGATTATTGTTGACAATAGAGGCGATAATACTACCGCTACTGTAGCAAATACAATTCAAATGAGAGGCAGCCTGCATTACAACAGCGTTATTGTCGTTTCTCAATATTTTCACTTGACGAGAACCAAAATGCTGTTCAAAAAAGAAGGTATTGATAACGTAAGCAGCGTAAGTCCTGATTATTCAGAATACAGAGATTTTTATTCACTGTTCAGAGAATTTTTTGCTTATTATTACGACCGATTAAAATAAGGATATGGAGCCTATACTAAAAACACTTCCCTTAACACGTCTTGTTGGAATGCACAAGGAAATGTCACTAGCCAATAACCAAACATTTGCACTTTGGAGCGCTTTTATGCCCAGACGAAAGGAAGTTATAAACAGCCTGAATACGGGCCTTTTTTCCATGCAGTTATATGACACTACCTATTTTGAAAACTTTAGCTTAGACAGGAAATTTACAAAATGGGCCGCCGTTGCAGTAGATAATTTTGAATCCATTCCTGATGGTATGGAAAGTTACACCATTGAAGGTGGAGAATATGCCGTTTTTACACACAAAGGCGGACCCGAAACCGGAGCAGAAATATTTGGATATATTTTTAATACCTGGCTTCCCAATTCTGACTATGCTCTTGACAATAGAGAACATTTTGAATTATTAGGTGATAAATACAAACACGGAAATCCGGAATCAGAAGAAGAAATCTGGATTCCTGTAAAACCTAAAACGACAGATAAGACAAAAATAGCAGTAGCCCTTTTTGATAAGCTGGCTGATAGGTATCAGGATAAATATATGGACGTAGGATTATATGCCGATTCCTTGAACCTGTTTTGCGATAACATTCTAAAACCAAATGCCTCAATCCTGGAACTTGCTTGCGGGCCTGGCAATGTCACAAAATATTTACTTGAAAAACGTCCGGATTTTAAAATACTGGCTACTGATCTGGCCCCAAGAATGATTGAACTGGCAAAAGCCAATAATCCGTCAGCAACATTCAAACTGATGGACTGTCGGGATTTGGGCAAAGCCCCTAAAAACTATGATGGTATCGTAGCTGCATTTTGCCTGCCTTATCTTTCCAAAGAAGAAACTCAAAAACTCATTGCAGACGCATACAACATACTAGAGCAAGATGGCCTACTTTTCATAAGCACTATGGAAAATGACTATGAAAAATCAGGATGGGAAAAAGGAAGTTCCGGAGATGCTATATATATGCATTATTACCCGGCTGATTTTTTACTGACGACACTACAAACAAACGGATTCACCATAATTGATGAACGCCGTAAAAAATATAATGGACCTACAAACAATCTCGTAACCGACTTACTGTTAATTGCTAGGAAAGAGGAGAAAAGGTTCTAAGGTACTAAGGAACTAAGGGAAAACCTTAGCGCCTTAGCACCTCAGCGCCTCATTACCTTTATTCCCTCAGAACCTCAGCCCCTTAAAAAAACATTTTCCTTTCGGCAAAACCAATATTTTTCCCGACATTTGCAATTCACTTTTTTAAAAAGAATAAACAAATATATTTATGGGAATGAACAAAAACACCATCCTAGGCTGGGCAACCTTTGTCATGGTCTTGATGGGGCTGCTATTAATCGGCTTAGGCATATTCCGTTATGACGACGTAGCCGGTTGGGGTTTTGGAGCAGTAGGAATTGGCTTTTTTGCCATTGCATGGGTTTTCAGCTCGCTAAAAGGCCGTGTATAAAAAACATACGCAAACTATCGATAAAAAGAAATCCGCTGAAAAGCGGATTTTTTTATGAATGGGCCAGCTTACCTGGCGTAATACCAAACTTATTCTTAAAGGCAGTAGTGAAATGCTGCACATACTGATAACCGCAATACGCAGCAACCTCTTTAACCGGCTTATTTTCTTCTAACAGCATGCGTTTTGATTGCTGCATACGGATTTCATGCAGATAACCAAAAACAGTAGTGCCAAAAATCATCTTAAAACCCTTTTTGAGTTTGAAATCATTAAGCCCCACTTTATGAGCGAGTTCCAATAAGGAATAAGGCTGGGCAATATTCTGTTCCAACAATTTTTGAGCATGGTAAATCTTTTCCACATCCTCCTTTTTAAATTTCTCCGAAGCAGGTGTAGCCTGTACACTTTCAAACTGCTCAATCTGCAGCATGAAAAGTTCTAAGATTTTAGATTCCAGAAACAATCGCTTTAAAACACCTTTACGTTTACATTGGCTGATTTCAGAAAGGATAAGATTCATTTGCACCGTTATAGGCATATTGTGTGGACTCAGGCAATTGCTGATTTCCTGCTTGTCAATTTCTTTTAGAAAATTGTCGATTGTCTTACTTTCAGAATCAACAAAACGGTTAAAATAATTTTCTGTAAAGTGGATTTCAAAAACTTCATTTGGCATTTCCTGTTTACCACCGCGAAACTTTCCTTCAAAGTTGCTTGAATAAAAAAAGTTATGCTGCTGAGGTCCGAAAGAATAATCAAATTTGCTATTGAGTGACTCGACTTCGGCACTTCCTGTCAGTGAAAAATGCATCTCAAATACAGAACTGTCACTTTTGGCATGTAGGCATACCTCCTGATTCAATTTCGAACGGCGACGTAAAGTATGTACACCGTCAAACCATATTTCAGAAATATCGGTATATCCAATCCTGTTATCAAACAATTGGGTTTCCTGCTCAATGATTTCTGTTAGGCCATCATAAGCTGCATGGAAATCTTTTTCAAAAAGAATCTCATCCAGATCGCTATCATTTATGGTAATTTTCATGCTTATCCGTTTAACGTAAAACAACATCCGTCTTGCGTAACTAAAATAAGCAAGAAAGACTGACATTTGTACAAAGATAATTATTTAGAATCAATCTAAACAAATAAAAAATCAAAAATGACGACAGTACCAAAATGGCTGGGAGATACCATGGAAGTTGTGTATCAACGGTTCATGCATGAAATGGTTATAACCGATATAGAATATTTAGATAAAAAATTAAAAAGAGTACGCTTTGAAGGTGATTTCAGAAAAATAAAATTTACACCGGGTAATGTAATCAAGGTACGGGTAAACGATACGGAATACCGCCATTATACCTTGTCGGCCTTTGATGCCAAAGCAGGATTTTGTGAAATTGTTTTCTATCTGCATGGCCTGGGACCGGGAAGTTTATGGGCAGAAGGATTAAAAATGGGAGACAAAGCAAAACTATTAGGTCCGGGCGGAAAATTGCATTATTCCGAAAACCGGGAAAACCATTTTTTATTTGGCGATGAAACTTCCTTGGGCTGGATGAAATGTATGGAAGAAGAAGCCGAACGCAGAGGAGAGTTTTTCTTTGGTTTTGCAGAACTTGATGAAGCTCATCAGGATTGGGCGAGTAGGTTGGGAAGCTCAGTAAAAATTGTTGACAAATCAGCAGATTTTCCCGCACAGCCTGTTATTGATATCGTAAAAGAATGGGAAGAAGATTTCTGGGCGACAGCCGGAGATACGGTTTTTTACCTGACGGGACGTACAAAGTCAATTCAGGCTTTCCGTAAATTTTTGCTGTCAAAAGGAATCAGCAGTAAAAAAATAAAAACAGAACCCTATTGGGCAGAAGGGAAAAGCGGACTATAACAGCCCGCTTTTTTTATTCAGTACATTTAATTAGTGAGCAGAAACAGCTTTTAGACCCACAATTGAAGCAATCAATGTCACGATAAAAAAGATCCTCCAGAAATTAGCTGGGTCTTTAAAAACAAATATTCCAAGTAATACGGTTCCTACAGCACCAATACCTGTCCAAACAGCATAGGCCGTTCCAAGCGGAAGATTTTGGGTAGCTTTAATCAACAACGACATACTAATAATACACGCAACAAGAAATCCTCCATACCAGGCATAGGCTTCATTACCTGTGGCTTCTTTAGCTTTACCTAAACAAAAGGTAAAAGCAACTTCAAATAATCCTGCAATGACTAAGATAATCCAGTTCATAAACTTTTTTCTTTAAAAATTCTATACAAAGGTCGTTTCTTAGGATGGAACCTTTTTTTACAAATGATAAAAAATATTAAAAAGATGCTAAGCTGCTAAGGTGCTAAGTTTATATAAAAAGGTACTAAGTAGCTAAGGCACTGAGGTGCTGAGGTAATATATTTTGTGAATAAAAGAGAAAGTTATTGAAAGTAGATTTTATGTATCTTCTGTCATTTGATATAGCTCTCTTATTTTATTTCAGCCCTGATTCGGCTAAGGCTGACCTGAGTAATGCCCAGATAAGAGGCAATATAACCAAGCTGTATTCTTTGTACAAAATCAGGATTGTCTTTCAATAATTCCAGATAGCGCTCCTTTGCCGACTTGAACAGTTTGGAGATGAGCCGTTCTTCAGTTTGAACCAAAAGGCTTTCTGCAAATTTACGTCCCCAATTGGCTATGCTGATATCTTCAAGGAAAAGCTGTTGAAGGTCTTTGTTTTTGATTTCATACAATTCGCAATCTTCCAACAATTCTACGCATTCATAACCAGGAAGATTAGCTACATAACTCTTCATTGAAACAATTGGACTGCCTTCTTTGCCAAACCAAAAAGTGATATCTTTTTCTTCCTTTGGAGCAAACGCCCTAACCATACCTTTTTTTATAAAATAAATAGAAGTCTCAGTCTTGTCAGCTTCCAGAAGGATATGTCCTTTTGATAATCGGATTTCAGTGCTATATCCCAAGATTTTTTGTGCCGCTTCTTGAGAAAGCGGATATATTTGATTCAGTATTTCGAGAAGTTTCATTCAGGATAAATGTTTCTGCAAGGTAAGTTTTTTTCTGAAAAATGGAAAGAGGTTAGGAGAGGTACTAAGGTGCTAAGGTTATGAGGTGCTAAGAGGCTAAGGCACTGAGTTTCTAAGTTTGTGTGTTTTATATGTGTATGAGAAAATCATTGAAAAGTAATTTTTGTATCTTCTTTCATTTGATGTGGACTTCTGAAATCTGTATATCATTTTAATTTGTGGCTGAAATAAAAAAAGGTATTAAATTGCTAAGGTTCTAGGGCTTTTCCTTAGCTCCTTAGCACCTTAGTCCCTATATTTTTTATAAAATAATATAAAGACGTTAATTTTGTTGTAAAAGAATATTTATAAATCCAATAATGAGAGAAAAAGATTATTTTTGAAAGACTTGTATAACTGTTCTAATCTCTCTTTGATTGATGAAAATTACTTCTTTTATTACTCTATTCTTATTTGCCGTTCAGCTCGCTTTCAGCCAGTCTGAAAAACCAGTTTATGGAAAGGTCACTACTGATGGTTTTCCAGTTGGAGGCATTGAAGTTATCAATCAGACAAAAGGTTCAGTGGTGGTAACAGATGTTTCCGGAAAATTTTCTATCCCGGCAAAAGTTGGTGATGTCCTGATTTTTGCAGGAAAGAATTATACAACCAGAAGGATTACCCTTAATCAGAAAAATTTTGGAAAAGCAGGTGTCGAGACAAACATGAATCAGGAAGCCATACAATTGGTAGAAGTAGAAATCACTAAAGAAGTTGACGATGTAAAGCTACAGGCTCCCGTTGCTGTGCCATTGCGATCTGTAGATAATATACTAAATTCTCCAACAAATATGATGGTGTATAATGGAGCCATAAATCAAGGGCTTAATTTTGTGGCTATTGGTAAAATGATTGGGAAACTTTTTAAAGGAAAAAATAAAGATAATGTTATATCTAACATAGAAATGAAGGAGTATGTTTCTGATAATTTCAATAAAGACTTTTTTATCAACACTTTAAAGTTAAAAGAAGACGAGATAGACATTTTCCTTGAATTCTGTTACGCTGATCCTAAGATGGTATCTCTTGTCAATAACAATAATGTGTTGGAAACAAGCGACTTTTTGATTTCAAAAAAGGAAGAATTCAGAAAATTAAAAAACTAGATTAGTTCCATAAGTAAAAGTCTCCCGAATCTTATTTAGCTTTTACAACTGTAATCTTTGCGGCTCTGCGGCTTTGCGAGCACAATTTTCACGCAAAGATGCAGAGTCGCAAAACATACAACATATCGTTTCGAGAATCAATAAATTAAAATTTAAAATGAGAATACTATCAGTAAGGCAAGAGCCTGAATATAAAGATATAGCCATAAAATACCTTCAGCAAAGTTGGCCTGAAGTTTCACCAATTATGTATGAAGACTGCATTTCAAATTGTATTGATGCTGAACAATTTCTGCCACAATGGTATCTGTTGGAAAAAGACAATGAAATAATAGGCTGTGCAGGATTGATAACTAATGATTTTATCAGCAGAGGAGATTTATATCCCTGGCTTTGTGCTTTATATATTGATGAAAAGCACAGAGGAAACGGCTATGCAGCCTTATTCTTTGAAAAAGCAAAGCAGGATACCAAAACTGGCGGATTCAAATACCTGAATTTATGCACAGACCATATTGGCTATTACGAAAAATATGGTTTCCGATATATTGGACAAGGCTATCATCCCTGGGAAGAAGAATCGAGAATCTACCAGATAGAAGTATAAAAAAAGGAAGTATTTTTCCTTAAGAATTTCTATTGAGGTGTTTTTTGCTTTCTTTCTATTTCCGACTATCTTTGTAGCTTGTGAACACGAATTAACGTATAAAATAAATAAAACTCATGTCAGACGATAAGAAGGTAATTTTTTCGATGCAGAAAGTAAGCAAGACTTACCAAAGCAGCGACAAGCAAGTATTAAAAAACATATACCTTAGTTTCTTTTACGGAGCTAAGATTGGTATTCTTGGACTTAACGGTTCGGGAAAATCATCTTTATTAAGAATCATCGCCGGAGTTGATAAAAACTATCAGGGTGATGTGGTTTTCGCACCGGGCTATACAGTAGGTTATTTGGAGCAGGAGCCTCAATTGGATGAAAACAAAACCGTAATTGAAATCGTAAGAGAAGGTGTGGCTGAAACCATGGCTGTTTTAGACGAGTTCAACAAAATCAACGACCAGTTCGGATTGCCGGAAGTTTATGAAGATGCAGACAAAATGCAGAAACTGATGGATCGTCAGGCAGAACTTCAGGATAAGATAGACGCTTTGGGTGCCTGGGAAATCGATACCAAGCTAGAAATTGCTATGGACGCTTTGCGTACTCCGGAACCGGATACACCAATAAAAGTACTTTCAGGAGGAGAAAGAAGACGTGTGGCATTATGTAGGCTTTTATTACAGCAGCCAGATGTACTTTTGCTTGATGAGCCTACCAACCACTTAGATGCAGAATCTGTATTGTGGTTAGAGCAGCACCTTGCACAATATGCTGGAACTGTAATTGCCGTAACCCACGACCGTTATTTCTTAGACAACGTTGCTGGCTGGATTTTGGAATTGGATAGAGGTGAAGGTATTCCGTGGAAAGGAAACTATTCTTCATGGCTTGACCAGAAATCTACGAGAATGGCACAAGAAGAAAAAGTAGCTTCCAAAAGAAGAAAAACATTGGAACGAGAGTTGGATTGGGTACGTCAAGGAGCCAAAGGCCGTCAGACCAAACAAAAAGCACGTTTGCAAAACTATGACAAGCTTTTAAATGAAGACCAAAAACAACTGGATGAAAATCTGGAAATCTATATCCCGAACGGGCCTCGTTTGGGAACAAATGTAATCGAAGCAAAAGGCGTAGCAAAAGGTTATGGCGACAAACTTTTGTATGAAGATTTGAATTTTACATTGCCGCAGGCTGGAATTGTTGGTATTATCGGGCCAAACGGTGCGGGTAAGACTACTATTTTCAGAATGATTATGGGCGAAGAAACTCCGGATAAAGGAGAATTTACTATTGGAGAGACTGTTAAGATTGCTTACGTTGACCAAAGCCACTCCAACATTGATCCTAATAAATCAATCTGGGAAAACTTCTGTGATGGACAGGAATTAATCATGATGGGAGGAAAGCAGGTAAACTCAAGAGCTTATCTGAGCCGATTTAACTTTGGAGGAAGCGACCAAAACAAAAAAGTAAGCACACTTTCCGGTGGAGAAAGAAACCGTCTGCATTTGGCTATGACGCTAAAAGAAGAAGGAAACGTATTGCTTCTGGATGAGCCTACCAACGATTTGGATATCAATACGCTTCGTGCTCTGGAAGAAGGTCTTGAGAATTTTGCAGGCTGTGCGGTTGTTATTTCCCACGACCGTTGGTTTCTGGACAGAATTTGTACGCACATTCTTGCGTTTGAAGGAAATTCTGAAGTTTATTTCTTTGAAGGAAGTTTCTCTGATTATGAGGAAAATAAGAAAAAACGCTTAGGCGGCGACCTGACTCCAAAACGTATCAAATACAAAAAATTAATACGAAATTAAAAAACAACAAAATCTCGGTTCACGCCGAGATTTTTTTCATTATATAAGTATATTTGGATAAAAATTATCTATGCCCCGAAGTAGAATAATTTCATATGTTCTTATCCTATTATTTTTTTGCAATCTGTCCTTTTCACAAGAAAAGGATTCATTAAGGAAAGTAAGAGTTCGGATATATGATCTCATATGCAAAGCCGATGGCCTACTCATAGACCTAAAATATATGGAATCGTTACAGGTTTCAAAACAGGCTCTAAATTTGGCTTACAAGAACAAGCAATACGACTATGTTGCGATGTCCTACAATACTATTGCCGGCTGCCATGAAGAACTCCTGAATACGAAAATGGCGTTGGCCTATTATAAGAAAGCGCTCCAATATTCTGAAAAAACCAATAATGACACAATAAAAGACTGGATTCACAACAATATCGGCAATCTTTATAATTTTATGATTAAAGATTTTGATAAAGGAATCTACCATTACAAAAAATCACTGCAATACGCTAATAAAGGCGAAGATACTACTGAGATTATCTTTACGGAAATGAACCTGACGTGGGCTTATTTCAACAAAAAAGATTTTGAACAAGGATATCCCTATCTCAAAAATGTCGAAAAAAATCTTGACAAGTATGGTGACATTGAGTCGAGAGTAATTGTAAACAATCTTTTGGGAATGTATTACAGTAATAAGGGGAATAACAAGCTGGCCAGTTTTTATTTCAAGACCGCTATTGACTACGGTATCCGATACAAACAGCAGAATGCCTTGGCTGATACGTATGCAGAATATTCAAAACATCTTTTTAAAGTCAAGGATTATAAAAATGCCTATCTGAGCAAAATTGATTATGAAAAGCTAAAAGACGATTTGCACAATCATGAAAAAATGAAAAGTGCACAGATAGCTGGAGTTCAAATTGAATTAGATGAATCCAGAAGAAAAATTGATAAGATTGAACTGGAAAAATATGCGCAGCAGGAAAATCTTAAGAATTCAAAAATCATAGTTATCCTGTTTCTGGCCATACTTATTATTTTATTGTTACTGCTTTATACTTTCTATAAAAACAGCATCTATAGAAAGAAAGTTAACCAGCAGCTTTTAGAAAGTAATGCTGAATTAAAAATTGCAAAAGACAAGGCCGAAGAATCTTCTAAACTAAAAAGCCAGTTTATTTCTACCGTAACCCATGAATTAAGAACACCATTATATGGAGTTATTGGAATTACGAACCTGATTCTGGACGAACACAAAGAATTAGAAAATAGCCAACATATCAATTCTTTGAAATTTTCGGCGCGTTATCTTCTTTCGCTTGTTAACGACCTGTTACAGATTCACAAAATAGAAGATAAGAAGATAGTCCTTGAAGAGTTGCCACTCAACATTATGGACGAAATTGAAAAAGTCAAAGAAGCCTTGCAGTTTATTGCTATCAAAAACAATAACAAGGTCATTATTGATATAGACATAGAAATCCCGGAATACCTCATAGGCGATAAGCTGCGTCTGTCCCAGATTTTAGTAAACCTTACGAGCAATGCCCTAAAATTTACGCAAAACGGAACCATACGATTAGCCGCCGCATTAGAGAAGAAAGTTGGCAATATACATTATATCAAATTTGAAATTGTAGACAATGGATGCGGTATTGCGATAGAGAATCAAAATAAAATCTTTGAAAAGTTTGTGCAGATTGACAGGAAAGAGGGCGATTATCAGGGAACAGGACTTGGCTTATCGATAGTAAAACGCCTTTTAGAACTTTTAGGAAGCACAATCCATCTGGAAAGCAGAGAAGGTGAGGGGACAACCGTAACCTTTACTATTCCTTTTGAATACGATGCTAAAGCGACACAATCTTATATTGAAAATATTGACGTGGATACTACAAATACTTCTTCTTATAAAATTCTTGTTGTTGAAGACAATAAGATCAATCAGATGGTAACTAAAAAAATCATCGAGAAAAATAATTACCAATGCGTTGTTGTCGATGATGGTTATGCAGCTCTTGAAATTCTTGACAAAGAAAACTTTGATGTCATCCTGATGGATATCAATATGCCGGTCATCAACGGATTTGAAACAACACGTATGATTCGCGATAAAGGCATACAGGTTCCTATAATTGCGCTCACAGCATTTGATAAAGACGAAATTACAGACGAAGCAAGATTGTCTGGCATGGACGATATCCTAATCAAACCATTTGAACCGCTTCGCCTGTTTCAGATTATTAACAGCCAGATTGCAAAGCAGATACATTAAGCCTTATTTCAGATTGATTTCTGCATAAACCGGAAAATGGTCTGACGGATAGCGGCAATCTTTTGAATCGCTTAATGTAGCAAACTTGGTGACTTCCATTTTATTTCTATTGATAAAAATATAATCGATCCTTATCGTTACAGGTTTGTGGAACTCAAACGCATTAAAAGTACCTTCCGGCCCAAATACGATTCCCCTGCATACTTTTTGGGCATCGTCCATTTGTTCCTTAATAAGCTGTAATGGTTTTGTATCGGCTTCAAGATTAAAATCGCCCGTAAGAATAACTGGCAGGTTATCCCTATTGATTTTTCTGATTTTTTCTAAAATAAGCTTTGCGCTTTCAGCCCTGGCAATATCTCCTACATGGTCAAAATGAGTATTGAATACCAATATTTTCTTTTTGGTTTTCTTATTTTGAAACAAGCCATAGGTACATACCCTGTTGTAGGCGGCATCCCAACCTTTTGAAGGTTTTTCTGGAGTTTCAGATAGCCAGAATGTATCTTCGTCTACAAGTTTGAATTTATCAGAATTATAGAAAATAGCACTGTGTTCTCCTTTCGATTTCCCGTCATCGCGGCCTTTTCCAATAAAATTATAGCCAGTAAGCGTACTGTCAATATAATTCATTTGTTGAGGCAATGCTTCCTGTATGCCCATAAAATCAGGAGTATAAAATTTTACCTGATCCGTTAGAAACTCTTTTCGCTTTGACCATTGGTTTTCGCCATCACTTTGGGTATCGAGCCTGATGTTGTAGCTCATGATTTTAAGATCTTGCGAAAATACAGCCTGGCCAGCAAGCAAAATAAAAAGGAAAGCAGATTTCATGGTAGAGGAGATTTGTCGAACTACAAATTTAGAACAAAAAACGCTGGTTAATACCAGCGTTTCTTATTCTTTTTTGAAGCATCCGATTTTCTCGAATTATTTTCTTTAGACTTGTTTTTATGACGGAAATCAGGCTTTGCATTCGGATTTGGTTCTTCTTCGTCTTTCCACGGATAAGGATGGTCACCAATCGTTTTGACATTTACTTTAATCAGACGCTGTATATCTTTCCAGTAAACTTCTTCGTCTTTGGAACAAAATGATATTGCAATACCACCATTTCCGGCACGTCCGGTCCTTCCAATTCGATGCACATAAGTTTCAGGAACATTAGGAAGGTCGAAGTTGATGATGTAAGGTAATTTATCAATATCAATTCCTCTCGCTGCAATATCGGTAGCTACAAGAACGCCTACTTCTTTGCTTTTGAAACTATCCAATACGCGCTGTCTGGCATTTTGCGATTTGTCACCGTGTATGGCTTCTGCAGCAACTCCTTGTTTACGAAGCGCCTTAACTACATTATCAGCACCGTGCTTGGTTCTTGCAAAAACCAAAACATCAGAAATCTTTTCATTTCGGATCAAATGGTACAACAGTTTTCGCTTGTCGCTTTTATGAACGAAATAAACATGCTGCTCAACAGTTTCAGCCGTACTAGACGGTGGAGAAACAGAAACATATTGTGGTTCATTCAAAAAAGTATCAGCTAGTTCACGGATAGCCATAGGCATAGTAGCCGAAAATAAAAGCGTCTGTCTGTTTTTTGGTGTAAGCTTTACAATTTTTTTTACATCATGAATAAAGCCCATATCAAGCATCTGGTCCGCTTCATCCAGAACCAAAGTGTGTAAATGGTCAAGGTTGATAAAACCTTGTTTGTGAAGATCTAATAATCTTCCCGGTGTAACGATAAGTATATCAACACCTTGTTTTAAAATTTCTACTTGAGATACCTGCGAAACGCCACCAAAAATGGTTAACTGTACGAGGTTGGTATATTTTGCATAGGCATCAAAACTTTGTCCTATTTGTACTGCCAGTTCTCGGGTAGGCGTAACAACCAAAGCTCTGATCTGTTTTGTTTTTTTAGTTGAACCGACAATTCGATGTAAATGGTGAACGATAGGAATAGCAAAAGCGCCGGTTTTTCCGGTACCGGTTTGGGCACAACCTACCAAATCATTTCCAGCCAGGATAATCGGGATCGATTTTTCCTGAATAGGAGTGGCTTCTAAATAGCCAAGTTCATGGACGGCTCTTTGTATACTTTTAGAAAGAGATAAATCTTCAAATAACATAAAATCAAATTTAGTATTTGCATTAGTTGCAAATATGCGGCAAAGATAGTCTTTATTATTTAACGGATTTGTTATGATTTTTTACTGCTAAAAAAGAACAAAGCCCCAAATAAATGGAGCTTTGAACGCCTATTAACCAAAATAAAACAAACCAACATGCAACTACTCATGTTTTCTTCTATAAGCGATATAAAATATCTGCGGCAGGACAGTTAATGAAAAAATCATACAGAAAAGCAGGCCGCCTACGATCATAATGGCTAATGGTTTTTGAATTTCAGAACCCATCCCTGATGAAAGTGCCGCAGGTAATAGACCCATGGAACCCATCAGCGCAATCATCACAATGGGACGAATTCTGCTGTAAACACCTTCCGAAATGGCTTTTTTCAAAGGCATTCTTGCCCGAAGGTTATCTTTCATGACGGCAATCAATATGATTCCGTTTATGGTATTTACTCCAAAGAGGATAATAAAGCCGATACCTGCGGAAATTCCAAAGATGGTTCCTGTCATCCATAGCGAAAGGAAACCTCCCGCAAAGGCATAAGGAATTGTACTGGTTGCAATCAATGTGTCTTTCATATTTCCAAAATTGAAATACAGCAAGAACAGTATAAATAATAGTACTACCGGAACAATAATCGCCAATTGTTTTGAAGCACGTTCCTTACTTTCGAATTCACCCGCCCATTTCATAGTATTTTCCTTTGGAAGTTTAACTTCGGCTGCTACTTTTTTCTGAGCCTCAGCAATAGTACTTCCCAAATCGCGCCCTTCAATACTGAAACCAATGGCGATGTAACGGCTGTTGCCTTCTCTGTAAATAAATGTAGGCCCGGTCTGATAGCTGACTGTCGCAATTTCACGAAGCGGCACTTTTTTACCGTCCATTGCAGGAATCAGTATGTTTTCTATCTTTTCTTTAGAATCTCTGTATTCTTTTTCAAAACGGATTCTTACGTCAAACATACGTTCATTCTCATAGAAAGTAGTTGCCGCCTGTCCGCCAATTGTCATTGCAATTACAGCCTGTGCATCGGCAGTTTTCACACCATAACGCGACATTTTTGAATCATGAAGCTGAATTCGCAATTCCGGAAGTCCGATGTTTTTATACACATTTACATCTTCAATACCTTTGACTGGAGTAATTGATTTGGCTACCTTATTAGCATATTCTTCCAGCTTGAACAAATCATCACCAAATATTTTGATAACCAGCGGGCTTTTTACTCCGGCTACATATTCTTCAACGTTATCCTGGATTGGCTGGCTGAATCCGAAATTGATACCCGGATATTCTTCAAGTTTTTCTTTAATTTCTGAAATCAGGTCTTCTTTTGAAATTTTCCTTTTCCATTCGTTCTGATGCTTTAATTCCATGTGGAATTCGATATTGAAGAAGCCGGTAGGATCGGTTCCGTCATTTGGCCTTCCGGTTTGTGAAAGGATGAATTTTACTTCATCGAATTTCTGCAGCTTCTCCTTCATTTCTTTGGTTAAACGCACAGACTCGTCCAAGTTGATACTATTTGGCAATGTGGCACGAATATAAATCGCTCCTTCGTTCAGCTTAGGAATAAATTCTGAACCGTAGAACATAAATCGTCCAAAACAAACGGCAAGCAGTATTATAAAACCATATATAGTAGCCCTACGGTGCTTTTCACTCCATTGGAACATTTTGTATAGGTTATTCCTAAAGAATCGGGAAATTATATTCTCTTTTTCAACAATGTTTTTTGTCAGCAGGACTTTACACATTGCCGGAACATAGGTAAGGCTCAGGATTAGTGATCCTACTAAGGCATAACCCAAAGTAAATGCTAATGGAGAGAACATTTTTCCTTCTACTTTCTGGAAAGAGAAAATAGGCAACAAGGCAACAATTAATATGATTAGAGCGAAGAAAATATAAGTAGCTACGCTTCCTACGCTTTTCTTGATAAGTCCCATTTTAGACATATTGTTGAAACGCTGCATTCCTACCTTATGCGCTTTCTTTTCGAGCGAGACAAAAACCTGCTCTACAATTACGAGAGTTCCTTCTAATAACAATCCAAAATCAAGCGCACCCATAGAAATCAGGTTAGCCGGAAGTCCTTGTATGCGAAGCATGATGATAGCAAACAAAAACGAAAGCGGAATCACTGAGGCAACAATAACTGTCGTACGCCAGTTGTACATAAAGATAAAAACGATCAGAGATACAAGAAGTACACCTTCAATCAGATTTTTTGTAACCGTGTGAACCGTAGTGTTTACTAATTCTGTCCTGTCAATAAAAGGTTCGATACTAACACCTTTTGGTAAAATTCTTTCGTTTAGTTCGTCGATTCGGGTTCTTAGGTTGGTAATAACCTCACTTGGGTTTTCTCCACGAAGCATGACAACGATTCCTTCTACCAAATCATCGCTGTTGTCTAATCCAACTTGTCCTAATCGCGGTTTTGAGCTAATTTTTACTTCGGCCACATGTTTTACCAAAATAGGCGTAGAACCTTTAACTTCAATAAGGATATTTCCTATATCGTCAATATTGTCCAGTAAACCGACACCTCGCACAACATAAGCCTGGTCGCCACGTTGAATAACGTCACCACCTACATTTATGTTACTTTTAGAAACAGCTTCATAAACATCAAGTGGAGAAAGATCGTAGTTGACAAGTTCTGTCGGGTTGATTTTTATTTCATAGATTTTTTCTTCTCCTCCAAAACTTACTACATTGGCAACACCCGGAACTGAAACCAATTCACGTTCGATTACCCAGTCCTGTATGGCGGTAAGTTCTTTTATAGGCAAATCACCTCTTACCACATATCGGAAAATTTCACCGGTGGCTCCATAAGGCGGATCAATCTCAGCATCAGCTCCTTCCGGAAGGCTAACGCTTGCCATTCTATTTGACGCATATTGCTGCGCGTAAAAATCTTCTACGTCTTCATTGAAAAGAACGGTAACTACAGATAATCCGAAAAGAGAGATAGAGCGAACTTCCGCCTTTTTCGGTATCGTATTCATCTGCTTTGAGATAGGCAGTGTGATAAATTTTTCTACTTCTTCAGCGCTTCGTCCCGGCCATTGCGTAATGATACGTGCCCTTGTGTTTGTTACATCAGGAAATGCCTCGATAGGAGTGTGCATATAGCTTATGATACCTCCTGCAAACAACAACACGGTTGCAAAGAATACGATGAGCGAATTTTTGAGCGAGAAGGCTACTATACTTTGTACTAGCTTTTGCATAAAATTGAAATGATTGCTGTTATTTTAGGCTTTCATAAATCAGCAGCTGATTTTTAGAAATAATTTTTTCATTTTCCTGGATTCCCTTCTCAAAATAAACGACTTCGCTATTTTTAGTTACGGGATCTACCTGTCTGATTTCAAGATTACAATCATCTTTATAGATAACCACAAAATTTTGATTGTCGTCAAAGATGATAGCATTTACAGGCACGGCAAGTAAGGATTCAGCAGAAGCATTAGGCTTGTTCAGGATAATATCGGCAGACATGCCCGGTTTTAGTTTTAAGTTGGTATTTTTCATTACGACACGGGCTTTCAAAACGCGTTCCTCGGCGTCAAAAACCTGAGAAAGTGCTGAAATCTTTCCAATGAAAACTTCATCAGGATAAGCCAGTGTTTTAATCTTAACCTCCATGTTTTCCTTGATATTCTGCATATCTGTTGCATAAATATTAACCATTACCCAAACCTCATTCAGGTCAGATATCGTAAAAAGTGGCTCGCTGCCTGAAGAAATCTGCATTCCTGAGCTCATGTTCTTGGCAACTATAAAACCATTTGATGGAGCTTTGATCTGGAACACAGACTTTTCAGGACTGGCACTATACAATGCAAGGTTACTTTTTATATTTTCGAGTGAAGCTTTCAATACTTTGACTTCGCTTTCTGCCTGAATCAGGTCTTTTTGGGAAGCAATTCCATCCTCAAACATTGATTTTACAGACGAGAGTTGTCGTTGTGCCACAGTCAGCTGTGATTCGACTGATTTATTTTCAGATTGTAATCCATTGAGTTCGGTACTTTTGATTTCGGCCAATACTTGTCCTTTTTTGACATAATCGCCCAAAGAGAAATAAGTGTTGGTTACAACACCATTAATAAGGCTTGTAAACTGAACCACATTATCAGAATTGTAGGTAACATTTCCCGTCAGCGTAAAAGTTTCTGAAACGGGTTCTTTTTTTATTTCTTCAATTGTGATTTTCTTTTTAAGGTCGTCGTTGAGACAGAATTTTTCTTTTTTTTCAGGAGCAGCTTCTTTTTCGTTACAACTGAAAAGCAACGCCAATGGCACTAAATAGATATATTTCATAATATGTGTTTTCTGTGAATTAGAGAAGATTAAAGTTCTTTGCCTATTACAAACTGCAGTTCTTCAAAATGTTCATTCAGTTCTTTTTTAGAATCCAGAATGATGGTTTTATTTTCGAGATAAGCATTGACAAAGTCAAGATATTCCAGCATGCTTGTATTTCTCAGGGTGAAGTTTCTCTGATGGCTTTCCAAAAGCATGTCTAAGTCTTTTTCATAAGAAGCCTCAATGTTTTCGTATAATCTTTTAGATACGACCAGATCTTCATAAGCCTGGATGACTTCGTTTTGGGCCTGATTATTTTTTTCTTCTTTCATATACTGGCTTTTTTGGATCTCTATTTTGGCGGATTTAATATTCCCCTGATTTCTGCTAAAAAAAGGAAGGTCTAAAGCGAATCCTACACCTACGAAGTCATTCATTATATTTCCACCTCTATCATAGCTGGCTAACAAAGTAACATCGGGCGTGCGCTGTGCTAATTCATATTTGTACTTTCGGTTGTTGTATTTCTCTTCCAGAACTGATGCTTTTACGTCCGGGCGGTTTTCCAAAGCAGAAGATGTTAATTCAGCAAGATTGATGCTTGCTACTTTATCCAAATTCGGTACAAATTTCTCTATGCTGATTTTTAGATAGCTTTGTGGAGGAAGATTCATCAGCGTTTTCAGTTCTTTCTGAAGTTGGTTGTTCTCTTTTTGTAAATCACTCAACTGTTTTACAAATTCAAGTTCAGAGGCTTTCAGACGTATAAATTCGCTTTTGCTGATATTACCTTGTTTTGCCTGATTAGAATAGGCGGTAAGAAGTTTTTGGATGGAAGCCAGCTGTTTTTTATATAAGCTCTGTTTTTCCTGAGTATATTGCAGCTGCGTCAGGTTTTTTCGGAATTCCACTTTTAGGATACGCAGAAAATCCTGAAAATATTCTTGTGCTATTTCAACACCCACTTTTTCCATTTCGATCTGCTTTTTTCTTTTTCGCGCAGTATAGATGAGTTGTTCCAAACCGACAGTTACTTCGGAGGTTTTTCCCCAATTTCCAGAAATAGGAGGGAGCTGTTCTGATTTTGCATTAGACCATAAGTTGATCTCACCAACTTCCAATCGTGGATTAGGCCACAATTTGGCTTGGATTACTTGTGCTTCAGCCTGATCGATATTCAGTTTTTCTGATAGAAGCCTTAGGTTATTTTTTAGAAAAATAGTTTCGGCTTCAGCTCTTGAAACTGATATGGTGTCTCTTGCTGTAGTATTTTGAGCTTTTCCAGATAGACAAAAGCCCATAAAAATGGCGGTAAAAAAAATGCGTTTCAATTTGAGTCTGTTTTATAACTGCAAATCTATATCGCAAACATTATAAGCTTATTTGACCTACATTAGAAGTAGATTAATCCAACATTAGAAAACGATTAGAGTTTTGGAAATAGTAGGGTAATACGGGTTCCGGAATTCTCTTCGGAGTCAATAGAGAATTGGATGTTATTTTGTTTAAAAATAATGGTTGCAAGGGATAAACCAATACCGCTACCTTTGATATTGCCTACATTTTTACCACGATAAAAAGTTTGTTGTATGTAATGAAGGTCTTCTTTTTGGATGCCTTTTCCATAATCCTGTATTATAATTTGAAGTTGGCTGTTAATTTCAGAAAGCGAAATTTTTATAGGATTTCCATCGGAATATTTTACGGCATTTTCGATGAGATTATACAATGCCACACGAATTTGTACTTCACTGCCTTTAACCGATAATAATTCTTCATTTTCTACATTTAAGTCAATACCGATTTCCTGACTGTCATATATTTCAAAAATCTTGTCGTTAATGTCCCATAGCGTTTCATCAATCCGGAAAGTCTCATTTTCCTGATGTATGGTTTTTAGCCCTGAAAGCATCATAAGATTATTCAGGATTTCTTCAATATGGTAAACATTTTCTAATGCTTCGGAAGTTACTTTTTGGTACTCTTCGGGTGTTCTTTCTTTTTGGGCAAAAACTTCCAGGTTTCCGGAAATGGATGCAAGAGGTGTCTTAAATTCGTGAGAAACGTAGTTGATAAAATTCTTTTGTATGGCAAAAGTATCAGAAAGACGACTTAAAAGATTATTAAATGTAGTAATTAAATCCTGTACTTCATCATTTGTATTAGAAGATGAGATGGGATTATCTAAAGAGCTTAATTCCATTGAATTAACCTGGTTTATAACTTTTGTGATAGGACGATAAGCAATATTGGAAAGCAGTCGGCTTAGAAGAAAAATCAAAAGCAATCCGGTAAACAAAACGATAATCATAATGACTAATAATCGGTTGGTCTGCGATTTGAATACTTCGCTTTTCGTTTTGACAAATACCACAAAATCTCCCTGATTGTCATTATAAAAGATTCCGTAATAAAAATGGTTGTTGGACTTAAAGCTCAATTTTTTATTTTTTCGGATAAAGTCGAGATTCTCACGATTTATATTCTTGTCTGCCTGCTTTTCACCATAAACAATAATATTATTCAGGTCATAAACACGAACAATATCGTTTTGTATGTTCTCTTCAAATTGTTCTTTAATGGCGGAATGCTCATAATGCGGAAGCTCATCTTTTTCAAGATAGTAGATGGCAGAAAGCAGGCAGGTCTTCTGTAATTCTTTAAAAACTACTTTTTCGGAACTGTTATAGAAAGCAAAATAAATTAATACCGAAGCAATAATGAAAACAAATCCAAAAGTAAGGGATGAGATTAACGTTAAGCGATTTCGGATTTTCATAAGCTATTCTTTTAGCATATAGCCGGTTCCTTTGATGGTATGGATAAATTTATGCTGGTTTTCGTCTATTTTATTCCTAAGATAAGAAATATATACGTCTACAACATTGGTGTTGTTATCATAATGGATGCCCCAAACGGCATTTAGGATTTGTGTCCTGGATACAACTTTGTTCTTGTTTTCCAACAAAAAGAGCAGTAATTTATATTCTCTTGGCGATAAATCGATTGCCTGGTCATTTTGAAAAACCGAATGTTCGTCAAGGTTTACGGTCAGGTTATGGCAAAAATAAACCTGTTCTTTCTCTTTGTAATTAAATTTAGTTCTTCTTGTCAATGCGTTTATCCTAGAAATCAATTCCTTAAAATGGAAAGGTTTTACCAGATAATCATCGGCACCGCTATCTAATGCCGCAACTTTGTTATCCGCATCATCAAGCGCACTCAATACAAGGATAGGCGTATGATTTTTTTTGAAACGGATTAATTTCGTAAGCTGTATTCCGTCAATGCCGGGCAGCATAATGTCCATCAAGATAATATCCCATTCGCTTTCCGACACCATTTCACGTGCAATTTCTCCTGTAATGGCAAGGGTGACGGAAAATCCGTTTTCTTCCAGTCCCTTGATTACAAAATCGCTGATCCGTTTGTCGTCTTCAATGAGAAGTATATTCATCTATTTTTCTATTTCGCTTTTTGCCTTCATAAAATCGGTCACAAGATAGCCTATTAATTTTCCAACCAGCTGGCTGTTTTTAGAATCTCCCAAATCAGGCGCTCCTTCGCAAATATGAAGATAACATGCGTTAGGGTCCTGGCTAAAAAAGTGGATAAACTGACGTACTTCTTCTACAGAAAAGCCACTCAATGTCATCGCACTGCTTGGTATTCCGGGAATGGAATCCAAATCGATCTCAATGCCATAAAAATCATTTCGGATGAACGAATAGGCTCTTTCCATTTCCAATCGGAAATCTTTTTCCCTGCGGATGTTAATTTCGTCATAGGTATTGATTCGGACACGATCCTCTAATTTTTTGATTTCGTGTAGCACGCTTTTGGAAGTATAGCTTTCGTGAAGTCCAAAAACAAAATACTTTTTAAGAAAACCTTCTTCATAAGCATACGAAAAACCATTACCGCTGTGTCTTCCTTCCAATATTCTAAAATCAGAATGTGCATCAAAATTAACGGCATTGATGGCTTTTCCTTTAGCAAGGGCAGTTCCTTTGATATTTCCGTAGGCGTTATTGTGGCCACCGCCAATAATAATTGGAATTTTTCCTGCTTTGACAATATTGAAAATGATATGCGAAACTTCCTTGTCAATCTTTTCAACTGCTTTGGAAAGTTGTTTTCGCTCTTCGATAATATTAAAATCCAGATTTTCTACCTCTATCATATCCTCGGCAACATCTAAATGCCCTAAGACTAAAATCTGATTTCCTTTGCTAAAACGATTATGTTGGATGTTGGCGATGCTTTTTATGGTACTTTCCCAGGCAGAAGCAGCTCCCGGTCTTCCGTAATTGGCACGTACACCAATATCTTCCGGAATTCCGAACAGGACAAATTTTGCATCGGAAGTTTTTAGGTATTCTGTAGCATCCGCCCCTTTTGGGATGGTTTGCATTTTTTCGCCAAATTTGACTTCACCGCTTCGGAAATTAGTTACTCTTGCTAAATCGTGTACAGTAAAGGGAATAAGCTTTTCCATAAAAAATATTTAGGTTCAAAAATAATATAATTATATAAACTTACGTTAAGTGTCTTATAAATCCCCCAAAAAATTATTTAATTTGTTTAAACCATTACCACTACTATTATGGAAAATCAAAAAAGCAATTCAAGCCTAAAAGCGATTATCGTCGTTTTGGCAATTCTGCTTGCGGGGAGTTTAGTCTACATGTACAAAATGAGCAGCGATGCAAAATCGACTGAAACTCTTTTAGTCAAAGACAAGGAGAGTGCAATGAATGATCTTGCCGCTCTTAAAACCAAATTAGATGCTGCTATCTCAGAAAACACGTCCATATCGGATGAGTTGATTGCAGAAAGAGAAAAAGTTGTCAAATTGATGGCGGATCTCGAAAAATCAAAAGGAGATGTGGCTTCTCTGAAAAAATACCAAAGCCAGTACAATGTCCTTAATGCCAAATTTAATGCTTTAGCAAAGGAAAACGGATTACTGAAAGATCAGAATTCGCTTTTGACTACTAAAAATGACAGTATTTCTATGGCGTTAGGAGAAGCTAAGAAGTTTAATGATACGTTGGTCATCCAGAATGAAAATTTGGCCAGAACGGTTGAAAAAGCATCTAAGCTGACAGTAATGAATCTAAGAACTGAAGCCATCAAAGAAAGAAGTTCTGGAAAACAAGTTGTAACCGAAAGAGCAAGAAGAGCTGATAAGCTAAAAGTTTGTTTTGCAATAGCGCAAAATGACGTTGCTAAATCAGGAAACAAGTTGTACTACGTTCAAATCATCGACAGCAAAAACAATGTGTTAGGTGAGAAGAAGACAGAAGCTTTTGGCGATATGTCATTGACATACAGCTTCACGACTACGGTAGCCTATGAAAATAAAGCAGTTGATGTCTGCGAATTTTTAGATGGCAATGGCGTAGATTTTGAAAAAGGGACCTACTTTGTAAATATTTTTGACAAAGGAACACTAGTTTCAAAAACCAGCTTTGCGCTGAAATAAGACAGACAAAACACCAAAACTTAAACTGCATAGAAAAGGAGCCAATTGGCTCCTTTTTTTTGGAATCATTTTTGTTTTATATTTCATACATAAATAGAAACAAAAAATATGGAAATAGAATACTTAACTGATCTGCAAGATTTTGCCTTTATAGAGTATGATGGTGCTATCAAAACCAATGAACCCATATCTATTGAGGAGATTTTGGAATTAGAAAAACAATTTAATGATGGAAAGATGTTTCCAAAGGCACTTAGGGAATTATTATTCTTAGCGGGCAATTCCTGTAAACTTTTAGACTATTCAATTTTTAATTCACAGCAAGAACTTCAGGAATCTATTATTGAAGACCTAAAAAATGATGGTCTAGAAATGAAAAGGCCTTATTATACATTAGAAGTCTATGATGGGGGAAGCCCATTCTATTTTGTTTATTTGGATGAGGGAGATAATCCAATGGTCTATGTCGCTAAAAATGAATATGAAGAGTTGGAACTTATAAAAATAGCTGATTCTTTATCTGCATTTTTATCAAATCTGATAAAATCTCATAAAGAGGATGTAGAGAGAAGAAATGATTATTTAAAATTTTTAGAAGACGAAAAAGAAAGAGATTCGCAGAAAACTCCTAAAACCGTATATTCGATTATTAAGAAATGGGTTAAGAATATTTTTAATAAAAAAAGCTGAGTTTAAACCCAGCCTTTTAAAATGTTAATAACCTCACTTAAGCGGCTTTTTATGTGTAAATAGAATACTTAACTATACTTTAAAAATCAAACCAATTTTCCTTCAATAATTACCTGATCAATCAAGTTAGTGCCAAAAGCATACGGCAATTGGTAAAAAGAAGTGATAGGTTTAGTAATAATCAGGTTAGCACGTTTTCCTTTGGTAATAGAACCGTGAGTTTCTGAAAGTCCCATAGCATAGGCACCATTGATAGTAGCAGCATTGATGGCTTCTTCTGGTGTCATTTTCATTTTGATACAGGCTGTTGCCACTACAAAATTCATATTGCCTGATGGCGTAGTTCCCGGATTAAAATCGGTTGCCAGGGCTAACGGCAGTCCGGCTTCAATCATTTTTCGTGCCGGAGTATAGGGAATACTGATAAAATACGAGCAGGAGGGAAGTGCTACCGGCATCGTATCAGAATTTTTTAATATTTCGATATCTTCATCGGTCACAATTTCTAAATGGTCTACACTAAGCGCCTTGTGTTTTACACAGGCTTCAATACCGTTGATAGCTGTAAATTGGTTGACATGGATTTTAGCAGGCAGCCCGTATTTTTTGCCGGCTTCCATGATCCTTTCTGTTTCTTCAATAGAAAAATAACCTGTTTCAAGAAAAGCATCGATATAATCCGCCAGATTTTCAGCCGCTATTTTTGGCAGCATTTCATTAACGATAACATCAATATAACCGGAATGGTTTTCCTTATATTCCGTTGGAAATGCATGCGCACCCAGAAAAGTTGATTTTATGGCAACCGGATAATTTTCTTTTAATTTTTTGATGACGCGAAGCATTTTCAGTTCGCCTTCTACCGTAAGTCCGTAGCCGGATTTGATTTCTACGGCGCCAGAACCTTGTTTCATGACTTCTTCAAGGCGTTCCTTAGATTGCTGATAGATTTCTTCTTCAGTAGTCTCGTTTAGCTTTTTAGCCGAATTTAAAATACCGCCGCCTCGGTTGGCAATTTCTTCATACGATAGGCCATTGATGCGGTCAACAAATTCCTGAACACGGTTTCCTGCATATACAATATGTGTATGGCTGTCGCACCAGGCAGGAAGTACTGTTTTTCCATTGACATCAATAATTTGGGCTTCGGGAAGTTGTGGCAGGTTTTCCATTTTTCCAAAATCGCTGATTAGGTTATCTTCTATAAGCAGAAAAGCATTTTGTATCGTTGGAAGTTCTGACATTGCTGCTCCCGATACTTTATCAACGTGAGTATGTCGTACTTGAAGCAACTCTTTTATGTTTATCAACAGTGTTTTCATGGTTCGTAATGTTTACAAATTGGCTTGATAAGGTAGGATTTAGTGTTTTTCAGTAGCTCCAAAATCAAGCAGAAATATTTCTGTAAATGTAAAATGGAATTTTAAAAACTCCTATCTTTATGACAAATTAAAATGTCTTGAGAAGAATACGATACAAGGAAGTCAGGAAAGTACAGCCCAATTATTTTGAATATACCGGTATCCATAATACAGATTCGGTTGAAATGCAGCTGTTTGTATATGATGATTTAGGCTATGAGGAATACAAGAAAGTTTCTCTTGATCGTGTACGCAAAGAAATTCAAGATCCGTTGCAGGCAGAGGATGTCAAATGGCTTAACGTGCACGGACTCCATGATGTAAAACTAATCCAGGACATTGGCGAATTATTGAACATCCAGAATTTTATTATTGGCGATATACTCAATGTTTCGAGGAGAACTAAAATGGATGAGCTTGACGAAGTTCTTTTTTTTAGTATCAAATCTATTCTTCAGGAAGAAGAATCAGCTGTGGTCAGGGTAGAACAGATCAGTTTTTTGCTGAAAGACAATCTTTTGGTTTCTTTTCAGGAAAAAAAGAGCGACTTTTTTACCCATATAAGAGAACGTATAAAAACGCATAGTGGCATTGTCCGAAAAAAGAAAAGCGATTATCTGCTGTATCTTTTGCTGGATGCTGTTATGGAAAACTTTTTTATTACAATCGAAAGCTACGAAAATGGTATTGAGGCGTTGCTTGTAGAAGCCAAAAACAGTTATAAATCTGTTTTTCTGGAAAACATAGAAAAGGAGAGAGAAAATCTGAATTTCCTAAAACGTTCTATCATCCCGTTGCGTGATGCACTATTTAATCTAAAAACACATCAAAATGATGATAGTTTCGATAGCATTGAAAAATCCAATTATGCTTTTTTTGAACGTCTTTACCAAAAAAGTCTTGAGCTCCTGGAACAGATTGATTACGACTTAAAGTCATTGGATAGTGCTTCAAACGTATTCTTTTCTTCCCAAAGCCAGCGCATGAATCAGATTATGAAAACGCTGACTATATTTTCTGTGATTTTTATGCCGCTTACGTTTATTGTGGGCGTTTACGGAATGAATTTCGAAAACATGCCGGAACTGAAAATGGAGAATGGCTATTTTGTAGTCCTTGGCGTAATGTTCCTAACAGTACTTGGAATGGTCTATTATTTCAGAAAAAAACACTGGTTCTAAAACTACCTACTAAAAATCATCAATTATCCTCTCCCAACTTATGAAAAAATTTAAAAGCGATATTTCAGGCAAAGAATTTCCGGAAACTGAAAGAGTTACAGCCAATCTGGTTCGTAAATCCATATTAGACTTTATAAAACTGGATCATCCTGACTTTGAAGATGATAAATGCATGTCAATTGGAGAGCTTCATTCCTTCCGTGAAAAATATATTGCTGAAATGCTTCTGAAAGAAACCGGTGAGCTTTCTGAAATGGAGCATACCGTATTAAAGGCATTAAATGACAACACGATTTTGGCAGACAAATTGGATGATGACATCCAGGAGTTTACATTTGGACAGAAGATTGCCGACAAAGTAGCTACTTTTGGCGGAAGCTGGACGTTTATTCTTTCGTTTATGGCTTTTCTTTTTCTGTGGATTGGCAGTAATGTACTCTTTTTATTAGACAAAGGTTTTGATCCATATCCGTTTATCCTTTTGAACCTCATTCTGTCCTGTATTGCAGCTTTGCAGGCGCCTATCATTATGATGAGCCAGAACCGACAGGAAGAAAAAGACCGCGAAAGAGCTAAAAAAGATTATATGATCAATCTGAAATCAGAACTGGAAATCAGAATGCTCCATGAAAAAATCGACCACCTTTTATTACATCAGGAACAATCATTGGTTGAAATTCAAAAAGTCCAGATGGATATGATGGAGGACATTTTGAAAAAGATTGAAAACAAAAAACACCAATAGTCAAACAGAGATATTCCTAAATCGTAGTGAAGCTGCTATTAAAAGTTACAGTAGCGCAACAGAAAAAAGTAAAAAATGCTGGCAAAAGATTTCGACCTGTTTAAACAGAAATACAAAGAAAACTGCAAGACTGAGAGCTCAAATCCTGCCATTCTGGAATTGTATTCGTATATATTAAAAAACGAGGTTATAGATAGTGATGTATGGATAGTTGGAGGCGGAAATGATACAGTAGTCAGAATATTAGAACGGTATTTCTCAGATGAAGATTGGAAAGAACTCGAACTTGAATTAGAAAATTGGACTACGAATCAATTGGAAATATTTACGGAATGCATTGTAGAAGGAAGTACAGAAAGTGACAGTGATGATTTGAATTCTACAATAATGAACAGGTTCTATCTCCTAAAGAAATTATTAGTTATTGGAGAACAAAGAGACAGGTTTAGGAATGACATTTTCTTAAAATTAATTGACAATATTGAATTTCTAAATAAGTGTAAATCCATAACATTTGAGGAAGCCACTGAGGTTGCAGGTTATTTTGACTATTCTGAAAGAATAAAAGACGAAAAATATAAAGATGATATAACAACAATTATATTAAAAGCAATGATAGAAAAATCAGGCAATTAATGTAATTGTTATTTGTAGTCAGTTTGTTAGCGGTTATTCGGATATTCCTGTATCCAATGAAATCCGGTATTGACCAGGCGGTAATCTTTTAATGTTTTTTTAGTAAATTCTGCCTGAATGTCTTGCTGACCAAATTTTCCTTTTAAAAGAAATGTTTTTGGCGTTTTTTCTTCATAATGTAATACAGAGACTTGTGCTGTATCCTTGTACGATTTAAACTCTATTGTATTTTTAATCGTGTCAATTTTTAAAGTATAGTAGCTTGTGCTGTCAGCTTCGGTACGGATACTGCCGAAATTTCCGGAAATATGCAGCCTATTCCATAGTATGTTTTTGTCTTCAATCTTTTTCAGCGAATCGTTTTCAGATGTATAAAAAGCGGTTGTATGATAGCTGCCTTTTAGCGGTGCTTCTGGAGCCAATGAACCATTGGTACGCATATAATCAACACCCATGAGAATAATATCAGCGGTGAAGCCTAAAACCAATAGTGTTTTTCCAATACTTCTTGCTCTAACCTTCCATTTGTTTTCAAAAACCAGTTTGCAATGGTCGAGGGTTTCCGTCTTGTTGAGAATGAAAAAATTATATAGCTTTCTCAAATTAGGTAGCAGTATGATGATTGAAATAATCAAAAGGTGACTTGAGAATAACTTGACAGGAACGTCAAAGCAGAAATTCATCAATACTACATTGCTCATTACCGCCACACTAAGCAGGGCACCCAATGTTTTGGTATTGTGAAAGAGCAGTAAAAAACCGGCTCCTGCTTCCATAATTCCGGTAAAGCCTCCATATATTTTAGAATGTCCCATAAATGTCCAGAGCAATCCCATTGGAGTAGCATCACCAAAATTTTCTTCCAAGCGACCATAATCATGAAAAGCAAACTGTCCTTCGACAAGCTTGAATATACCATAGATAACGAGATACGGTCCGACATAATAACGGGCATATACGATGAGCCAGTAATACAGTCTGTCGTAATTGATTCTTTTTCTGGTAATAAAAAAGAAAATAATTGAAGCAAGTAAAGCTAATAATACATAAGTGAAAAGCCTTACGTAATCAAAAGTAGTATCGCCGCTGCCAGTGTTAAGTATCTGTTGCAAATTTTTGATTTGCAGTATGTTTTTCCCAACCCATAAGTTTATGATGTTGACAGCGTCCTCATACCAGTCCGTTAGGATATTGACTCCAGGAATCTGGCTGAACGGAAAAGGAAACATATAAAAAAACAGATAGAAAATAAGAAACAAGGTAAAAAACTTGCGGGCAGGCGACCATTGTTTCTCAGTTAGGGGATGAGTTGTGATCATATGTATTTGATTGATGATGATTACGAATATAAAAAAAAATTGAAATAGAAAGAGCTTGCAGAAAGATTTTTAGGATGTTAAATAAAATGCAAAAATTTGATTGTAGTATGTATGCATGTGTTTGATTGAAAATAAAAAAGCCTGAAGTAAAACTTCAGGCTTTTTAAACAACCACCCTTTCAAGGTTTCTAACCTTGAAAGGGTTAGAAAGATTATTTCAAACTTCCCACCATGTCTTCCGGCTTCACCCAAGCATCGAAATCTTCAGGAGAAACATAACCAAGACGAACGGCTTCTTCTTTTAAAGTAGTACCGTTTTTGTGTGCTGTTTGTGCAATTTCTGCTGCTTTGTAATATCCAATCTTAGTATTTAAAGCTGTTACAAGCATTAATGAGTTGTCAACCAATTCTTTGATTCGAGTATAGTTTGGCTCAATACCTTGTGCGCAGTGCTCATCAAAAGAAACACAGGCATCACCTAACAAACGTGCAGATTGCAGGAAGTTAGAAGCCATCAACGGCTTGAATACGTTTAATTCATAATGACCTTGAGTACCTCCAATTGTGATAGCTACATCATTACCCATTACTTGAGCGCAAACCATTGTCAAAGCCTCACATTGTGTTGGATTTACTTTTCCTGGCATGATAGAAGAACCTGGTTCGTTTTCCGGAATAAGAATTTCCCCAATTCCTGAACGTGGACCAGAAGCCAACATTCTTACATCGTTTGCAATTTTGTTTAATGATACAGCCAGTTGTTTCAAAGCACCGTGTGTTTCTACAATAGCATCGTGAGAAGCTAAGGCTTCAAATTTATTAGGAGCCGTCACAAAAGGATGTCCTGTGAATTTTGCGATATATTCTGCTACTTTTACATCATAACCTTCAGGCGTATTTAACCCGGTTCCTACGGCTGTTCCACCCAAAGCTACTTCAGACAAGTGTGCCAATGTATTTTTAACAGCTTTTAATCCGTAGTTCAATTGAGCTACATAACCTGAAATTTCCTGGCCTAAAGTCAATGGTGTCGCATCCATTAAGTGCGTACGGCCAATTTTCACCACATTTTTGTAGGCTTCTGCTTTGGCATGAAGTGTATCTCTTAATTTTTCTACACCTGGAATTGTTACCTCTACAACTGCTTTGTAAGCAGCGATATGCATTCCTGTTGGATACGTATCGTTAGAAGATTGCGACTTGTTTACATCGTCATTGGCTTTTACGAACTGATCGCCTTCGCCAATCTTGCCTCCAGCTAAAACCTGTGCTCTGTTTGCAATTACTTCATTAACGTTCATGTTGCTTTGTGTACCTGAACCGGTCTGCCAGATTACCAAAGGAAATTCTCCTTCCAACTTGCCAGCCAGAATTTCATCACAAACCTGAGCGATAGCATCTCTTTTTTCTACTGGTAAAACTCCCAGGTCATGGTTAGCAAAAGCAGCCGCTTTTTTCAAATAAGCAAAACCTTCGATGATTTCTTTTGGCATGGAAGCCGACGGGCCTATCTTGAAATTGTTTCTTGAACGCTCCGTTTGAGCTCCCCAGTATTTTTCTGCAGGAACCTGCACTTCTCCCATCGTGTCTTTTTCTATTCTGTATCCCATTGTATTGTAATTTGTTTGTTGTTATATAGTATTCATTCTGTTATACTCGGTTAGTTTTTCGACCAAAATCTTTTTAAGACTTTTATGTGTCGTCTCAAGGCTGTTTGCCGATATGCTTACGGCTGCTCCAAAAGATTTGTAATTAGCAGACATGACCTTACGCTTAAAGCTGCTTTTTTGGGAAGCAATAAATTCTTCAGGATTTTTCATGACAATAACGACAGAAGCCTGGCCTGCATATGATGTTTCAGTGATGGCTGTAATTTGTGTCCATCGAATAAATCCGGCACTGATACCGCTCGAATTATCCGTGATTCCTTCAGGCGAAATGATTAATCCGTCCGATTGGGTGGATAATTTTTTTATGATTACGATAGTAAGAAAGCCAAAGAAAAGAATGGATATGATACCGACGATTAATACGGCAAGAGGAAATCTCAAAAAACTTGAATCTATTTCCTGATGTTTAACTACCATCCAAATTCCCAGAATAACGAATAGGAAGGAACTCAGCAATGCGAGTACCATTTTTTTCCGACTCAGTTTTATGATTATCCTTTCAGAAGAAGTTTCCATCTCGATATAATTAGTTGGCTGACAGAAATTCACGTTACTATTTTAAAAAAAACTTTTGAGAGATTTTTTAATAGCTTACTGAAAGCCAGCCCAAAAATAAGGATTATAAGTAGGTTTAAAAAATGATTTAAAAATTATTTTTGCTGTTTTTATTGGTCAAAATGAATATTACAACTATCTTTGACAGGTATTCAAAAAATTCCGGAAAACATGTTTGAATTTCAACAGTATTTAGGTTTCTTACTTTTCTTGACTATTTTAACCATCGGCTTCTGGTTGATGATTTTTTTAGTTAGCCTTCTTCCATATTGGATTGGCGGTGCTCTTCTTGAGAGATACAAAGAAAGAAAGAACAAAAAGAAAGAGTAGTTCAGTTAGATCTGTACTCAAAATAAAAAGGGAACCAATTTGGTTCCCTTTTTTTATGGAAAAGCCTCCGTTGCCAGAGGCTTTTATATTATCCGCCCATATATTCTTCACCGCCGTTATCGCCGTCGGTTCTCTTAGGCTGTTTTTCTCTTTCGTTTTTCTTTTTGTTGAAACGGTAAGTAAAAGAAAGCGTAATCTGTCTTTCTCTCCACTGCATTTCAGAATAGGCATTTTGTGTTGCCAGGTTGGTTTCTGTAATTCTTTTTCTGGAATTGAAAAGGTCATTTACGTTTAATGCAACTGTTCCTTTATCTTTCAATACATCTTTGCTGAACGCCATGTTAGCACTGATGATTCCTTTTGATCTTCCTTGTGCATTGGTTTGAGGTGCATTGTAAGTAGTGTTGGCCTGCCAGTCGATTCCCAAAGGAAGGTTGATTTTTGAATTGATTCGGGCAAACCAGGAATAAGCCGTATTGCTGAAATCGATTGTCTGTGAATTGTTGGATAAGTCAGTATATGTATAATTTCCTTTAGTCTGGTTTCGGAACAGGTTGAAGTTACTGTTCAATCTCCACCATTTGTATGGGTTGTAAGATAGCGTAAATTCAAAACCAAAACGATCTTCAGAACCAACGTTTACCGGAGAAGTTACTAAAGTAGAAATACCATTGATGATTTCTGTATTTCTTACATACTGTACAGCATCTTTTGTTCTGTTAAAATACATGGAAGTATTAAAAGTCAGTTTTCCAAATTTGTTCAGATAGCCAAAATCAAGAGCATCAGTCATTGACGGATCTAAATCCGGATTACCTCTAAATAGGTTGATATTACTCGATAAGCTCGAAAACGGGTTGATAGAACGGGAACGAGGTCTTGAAATCCTACGGCTGTAGCTTAACGAAGCACTGCTGCTCTCATTGAATTCATACGTTAAGAATGCACTTGGAAAGAAATTGTTGTATCTCTTGTTCTTGTATATGTTTTGAGTCAATTGGTTGATATCGATATTAGAATCTTCCCAACGCAAACCTACCAAATAGGACATTCTGTTGATCTTAGTACCAAACTGGCTGTAAAACGCGTTTACTTTTTCTTTATATTCCAATGTGTTAGTAAACTGCGGATCATTTTCCCAGGCACCTGATCCATAGTTGAAATTCTCAACAGAATAATCGGTCAAAAGATTATTGAAATTTCCACGATATCCGGCTTCAAACTGGCTTTTTTCACCAATTGGCAATACATAATCTGTCTGAAGTAATGATCGGTTTTGTTTCTGGATGTTACCCGTTCTTTGATCGCTTATTGCAGTGCCATCCAATACATTTCTACTAGGAATATCTGAGTTTTCATCGTCGTCACTTTGTGAAAAGGAAAGGTCAACGGTTAACTGATGTCCATCTTTTTTGAATTTTTTGATGAAATTTGAAGAGAAATCAACGTTTTCATCTTTTTCAGACTCCATATTGAATCGGTTGGTGATACTTTGCAGATTCATCGCTGGATCATATCGGTATTGGAAAACATTATCCGGGTTCTCGCCAGAACTTCTTCTATATGATAAAGTATTTGTCCAAGTAGTCGATTTGTCCAGATACCATTCCACACCGAAGACTCCATTGTAACTTTTGCTCAATCTTTCGTTGTTTCTTCTTTCTTTTAAGTAACCTGTAATATCTCCGTTTTCATCCAGATATTCCGTATCTGTCATAGAGTTCCCAGGCCCTTTTCTGTAGCTATATCCTTGTGTAGTGAAAAGGTTGAATTGTTCCGTTTTATAATTAATCGTTCCGGTAAATCCGTGATTGGCAGGATCTCCGGTTGTAGCGGTCACCGTACCGTTAATACCTTGATTTTTTCCTTTTTTCAGGATGATGTTAAGAATACCGGCACCACCTTCAGCATCGTATCTGGCAGAAGGATTCGTAATAACTTCTACTTTATCTACAGCATCAGCAGGAAGCATTTTTAAAGCATCTGCAATATTGATACCTGCTAAACCGGAAGGTTTTCCATCAATCAAAATTCTCACGTTTTCATTACCACGAAGACTTACATTTCCTTCAACGTCAACAGAAACAGAAGGAACGTTGTCTAAAACATCGCTTATGGTTCCGCCCTTGACAATCATATCCTGTCCCACGTTATATACTTTTTTATCTAGTTTGATTTCTACAGTCGAACGTTCTGCACGAATTTCAACAGCATCAAGCATTTCGGCTTCAGCTTCTAAAGCAATCGTTCCAAAATTTTTATCCTCCTGTATGGCCAGCTGTTTTATTTCGATTGGTTTGAAGGAAATGAATTCAAACTTCACATCATAAGTACCTGCATTTGCTTCTATTGAAAACTCACCATTCTCGTCAGTCATTCCTCCGGTTATAACATCGGGACGCCTGGAGTTTTGTAGCGTTACCGTAGCATATCCCAAAGGTTGAGAAGTTGACTTTTCGGTAATTTTACCTGTGATTTTTACTTTTTTAGCCTGCGGCCTTTCCTGTGCGTAGCTGAGAAGTGAAACGGATAGCAATAGGAGGGTTATTGCAAATTTTAGATTTTTCATTAACTAGAATGTTGATTATTTAGCTTAAGACAGCAAAAGTAGGCTTTGGTTTAAGCCTGATTTCATAAAGGTTTGTTAAATAAAACTATTTGGCTTTCTTAGAGAATTTCCAGTATTTTTTCTGGTGGTCGGCCTATGGTGGCTGTTTTGCCATTAATCACGATTGGCCTTTCAATCAGAATTGGATTTTCAACCATTATTTTGATAATTTCTTCATCAGATAATGTTTTGCCTTTAAAGTTTTGTATCCAGATTTCTTCCTTTTGGCGTACCAGTTCAATAGGTGATATTTTCAAAAGTTTTATAATGGATTTGAGTTCTTCGGTTGTAGGAACTTCTTTAAGATATTGGATAACTTTAAACTCTTTTCCGGATTTTTCAAGCAGGCTAAGCCCTTCTCTTGATTTTCCGCATCGAGGATTGTGATATATCGTAATCATAGTGTTCAGATTTAAATAAACCGCAAAGAAAAGAAATGCAATTTAAAAATAGATGATTATATCATAACAATTGAATAAATTAGAGGACGAATAATATACTAAACTAAAACTGAAGATATGTTTATAGCTCAAGGCTTTAAGAGTAAAGGGAATACATTTGGGAGATATATTATAGGCTCGATTATAGTAATCATTGCTTCTACACTGGGGCAATTTCCGCTTATAATTGCTGTCGGAATAAAATCTTTTGAAGAAAACAAGGGTTTTCCAACCGATCAGACTGAGTTGTTAACCTCTCTTGATTCGAACCTGACGCTTTTCCTGATGATGATTTCATTTATAGTTGCTTTGTTGGCCTTGTTTTTTGTTGTGAAATATTTGCATCAGCAGAAATTTATTGAAGTAACTACTTCACGACCAAAAATGGATTGGAAACGCTTTTTCTTTTCGTTTGGGCTTTGGGCAACGATTATGATTGTCATGACTATAGTTGCCTATTATGTTTCACCACAGGATTATGAAGTTAATTTTAAGCCGGTTCCCTTTGCCATACTGGCTATTATCGCTATTGCCCTGATACCGTTACAGACCAGTACCGAAGAGTATATTTTTAGAGGCTATCTTATGCAAGGTTTTGCACTTTTGGCAAAAAACAAATGGTTCCCATTGCTAATGACTTCCCTAATTTTTGGACTGCTCCACATCATGAACCCGGAAGTTGAAAAAATGGGCTATATTATTATGATATATTATATAGGTACAGGTTTATTTCTAGGTATTTTGACATTGATGGATGATGGTATTGAATTGTCACTTGGATTCCATGCTGCGAATAATTTAATCGGAGCTCTGCTCTTAACATCAGACTGGTCGGTTTTTCAGACGCATTCCATTTTAAAAGACCATTCAGAACCTGCAGCGGGATTTGATGTTTTACTTCCTGTTTTTATACTTTTTCCAATTCTTTTATTTATCTTTAGTAAGAAGTACCAATGGAATAATTGGAAAGAGAAATTGACCGGAACCATTCCGGATAGCCCAATAACAGAGAACACCTACCACAATAATCAATTTGAAAAAAACGATGGACAATCCAACCTATTATAATGTACACAACCGTTTTAAGCTGAATGGCTTTCACTTAGACAGAGATGATTTATGCCGTGTCGCCTATAGTTTCATAAAAGAAGGTGAAGCCTTTGAAAGACCGGTTGGTGCTTTTTTATTGGATTGGTTTGATGAGAAAGACTATATCGAAATGACGACTTCAGGAACCACCGGAACTCCCAAAAAAATAAGAATTAGCAAACAGGCTATGGTAAATTCGGCCTTAGCTACCGGAGACTTTTTTGAATTGGTTCCAGGTAATAAGGTGCTTCATTGTCTTCCGGCAAAATATGTAGCAGGAAAGATGATGTTTGTCAGAGCTTTTATTTTAGGGCTGGATATAGACTTTGTAGAACCTACTTCAACGCCTTTAGAAAGAAACGAGGAAACTTATGATTTTGCTGCTATGGTTCCGATTCAGGCGCAACATTCATTAGATAAGCTCGGACAGGTAAAAAAACTGATTATTGGTGGTGCCAAAGTTAGTTCTGCTTTGGCTGAGGAACTCAAAAAAATCCCTACAGCGATTTATGAGACCTATGGTATGACAGAAACCATTACGCATATAGCCGCTAAAAGAGTAGGAGAGGAAGCCTTTCAGGTTTTGCCGGGCATAAAGGTTGCTGAAGACGAAAGAAGTTGTTTGGTCGTAAATGCACCGGCAATTTCAGAAGAAGTAGTTGTGACGAATGATGTCGTTAAAGTATTGAATGACCATGAATTTATTTGGCTTGGCCGAATGGATAATGTTATAAACAGTGGCGGAATAAAACTTTTTCCAGAACAGATAGAAGAAAAATTATCACATAAGATTGACCGTCGATTTTTTATAGCTTCACAGGAAAACGAAGAACTAGGAGAGAAACTGGTTCTTGCCGTAGAAGGTGATCCCTATGTAATTGATGATGAGGCTTTCGGTGAGCTTGGCAAATACGAAAAACCAAAAGTAGTATTGTTTATTCCGAAGTTTTTAGAAACACCGACAGGGAAAGTATTACGAAGAGAAAGTTTATCCAGTATATAAAAAAGAGCGCCATTAGGCGCTTTTTTTAATCGTATTTTATTTTTATCAGAAATTTGTAATCGTCAAACGTTACTGTTTCATTATTTTTAATGGATTGGGTTTTCCATTCATTGGTTGCTTCAAGCCGGGTTTCTTTGTTGCCTTGCTTTAGAATAACCGGCATTTTAAAATCAGATACATCTGTAATCCATCTGAATTTTACTTCTTTCTTCTTGAAAACTACTTCTAATTCAGGAATATTTTTGTACTTAAGGTATTGTTCAAAAATTGGAGTTAGGTTTTGGCCCGTTTCAGTATTGAAAAAGGCAATGACAGTTTCGGTATCGATAATCTTATGGCGGTATGTTTCGGAATATTTAAGAAGCATTTTCCACCATTTTTGATCATCATTGACAATATGGCGAAGCGTATTCAGAAGTAGTGCTCCTTTATAATACATATCGTTAGAACCTCTATGATTGACACCGTAGTTGCCAATAATTGCACTTCTGTTAGAAACGCGATTTTTTTGTCCATTAATATATTCCATAGCCTTTTCATAGCCATAAACACATTCTACAAACACCGATTCTGAATAGGTTGTAAATCCTTCATGAATCCACATATCTGCAATGTCTTTTGAAGTAATGCTGTTTCCAAACCATTCATGGCCGCTTTCATGGATGGTAATATAATCGAAAAGCATGCCTATTCCTGTGCCGGAAATATCACTTCCCATATAACCTTTTCGGTATTTATTTCCATAAGCAACAGCGCTTTGATGTTCCATACCTAAATAAGAAGTTTCAACTAATTTATAACCGTCTTCAGCAAATGGATACTTGCCAAATTTAGCTTCGAAACAATCCAGCATCGGTTTTACTTCTTCAAAATGTTTTTTTGCTTTTTCTTCATTTTCAGGAAGAACATAATAATCCAAATCCAATCCGTTATGGCTGTCATGGATATGGACATAATTGGCTATATTGACCGTAATATCATAATTATTAATCGGACTTTTTACTTCCCAATCCCAACGTGTATATCCATTTTTCAGCTTTTCACTTCCTTTAAACCTGCCATTGGAAACATTCATTAATCCATCCGGAACGGCAACTTTTATCGTAGCGCCAAAATCAGGTTCGTCGCTTTGGGAATCTTTTACAGGATACCATAGGCTAGCGCCTGTTCCCTGTACAGCAACTCCAATCCATGGTTTTCCTTGACTATCAGTCTTGAATACAAAACCACCATCCCATGGTGGATATTTTGCAATTTCAGGATTGCCTGAATAATAAAAACGTATGGTTTTGTCGGTTCCGTCAACAACTAAAGGTTTTGGGAAAACAATAAAAACAGCATCGAATTCTCTTTTATATTGTAACGGTTTGCCTTCAAAAAGAATACTGTCAACTTTCATATTCTCGAACAAATCGACTTGGATTTTTTGTGTACTTTTTAAAGTTTTAAAAGTAATGTCATTGTATCCCTTAATTGATTTTTCTTCCGGATTAATGGTAATGTTCAGGTCATAACGCTGTACATCATAACATATTCTTTCAAAAGAAAAACCACCACGAAGCGAGTCTTTCCTGGTGAATTGCTGAGCAAGGCTTTTCTGAAACCCTAGCAAACAAATAAAGAAAAGAAGGTATCTCGTCATTATGGAAGTTTTGAGAGGTTACTGTGGTTTTCGGGATTTGATAATCGTAAAGGTGCGGATTTTTATTTCTCCGGTATTGCTCAGGACTTCTTCTTTTTCAGATACGATGGTGTCAATCTTAAATCCGGAAGTTTCAAGCAATGCTTTTGCCTTTTCCATATCATAAAGCTCGAACCCGTATTTTGAAAAAGGGATTTTTTCCATTACTTCTTTTGGAATAAAAGCCAATATGAATGTACCGTCTGGTTGTAATACCCTAAAAATTTCGTTTAGATATTCCTCAGGATTTTTCCAAAAATAGATAGTATTGGCTGTAAAGATACTGTTGAAGAAAGAATCTGGTTGTGATATCTTTTCTCCGTCAGTAAGCTCAAAAACAGCTTTTTTGGAGGCTGTAAATTCAGAATTGAGTTTTAGGGCTTCTTCAACCATCAGTTCTGATACATCAATACCGTAATATTTTAAATCAGCTTCTTTTTCAAACAAATATTTGATATGGATTCCGTTTCCGGGTCCAATTTCTAAAATGGTTGAATGCGCTTTTATATCAACCTGATCTATGGCATGACGAATCATGTTGTCGTTTGCCACATTCATACTATAGGCTGTCTGTATGCCGCTTTCACCATTCGGATGGCTCAATTGTCCGGCAAGTTCCTGAAGTTCTTTTTCTGAAAGATTCCCCATGTTGACTAATTAGACTTGAATTACACCCAGGTTAAATTGCTTTTCTATTGGAGCATGGTTGGCAGCTTCGATTCCCATGGATATCCAGGTTCTGGTTTCTATAGGATCAATAACAGCATCTGTCCATAAGCGTGAAGCCGCATAATATGGAGATACTTGTGCATCGTATTTCGCTTTTATCTTATCAAAAAGTTCTTGTTCTTTTGCTTCGTCAACTACTTCACCTTTTGCCTTTAGTGATGATGCTTCAATCTGCATTAATACTTTGGCTGCCTGAGTACCACCCATTACAGCCAATTCAGCACTAGGCCATGCAAAGATCAATCTTGGGTCATAGGCTTTTCCGCACATGGCATAATTTCCTGCACCATATGAGTTTCCAACAACAACCGTAAATTTAGGCACAACAGAGTTTGAAACTGCGTTTACCATTTTTGCACCGTCTTTGATGATGCCACCATGTTCTGATTTACTTCCAACCATAAATCCAGTCACATCTTGTAAGAAAACCAAAGGGATTTTCTTTTGGTTGCAATTTGCGATAAATCTAGTGGCTTTGTCAGCTGAATCGGAATAAATAACGCCTCCAAACTGCATTTCGCCTTTTTTGGATTTTACAACCTTACGTTGATTGGCTACAATTCCTACTGCCCAACCGTCTATTCTGGCATAACCGGTAATGATAGTCTGGCCATAACCTTCTTTATACGCTTCAAATTCAGAATTATCGACCAAACGTTTGATGATTTCCATCATATCGTATTGTTCCGATCTGGATTTAGGCACAATACCGTAAATTTCTTTTTCGTCTAAAGCAGGTTTTTCAGGTTGTATTCTGCTGAAGCCAGCTTTGTCGTAGTCACCGATTTTATCTACGATATTTTTTATTTTGTCTAAAGCATCTTTATCATCTTTCGCCTTATAATCTGTAACACCTGAAATTTCGCAATGCGTTGTTGCTCCGCCAAGTGTTTCGTTGTCAATAGTTTCGCCTATGGCAGCTTTTACCAAATAGCTTCCCGCTAAGAAAATACTACCGGTTTTATCAACGATTAAGGCTTCATCGCTCATAATAGGAAGGTAAGCGCCTCCGGCAACACAGCTTCCCATAACGGCAGCGATTTGCGTAATACCCATGCTGCTCATGATGGCGTTATTTCTGAAGATTCTTCCGAAATGTTCTTTGTCTGGAAAAATTTCATCCTGCATTGGAAGGTATACTCCGGCACTGTCTACCAAATAAATGATAGGCAGTCTGTTTTCCATTGCTATTTCCTGGGCGCGAAGGTTTTTCTTTCCGGTAATCGGGAACCAGGCTCCGGCTTTTACGGTAGCATCATTAGCTACTACGACACATTGTTTTCCTTTGATATAGCCTATTTTGACTACAACACCACCAGATGGACATCCGCCATGTTCTGCGTACATTCCATCACCTACAAATGCGCCTATTTCAATACTTTCTTTTTTAGGGTCCAGAAGGTAATCAATTCTTTCTCTGGCAGTCATTTTACCTTCTGCGTGTAATTTTTCTATTCTTTTTTCGCCTCCGCCTAATCTTACTTTTGCGAAGCGTTGTTTTAAATCAGATAATAAAAGTTTGTTGTGATCTTCGTTTTTATTGAAGTTGATATCCATAATGTATAGAGTGTATTTTGCTTATTTTTTTGAGATTGCTAAAATACGAAAACGTTTGCAATAAAAAAGAAATCGGCTTTCTGGAAGTGCCGTCTAATATTATGAAATCGTAAATTTTAATAACTCCTTATTTATGATTTATTAATGTTGCCTTAACATTAAAGGGATACATTTGCACCATTAAATAACAAATCTATGTCTTTAAACAGTATCTTCCAGTTTTTAGTTCCTAAAGATAAAAAGTTCTTCCCTCTTTTCGAACAAGCATCACAAAATTTAATCTTATTGGCAGAAACTTTGCACGAAGCGGTAAATGCACCAAAGTTAGAAAGAGAGAACTATTTCAGAAAAATTGAAGAGCTAGAAGCTATTATTGAGGAAATTACACATAAAACTCACTTAGAGCTAAGCAGAAACTTTATTACTCCATTTGATCGCGAAGATATTTTTGCTTTGGTAAAGTCAATGGATGATGTGGCGGATTATATGCACGGTGCTGCTAGTAGAATGCGTTTGTATCAGGTAGAAAAAATCACGAAATCGATTCGTAAATTAACAGAAATCAACTTGGAAGCCTGCCAGCATATTGGTGCGGCAATAAAAGAGTTGAAAGATTTGAAAAATCTTAAGGCTATTGCTGATGCCTGCAAAAAGATTAATAAGTTAGAAAGCAAGGCAGATAACGTTTTTGATAAAGCGGTTGCTGATATTTTTGAAAATGAGACTGATGCTAAAAATATCATCAAGTATAAAGAAGTTTTGTCTGCACTTGAATCAGCATCTGATAAATGTAAAAGCGTAGCAAACGTTCTTGAATCTGTGGTAGTTAAGCACTCCTAAATCATTTTTGACTCAACAATTTTATGGATTTTACAATATTAATTGTCATAATCGTTCTTGCATTAATCTTTGATTATATCAATGGTTTCCACGATGCAGCGAACGCGATTGCAACTATTGTTGCGACAAAAGTGCTTACTCCATTCCAGGCAGTTGTTTGGGCTGCGTTCTTTAACTTCTTGGCGTATTGGGTTTTTGGATTTGGTGTCGCTGATACCGTGGCAAAAACAGCCAATACGATGGAAATTAACCTGACGGTTATTTTAGCGGGAATCATAGCCGCAATATGTTGGAATTTATTGACCTGGTGGCTGGGAATTCCTTCCAGTTCTTCACATACTTTGATTGGTGGTTTTGCCGGAGCTGCAATTGCTCATGCCGGTTTTGATGTAGTTACCTGGTATAAAGCAGGAAGTGGTGGTGGAATGCCTTCTGGTGTAGTAATCATTATCGCCTTTATTGTCCTCGCACCCTTGCTTGGAGCACTGGCCTCGTATCTGATATCGATATGGCTTCTCAATTCATCTAAAAAAAGTATTTATCCTAAAATATTTACGGGTTCTTTGATGTTGGCTACAATTGTTTTTGTTGCCTTTCAGATGGTTCCTTACGAAAAAATCAAAAAGCCGCGTTTTGACTCCCATTTTTGGAGTGTTGTTTTTGAAGCACACAATATCAAGTGGTTTTTAGTAGCATTTATTATATTGTCTGTGAGTACATTCTGTTTATTCTTTAGCAGAATGAGCCATAGTAAATCAGAATCATGGTTAAAAAAGATGCAGCTTCTTTCATCTGCAGCCTTCAGTTTGGGACATGGTGGAAATGACTCGCAAAAAGTAATGGGTATTATTGCTGCGGCTGTAGCTGTTTATATCCACACTAATGGTCTTCCGCAGGAAAGTATGCCGGAATGGTTGAATGTGGTACTTCCTGATGAAACAGGAGATTTCCATATGCCTGCCTGGATTCCGCTTGCCTGTTATTCTGCGATAGCTGCCGGAACGTTGAGTGGTGGTTGGAAAATCGTTAAGACCATGGGATCAAAAATTACAAAAGTAACTTCATTTGAAGGAGTTGCTGCGGAAACTGCCGGAGCCTTGACTTTATATTTTACAGAGCATTTAAAAATACCGGTAAGTACAACGCATACGATTACGGGTTCGATAATCGGAGTTGGTTTGACAAAACGTGTTTCTGCAGTTCGTTGGGGAGTTACCGTTAGCCTGATTTGGGCATGGGTACTTACAATTCCAATTTCAGCAATTTTAGCAGCTTTGTTTTATTATCTGTTGAATTTATTCCTTTAAGAATATCATATAAAAACCACTGCTTGCAGTGGTTTTTTGTTTTTAGCAGATTCTTAACCTGATGTTGGAAACTAAATTATTATTTTTAATAAAAATAAAAATATGAAAACAAGAGACTTTATCATTCTTTCAATACTGGTAACCAATATGGCTATGGCACAACTTAAAAAGGTTGATTATAAAGATAATGCGCAAATTTTAAGCGGTTTTTCTGCCGTACCCAAAAAAGCATTAGCAAATAAGCCGGGAGTTCTTATTCTTCCTGCCTGGAAAGGCGTTGATGAACATTCTAAAGAAACAGCAACCAGGTTGGCTGATATGGGATATTATGCTTTTGTGGCAGATATTTACGGAGTAGACCAAAGACCAAAAGATGCAAAAGAAGCAAGTGCTAAGGCCGGATATTATAAAACAAATATTGAAGAATACCAGAATAGGATTTCACTCGCTTTGGCTGAATTGGTAAAACAAGGAGCTGATGCCGATAATATTGTGGTAATAGGATATTGTTTTGGAGGTACCGGCGCATTGGAAGCGGCACGAACTAATATGAGAATTAGGGGAGTGGTGTCATTTCACGGAGGTTTGAGCAGAGATGTTTCTCGTGAAATCGCAGCTATACAGCCAAAAGTTTTAGTACTGCATGGAGCTGATGATCCGTATGTTTCAGAAAAAGAAATTAAGGATTTCCAAAATGAAATGAGGACAGCCAAATCCGACTGGGAAATGAATTATTATGCCAATGCGGTTCATGCGTTTACTGAAAAAAGTGCCGGAAACGATAATTCAAAAGGAGCTGCCTATAATGAATTGGCAGATAAGCGTTCATGGGAAGCGATGAAGCTGTTTTTAAAGGAAGTCTTGAAGTAAGAAAGTAAGAATTATGGGAACTTTGCGGCTCTGCGTCTTTGCGAGCAATAATTTCACGCAGAGCCGCAGAGCCGCAAAGGTTAAAATGTATGAGTTTTATTGATGATGTGTGATTTCGGTTTCTTCCTGTTTGTAGATAATCGGCAGTGAGATAAAAAACGACGTACCCAATTCTTTACCCGGACTTTTTGCAAAAATTTGCCCCCTGTGTAATTCTACAAATGATTTACAGATCGATAATCCTAAACCGTTAGAGCTTTCTTTGCCTGTTGGTTTGGAACTCAATTTCGCGAATTTTTTAAAAAGCTTGTCTGCATCTTCGTCATTTAATCCTTGTCCCTGATCTTTAAACTCGATTTCTACAAAATCATCAATCTTTTTAGCGATAATCTTAATTGTAGTATTACTGTATGAATATTTGATAGCGTTGCTCAAAAGATTATGAAGCACGTCTGAAATTTTTGTCTTGTCGATATTGATTCTCGGAAGCGAATCTTCAATTGTCAATTCTATAATCTGGTTCTTTTTGTTGGCCAGTAATTCAAAATTATTGATTAATCGATCCAGCATTTCTTTCAAATCGGCTTCTTCTATAGAAAGTCGCTGTTCTTTTTCTTCATCCTCTGAAAGTTTGAGCAGATCGGTCAGTTTATTCTGGATGGTAGCGACACTATGCTTAATCATGTCGGTCATCTTTGGCATTTTTGAAGTGTCAAGTCGTAAGATGTCATTGGCAAGACTTATGGAGGCCAATGGGTTTTTGATTTCGTGCAAGGCTATGCCCATGAGTTCGTTCTGCGACTTAATAATCGTATTGTAGCGTAATCTGCTTTCTAATTTATTGATAACAATATCAGCAAGCGTCCTAAGCATATCCATTTGATGTTCCGTAACTTCTTTAGCAACACTGTCGATAACGCAAACTGTCCCGACAGAATGACCTTCAGGAGATTTCAAAGGTGCTCCTGCATAAAAACGTATGCCGTTTGGACTGCTGACAAAGCGATTTTCTAATAAATCCGGAATGGCATGGGTGTCGTTAAATACCGTGATTTTTTCATCGAGGATTGCCAACGAGCACAAGCTGTCTTCTCTGGAAACTTCAGTTGCCTGAAAATCACCAATGTTTGCCTTGAAGTAAACGCGATGTTCATCAACAAAAGTTACAAAAGCATTTTTGGTATTGAATATCTGGGAAGCTAATAAGGCAATTTTGTCAAAGGTATCCTCAGAATGCGTATCAAGAACTTGATAATCATAGAGTTTTTGAAGCCTTAGGGCTTCGTTGTTTGGAATATAGGAAATGGGTTTATTGTAATTCATGTCATTTTCTCAGATCGGGATCTAAAAATTAATTTTAGATTTAAGAATCTTAGATAAAGATAGGACATCTGTTTGTAGAAATTGTTACACTAAAGCCAGAATTTCTTAAAAAAATATTAAAAACAAGGAAATGCAAAAACGCGAATTATAGCTCATAGCCAATAAATTAGCTTCTTGAGGTATAATCCGCGTTTTATTTTTTAATATGACTATTCTTCTTCTTTTTGTCCCATCATCATCAAAAATGATTTCAGGAACTCATCGATTTCACCATTCATTACAGATTCCACATCGCTGGTTTCGTATTCCGTCCTTACGTCTTTTACAAGTTTATACGGATGCATGACGTAGTTTCGTATTTGTGAACCCCATTCGATTTTCATTTTTTTGGCTTCAATCTCGTCACGCAGCGCTTGCTTCTTCTTTAATTCAATTTCGTACAATTGCGATTTCAGCAACTGCATGGCTTTGGTCTTATTATCCAACTGAGAACGGGTTTCTGAATTCTCAATAATAATACCTGTCGGATGGTGACGAAGTCGTACGGCAGTTTCTACCTTATTGACGTTCTGTCCACCGGCACCGCTCGAACGCATGGTTTCCCATGAAATATCGGCAGGATTAATTTCAATTTCAATCGTATCGTCTGCCAAAGGATATACATATACTGAAGCAAAAGAAGTATGGCGTTTTCCATTACTGTCAAAAGGAGAAATCCTTACCAGTCGATGTACACCATTTTCGCCTTTTAAATAACCAAAAGAATAATCGCCTTCAAACTCGAGTGTTACGGTCTTGATTCCGGCAACCTCGCCAGCCTGGAAGTTTAATTCTTTGATTTTATAGCCATTCTTTTCGCCCCACATCATGTACATACGCATTAGCATCTGTGCCCAGTCGCAACTTTCTGTTCCACCGGCTCCTGCTGTAATCTGTAAGACGGCACTCAAAGAGTCACCTTCGTCAGATAACATATTTTTGAATTCGATGTTTTCGATATGCGTATTGGCCAGATTGTACTGTTCGTCCAGTTCTTCGGCTGTCATTTCGCCTTCCCTGTAAAACTCATAAGCTAATTGCAATTCATCGGCAAGAGAAACCGCTTTGTCATAATCTTCAACCCATTTTTTTTTGGATCTCAGCATTTTAACGTGAGCTTCGGCTTCTTTTGGATTGTTCCAAAAGTCTGGAGCTAATGTTTTTTCTTCTTCGTTGGCAATTTCAATTAATTTCTTATCGACGTCAAAGATACCTCCTTAACGCACCAAGGCGCTCCACAATACCTTTAATTTGTTCGGTAGTTGTCATAAATTTTATATTTTTATACCCACAAAAATAAGGTATACTTTTGATATTATGGAAATAAATTTAGTAAGCGATACGGTAACAAAACCGACAAATGAAATGCTACAGCAGATGTTTCGTTCAAAAGTAGGTGATGATGTATATAAGCAAGATCCGACTGTCAATGAATTGGAAGAGATGGTCGCCAGTATATTTGGGATGGAAGCCGCTCTTTTTTTTCCTTCGGGGACTATGGCAAATCAAACGGCAATAAAATTACATACCAATCCGGGTGAGCAGATAATCTGCGACAAATGGTCACATATTTTTCATTATGAAGGAGGAGGAGCCTCATTTAATAGTGGTGTTTCCTGCTGTTTGGTGGATGGGAAACGCGGTATGATTACGGCAGAACAAGTGGTCGAATCTATCAATCCTCCGGCTTTTTACCATAGTCCGCTAACCAGTCTGGTAAGCATAGAAAACACGACAAACAAGGGTGGGGGAGCCTGTTATGAAATAGAAGAACTCGCCAGGATAAAAGAAGTTTGCAAAGAAAATAACCTGAAATACCATTTGGATGGCGCCCGTTTGTGGAATGCCTTAGTGGCAAAAAGACAAAATCCAAAACATTTTGGAGAATTGTTCGACACAATTTCCGTTTGCCTGTCAAAAGGACTAGGAGCACCGGTAGGTTCGGTACTGTTAGGCGATAAAGAAACGATGGATCGCGCCTTAAGAATCAGAAAAATATTTGGCGGGGGAATGCGTCAGGCAGGTTATTTGGCTGGAGCTGGAATTTATGCTTTAAAACATAATGTCAGCCGTTTGCAGGAGGACCACAATAAGGCAAAAGAACTAGCCTACATACTTAAACAATTACCTTGGGTAGAAAGCGTTGAACCTGTGGAAACCAATATCTTGATATTTGCTGTAAAACCACAGTATAATGAAGATATAGTAATTGAAAAATTAAAACAGAAAAATATCTTTATCAGCTCGTTAGGCAAAGGCAAACTCAGAATTGTTACGCATTTAGACTATAGAGATGTCATGCATACTTATGTTATCGAAACGCTGCAAAAACTAACTTTTTAGCAGTAGGCTGTAGGCTTTAAGCTGTATGCAATCGCATACAGCTTAAAGCCTATAGCTTAAACTATTTAAACATATCCATACCCGGAATATTAGGCATGCCGTCTTTTGCTACGGCACCTAATTCTGCTTCGTTTACCGCAGTAGCTTTTTGGATAGCTTTGTTCATAACTAAGACAAGATAGTCTTCAAGCTGTTCTCTGTCTTCTAATAAACTGTCATCGATATCGATTGACTTTACTGTACGGTTAGCCGTAAGCGTAACTTTCAAAAGCCCGTCATTGCTTTGCTCGTCAATTAAAACAGAATCAAGTCTTTTTTTAGTTTCTTCTATTTTTTGCTGGGTTTCTTTTAGTTTGCCCATCATACCCATTATGTCTCCAAACATTGTTGATAATTTTTATGATTTGTAATTGCTAAATTATTAAATTGCATAGTTATATTCAAGGGAGAATTAGATGAAAAATAAATTAATTTTATGTTGCCTTTGTATTATTTTTGCAACTTCATATTCGCAAAATACATTTCGTAAGATGTCAATAACAATACCCCCACCAACAGCAAAAAAAATACCTAAAACGCTAGAAAAGCATGGCGACAAAAGAATGGACGACTATTTTTGGTTAAATGACAGACAAAACAAAGATGTCATTGACTATTTGAATAGTGAAAATCAATACTATGAGGAGATGACTGCTCATACTAAAGGTTTAAAAAGTTTGCTGTTTGAGGAAATGAAAGGCAGAGTTAAAGAAGATGATTCTTCTGTACCTTATTTTCTTAATGGCTATTGGTATATGACACGCTTTGAAACGGGCAAGGATTATCCAATCTATTCCAGAAAAAAAGGTAGTCTTGCTGCTAAGGAAGAAATTCTTTTCGATTGTAATGAATTAGCAAAAGGACATACTTATTTCCATTTAGGAGGACTGAGTATTAGTCCGGATAATAAATATGCTTCTTTTGGGCAAGATATTATAGGAAGAAGAATTTACACGATTCAGGTAAAAAATCTCCAAACAGGTAAGCTGTTGGCTGATAAAATAGAAAATACAACAGGTAGTTCGACCTGGGCTAATGATAATAAAACCTTGTTTTATACCCAGCAAGACAAACAAACCTTGCGTTCTGATAAAATTTTTAAGCATAAACTGGGCGGAAAGCAATCGCAAGATGTTTTGATTTATGATGAAATAGATGATACGTTTAATGTTTCTGTAAGTAAAGAAAAATCAAAAAAATATATCGTAATCAGTTCTTCAAGTACTTTGACGACTGAATTCAGAACATTATTAGCAGATGATCCGGATGGGGAATTTAAGGTTTTCCAGCCAAGAGTGAGAGGAATGGAATACAGTATTGCTCATTATGGCGATAGTTTTTACATTCTGACTAATAAAGACAATGCAACCAATTTTAAATTGATGAAAACACCTGAAAAAGCGACTTCTCAAGAGAATTGGAAAGATTTGATTCCGCATCGCGAAGATGTGCTGTTGGAAGATATTGAAATTTTTAAAGATTATTTGGTTATTGGAGAACGTTCCAACGGATTAAACAAGATAAGGATTATGCCTTGGAATGGAAAAGGAGAGTATTACCTTCCGTTTGATAGTGAAACCTACACTGCCAATATTTCCACAAATCCGGACTTCGATACACAGATTTTACGATACAGCTATCAATCGCTTGGAACTCCATCTTCTGTAGTCGATTTCAATATGAAGACTAAAGAGAAAGAAGTTAAGAAGGAGCAAGAGGTTCTGGGAGGAAAATTTGATAAGAAAAATTATGTAGAAGAAAGAGTTTGGACAACTGCACAAGACGGCACTAAAATTCCTATTTCTATGATTTATAGAAAAGGAATGAAAAAAGATGGCAAAAATCCATTGCTGTTATATGCTTACGGTTCTTATGGTGCTACTATGGACCCTTATTTTTCATCTACCAGATTGTCACTATTAGATAGAGGATTTATTTATGCTATTGCCCATATTCGCGGTGGTGAAGATATGGGAAGATTATGGTATGAAAATGGCAAGCTGCTTCACAAAAAAAATACCTTTACAGATTTTGTAGATTGTTCAAAATTTGTAATCAAAGAAAAATTTACTAGTCCTGAACATCTTTATGCTGAAGGCGGTTCTGCGGGTGGATTGTTAATGGGAGCTGTTGTAAACATGGCACCTGAATTATATCATGGTGTTATCGCACAGGTTCCTTTTGTAGATGTTGTGACAACCATGTTGGATGATACCATTCCGCTTACTACCGGAGAATATGATGAGTGGGGAAATCCAAACGAGAAAGAATATTACGATTATATGAAATCTTATTCGCCTTATGATAATGTCAAAGCGCAGAATTACCCAAATATGTATGTATCAACCGGACTTCATGATTCTCAGGTGCAATATTGGGAACCGGCCAAATGGGTTGCCAAATTGAGAGCATTGAAGACCGACAAAAATTTGTTATTCCTTGATACTAACATGGATGCGGGGCACGGAGGCGCATCAGGTAGGTTTGAAGCATTGAAAGAATTAGCTAAGGAATTTAGTTTTTTGTTAGATTTAGAAGGAATTGAAAACTAATTAGATTTTTTTTGTTAAATTTGCAAGGATTTGAGGTCAATAAAAAGTCAATGAGTTGCCTTGATTAACTATTTTTTTATGAAAGAAGAAATAAAAGCTTATAATAACGTATTGGAATTAATAGGTAACACCCCACTTATTAAGCTCAATAAAGTCACAGAAAATATAGAAGGTAATTTCTACGCAAAAGTAGAAGCTTTTAATCCAGGGCACTCCACTAAAGATAGAATTGCATTATACATTATAGAGGAAGCTGAAAGACAGGGGATTTTGTCGCCAGGTGATACAATAATTGAGACGACATCAGGAAATACGGGATTCAGCATTGCAATGGTGAGCATTATAAAAGGCTACAACTGTATTTTGGCAGTAAGTTCGAAATCATCGAGAGATAAAATAGATATGCTGAGAAGTATGGGAGCTAAGGTGTATGTTTGCCCTGCCCACGTTTCAGCAGACGATGAAAGATCCTACTACAACGTTGCAAAAAGACTTCACGAAGAAACAAAAGGGTCAGTTTACATCAACCAATATTTCAACCAACTAAATATTGATGCTCATTACAAAACAACCGGGCCTGAAATCTGGGAGCAAACCAACGGAAAAATTACGCATTTAATTGCCTGCAGCGGAACTGGAGGAACTATCTCAGGAGCTGCAAAATTTCTTAAAGAAAAAAATCCAAACATTAGAATATTAGGAGTTGATGCTTTTGGTTCTGTATTGAAAAAATACCACGAGACAAAAGAATTTGATGCTAATGAAATCTACCCATACAGAATTGAAGGCTTGGGAAAAAATTTAATCCCTACTGCAACCGACTTTGATTCTATTGATAAATTCATAAAAGTAACCGACGAAGAGAGTGCACATGCTACAAGAGAAATAGCCAAAAAAGAAGGCTTGTTTGTAGGATATACTTCGGGAGCTGTTCTTCAGGCGATCAAACAATATGCTGAAGAAGGCGAATTTGATAAAGACAGCAACGTAATTGCTATTTTCCCTGATCACGGTTCAAGATACATGAGTAAAGTATTTAGCGATGACTGGATGAACGAACAAGGGTTCTTCGACAGCGTTAATGTTGAAGAAGCACAGAAAATAGAATTCATAAAATAACCAATTTTATAAAGCATAAAAAAACTCCAGAAATATCTGGAGTTTTTTATTTTGAATAGTTCAAAGATTAGCCTTTGGTTACTTTTCCTGAACCGCTGATGTTTTTCTTGATAGATGGGTCGCCTTTATATTTTACGCTTCCTGAACCCTGGATATTGGCAGAAAGATCTTTTGTTGTATTTGTTTTGACATAGCCAGAACCAGATATGCTAACATCTGTAGCTACCGAAGTAAAATCAGAAGCATCTAAACTACCAGAACCATGAATGCTTCCTGAAAGGACATTCGCTTTTCCGTCCAGTTCTATTTGTCCGGAACCGTTGATTTCAGCCTTAGCTATGCCGGTATTTAGATTCAGTTCAATTTTTCCAGACCCGTCCACTTTTACAGAAGCTGATTCAGCGTCTACTTTATCTAAGTCAATTTTACCGGAACCGCTTACAGAAGCAACAAAATTACTAGATTTGATAGCAGCATCAGATTTGATACTTCCAGAACCAGATATGCTTACTTCATCTAATTGTTTGAAAGGAACTGTTATGGTCACGCTTCCATTAAAGCTTATTTTTTTTGATCCTCCAGAATAGATTTTCAATGTGTTTCCTTTTACTTCTGTCACTAGATTTTTTAGAGCAGCTTCATCACCTACAACAGTAAGCGTATTCGTGTTGCCAGAAACTAGGATGATTTTTGAAGAACCTTTGGATTCAATTTTAGAAAAAGTACCAACAGTTCTGCTTTCTGTTTTGGTTTGGGAATTTGCTACTGCTATAAAGAATAAACCGAATAGCAATAAGAATTGTGTTTTTTTCATGATGATATATTTTAATGATTGAAATGTAAATTTAAAGAATATCCTATAAATAAAAAAACTCCTGAATTTTCAGGAGTTTTTAGGTGAAAATATAATTCTGCGATTATTCTTCCATTGTATGATAAACGTTTTGAACGTCATCATCCTCTTCGATTTTTTCCAATAGTTTTTCCACGTCAGCGACTTGATCTTCCGTAAGTTTTTTAGTTACCTGCGGAATTCTTTCAAATCCGGAAGAAAGAATTTCAATACCTCTGTTTTCCAATTCTTTTTGGATAGCACCAAAACTCTCAAAAGGAGCATAAATCAAAATGCCGTCTTCATCGGCAAAAATTTCTTCTGCACCAAAATCGATGAATTCCAATTCCATTTCTTCAATATCGATACCCTCTGCAGGAATTCTGAAGTTGCAGGTATGGTCAAACATAAATTCTACGGAGCCTTGGGTTCCCATAGTTCCATTACATTTGTTGAAATAACTTCTGATGTTGGCTACAGTCCTGTTATTATTGTCTGTTGCTGTCTCAATAAGAATTGCAATTCCGTGTGGAGCATAGCCTTCAAACAATACCTCTTTATAATTTGCCGTGTCTTTGTCGGTTGCTTTTTTAATAGCTCTTTCGACATTGTCTTTCGGCATATTTACAGCTTTGGCATTTTGCATGACAGCTCTTAATCTTGAATTCGATTCAGGATTAGGGCCGCCTTCCTTAACCGCCATTACGATATCTTTTCCAATTCTTGTAAATGCTTTAGCCATTGCTGACCAGCGCTTCATTTTTCTATTTTTTCTGAACTCAAACGCTCTTCCCATTTCTAAATTTTTTTATACGTTGCAAAAATAAGTTTTATCCTTTTTTATTTCAAATCTATTTTAATCTTTTGGAACATGTTTTGAAATAAATTGTTCTCCGGTTTGTTCCCATTCCATATTAACGGCAACTTTGTTCTGGTAAAATAATGAATTCAGCTTATTATATTCGCTGATTTCATTATTTACGGACTTCACGAGATTATTGAGATTATCAATTTCCTGCTTTGTTCTGTGTTTTTCCGGTTTTTTCTCCAAAGCCTCTTTAGTGTCTTCCAACTGTTGATTCAGCATCAGAAACGAAATTACTTTTGGAGTCAGCTCGATAGCTTCTTTTTTGTAAAATTCAAGCGCTTTTTTAGTAGCAGTGATTAAACTCGCATCTTTATTAAAAGGTGCTGTTGTTTTTAATTTTTCAAGACCTTCATTGGCATATAATTCTAATGAAGAAGCCTGTTGTTGTATGGCATTCAGGTCTTTTTGTTCAATCGATTTCATTAAATTGATATCGGTTACATTCGCTTTGAAAAAAATAAGGAATATTTCCGTATGGTATTTGAATACGGCATTGGAAGCCCTCATTTTTTTACTCAAGTCAGAATTATTATCGGTAATCTGGATATTGTATTTTTTTCCAAAAAGTTTCTGGTTCGTATTGAGTTTTTCGACTTCATCATTGATTTTTTCGTTAACCAGGTCACGGGCCATGATATAGGCTTCCATGAAATCATAAGACTCTTCAGCAACTTCCTGCATATCAATGATTTTCTCGTATTCGTCATTGATGTATTTTTCCGAAATGGACAAATAGGACAGGAACTGGTCACGGTATTCCGTATCGCCTCTATAGCCATTTTTTAGTCCGCCTATTTTTTTGGAAGCATTCTGTATTGATTTGAGCAAAGTCTTTCGGGATGCATCAATTTTTCTGGCACTTTTACTATGGGCGACAGCTTTTGTATAATTCCACGTATTTCTTGAAATGACAGCAGATCCTTTTCCTATGAAGTTCAGATAGTCAATTGGCGTTTTAAAACCCTGAGATTTGGCTATGGTTACAATAAATAAGGTGAAAATGGCGAAGATTATTTTTTTCATGGAAAGGCTAGTCTTTTTTCGAAGCATAGTAATCGGAAATTATGTTGATGCCTTCCATGACATAAGTATTCGTCTTTAAATCCTTAATTCGGTATTCACTGATGCTTTTTTGGAATTCGTCAAATTTTAAAATTTCCTTTTCGTAAGAGGTATTTGCAATTTCAAAATTAGCAGGTGTCTCGACAAGTTTTTTTACAGTATCAAAAACCGTATCAATACTGTGTACATCTTTGAATATACTTTCAAAATTGAGCAATATTGGGTCTTTTGGAGAATTATAAATGGAATTGATTTTAGTGTTCAGGGCGTTTATTTCTTTAAAATAAGCATTGTTGCTGATTCTTTTTTTGCTTTGTGCAATTAAGATTTCAAAATCGCCTCTTGAATAAGGAATGAATTTGGCTTTTGTAGAAATGACATCATTTTTTAATGCAGTTTTGCTGCTCTTTTCTCTTGAAATGATGCCATCATATAGGGTAGGAATTGCTACATCGGGAACAACTCCGGTTAGCTGGTGGCTCTTTCCTGTAATTCTATAGAATTTCTCAATCGTTAGTTTCACAAAATCCTGTTCATTCCCATTTTCAATTGGAAGAATTTGCTGCATAGAAGCTTTGCCTAATGTAGTGGCACCTATAATAATTGCTCTGTTGTAATCTTGCATTACAGAAGCAAAAAACTCGCTTGCAGAAGCAGAATTTCCATTCACAAGTACAACGATTGGGCCACTGTACACCAAACCGCGATTGAAATCCTTGATGATTTTTTGTTCTTTTTTATTATTGACTAAAACCGATATAGGCCCGGCATCGATAAACATTCCCGAAAGTTTTATGGCTTCTTCCATAGAACCGCCGCCATCATCTTGCAAATCCAATATCAGTCCTTCTACATTGTCTTTTTTTAGCTTTAAAATTTCTTTGGCAACATCATCTGAGATCCCTTGCACCGTATTTCTGTCAAAATCGGTATAAAAGCTAGGAATATTAATATATCCGATACGAGTACCACCTTTTGATACAATATAGCTGTAGGCCGCATGATCGTCGGCCTTCATTATTTTTTTCTGTAGCGTGACATCATAGAGTGTCCCGTTTTTCTTTTTAAGAGAAAGCGTAATTTCTTTATGCGTATCTGAAAAGATGATACTTCCAATGGTTTCCAGCGAACTGCAGGAAACAAGAAGTTCTTCACCTTTTTTAGGAGATACTTTGATTACCTGATCTCCTTTTTCAATGATTTCGGTTCGTGCAGCGGGGCCACCCGGAACGATTTCCTGAACAATTAATTCTTCGTTCTCATTCAGGCTGACATACATTCCCAATGAAAGATTGTCGGTTGAAAGCTCCGAAAGGAAAGATGATTTGGTGTCGTATGAAAAGTAGGAGGTATGCGGATCGAAATAGGAACAGAAGATAGAATAAAAGCTGCTTCTGATATTCTTTTCAATACCTTCTTTAGAATCCAATCGGTTGGTAATTCTGCATAAGGCAGTTTCAAAAATCTTTTCTCTTGATTTTTTTTCTATGCTTGCAAAGTTCTGCTTTAGGGAATCATAGTTTTTACTGGTTTTGGCAATATCTTCCAAAATATCAAAACGCAGTCTTTTTGCAAATACCTTTTCAACATCTTCAGCTTTTACGTAAAAAGGAAAATTCTTTTTTGTAAAGCGAATAGTGTCGTTTGTATTGTAATCCAGTTTTTCCTTTTGCAATTTTTCGATAGCCAGTTTGCTTCTTTCTAAAGCTGCTTTGTATGTTTTGGCGAAATCTTCGAAAAAGGAACAGTCGTTACTGGCAATATAATCATCAAATTTGAACTTGTACTTTGACAGGTAATCATATTCTGTTTTCAGAAAGATGTTTTTGTCAGTATCTAATTCATTCATCAATGCTTCAAAAACATAAACCGATAGACTATCATCTACCGGTTTAGGATTGAAATGCTCACGTTGTATGAGCTTGTTTATTTTTATAAGAACATCGCAGGATTTACCACTATCTTGTGAATAAGATGTAAAAGTAACAAGCAGTAAAAACAGCAAAATTCTATTCATATATTTTTATTTTTTATAAAAAGGCAATTTAACAACTTTTGCCGGAACATCATTTTTTCTAATGCGAATAAAAATTTCACTATCTACTCCGGAAAATTCTGTTGTAACATAACCCAGTCCAATTCCTTTATTCAAAGATGGTGCCATAGTTCCAGAAGTAACTACTCCAATGATGTTTCCATCCTTATCAACAATTTCATAATCGTGACGAGGAATTCCTCTTTCTGTCAGCTCAAAACCTACAAGCTTTCTTAAAGCTCCTGCTTCTTTTTGTTTTAACAGGTTTTCAGAATTGGTAAATTCTTTATTGAATTTTGTAATCCAACCCAACCCGGCTTCAATAGGAGAAGTAGTATCGTTAATGTCGTTTCCATAAAGACAGAAACCCATTTCCAGACGAAGCGTATCTCTTGCTGCTAATCCGATAGGTTTGATACCAAAAGATTTTCCAGCTTCAAATACTTTATTCCAGATTTGTTCAATACTGTCGTTTTTTGCATAGATTTCAAAACCACCAGAACCGGTATAGCCAGTTGCAGAGATAATCACATCAGGTACGCCAGCGAAATCTGCCACTTCAAAGTGGTAGTATTTTATTGCTGCAAGATCAACAGAAGTCAAAGATTGCATCGCTTCTACAGCTTTTGGACCTTGAATGGCTAATAGAGAATAATCATCAGAAATATTTCTCATTTCTGCACCAACATCATTCTTTGTCGAAATCCAATTCCAGTCCTTCTCGATATTTGAAGCATTTACAACCAATAAATACTGGTCTTCTTTCATTTTATAAACAATCAAATCGTCTACAATACCGCCATTTTCGTTTGGAAGACAAGAATATTGCGCTTTGCCCACTGTTAATGTAGAAGCATCATTTGTGGTTACTTTTTGGATTAAAGCCAAGGCATTTGGACCTGAAATCAGAAATTCCCCCATGTGCGAAACATCAAAAACTCCAACTCCGTTGCGGACAGTTTCGTGTTCAATAGTTACTCCTTCATATTGTACTGGCATATTGTATCCTGCAAAAGGAACCATTTTAGCTCCAAGACCTTCGTGAACATGCGTAAGCGCGGTATTTTTCATTTGTGCTGTGTATAAAAATTAAAGTTGCTAATTTATTGTTTTTTTTGCAGTTTCAAAGGCGAAACGTACTGATTTTTTAGGAATATTATACTCTAAACGAGGCACAACCTGCATGGTTTTTTTTATATTTGAAAACAATCCAAAAAATTATGAAATTAAGCATCAGAAGAATAGGAATTCTTTTTTATATACTTTTTTCCATACAGTTGTATGCGCAGAAACAGGTTGCCATTACAATTGATGATGTTCCAAACACTTGGAGATTCCAAAAGGATGGATTTCAGTCTTTATTATTGAAAAAACTGGATTCATTGCAGTTACCGATTGCCATTTTTATCAATGAACAAAAGATATATGAAGTAGATTCGGTCATAAAAAATTTCCGTCTTTTAGATGATTGGGTAAAGCGAAAGTATATCACTTTAGGAAACCATACTTTTAAACATTCGTCCTATTCTGATGTAGGTTTTACGGATTTTACCAATGATATTGATAAAGGAGAAGCTATTACCTGGGAACTGGCAAAAAGATATGGAAAGCCCTTGAAATATTTTCGTTTTCCGTATAATAATTTGGGTAAAGACAGCTTGCAGCATAAAGAAATTGAGCAGTATCTGACAAAGAAAGCCTATCGAATTGCACCTTTCACTGTAGAAAGTGAGGATTGGGTTTTTGGTGATGTATATGAATACTATCTTGCCAAAAATGATATTGCCAATGCCAGAAGTATCGGAGAGAAATATGTTAAGAAAACTATTGAATTTTTCGAGTTTTTTGAAACGCAGGCAACACAGCAATACAAAAGATCTATCTCTCAGATTTATCTATGCCACGACAATGCGCTGAATGCAGAGTATTTACCTAAAATTGTAAAATTGCTAAAAGCAAAAGGCTATTCATTTGTGAGTCTTGATGAAGCATTACAAGATCCTATGTACCAGCTGAAAGATAATTATTATAAATCATGGGGAGTTTCCTGGTTTTACAGATTGATGAAATCTCAAACAGAAGCAGCTGCTATTATGCAAAAAGAACCAAACAATGATGAAATAGAAAAGCGGTATAATGATATCACAAAAGATTAAGTCCAATAAAAAATCCCGATTATAGATAATCGGGATTTTTTGTGAGGGCTGACCGAAAAATTATTTTTGGTCGATATATGTTTTGTTTCCGTTTTTGTTGATATAATATTTCCCGCCTTTAGGCCCGGTATACACTTTTTTACCGTTGTAATATTCGCCGGAAGCCTTATCTTTTATATCGGCAGTAGCTTTTTTAGTTTCAACTTTTGCATCTGCTTTTGCTTTAGCAACATCTGCTTTTGCTTCTGTTTTTGTTACCGCGACTTTTTCTTTCGCTTTTGCAGTTTCAACTTTTGCATCCGCTTTTTTCTTAGCTACGTCCGCTTTCGCTTCTGTTTTTGACACTACAGCCTTTTCTTTGGCTTTAGTCACATCTTTCTTAGCAGATTCTTCTGCTTTTTTTGCTTTTGCGTCAGCCTTATCAACAGCTTTTTTGCTGTCTGCTTTAGCTTGGGCTACTTCAGCTTTCGCTTTCTTTTTCGCTGTTGTTTCCTGAGCGTTCATGTAGCCGGAAAATAACAAAGCAATACCTAAAACAATTAATTTTTTCATACTTTGTGTTTTTTAATTTGAATTAAAATTAGTAAATTAATTAATACAAATGAATAGATTTGTAATACAAATTAAACATTTCAAATCATTATGAGATTTCTACAGCTAATAGTGTGCCTAATTATTGTTTCGTCTTGCAAAAATCCTCAGGAGGTGGTATATAGTGATGCTTTATTATCAAGCAATCGCAAATATATTGACGAAAATGCTGCGATTTTGGAAGCAGCAAAAGCCAACATCAGCGATACTGCTTTTGTAAGTCTGAAAGATTACGGAAAGGATTTCTTTTATGACATGAAATATGCCACAGAAAATAATTTCTTAAAAACAAAAGTATACGATTGCCCTGAGTGCTATCTCCGGTTTAAGACGGTAAAAGCTTTGATCAAGGCAAATCAGGATTTTTTAAAACTAGGATATAAAATTAAGATATATGATTGCTACAGACCTTTGGATGTGCAGAAGAAGATGTGGGCTATAACACCAAATCCAACCTATGTAGCTGATCCTGCCACAGGTTCCATACATAATAGAGGAGGGGCTGTAGATATAACACTAACGGATTATAGCGGCAATGAGATCGATATGGGAACAGGATTTGACCATTTTGGTCCGGAAGCATCACACGATTATAAAAATATTTCGGCGGAAGCTATAGCCAATAGAAAGCTATTAAAGAACATAATGCTAAAAAACGGATTCCGATCATTTGCGTCAGAATGGTGGCACTATAACCTTATGAATGCTTCGACTTTACCAATATCTAATTTTACATGGGATTGCAAGAACTAGTCTAGTTCAGGCATTTGAGATGGTCGATAAAGAAATTTTCAGGATATGATTTCTCTCCGTTTAACTCAGAAACAAGTTCTCTTTTCATAATATAATCGACAGTTTCTGTAGCATATTTTATACGGATCAGAGAAATTGGTGATTTTTCCAATTCTTCCATTGTATTTTTCATAAATAAGAATTTCCCTGTAGAAATTCGGATATTGGAACTTTGGGCTTCATCACGAATCATAGAACCGCAACTTCCTTCGTCAGCAATCAACATGGTAATTATTTTGCCATTTGCCAATTGCAGATATACTCTTGAGTTTTTGTCAAAGCAATAGGTTTTGATAAAATCTTTGCTTTTTTGAATGAATTGGAAATTCAGCAATGGAGTTTCGTTAGCATTAATTAATGAGAAAAAGATATAACTGGAAGTGCCGGCAAAATTTTTCTCATAAACGATTTTTTGCACTGTTTCTTTATAACTACCTATAGAATCTGTAAAATTGGAACTGTATTCACATTTTTTCTGGGCATGAAGTCCCATTTGGAGCATTAAAAAAGTAAGTAAAAGCAATCGTTTCATTCTTGTGTTTTTATTTTGTTGCAAAGTAATACTATTTTATCATTATTCATATTGGTAGTAAAAAAACAATAAAGGTTTCCTCCGTCGCTTATTTTCCACTTTTTTCGAATGTTCTCTACGGTTTCCGGAAAATTTCGTACGGTTATGTTTGCTTTTTTATTCTGAAGCGATTGCTTCATTTCGGCTTTGCCGTATTTTATCACTTCTTCTATTTGAAATACTCTTCCCGGAAAATCAAGTAATTCGTCAGAAGTGTAAAGATGCGAATGCGGATGAAGTTTGTCTAATTTGAATGTGGTGCTTACCGTTTCAAAAAAACCGGATTTCATTATGGAACTGTTGGGTTCGTAAAGATATTTTTTAGGTAATCCGTAAAAGGCACCTTCGTTTTCACCTAATATAAAATCCAGTTTTTCAACTTTTTCTTTGGTGTTATTTAGTGTAATAATTTTAGTATTACCTGTGTATCCTTTTGAAATTTCCCAAAGCAACTCTTTAACTTCGTTTTCAATAGCTACAATATGGATTGCCTTGACATTGGTAAGTTCGGTTAATCCGGCGGCAATATCCAGAATTGGAGCCGTTTTTATCAGCAGATTGTCAGAATATCCAAAGTAAAATTCTTGCAGTTCAGGGACATTTGGCAGGCAGTCTTTTAAAAGAAAAACTTTTCCCTTTGCGTCATTTCGTCTTGAGGGATCAATATAAATCCAGTCAAATTTCCGATTCAGTTTTTGTAGTATTTCAGAACTATCGCCTGCAAAGCATTCAATGTTGTTAGCATGTAGTAATTTAAAATTATGACTTGCAATTTCAGATAATTCAGCATTCATTTCACAATGCACAATCGATTCTATTTTTTTTGAAAAATAGTAGCTATCAATTCCAAAACCTCCGGTCAGATCAATAAGGCTTTTTCCGGAAACAATCTCCGCTTTGTAAGAAGCCGTCTCTTCTGAAGAAGTCTGTTCTATTGATAATTTTGTCGGATAAACTATATTTTTGGTTGCATACCAGGTTGGAATCTTCTGTTCTGCCTTGCTTTTTGCTGCAATTTGGTTTAACAGCACGGCAAAGTCGATTTCAGGAAACGGATTTTTTTGAAAAGCCAGCTTTGAAATATCTTTTCGGATATTGGCTTCTATAAAATCCTGGATTTCGGGTTTTAGAATTTCAGAGATCAAATGTGTCGGGTTAAAACTTTTACGATAGGATTCTGTGGGAAAAACTCTTTGGCAACTACTTTTACAATAGTATAAAGAGGAACAGCCACTATCATTCCCAATACTCCAAAAATAAAACCGCTGGCCAGAATTACAACAAAAATCTCTAAAGGATGTGAATTGACACTGTTTGAGAATATTAATGGAGTTGTGATGTTGTTATCGATAATTTGGGCAATGGTATAACCAATCAATACATATAATGTGGTTGATAGCATTTCGCCTTGCGATTCAGGGTCCATATGGCCAAGCATCGTTAGTATGGCAACCAGTATAGTAGCGATAAGTGGGCCAATGTAAGGTATGATATTTAATATGGCGGTAATAAAGGCGATGATAAATGCATTCTCTACGCCAAAAATCAGCAATACTATCAAATAACAAATGAATAGGGCGGTTACTTGTCCAATAAGTCCGATAAAATAGCGGCTTAGGAGATGGTTTATTTTCCGGAAAGAATTCAGGATTTTGTCTTCGTGTTCGTTTGGAAGTATCTTTTTTGCATTGATGATAAACAGCTTCTGGTCTTTCAAAAAGAAAAAAGTAATAAAAATCACGGAACCTATAGCAACTCCAACATTCCCCAGTATTGAGACTAAAGAGTTTATGAAATTAGGAATAAAGTTCAGATTCAGTTTAGAGGAAAGATCAGATTGCTTGACCATACTTTCGATATCAATATTATGGTCTGAAAAATAACCTTTCAGCCTTTCCGTCAAATCAACCAGATCGGTTTCAAGTCGGGCGGTGTCCAATAAAGAAAGGTTTTCTCCCTGAGAAACAATCAGTGGGACAAACATCATGATAAAGCCAGCCAAAAGCAATATAAAAAACAAGAGAGTTACTATAACAGCTACAATATGGTTGAATTTCAGTCTTTTTTCCAGGAATTTGACTATCGGATTTCCAATCATGCTTACAATTAAGGCGATGAACAGGAAAAGAATAACGGACTGGATTTTAAATAAAAGAAACAGCAAGAGCAAAATTCCGGTTATTATTGCCAAAGCACGTAATATTCCGTTAGCAATCGTTTTTGAGGTCACCATATCCTTAAATTTTTTTAGAATCTAAATTTAGTCAAAAAATCGAAGTTTTTCTAAAAATAAACTTCCGTGTCTAGTTATTAAAAATATAGTAAATAATATTCGCTCCCATTTTTAGTGCTTTTTCACGAACTTCTTTAGGGTCATTGTGCACTTCCTGATCTTCCCAGCCATCGCCCAAATCCGTTTCGTAGGTATACATAAGTGCCAACCTATTGTCTATAAAAATTCCAAATGCTTGTGGTCTTTTATTATCATGCTCATGGATTTTTGGGATTCCGGCAGGAAATGAAAAAGGTTTTTGGAATATAGGATGGTTTGCTGGAATTTCAACAAGGGCATTATTTGGGAAAACTCTTTTTAATTCCCTACGAATATATTCGTCCATTCCGTAGTTGTCGTCTATATGGAGAAATCCGCCAGAAGTGAGGTAGTTTCTCAAATTGACTATTTCAGAATCGCTAAATACGACATTTCCGTGACCGGTCATGTGCACAAACGGATAGGAGAACAGGTCAGGGCTTCCCGGTTCGACCGTGGCGGGTTTTGTCGCAATTCGGGTATTGATATTCTGGTTACAGAACTTAATCAGGTTGGGCAAAGAAGTCGGGTTTGCATACCAGTCACCGCCGCCATTGTATTTTAACAAGGCAATTTCCTGTGATTGAGCAGCAAAGGAAAAGCAGAACAAGAATGCTAAATATATTTTTTTCATAATCACAACCGGATTTATTTTTCGTTTATAAAAACAACGCTATGGCAGGCAACGACAGCGGCAGTTTCAGTCCTTAACCGCGTATTTCCTAAAGTTACCGGAATATAGTTATTCTCCATTGCCAATTTGATTTCTTTTTCAGAAAAATCGCCTTCAGGACCAATCAAAATGGTTACATCCTGATTAGGTTTCACTGTTTCTTTTAATGATTTTTTCTGTGTTTCCTCACAATGGGCGATGAGTTTTAGGCTTTCATTTTTTTGCTGCTTTATAAAATCCTTAAACGAAACAGGTTTGTTTAATTTTGGAAGATAATAATGCAACGACTGTTTCATCGCGGATAATATAATCTTGTCAAAACGGTCTGTCTTGACAATTTTTCTTTCAGAATGTTCACAGATAATGGGTGTGATTTCGCTGATACCTATTTCGGTTGCTTTTTCTAAAAACCATTCAAAACGGTCGTTCATTTTTGTTGGAGCAACGGCTAAGTGAAGTTGGTAATTAGTGGCTTCTCCTTTTTCTGAAGCAATAATTTTTACCAAACATTTTGAGTCTGAAGCTAATGCAATTTCTGTTTTAAATAAAAAACCTAACCCATTGGTTACGTATAAATTATCACCTTCTTTTTTTCGTAATACTTTAACTATATGTTTGCTCTCTTCCTTATCAAAAAAAAAGGTTTCAGTATCAGCAGTGATGGTTGGATTGTAAAATAATTGCATAATTAAAACTGGATTCTGGCTTTGGAAACGACTGAATTATCTTCAAATTTTTCAGCAAGATATTTATGATATCCGACAATTCCAATCATAGCGGCATTATCAGTAGTATATTCAAATTTTGGAATGAATGTTTTCCAGCCGTATTTTGCTTCTGCTTCTTTTAAAGTCTGTCGGATTCCGGAATTGGCAGAAACGCCACCTCCAATAGCAATCTGATTAATACCGGTTTGCTTCGTTGCCAGTTTTAATTTATCCATCAGGATTTCGATGATGGTATACTGTATGGAAGCACAAATGTCATTCAGATTTTCTTGAATGAAATTTGGGTTTATCGCCACATTCTTTTGGATGAAATACAAGATGGCAGTTTTTAATCCGCTGAAACTAAAATCAAGTCCGGGAACTTTTGGTTTTGTAAACGAAAAGGCTTTTGGATTTCCCAATTTGGCATATTTATCAACCAAAGGCCCGCCGGGATAGGGAAGTCCCAGTATTTTGGCACTCTTATCAAAAGCTTCGCCCACAGCATCATCTGTCGTTTCTCCAATGATTTCCATATCAAAGAAATCATTAACCTTCACAATCTGTGTATGTCCACCGCTGATTGTCAGTGCCAGAAAAGGAAATTCGGGCTTATCAAATCCTTCTTCATCAATAAAATGGGCCAAGATATGGGCATGCATATGGTTAACCGCTATCAATGGGATTTTTAAGGCCAACGATAAAGATTTGGCAAAGGAACTGCCCACTAACAGTGATCCCATAAGGCCGGGACCTTGCGTAAAAGCTATTGCATTTAACTGATTTTTGTCGATATTTGCTTTGCGAATGGCCATTTCAATAACGGGAACGATATTTTGCTGGTGAGCTCTCGAAGCAAGTTCAGGAACGACACCACCATATTCGCCGTGAATGCTCTGATTTGCAACAACATTCGACAGGACTTTGTCGTCTTGCAGAATAGCTGCTGCTGTATCGTCGCAGGAACTTTCAATAGCTAATATAAAAAGAGAGTTATTTCCCATAAAAGGGCACGGATTTTGAATTATATTTGACAAAAATAAAACAATTAAGAGTATCAAAAAATTTAAAAAAATAGTATTTCGTACCTTACTGGGTATAATTCTACTTTTGCTGTTACTCGGCATTGCTCTTTCACTGCCTTTTGTTCAAACTAAAATCGCACATTACGTTACCGAAACATTAAATGAAGATTATGGAACAGACATTAATGTTGACCAGGTCGCTATTTCAATTTTTGGCGGTGTGAAACTAAAAACGGTACTGATTAGGGACCATCACAAAGATACCCTGATTTATGCGAATTCCATCAAAACTAATATTTTAAGTTTCAAAAAACTCAAATCAGGAGATTTGATGTTTGGAGATATATATGCGGATAAGCTTTTCTTTAATCTTAAAAATTACAAAGGCGAAAAAGAATCCAATATCAATGTTTTTGTAGGATTGTTTGAAACCGGTAAAAAATCACACAAACCTTTCCAGCTCAATGCAGATAATATTTATCTGACCAAAAGCCATTTCAGGGTTACTAATGAGAATGCGATTACCAAAACAAGCGTAGACTTTACAAAAATGGATGCCAGCGTACGTAAATTTAGGATTTACGGAAGCGATATCACCACAGAAATACGAAGGCTCGCCTTTCATGACCATAGAGGATTGAATGTAAAGGATTTGACAGGAAAATTCAGCTATTCGAAAGAAAGTATTCTTCTGAAAGAACTGACTCTTTTGACGAAAGAATCGAATTTAAAAGGAAATGTAGTGCTTACTTACAAAGAAGGCGGGTTGGCTGATTTTGTAAACAAAGTCCATTTTGATGTGGATGTGGATTCTGCCTCAATTTCTACAAATGACCTGAATCATTTCTACAATGAATTCGGCAAAAACAAGAAATTTAATTTTTCGACGATCTTAAGTGGGACAATGAATGATTTTTTTACCCGCAATCTAAAGCTGATTGTGGATAATCATTCCCAGATTGTAGGAGATATTAATTTTAAAAACCTCTTCAATCCGGATAAGGATGCATTTCTTATTCGCGGGGAGTTTAAAAAACTTTCATCAGATTATGCAAACCTAAAAACAATCCTGCCTAGGATACTTGGTGAAAAACTACCTTCGTCACTAGAATATTTAGGCGATTTTGATATTACAGGTAATGCACAAATCACGCATTCTGATGTAAAAGCAGATATTTATCTGACAACTTCTATAGGTGAACTTGCTGCCGACCTTCAGTTGTATGATATTGATAATATTGACAATGCTTCCTATAAAGGAAATATAAACTTTGATAAGTTCAATATAGGAAGGTTTTTAAGACAGAAAGATTTCGGGCCGGTATCATTGGATTTAGAAGTAGCCGGAAAAGGATTTACGCGAAAATTTTTGGATACAAAAGTGAGCGGCAAAATTTACAGCCTGAATTTCAAAAAATACAATTACAAAAATATCGAGGTAGACGGTACGTTTAAAAATCCGTTGTTCCAAGGAAAGGTTGTCGTAAATGACGAGAATTTAAAAATGGATTTCAAAGGATTGCTTGATTTGAGCAAATCGGAAAACCGTTATGATTTCCATGCCCTGATTGATTATGCCGATTTGAATAAGCTGAATCTTGTCAAAAGAGATTCAATTTCACTTTTTAAAGGTGATGTTACAATGCAGATTACAGGAAACAGCATCGACAATATGTATGGCGACATTTCGATTTCGCAGACTTCGTATCAAAACCAGAAAGATATCTATTTCTTTGATGATTTTACAATACAGTCGCGTTTTGATGAAAACAGGGTACGCTCTATCATAATCAACTCTCCGGATATTATCAAAGGACAGATAGTAGGGAAATATGAATTTAAGCAGGTACCAAAGATTATTGAAAATGCAATAGGTAGCTTATATACCAATTATAAACCGAATAAGGTCAAGCCTGGGCAGTTTTTAGATTTTAACCTTTCCGTTTATAATAAGCTTATCGAGGTCTTCCTTCCAGAAGTTTCAATAGGAACCAACACGGTCGTTTCCGGAAAAATGACTTCGGATTCGAATGAATTCAAGATGAACTTCGATTCGCCAGAGATTGAGGCCTATGGAAATTATTTTGATAAAGTCTCTCTCGAAATAGACAATCAGAACCCGCTGTATAATGCCTATATTGAAATGGACAGTATCAAAACAAAGCGTTATAAAATCTCGAATTTTAGTACGATTAACGTAAAGCTTGAAGATACGCTGTTTTTCAGAACCGAATTTAAGGGCGGCAATGAAGCCAAAGACTTTTATAACCTGAACGTTTATCACACTATTGATGAAAAGAACAATAACGTGGTTGGTATTAAGAAATCTGAAGTCAATATCAAGGACTATTTGTGGTTTCTGAATGAAAATGATGCCAATGATAATAAGATTGTTTTTGATAAGAAGTTTAAGAATTTCTCTATCGAGAATATATTGATGACGCATAACAACCAAAGAATTGAACTTGGCGGAATTATTAAAGACAGTACCTATAAAGATCTTAAATTGAGCTTTAAGGAGGTAAGTCTCGGTAAACTACTGCCCGCTATGGACAGCCTGCGTATTGACGGAAAACTGAATGGAGAAATCGATTTTAAACAGAACAAGTCAATTTACCAACCTACTTCTACAATTACAATTGACAGCCTTAACGTGAATAAAATTGCTTTGGGTAATCTTTCTGTGCAGATTCAAGGGAATGAGAACCTGAATAGGTTTAGCGTCAATTCTGTATTGGAAAATAACAATGTCGAAAATTTCATAATTACGGGCGATATAGGAATCTTAAACAAGCAAACGCTTTTTGATCTGGATTTTAAATTCAATAGATTCAATCTCGGAGCGTTGAGTCCGTTAGGAGGTAATGTCATTTCAAGGATTCGTGGATTTGCTACAGGTAACGCCAATTTTGCAGGAACATTAAAAGATCCGCAAATCAACGGAAGGCTTTTCCTGGATGAAGTAGGGCTCAAAGTGCCTTATCTGAATGTTGACTATGAATTTGATGAACGTTCAATTGTTGATTTGACGGAAAACCAATTCCGTTTTAACGATGCAAGAATGACCGATACCAAATACAAGACAAAAGGATATCTCACGGGAAGTATTAAGCACCAAAACTTCAAAAAGTGGATACTTGACCTGAATATACAATCAGACAGATTGCTGGCATTGGATACGAAAGATTCTGATGATGCCATGTATTTTGGTACAGCTTTTATTGCCGGAAAAGCCTCGATAAAAGGACCAACAAACGGATTGTTGATTACTGTAGATGCAGAGTCTAAGCAAGGAACCAACATCAAAATTCCTATAAATTCAGCTGCGGGTGTAGGAAACAATACGTTTATTACTTTCCTTAGCCCGAAAGAAAAATACAATCTGGAAAAAGGTATAACAGAAAAAATTGTAAATAATTCAGGACTTGAATTGCAGTTTGACTTAAAGATTACACCTGAAGCAGAAATAGAGATCATTATTGACCGAAACACGGGACATGCCCTAAAAGGAAAAGGTGATGGTACAATGAGACTTGAAATTAGTACGCTCGGTAAGTTTAATATGTGGGGCGACTTTCAGGTTAGGGAAGGAGAATATAATTTCAAATACGGAGGAATTATCGATAAGAAGTTCTTGGTTAAGAAAGGAAGTTCTATTTCATGGGATGGAGATCCGCTACGGGCGCGTCTGAATATCGATGCGATTTATAAGACACAGGCCAACCCGGCAGTTTTGCAGGATAACGCTTCCTTTAACCGTAAGGTTCCGGTTGAAGTTGTAATTGGATTGACCGGAAACCTGATGAATCCGGATCCTGACTTTACAATTAATTTCCCAACCGTGAGTTCTGTATTGAAATCGGAATTACAGGTAAAACTGGATGATAAGGATACCCGTGTCAACCAGGCACTATCGCTTTTAGCTACTGGAAATTTCCTAAGTTCAGAAAACGCAGGAACGGCAGTATACGGAAGTTTGTTCGAAAGAGCCAGCGGTTTGTTTAATGACCTGTTTCAGGACGAAGATGGTAAATTTACCGTTGCCTTAGATTATCAGATGGCAGACAGAACGCCTACTGCTGAAACCAGCAGTCAGTTTGGAATTGCTATTACGACACAAATCAATGAAAGGATTTCTATCGACGGAAAAGTGGGTGTACCTGTTGGCGGTGTCAACCAATCCGTTATTGTTGGTAATGTAGAAGTGAAATACAGGGTTAATGAAGACGGAACTCTAAATTTAAGAGTATTTAACCGTGAAAATGATATTAACTATATAGGAGAAGGAATTGGATATACACAAGGTCTTGGAGTTTCCTATGAAGTCGATTTTGATACCTTAAAAGAATTATGGTATAAGATTTTTAATATCAAGACCAAAGAAGAAAAAGAAAATACTACAACTGATCATATGCCGGATTCGGATCTTTCTCCTGATTTTATCCAATGGACACAGGATAGAAGGAAAAAGCCGGATACACAAAAGGCTGAAAAACCAAAAACAGAGCAGCCAAAAATTCCAGACATGGATTAATACTAAATACTCATTGTGAACTTTGCGGCTCTGCGTCTTTGCGTGAAAATAATTGCTCGCAAAGACGCAGAGCCGCAAATAAGTTTATAGAAATAGTTCCAATAATGGATTAATCTTTTATCAACTTGGCGATTTTTACCCTATAATTTACAAAAATTACCAACTTCACAGCAACAGAAATAAAAACTTATCAACGAAATCGATTGAAATTCTAATTGTTTCCTAAATTATTAAAAACCCTATCCTTAAAGTAATATTTGTTTGCTAATTTTACAGTATTAACAGCAAATAAATGTCAAAAACAATAAAAAAAATCGGCGTACTGACATCTGGAGGAGATTCTCCGGGGATGAACGCCGCTATCCGTTCGGTTGTCAGAACCTGCGCTTATCATAACATTGAATGTATCGGAATCTACAGAGGATACCAAGGTATGATCGAAGGCGATTTTAAAGAAATGGGACCTCGAAGCGTAAACAATATCATCAATAAAGGTGGAACGATTTTAAAATCAGCCCGCTCTAAAGAATTCATGACTGAAGAAGGCAGAAAAAAAGCGCATAGCAATTTGTCTGCTGCAGGTGTAGAAGCCTTGGTTGTTATTGGTGGTGACGGAAGTTTTACCGGAGGTTTGGTTTTTAACAAAGAATATGACTTCCCAATTATTGGAATTCCGGGAACTATTGACAATGATATTTACGGAACTACCCACACATTAGGATATGACACTGCTTTAAATACTGTTGTAGAAGCTATCGATAAAATCAGAGATACGGCAAGTTCCCACAACCGACTTTTCTTTGTAGAAGTTATGGGACGTGATGCCGGCCATATTGCCCTAAATGCGGGAATTGGTGCAGGAGCAGAAGAAATATTAATTCCGGAAGAAGATCTGGGACTGGAGCGATTATTAGAATCGTTACGCAAAAGTAAACTATCTGGAAAATCATCTAGCATTGTAGTAATAGCGGAAGGAGATAAAATCGGAAAAAATGTTTTCGAACTAAAAGATTATGTTGAAGAAAACATGCCGGAATATGACGTTCGTGTTTCTGTTTTAGGACATATGCAGCGTGGTGGAGCACCTTCTTGCTTTGACCGTGTCTTGGCTAGTCGATTGGGAGTTAAGGCCGTAGAATCGATCCTAGACGGAAAGAGCAATTATATGGTAGGACTTCTGAATGACAAGATTGAACTGACTCCTTTAGAACAAGCTATCAAAGGTCATTCGCAAATAGACAGGGAGCTGTTACGAGTATCGGATATCATGACGACTTAATTTTTAGTCGCAATTTCCCACAAACAAGTAAATAAACAAATTATATAATCGGCAGAAAGCGCGCGCTTAAAGCCCAAAGCAAGTAAAAAATGTCAAAAGTAAAATTAGGAATAAACGGTTTCGGTAGAATTGGTCGAATCGTTTTCAGAGAAACCATAAATAGAGATAACGTAGAAGTAGTAGCCATTAACGACTTATTAGATGTAGAACATTTGGCCTACCTATTAAAATATGATTCGGTACACGGTCGTTTTGCAGGAACAGTTGAAGTAAAAGACGGAAAACTTTTTGTGAATGATAGGCTGATACGTGTAACAGCAGAAAAAGATCCTTCTGTATTAAAATGGGACGAAGTAGGAGTAGATGTAGTAGCAGAATGTACCGGAATTTTCACAACTCTTGAAAAAGCAAACGAGCACATCAAAGGCGGAGCTAAAAAAGTTGTAATTTCAGCACCATCAGCAGACGCTCCAATGTTTGTTATGGGAGTAAACCACACAAAAGCTACAGCCGCAGATACGATTGTTTCTAATGCTTCATGTACAACAAACTGTTTGGCTCCATTAGCGAAAGTAATCAATGACAATTTCGGAATTGTTGAAGGATTAATGACAACGGTTCATGCGACAACGGCAACACAATTGACAGTTGACGGACCTTCCCGTAAGGATTTCCGTGGCGGAAGAGCTGCTCTTTTAAATATTATTCCGGCTTCTACCGGTGCTGCTAAAGCAGTAGGAAAAGTAATCCCGGAATTGAACGGAAAATTGACAGGGATGTCGATGCGTGTTCCAAACGCCGACGTTTCTGTAGTAGATTTGACCGTAAAACTTCAGAAAGAAACTACTTATGATGATATCATGAAAGTATTGAAAAATGCTTCAGAAACAGACTATAAAGGTATTATCGGATATACTGAAGATGATGTGGTTTCTCAGGACTTTATTTCAGATTCTCGCACTTCAATCGTGGATGCTAAAGCGGGTATCGGGCTAAACTCGACTTTCTTTAAGCTCGTTTCCTGGTATGATAATGAATACGGATATTCGAGCAAACTAATTGATTTATCTGTACATATCGCACAATTGTAATTAATAATTGAATGGTCCCGTCATTACTATTGACGGGACTTTTTTATTTTCAGAAACAATCTATACATATTCCCAAACCATTTTTTCCTTACTTTAGTTTTTTAAATCTTTCCTGGACTACAATTCCAGGGCGGGTTTGTTATAAAAATAAAGAGGATTAAGAAGCTGTTTTTTACGGCTTCGGCAGTAATTATGAAACAAACTAACAAACCATAAATGAAATTATTAGTAGATAGTGGCTCAACAAAGGCAGATTGGATTGCATTAGATGATAATGGCAATAAGTTGTTTACCACGCAATCTTTAGGACTAAATCCTGAAGTTTTAGATAAAAAAGAAGTTATTGAGCGCTTGGAAGACCGTTTCGATATCTATCATAACCGTAAGGACGTAACGCATCTTTTTTTCTATGGAGCCGGATGCGGCACAGACCGTATGAAAAATTCACTTTCTGAAACGTTCAAGGAATTTTTTCCACATGCAGAAGTATCTGTAAAGGAAGACACATACGCAGCGGCTTATGCGACAAACCCGACTAATGAAAAGGCAATCATATCGATTTTAGGAACGGGTTCTAATTGCAGTTACTTTGATGGAGTAGAATTGCACCAAAAAATACAATCGTTAGGCTATATTGCTATGGATGATTGTAGTGGCAACCGTTTTGGTAGGGATTTAATCCGTGCTTATTATTTTAACAAGATGCCTAAACATTTGGCTTCTCTTTTTGAAAAGGAATATGATTTGGACCCAGATGTGATCAAAAACCATTTATATAAGCAGGCCAATCCAAATGCCTATCTGGCAACATTTGCTAAATTCCTTATCCAACATAAAGATGATGAATTTATCCAAAAACTCGTATTCGAAGCGATGCAGGTTTTTGTAGATAATTACATCACTCAATTTGAAGACTGTCGTGAAGTACCGGTTCATTTTGTAGGTTCCATCGCTTTTTACCTGAAAGATGAATTAAAGCAAGTACTTGATAAAAACGGTTTGAAACTGGGCAATGTTTTAAGAAGACCGATTGACGGACTAATAGAATACCACAAGATTAACTAAATCGTAAATACAAAAAAGCCGCTCCAATTGGAGCGGCTTTTTTATTTTATATAAGGTAAAGAAATTTCTATAATCCACTAATCAGTGCTATTGAAACTATTTCATAGCAATCATCGAAATTTCAACATTCACGCCTTTTGGCAATCCTGCCACTTGCACGGTTTCTCTTGCCGGAGCAGTTTTTTCATCAAAATAACTTCCATACACGGTATTTATTCTTGCGAAATTGCCCATGTCCATAATAAAAATGGATGTCTTTATTACATTTTCAAAAGTCATTCCAGCTTCTTCCAAAACAGCTTTCATATTTTCCATTACTTGTTTGGTTTCGGTTTCGATATCATCTAAAACCAGTTCGCCAGTTTCCGGATTGATAGCAATCTGTCCTGAAGTAAAAAGAGTATTGCCAAATGCTACAGCCTGATTATATGGCCCTATTGGCGCCGGAGCTTTTTCTGTAAATATTATTTTTTTCATACTAAATTTGGATTAACGTAATCTTCTGTCTGGTTGTCTTCTCTTATCCCACTTAATATCGCTCAATACTGAAGATTTGATTCCTATAAAGAATCCCCAGGACGTGTAATCTCCAAGAGGAATCCAGTTAAAATCCATTCTCCAGCTTAATAAATCTCTTTCAAAACGAAGTTGAGTAAAGGTAACACCTTTCTGAACAAAGTCATAACCAGTTGATACTCCCACTTTCCATCGCGGTGTCAGGTCGATATTTCCGGAAATCATTAGGGAATTGTTTGTTATTTGATTTTGTCGGGCGGAATTATTATAGGTTAGGGAATAGGCCAGGTTCAGATTCCATGGAAGCAGAGCATGATAGAATTTTGTCCTTTTTTCCGCTTTCTCCGTATCGTCGTCATTAAATTGGCTTTGCCTGTTGTCTCCTAAATCTCTTGCAGTTCCAAACAAATCATCTTCACGTCCTCCGTTTCTTAATCCTTGATTTTTCAATGGATCAGATCGGTCATTTTCGTTTGTTCCATCTGAGCTTGAGAATGAATAGTTAATAGTAACATTGGCACTTGACAGACGGAATAGGCTTCCTCCATTGTCAATATTGAACTTGTCTATTCTTCTATTGGCGTTATCCAGAGCGTAAGGATCAAGAGTAGCAGCGAAGTTAATGTTCATTTTCTCTTTAAACAGGGCAGTACCACCACTCACACGTAAAGGAGCTAATTTAAGCGAGTCGGCAGTCATATCGTATGAAGTAGAGAGGTTCAGGTTGTTCAACAACATAACCTTTTTGGCTTCCGTCTTGGTGCTATCTTTGTCTGTTACTTTTGCCTCAAACGTATTACTCAAGCTAAATCCAATATTGTTGGAAATGTTTTTTCCTGGTGCTCCATAAATTCCTCCTTCAAAACGAGTATATTCTTTTAGCATAGTTCCCGTTCCATCTGGATCGTAAGTATCATAATATTTTGAAAAGCTTGGGGTATAGCTATAAGAAAGCGAAGGTCTCATAACGTGACGTATCGCTTGTATTTTTTTGGTTTCTCCAAAATTGAACGTACCATAAACGGTTGTACCTATACTACTGGAGAAATTATAAGTTCTGAATGCATCAAACCCACGAATATCAAGGTTGTCTATTTTTTGAGTTACCGGATTGAAACGTTTTTCGATAGTTTTCAGATACCAGACTTCGTTATAGCTTCCACCGGTAGATACGCTAAAATATTTAAAAACTTTGAAGTTTGTGCTGACAGGAATTGTATGCTGGAAACCAACGCGTGCGTCCCTAAACATCTGAGGTTTGAAAAACAAAGAATCTTTGGTAGATATTTGGTTTTGAGCGTTTAGGTTGTACTGGAAGTTGATGTTTTTTATAAATCCTTTTTTAGTTTCATCTTCAGAAGCAAATGGGAAGATTCGGTCAACGCTACCTTGAAATGTTGGTAAAGTCATGTTAATACTTTCAGTCTGCGTGTTTTGGGAATGCGTAGCCGTAACGGACATATTCACCTGCGGAACCGAATTAAAAGTTTTGGAATAGGAAACAGAAGAGGTTAATGTATTATTTAATGCAGAACCTACGTTAGCCTGGTTCATAGACCGCTGGTAATATTTACTACTTCCTAAGTTTACTGAGGCAGAAAATCTGGAATTAGGATTGGCCTTTGGATCTTGTGTATGTGACCATTGGATATTATACTGTGTTGCTTTGGTATAATCAGGAAAACCACGTTCACTTTGGATCTGATTTTCAAAACGAATATTTACGTTGCCTCGGAATTTGTATCGCTGTACATAACTGGATTCAAAACGCATGGCATAACTTCCGTTGGTATAATAATCCCCCAGAATGGCAAGGTCATAATTGTCTGAAAGAGCAAGATAGAGACCTCCGTTTTGTAATGCAAAACCCTGTCTGTTTGTGTTGTTAGGCGAGGGAAGGATTAAACCTGAGGTTCCTTTGTTTGACATAGGAAAAAAAGCAAAAGGAATTCCTAAAGGTGTCGGGACATCGGCAATAACCATATTGGTAAGTCCTACAACAGCTTTTTTTCCTGGCACAAGTTTTAGCCTACGGGCAAGAAAGTAGTATTCCGGATCGTCAATATTCTTTGAAGTAGTTATTCTCGCATTCTTAATGAAATAAACAGAATCGTTTTCTTTTTTTGTGATCTCTCCCTTAATATTTAATTCGCCTTGAGTAGATCGGGAGTTCCATACCAGCGCTTTTTTAGTAACCGTATTAAAACGAATAGAATCGGGTTCGATAACGTTGTCTCCTTGCTTAAAAACAGGGCGTTGAGTGTAATTTCCGAGTGAATCCTTAATCCTTCCGGCATACACTTCGTTCTTTTCATAATCCATAACAATGATTCCTGCTTTAAGCTCGAAATCCTGATAATACAGTTCTGCTTTGTTATAAAGAGTAAGCTGCTTTTTTTTCTGATCCATTTTTTCATAATCTACAGCCTTACGTTTTATTCTGCTTTCTAAAAATGCTTTTTTAACGGGTTTTGTAGTGTCTTGCGCGGTAGAATCGACAGGTTTAACCAGGTCAGACAAGCTTACGGTAGCAGTATCTTTTTTTGTATTTGGCTGTTTTTCAGCAGCTATTGTAGTAGATTTATTTTTTCCTTCTTGAGAATAAGTTTCCGCGGTTCCTAATGTTAGGAAAATTGCTGATAAAACGATATGAAATAAGTTTGTGCGCAAAGGTTTAAATACTATTTTTGTAAAAATATGGCTTAATTTTTGACGTGCCAAACTTACATATATTTTTCCATCAAAAATAAGGAAATATCAAAATTATAGCCATAGCATTTTTATTTAAATTAACTTTAGCAACATATGTACATCCATAAGAAATTCAAACATTCGCTCGTCATATTAGCCTGTATTGTATCTTTTGCTGCTTTTGGACAATCAGGGGATAAATTTAAAGTAGTTCTTGATGCGGGTCATGGTTCAAAAGATTTTGGGGCAGTAAAAAATAACTTCGTTGAAAAAAACATTGCACTTGCTGTTGCTTTAAAGGTGGGAAGATTGCTGGACAAGCAGCCTAATGTTGATGTAGTATACACAAGAAACACGGATGTATTTATCGAACTTGTAGAACGTGCCAATATTGCAAACAGAGCAAATGCTGATTTGTTTGTTTCGATACACTGTAATTCGAATCCAAATTCTGAAGCTTTCGGAACAGAAACGTATGTAATGGGTCTTACTAAGGTAAAATCGAACCTTGAAGTAGCGAAAAACGAAAACGAGGTAATTACTCTTGAAGCAGATTATAAGGTAAAGTATGCGGGTTACGATCCAAAATCACCGGAATCTTTAATAGGTATTACACTAATACAGGAAGAGCACCTTGATCAGAGTATTGCTGTGGCAAGTAAAATCCAGGATAATTTCACACAACAATTAAGTCGTAAGAGCAGAGGAGTAAAACAGGCGCCTTTTATGGTACTGCACAAAACATCTATGCCTAGCGTTTTGATTGAAATGGGATTTTTATCGAATAAGACTGAAGGACAATATCTGAATTCTGAAGAAGGCCAAAACGAAATTGCAAAAGCTATAGCCGACGCAATTATGGGTTACAAAAAAGAATATTACGGAGGTACCTCCATAGAAAATAAAATTGATAAAGAAGCACTAAAAGTTGAAAGACCAAAAGAAGTGGCTTCGACTGCAAAGAAAGACAGTGCTAAAGCTCCGGTTACTAAGGTTCCTGAGCCTAAAAAACCAGAAGTAAAGACTGCTGAAACAAAAACAGATTCAAAAACAGATTCAAAAGGCGTATTGTTTAAAGTACAGATTTCAGCAAGCGGTACCAAACTCGATCTTGTTCCTAGCAATTTTAAAGGCCTGGATAATATTTCGATGATTTCTGAAGGCAATCTATATAAATATATGTATGGCGAAACCAGTGATTATGAAAAAGCAAAAGAACTGGTACAAGAAGCCAAATCAAAAGGATTTACCACTTCCTATCTTATAGCCTTTAAAAATGGCAAAAAAATCAGTATCCAAGAAGCATTAAAATAGCTTGTTGGAGAAGCGTTTGAAATTATTTAATTAAATTTGTTTAAAAACACCGAAGCTTTGAAAATATCAAGAGAAGTCAAAACAGCTATTTTAGTAATTTCCTCAATATTATTGTTTATTTGGGGATATAGTTTTTTAAAAGGAAGAGATCTTTTTAACGATTACAAGACATTTTATGCCGTATATGACGAAGTAGAAGGGCTGGCTCCTTCTGCACCTATAACTATTAATGGTCTTGCTGTTGGTAAAGTTAATAGCATTACCTTAAATGGAAACGGAAAATTATTAGTAGAACTTCAGGTGAAAACCGATTTTCCTATATCGAAATCAAGCGTTGCTAAAATTTATGAGCCGAGTTTTATTGGCGGAAAAAGCATTGCCATTATTCCAAATTTCAAAGACCCTGTAGAAGCTGAGAACGGACAAATTTTATTGACAGATGTAAAACCGGGCATGCTTTCATCTATAGGTGATAAACTTTCACCGCTACAACAAAAAGTTGAAAAGACGGTAGTCTCTGCAGATAGCTTACTAGTAAATATCAATAACATTTTTGATAAAAAAACACAAGAGAATCTAAAGGCTTCTATTGCTGAATTGGCTTCAACCATGAAAGAGTTCAGTCAGGCTGCAAAAGGAGTGAATTCATTAATTGCAGACAATAAGTCAAAAATTGATAACACTTTTGCAAACCTGGATCATACATCGTCAAATTTCTCTAAACTTTCCGATTCAATAGCACAGGCTAATTTAGGACAGGCAGTGAAGAAACTTGAAAAATCACTTGCAAATGTAGACAACATCATCAACGATGTACAGGCAGGAAAAGGTTCTTTAGGAAAGCTGCTTAAAGATGAAGGAATGTACAAAAATCTGGAAGGTGCATCACTTGAGCTAAAACAATTGCTTGCTGACCTGAAAAATAATCCGAAGCGTTATGTACACTTCTCTGTTTTCGGAAAAAAAGGAACACCGTACGTAGAGCCTAAAACCGAAACAAAAAAGATAAAAGATACTATTAAAAACTAGGAAAGCGGATGAGCTATATCGATAATATATTATTTGCGGTTTTACTGGCTGTTGGTTTTGGATATTTTATATCAAACGTTAAAAAACTCATCCGTAACATCAAGCTGGGGCAAGATGTGGATCGTTCTGACAATAAAAAGGAACGATGGGCGAATATGGCCAGGATAGCTTTAGGCCAATCCAAAATGGTTAAACGACCAATTGCCGGAATACTTCACATAATTGTCTATATTGGATTTGTTGTCATTAATATAGAGCTTTTAGAAATTATCATTGATGGTCTTTTCGGTACGCATAGAGTTTTTGCTTTTATGGGTATGGCATACAATATATTAATCGGGTCTTTTGAGATATTGGCTATTTTGGTTCTGGTTGCCGTAATTACTTTTTTGGCAAGAAGAAACATTATTAAGTTAAAGCGATTTATTCATAACGATTTAAAAGGCTGGCCAAAAAGTGATGCCAATTATATCCTTTATTTTGAAATCGTCCTAATGTGTCTTTTCTTATTGATGAATGCTGCCGATTTGACTCTGCAACATAGAGGAGCGCCTCATTTTATAGAGGCAGGTGCATTTCCAATTAGTCAGTTTATAACTCCAATATTTAATAGTATAAATACTGAAACGCTTCTTATTTTAGAAAGAGTTTTCTGGTGGATGCATATTATAGGGATTTTAACCTTCATGAATTATCTTTATTTTTCGAAGCATTTGCACATCCTTTTGGCTTTTCCAAATACCTATTTCGCAGACCTGAATCCTCTTGGAAAATTTAATAACCTGGAATCGGTAACCAAAGAAGTTAAGTTAATGATGGACCCGAATGCAGATCCGTTTGCTGCTCCGCCGGCTGATACTGACGCTGCTCCTGCAAAATTCGGAGCAAGTGATATTCAGGATCTAAACTGGGTACAGTTGTTAAATGCTTATACTTGTACGGAATGTGGGCGTTGCACGTCTTCTTGTCCGGCAAACCTGACAGGAAAAAAACTATCGCCTAGAAAAATCATGATGGATACGCGTGACAGGGCAGAAGAAGTAGGAAGAAACATCGATGCCAATAAAGGCGTTTTTGTACCAGATAATAAAACATTACTAAACGATTATATTACTGCCGAAGAACTTTGGGCATGTACAAGCTGTAATGCCTGTGTTGAAGAATGTCCGGTTAATATTAGTCCGCTTTCTATTATTATGGATATGAGACGTTATCTTGTAATGGAACAAAGTGCAGCTCCAATGTCATTGAATGCTATGATGACCAATGTTGAAAACAATGGAGCACCATGGCAGTACAGTCAACAGGACAGGCTGAATTGGAAAAACGAAAACTAAAAAACAGTAGCTATTTGATAGTTCCATTAACTAATTAGTTTACAATGAAAACAGAAGATATCGATAAAAATTTAATGTCGGCTACCGAAAACGGAGAGCAGATCAGTCCGATATTGCCTGAAGGAATTAAAAACTACCTTATTGATATTGACGGAACTATTTGTGATGATATTCCGAACGAACAGCCTGAAAGAATGCTGACTGCTGCGGTATATCCTGATGCACTTGCAACTTTGAATCGATGGTATGACGAAGGACATGTAATTTTCTTTTTCACATCGAGAACAGAAGCGCATCGCGAAATCACTGAACAGTGGTTAAAAATACACGGATTCAAATACCACGGAATGGTTATGGGAAAACCGAGAGGCGGTAACTACCATTGGATTGATAATCACTTGGTGAAAGCAACCCGTTACAGAGGAAAGTTTACAGATCTTGTAGAGAAAGAAGTGACCATACAGGTTTTTGATGACGGAAAACACGAATAAAAAAGGGTAAAACTATATAAATACCCGAAACGAAACTATACAAAATATGTCAGAAGTTTTATCAGTGCCAACAATGGCCGAAATGTTAGCTCAAGGAAAACAGCCGGAAGTACTCTTTTGGGTAGGTTGTGCCGGAAGTTTTGACGATAGGGCAAAAAAAATAACCAAAGCTTTTGTTAAGATATTAAACAGGGCAGACGTTTCGTTTGCTGTGCTTGGTACGGAAGAAAGTTGTACAGGAGATCCTGCCAAAAGAGCTGGAAATGAATTTTTGTTCCAGATGCAGGCCATGATGAATATTGAGGTGCTGAATGCCTACGAAGCAAAAAAGATAGTAACCGCTTGTCCGCATTGTTTTAATACATTAAAAAATGAATATCCGGAATTAGGAGGGACTTATGAAGTTGTGCATCATACACAGTTTTTAAAATCTCTTTTAGACGAAGGAAGGCTTACTATTGAAGGCGGTCAGTTCAAAGGAAAAAGAATTACTTTCCATGACCCTTGTTATCTTGGAAGAGCCAATAAAATTTATGAAGCGCCTAGAGAGCTGATTCAAAAACTTGACGTTGAACTTGTCGAAATGAAACGTTCAAAAGCAAATGGATTATGCTGTGGTGCTGGTGGCGCTCAAATGTTTAAAGATGCGGAACCAGGAAACAAAGAAGTAAATATTGAGCGTACGGAAGATGCTCTTGAAACCGCTCCTCAGATTATTGCTGCCGGCTGTCCGTTTTGCAACACCATGCTTACTGATGGTGTAAAACATAAAGAAAAAGAGGCAGAGATAAAAGTGATGGATGTTGCAGAATTGATAGCTAATGCTAAAGATCTGTAAAAAGCTATAATCTAAGAAATCAATTCCTCCGATGAAAAAATTACTGTTTGTATTTGTACTGTCATTATTTTGCCTGAGTGCTAAAAGCCAGGATATTCTTGATGTATTAACAAAAGAAGTCTGCTCCTGTGTTAATGAAAAAATGAAAACACTGAAAGATGCAACAGCAGAACAAAGACAAATGCAATTAGGATTGTGTATTGTTTCAAGCTATTCAAACCATGAAAAAGAAGTAACCGCCAAATATGGCGATATTATTGAAACCGAAGGAGCTATGGAAAAATTAGGTAGTGATGTAGGAATGAAAATGGTGAGTATTTGTCCAGATTTATTGATGATGTTTGCTGACATGGAAGCTGATGAAGCAGAAGCGGAAGAAATTCCGGCGCTTAGTTTGGAGGGAAAGATAGTAGAAATAAAATCAGAACAGTTCCTTACTGTTGTTGTCAAAGATAATTCAGGTAGAAACCATACTCTTATGGTATTGACATTCTTTGAAGACTCGAATCTCTTGATAGAGAATAAACTCAAGAAAAATGACAAAGTTTCCGTTGAATATTGGGAACAAGAATTTTATGATCCAAAAGCCAAGGATTTCAGGAATTACAAAGTGATCCAAGGCATAAAAAAAATACAATAATTATGTATATTCCTTTTGAAAATATGCCAGACGAATCAAAAATCTGGATATACCAGTCCAATAGAAAATTCTCAGATGATGAAATGGCTGAAATCGAATCAGACCTTAAAGCATTTGTTGAAAATTGGGCAGCTCACGGAACAGGTCTTGAAGCATCGTATTTGCTACAATACAATAGATTTATCATCTTAGCCGTAAATCAGGAAGTACAATCGGCAACGGGTTGTTCTATAGATAGTTCGGTTCAATTTATACAACAACTAGAGCAGAAATACGGCGTTGATTTATTGGATAAGATGAATGTTACTTTCAAGCTAGGTGAACATATTGCCCACAAACCATTGGTCGAATTTAAAAAAATGGCCAAAGAAAAAGCCGTTTCGGCAAACACAATTGTTTTCAATAATCTCGTTAACACTATAGGAGAATGGCATGAATATTGGGAAGTTCCAGCAAAAGAAAGCTGGCATAGCCGTTTCTTCTAAACCAAATTTTTTTTGAATGAGATATTTTGTTGTAGCGCTACTGTTCATCAGTCAGATTGCCTTTTCGCAGCTTCGTGAACCTAAATTAACTTTAGATAGAACCAAAGAAACAATCTGGGTTGACAGCATCTATAATAAAATGACGATGCAGGAAAGAATAGGACAGCTTTTTATGGTTGCGGCCTATTCTAATAAAGATAGCGTTCACTTTAATGCTATTGATAAACTTATCAGAGACCAATATATTGGAGGAGTAATTTTCTTTCAGGGCGGACCTGTACGTCAGGCAAGATTAACCAATCGTTTCCAATCAAAATCTAAAGTGCCACTTTTTGTAGGTATTGATGCAGAATGGGGATTGGCTATGCGTTTGGATTCCGTCATCCGTTATCCTTGGAACATGACTCTTGGAGCCATCCAGGACATGAAATTAATTGAAAAAGTTGGTGAAAAATACGGGCAGCAGAGCAGAAGAATGGGCATACAGTTCAATTTTGCTCCTGTTTTGGATATCAATACCAATCCTAAAAATCCAATTATAGGCAATCGTTCGTTTGGTGAAGATAAAATTAACGTAACCGAAAGAGCGCTCGCTTTGATGAAAGGTATCCAAGATCAGGGTGTTTTCGCAACCGGAAAACATTTCCCGGGACATGGTGATACGGAAACCGATTCACACCATACGCTGCCAATGCTTAATTTTACAAGACAGCGAATTAACGACATCGAATTTTATCCTTACAAAAAATTATTCCGTGAAGGTCTTGCCAGCGTTATGGTAGCCCACTTAAATGTTCCAAGTCTGGAGCCAAGAGAAAACTATCCTACATCGCTTTCTTATAATGTAGTGACTAATATCTTGCAGAACGAGCTTCATTTTAAAGGACTTATTTTTACGGATGCTCTGAATATGAAAGGAGCGACAAATTTTAAACAGCCGGGCGACATCGATTTGGAAGCCTTTAAAGCAGGGAATGATATTTTGCTTTTTGCAGAAAATGTTCCTTTGGCTTTAGAGAAAATTTGTGTTGCCATCCAGGACACTGTCATTTCAGAAAAAAGACTGGAACAATCTGTAAAGAAAATATTGAGATATAAATACATGGCCGGATTGAATAATTACAAACCGATTGATATTCCGTATTTGTATGATGACCTGAATAATTCCGATGCACAAGCTTTGCAATATCAATTATATGAAAATGCGATAACGGTCTTAAAAAATGAAAACGAAATCTTGCCGATCAAAGATGTAGCTAATGAAAAAATAGCCTATGTAAAGCTGGGCGATGATACCAATACTTCTTTTTTGAATACGTTGCGACAGTATGCCGAGGTCACAGAAGTTCAAAATGACAGCTTACATCTGATGATTGAAGACTTGAAAAAATATACAACCGTAATCATTGGATATCATAAAGCCGACGGAGCCTGGAAAAAGCATGATTTTACAGTAGATGAATTGGTCAAAATTCAGGAAATAGCTAAAAACAATAAGGTAATCCTTGATATTTTTACAAAACCATATTCCCTGATTCCGATAAATTCTTTCAGTGATATTGAAGGATTGGTTGTTTCGTATCAGAATAGTGAGGTAGCACAGAATGTTTCAGCCCAGCTTATTTTTGGAGCAATCGAATCTAAAGGAAAACTCCCGGTTTCAATAGGAACTGCCTTTAAGGTAAATGACGGATTAAAGACAAAAAAACTCAACCGTCTTGGTTTTACTGCTGCAGAGAATGTTGGCATGAGTTCTAAAACATTGGCAAGAATTGATCTTATAGCCAATAATGCGATCGAAAGACAAATGACGCCTGGAATACAGGTTCTTGTAGCAAGAAAAGGAAAAGTCGTATATCAGAAATCGTACGGTTATCATGACTATAAAAATGAAATAAAAGTTAAGAATTCGGATATATACGATGTAGCTTCTTTGACAAAAATAGTTTCTACTTTGCCAGATGTAATGCAGCTTTATGACCAGAAAAAGTTTACTCTTGATACCAAATTAGGAACGATGCTTCCGGTTTTTGAAAATACCGACAAAAAGAACATCACATTTAAAGAATTGCTATCGCATTATGCCCGACTTCAGGCGTGGATTCCTTTTTATCAGGCTACGCTAAATGCAGACAAAAAGCCTAGTGATAAATACTATAAAAATAGACTGACTCCGGAATTTTCGTTGCAAGTAGCCGAGAACTTATTCTTGAGAAATGATTATGAAGATACTATCATCAAGAAAATAGCCGAGAGCAAGCTGTTGCCAAAAAAGGAATACAAATACAGTGATTTTACATTTATAATCTTGAAGGAATATCTTGAAAAAGAAACAGGAAAAAAACTAGATGTTTTATCTGAGGAAAATTTCTATAAAAAACTAGGAGCGAATAGTACAACATACAACCCGTTGAGAAAATTTGACATGAGTGTCATTCCGCCTACAGAAGAAGATAAATATTTTAGATACCAAACCATTCAAGGATATGTGCATGATATGGCAGCAGCTATGCAGGACGGAGTAGGAGGCCATGCAGGAATCTTTTCGAATACAATAGATTTGGCTAAAATTATGCAGATGTATCTCCAAAAAGGAAATTATGGAGGAGTGCAGTTTTTTAGTCCTGCTACATTTGATGCTTTTAATACCTGCTATTTTTGCAAAGAAGGAAACAGAAGAGCTCTAGGTTTTGACAAACCGCAATTGCCGGGCACACCAGGTCCAACATGCGGCTGTACTTCAAAATCGAGTTTTGGACATACCGGATTTACCGGAACAATGGCTTGGGCCGATCCAGAGGAAGAACTTATTTATATTTTCCTATCTAACAGAACCTACCCGGATTCAAATGCGCCAAATACTTTATCGAAAGAGAATGTTCGTGAGAATATCCAGAAAGTAATTTACGATGCAATAGAAAAGTAGGAGTTTAACCAAACCAAAGAATATCATGCAGTCAACAGCAAAAAATCCGCAAGAATATTTAGACAATCTTCCTGAAGAAAGAAAAGAAGCTGTCAATAAATTAAGGAATGTTATTCTGGAAAAACTTCCAAAAGGCTTTGAAGAGAACATAAACTATGGAATGCTTTGCTATTGCGTACCATTTTCATTATACCCGGACGGATATCATTGTAATCCTGAAATCCCCTTGCCATTTCTAAGCCTTGCATCGCAGAAAAACTTTATAGCATTGTATCATATGGGAATTTATGCCGATCCAAAATTGCTGGATTGGTTTGTAAACGAATATCCAAAACATTCCAAGCTAAAACTCGACATGGGGAAAAGCTGTATCCGCTTTAAAAAAATGGATCAGATTCCTTATGAACTAATAGGAGAACTGCTTGGAAAAATCTCACCTGAAAAATGGATTGAGATATACGAAAGAGAGTTTAGGAAGCAAAACGCAAAATAATAAAAAGCCAATCTTATTTAAAGATTGGCTTTTTTTAAAACTAAAACAAACCTCGCTTTTAAAATCATATTCTTGATATTATTTTATCAGCTCGATCTACATTACTTTAATGAGATACAAAAGATTCATGGAGGTTGCGTATCATTTTACCAAAAAGATACATTTAACTTATTTTTTATGATAAATCTAAGTTGGATTTCTATGAAAATGGTCTGGTCGTTCTCAAGATTGTACAAGCGTTAATTTTAATGAAAATTCAGTTTTGCCTTACTTTTTTGAGTATTTTCGTTACTCATTTTAGGAGTAATTATGAAAATTGCAATTGTTTGCTACCCAACCTTTGGAGGTAGCGGCGTAGTCGCCACAGAATTAGGTCTTGAATTAGCCAGAAGAGGACACGAAATACATTTCATCACTTATAGCCAGCCTGTGAGATTGGCACTTTTGAATCCAAATATTCACTATCACGAAGTCAACGTTCCCGAATATCCGCTATTTCATTTCCAACCGTATGAATTAGCCCTTTCCAGTAAGCTGGTGGATATGGTCAAGCTGCATAAAATTGAATTGCTTCACGTTCATTATGCCATTCCACACGCTTATGCAGGATATATGGCAAAGCAGATGTTGAAACATGAAGGTATAAAAATCCCAATGGTAACAACACTTCACGGAACCGATATTACCTTAGTGGGAAGCCATCCTTTTTATAAGCCGGCAGTAACATTCAGTATTAATAAATCCGATATAGTTACCTCGGTTTCACAGAGTTTGAAAGATGAAACCTATAAGCTTTTTGATATTAAAAAAGACATAGAAGTAATTCCGAATTTTATTGAAATCAACAAAAACCGACTGGATGAGAATGCGCCTTGTCAAAGAGCTTTGATGGCATCTAAAGAAGAAAGGATCATAACCCATATCAGTAACTTCAGAGCTATCAAAAGAATTCCTGATGTTGTAAAAGTTTTTTATAAAATTCAACAAGAAATACCGGCTAAGTTGATGATGGTTGGTGAAGGTCCGGAAAAAGAGAAAGCAGAAATTCTGTGTGAAGAGCTGGGAATCAGTGATAAGGTGATTTTCTTTGGCAACAGTAACGATATTGATAAAATATTGTGTTACACAGATTTATTTTTGCTTCCGTCAGAAACAGAAAGTTTTGGTCTGGCGGCTTTAGAAGCAATGGCTTGTGGTGTTCCTGTTATTTCAAGTAATTCCGGCGGACTACCTGAAGTTAATTTTAGCGGAATTTCAGGATATTTGAGCAATGTAGGTGATGTTGACGATATGGCAAAAAATGCGTTATCAATTTTGGCAAATGATGAAGAATTGAGTAAATTTAAACAAAATGCCCTGAATGTGGCAAAACAGTTTGATATCTTAAACATCATGCCTTTGTATGAAGCCATTTATGAGAAGGCATTAAAAAACAAGTAATTATGAAAAAACTAATCTTGATGCCGTTTGTTTTTCTGCTGTTTTGTTGCAGCAGTACGAAAAAAGCAGCTGATCAAAAACCTGCAGAAGTGAAAAAAAATCAACAAACTGCCTTGTATCAGATTTTAAGTGAATCTGCTTACCAAGGTAAGGAGGTAAAGTCCTATGAAATCATAAAAGACAAAGCGTCATTAGAAAAACTATACGAAGCTATAAATGATCCCCAGATACCTAAAATTGATTTTTCAAAAGAAAGAATTGTCGCATTATTTATGGGACAAAAAAATACAGGAGGTTATGCAATTAAGGTCAAAAACGTTACAGAAAAAGGAGGGAAGATTTATGTTGATGTCAAGGAAAGCAGTCCCGGTTCTGGTGATATTGTAACTATGGCTTTAACAAATCCTTTTACCATAGTCAAAATCAATTCAACAAAAGAAATCATATTCCAATAAAAAAAAACATCCCGGATATCCGGGATGTTTCTTTTATAGCTATATCTGTTTTTAGAAAGTGTAACGGATACCTAACGCGATGTCTGGTCCAAAACTATTGTCTCTAAACTCGTCATGGTTGAAATACAACTCAGGTCTGAAATCTAAAGATAGCATCAAAGGAATATCAAATTTATATTCGATACCGATATCACCGGCAACAAAGAAAAACGTACCGCTGTCATCTGCTCCTCTGTAGTCATAGCTCCAGGTACCAAGACCACCACCAACACCGGCATACCAGTTAAAGCCTCCTTCAATGTTCCATACCCATTGGTATAAACCAGTCAATTTGATTGCATCAACATGGTTGCTATCTCTCCAACCTAAGTCTACTTCTAGACGATTGTTGCTTGACAAACCTCTTTGATAGGAAATCTCACCACCAAAACCATCATTGTCTCCAAGACGTAATCCCAATGCATTTTTTGAAATTTCTTGGGCTTGCATACTGAATGCCATCCCTGCTAGCATAAAAGCTGATAAAAACAATTTTTTCATAAAATTTAATTTAGAGTTTTATACAAGGTAGCAATAATATTGCCAAAAAATGTTAAATTATAGTTTTTATAACACAAAAAAGGTGACAAATTTTATAAATTACTGATAATCAAATAAAAAATGAACTCGTTTTTTTGACTTTATTTTGTGACAAAGAAGCTTGTCATTAACTTTTCAGTCAATTTTGTTTCCATTTCGTGGTAATCTTCTTCAATAATTTCCTCATTTTCGGAATGGCGGTATAATTTCCAACGTCTTTTATTGTATTCCAAAGCGGTCAGATTTTCAACCCAATCACCGGAATTAAGATATACAGTTTTTCCTTTTTTGTTTGTCTGATTTAATATCTTAGGTTCGTGAATATGACCACAGACAACATAATTGTATTTGTTTTCAATAGCCAGATCTATGGCTGCCGTTTCAAAATCCGATATAAATTTGATGGCAGATTTAACACCCGACTTTATTTTTTTTGAGAAAGAATAAGGCTCTTTGCCCATTTTTTTTAAGCACCAGTTAATAAAGCGGTTAAGCAATATCAGATAATCATAACCAATACCGCCAAGCTTGGCAATCCATTTTGCGTGATGAACGGAAGAATCAAAAACGTCACCATGAAAGAACCAGGCCTTTTCACCATCTAAATCTAAAACTAGCTTATCGACGATAGAAAAATTACCAACTTTTGAATCGCTGAATTTACGTAACATCTCATCGTGATTTCCTGTAATATAGTAGACCTGAGTGCCTTTTGAAGTAAAATCTAAAATTTTCCGGATTACTTTTAGATGGGATTTTGGGAAGTACGATTTTCGGAACTGCCAGATGTCGATAATGTCTCCGTTTAAGATTAAGATTTTGGGCTTAATGGAGCAAAGATAATTGTGAAGTTCTTTAGCATGGCAACCAAAGGTACCCAGATGCACATCTGAGATTACTACTAAATCAACAACTCTCTTTTTCAATTTATTGTGCTTTAAAAGTTTAACAAATAAATAAAAGATACGTGACATAATACTTATGAGAATGTTAACATATAGTGATGATATAATTAAGTCTAAATCTTGTGCATAATCCCTACATTTGCGTTAAAATGAAATAAAATGGCAGGAAATAGTTTTGGAAATCTATTTAGACTTACAACTTTTGGTGAGTCACATGGTGAGGCTTTAGGAGGAATAATTGATGGTTGCCCATCGGGAATTACTTTAGATTTTGATGCGATCCGTTTTGAAATGTCACGAAGAAAACCCGGTCAGTCAGCTATTGTAACACAGCGAAAAGAAGATGATGAAGTGCAATTTTTGTCTGGAATCTTTGAAGGAAAAACAACAGGCACACCTATCGGATTTATTATACCTAATACCAACCAGAAATCAGATGACTATTCTCATATTAAGGACAGTTACAGGCCTAGCCACGCTGATTATGTATATGAACAAAAATACGGAGTCAGAGATTACAGAGGCGGCGGCAGAAGTTCGGCTAGAGAGACGGCTAGTAGAGTAGCGGCGGGAGCCATTGCAAAACAGGTAATTCCAACAATAAAAATTAATGCATTTGTTTCTTCTGTAGGGGATATCTTTATTGATAAGCCTTACCAAGCATTGGATTTTTCTAAAATAGAAAGCAATCCGGTACGTTGTCCTGATGAAGCTACGGCAAAAAAGATGGAAGATTATATAAAGGAAATACGAAAACAAGGCGATACGGTTGGTGGAACCATAACTTGCGTAATTCAAAATGTTCCGATTGGTTTGGGTGAACCGGTTTTTGATAAACTTCATGCTGAATTGGGCAAAGCAATGCTGTCTATAAACGCAGTAAAGGGTTTTGAATATGGAAGCGGCTTTTGCGGTGCAAAAATGAAAGGAAGTGAACATAACGACCTATATAATTCGGATGGTACTACAAAATCTAATCTTTCCGGAGGTATACAAGGCGGAATTAGTAATGGAATGGATATTTATTTCAGGGTTGCCTTTAAGCCTGTGGCTACGATAATGCAAAAACAAGAAACTTTGGATGTACATGGCAATATTGTAGAAATGCAGGGAAGAGGAAGACATGATCCTTGTGTTGTTCCAAGAGCTGTACCTATAGTAGAAGCGATGGCGGCATTGGTTTTGGCAGATTATTATATCCTTGGTAAAAAACAATTAACATTGCATTTAAAGGATGATTTTAATAAATAAAAATGAAAATAAATTAAATATAAGTTTTTTGAAAATTATCAAAAACTGATTTTTTACTGATAATTTTGAAGAAGTCATTAAGTTTTTAACGTAATGGCTTTTTTTATTCATATATAATCTATTACATTTGTGAGTAAATAAAAAAAACTTAATCTTATGAAAAAAATTTTACTATTATCTCTTACGGTACTTGGATTCAACCAAGCAGTAAAGAGTCAAATTGTTTTCCAAGAAAATTGGGATGGAGCAGGGCCTGGAATTGCAGGATGGACACTTTATAATGTGGACAACAAAACTCCAAATGCTGCTGTAAGCTTTGTTAATGCTGCCTGGATTTCTACTGGCGAAGAATTTGACAATAAAGTTGCGATGAGCACCTCTTATTACACACCAGTAGGAGCTTCAAATGACTGGTTGGTTTCTCCTTCAATTGCTATTCCTGCAGGGTCGAGCAGATTGTATTGGGATGCTAAAGCTTATGATGCGACCTATAGAGATTCTTACAAGGTTTTCATTTCTACTACCGGAAATGCAGTCGCAAACTTTACTACCCAGTTATTTGTTCAAGGTAATGGTACAACTGGTACATCGGGTGAAAATACTGACTGGACAAGAAGATTTGTTGATTTAACAGCTTATGCTGGCCAAAATGTGTATATCGCTTTCCAAAACTTCTCAAACGATATGTTCCTTCTTGCCATAGATAACATACACGTAGTTAATAATCTTACATGTGCAGCTCCTGAAAGAGTTATTACAAATGTTATTAATCCTACAAGTGCAACAATAAGCTGGACTGCAGTTGCTGGCGCAACAGGTTATGATATAGCAGTTGGTGCTCCTGGATTTACGCCAACAGTTACAGGTACTTCTGCTACAAATTCATATACAACAACTACACCGCTAACACCAAATACCAGATATCAATATTATGTTAGAAATTCATGTGGCAGTATATGGGTAGGCCCGTTTTCTTTCTTTACGCCAAATAGTTTGCCTTATACTTATGGTTTTGAAACTTCAGCTGCAAGCGGAGGTTATAATGTAGATGGATGGTCTGGGGCATTCTCATTAAATAATACAGCCGGTGCTGCTTTTTATGCAGATGGTGTGCAAATGTCATTCAGTAACTCTTCTACTACAGCTGCTACTAACAGATGGTTGTTTTCAAGACCAATTAGCTTATCAGCAGGTGAACAGGTTACCCTTAAATTTTCTACACGTTCAACAAGTTCTACAATAAATAATACGTTATTGGCAAAAATTGGAAATGCTCCTACGGCCACTGCTCAAACTACGACCTTATCTACTGTTACCGTTGTAGGTCTTACATTTGTAGAAACGACAGCAACCTATACGGCTCCTTCAGCTGGTGTGTATTATTTCTCTTTTAATCATAATAATGCTGCTACTCCTACTGGGGCAACATCAATAGTTCTGGATAAAATTGTTATGACTTCAGTATTGAGTACTAATGAATTCTTAGCTTCTAAATTATCTGTATATCCAAATCCATCAAATGGTATCGTAAACATTTCTAGTGATTCAAATGTTTTATTAAATAACCTTACTATTACAGATTTGAATGGCCGTACAGTTAAAACTGCTAATTTAAATGGAGATTCTTCTGCACAAGTTAACATTTCTGATTTGGCTGCAGGTGTTTATATGATGAACATTAACTCTGACCAAGGATCAATAACTAAAAAGATTATTAAAAACTAAAATTTAGTTAACTTTTTATTAAAGCCATTAATTTTAACTTAATGGCTTTTTTTATTTGTGCACAAAAACCTACATTTGCAATAACTAAAAAACTTTATATTATGAAAAAACAATTACTTTTTGCAGGACTTTTATTTGGTTCTGTTTTTAGTGTAAATGCACAATTATTGCAATCTGAGAACTTTAACTCTTTGACTATTGGAAATGTTGGGACTGATTTAACAGGTGCTACAGCTGGTCAAGGAGGATTATTTACTTTTAGCGATGCAGGAGGAACAAATGGTGCAAATTCAAATTATCAAATTGTTGCTGATAATGCTACTCAAGGAAATGTCCTTCAAATTATAGGATCGAATGCAGCAACTGGTAACCGATTTGTTTGGAAAAACGGATTAGATGCATCTTGGACTTCAAGAACTAGTGGAAACAATGTTATTGAATTGGAATTTTCTTTCTTTTCTGGTGCAGCAACTACTAGTAAATCAGTATTAAGACCACTTATTTTTACTGCTGATGGAACAGTTATTGGAGGATTTAACTTTAATATGAGTACCAAAAAGCTAGATGGTTTTGCTTATGGTGATTTCAATCAGACAGGTACTCCAGGGAACTATACAATCAGTTTGGCTACAGGAGGTTTATCTGTACCTGCTAACACATGGATTAGAGTAGGATTTGCATATGATTCAACTACAGGTACATTTACATGGGTAAGTAATGATCTTGATGTTGGTGGAACTATTGATGGTGCACCTGGATATGTTCCAGCTGAATTTGATGTAGTTGTTATTGCAGGAACAGCAAATACCGTAGCTTCAACTTTTAGATTTGATGATTTTACAGTAAGAGCTACTGCTGTTGAGAATTTATTGTCTACAAATAAAGTTGAAGCAAACAAATTCTCTGTTTATCCTAACCCATCTAATGGTTTAGTTAACATTTCTAACGATTTGAATTCTACTTTAAGTTCAGTTAGCTTTTCTGATTTGAATGGACGTACAATTAAGACCGTTAAATTGAATGGAGATTCTTCTGCTCAAGTTAACATTTCTGAATTAGCAGCTGGTGTTTACATGATGAACATTAGTTCTGATCAAGGAACAATAACTAAAAAGATTATCAAAAACTAATTAGTTTTTAAGATAAAAAAGAAAAAGCCAAACTTTTAAGTTTGGCTTTTTTTATTATAAAAATTTTGCTTTTAATTCAGGTGTAGGAATCATACAGGCATCTTTTTTTCCATACCATTTGTATCGGTTTCGGGCAATATAATCGTATACGGCATTGGTTAAAAAATCAGGGAGTATAGAAAACCAACTGATTGCTGTATATATGCCGCCCAATTCTTTGGCAATTTTTAAAGCAGCCTGAGCTTTGTAGTAATAAGCCTTGCCTGGTTCATACAAGAGAATTGAATCGATCTTAGCAGTATCAATACCAATATGGTTTATTATCTCCAGACCAATTTCTGATTGTAATGCTACAAACCGGAAAATATCTTTTTTATCATGCTTGATGATAAATTGTATGGAAGAATCGCAGAGATTGCAGACTCCGTCAAACAAAATTATCTTTTTATCTAGGGGCAAATTAATCATACTTATAATTATTTTTTTGCTTCTACCAGCTCTAAAGTTTCTAAATTCACTTTCGAAGTAAAGATACCATAATTAACCGTGACCTTGTTCTTCTCGATTTTGTCAATTGTTCCGATGGCTTTTCCGTCAACCAATCTAACACGATCACCAAGTTTTAAAACAGGTTTTGGTTTATTTGCTTCTTGCTTGATAGCTTTGATTTTCTTTTCTTTTTTCTCTTCTCGAATTTCCTCTACTTTAGCCGTAACTTCCTTGATTACTTCTTTCTGGACAATTTCTTTAGCCTTTTTTTCTTTAGCGGTTAATTTTTTTCGCTTAGAATTTTCAATTTCAATCATTTTCAGGAATTCTCCTATAAGTTCCTTTTTATTTTTGTTGTTGAAATATTTTTCAGAAATATCATCCAACTTTTGTCCCATATAGATCAAACGCTGATTGGCATCATATAATTCCTGATAGCGTTCCAGTTTGTCTTGAATTTTGGAATTGATAGACTCCATTTTTTTGCTTTCTTCCCGAGCTTTGCTTTCTTCTTCTTTTAAATTTTGTGACGTTTTTTCAAGTTTAGAACGTTCCTTTTGAAGTGTTGCAATAGTTTTATCAAAACGTACTTTTCCTCCTTCTATTTTTTTCTTGGCACGGTTAATCAGTCCGAAAGGAATACCGTTTTTTTGAGCGACTTCAAAAGTAAAAGAACTTCCGGCTTGTCCCAACATCAGCTTGTACATAGGTTCTAATGATTTTTCGTCAAATAACATATTTGCATTAGAAGCATAAGGCAGTTCATTTGCCAACATTTTTAAGTTGGAGTAGTGCGTGGTAATAATTCCAAATGCTTCCCTATGGTAAAACTCTTCCAAAAAGGTTTCGGCTAAGGCACCTCCCAATTCCGGATCTGAACCTGTACCAAATTCATCAATAAGAAACAATGTCTTGGCATTGCACTTTTTAAGGAAATAGTTCATGTTTTTTAAACGGTAGCTATAGGTACTCAGGTGATTTTCAATAGATTGATTGTCTCCTATGTCTGTCAGTATACGGTCAAATAAGAAAGTTTCGCTACGTTCATGCACAGGAATAAGCATGCCGCTTTGCAACATTAGTTGTAGCAGTCCTACTGTTTTTAAGGAAATTGTTTTTCCTCCGGCGTTAGGTCCAGAAATTACAATGATTCTGCTTTCGTTGGTCAATTCTATAGTCTGAGGGAAAGTAATCTCGTTCTTTTTCTTATTGTTGAGATAAAGAATAGGATGATAGGCTTCCCTGAAATACATTCTTTTTTCGTCGGTTATAGTGGGCAAAATACCATTAATTCTGTTGGCATATTTTGCTTTCCCGGCAATCACATCAATATCGCTCAGAAACTCCTGATACGTTTTCAGCAGGTCTAAAAACGGACGTATATCGTTTGTTAACTGCTTTAAAATTCGTGTAATTTCTTCCTTTTCTTCATATTCCAGATTGCTCAGTTCTCTTGAGAAACGCAAAGTAGCTTCTGGTTCAATATAGGTAATGCTTCCTGTTTTTGAATTTCCTAAAATTGTTCCTTTTACTTTACGCCTGTACATGGCCAGAACTGCCAATACGCGGCGGTTTTCTACGATACTTTCTTTGATATCGTCCAGATAGCCAAGTCCGTTGTATTGGCTCAATGCCATGCCAAAACTCTGATTGATTTTGCCACGAACCATATTCATATTTCTTCGGATATCAACAAGGGCAGGAGAAGCATTGTCTTTTATTTCACCGTATTTGTCTACGATTTCATCTATTTTCTGCGTGATGTACTTGGTATACTCTACTGTAGTGGCCTTTTCGCTTAATTTTGGATAATAGTCATTAAATTTTTTAAGGAAAAGCAACAATACATTGACAGTGTCTGAAATAGTAGCAATTTTTCGAAAGCTGCCTACTTCAAGAAAACTATCTTCTATGGCAAGAAATTTTATTTCATTGCTAATCGTTTCGAATCCATGATTAGGAATCGCATTATTATTTGTAAAGGAAGAAACATATTCGGACGTTTGTTGCAAAGCATCCATCAGCTCCTTTTTATGTTTAAAAGGCGTAATCTGAAGTGCCTTTTCCTTTCCGATTTCTGTGTTACAGATTTCTGAAATGGCTTGCAGCACGGTGTTAAATTCTAAATCTTGTAATGTTTTATCTGTAATATTGGTCATTTTATTTATAGCGGTTTTTATATACAAAAATACAAAAAACTAAGCTGCCGGGCTTGTCAAGTTTTTTGCTTAAATGAATTATTTTTTTAGTTTGTTTTTGGTTAAACTTTCCGAAATTTACGGCTGGAAAAAGAAGCTAAGGTGAAAAGGGATAAAGGTGCTAAGGTGAAAAAGTAAGAAAGTTGAAAGCCAGAAGCTCTTTTTTATAACCAAATTATTTTTTACCGTAAACTATCGACTATCCACTAAAAACTATCAATTTTAAAAACCATGCAAGTAAAAATACATCCTTCCTGGAAAGCCGTTTTATCAGAAGAATTTGAAAAACCTTATTTTCATCATCTCATTGATTTTGTAAAATCAGAATATATTCATCATATATGTTATCCGAAAGGAAGTCAGATTTTTTCTGCTTTTGATCATTGCCATTTTGACGATGTAAAAGTTGTCATTATCGGCCAGGACCCATATCACGGACCGAATCAGGCCAACGGATTGTGTTTTTCTGTTAATGACGGAATTCCTTTTCCTCCTTCCTTGTACAATATTTTTCGAGAAATCGAATCTGATCTAAGCAAGCCGCTACCAAAAACCGGAAATTTGGAGCGTTGGGCAGACCAAGGCGTTTTACTTTTAAATGCTACGCTAACTGTTCGAAAAGGTGAGGCGGGAAGTCACCAGAAAAAAGGCTGGGAGACTTTTACAGATGCCGTTATCCAAAAAGTTTCAGACGAAAGAGAACAAGTAGTTTTTTTACTTTGGGGCGGTTTTGCGCAAAACAAAAGATCACTAATTGATAGCTCTAAACATTTGATTCTTACTTCAGGCCATCCTTCACCATTAAGTGCCAACAGAGGACTTTGGTTTGGAAACAAACATTTTAGCAAAACGAACGAATACCTTAAATCTTTAGGTAGAAAAGAAATAGATTGGTAATATTCTTTCTATTGTACCGTAAAATTATAATATCCTGCTGTTAGATTGTTTGTGGTTGTCTGAATCGTAAGAAAAGTATTTTTGGAATTATTGTTATTCGATGACAATTCGAGACGAGATACTTCTGAAAGACCAAAAACAAGTCTGTATTCGCCAGTTTGGGATAATGGTATTCCGGCTCTGAATTTGTAATTTTGAGAAATTGGCTCATAAATACTTTCGGCAATCACAAAAAAATCGGCCACAGCATCACCCTGATCTTTGATTACATTTTGAATATCAATAGTTGTCCAAGTATTAGCTCCAGTCTTTTTCTCCAATCCATAGGCAAAACTAAAGGAAGCTCCTCCGGTTGTCTTGAAAATATCCAACGGAGTTGTCTGGTTTGGTTCGGGCTGGTATCTTGAAAAATTAGTGTTCAGCCAAAGGACATCGCCTACAGCATAACTGTTTTGGTGTTCAATCGTTATCAGGTTTGGAATAGAAGTATACTTTGAATTGTAGAATTCATCATCATTACCACAGCCTGTAACAGCTGCCATTCCAATTATTGCTAAAAATAATATCTTTATCGTTTTCATAGTAATTTTATTAGAATCTGTAGCCAAAATTCAATCCCACACGAGGAACGACTTCCGGGCTTTTGTCAGTATTGAAAAGATTTTTTCCCATTCCTAAGAATAATTCAAGGCCAAATTTTTCCTGAATATACAGTTTATATCCTAAAGCACCTCCAATAGCTACATCTGTATAATTGTCTTTAAAAGTGCCATAATAGCCATTTCCGGATTCGTCAACAAAACGCTGCAACTCTCTGTATTTTCCACCGTTTGCAGAAACAAATACTTCTGCAAAATAGAAACTTTTTTGGCTGTGGGATAAGGAATAGCGTACAAAGGGATTGACTTCATATTTAGGAAGCGTACGGTCATAGCCTTTGTCAAAATCGTCTTTGGCATCTTTGCTATCCTGAATACTACCACTAATACCTACAGAAAAATTCTCGTTTAGGAAACGTTCATAGCTGACATGGACTTTAGAAAATGCTATAACGGAAAGTACATCGAATTTTACTTCATTTTGTTTTCTTGCAAAGATGTTTGTACTTTCCTGTGCATTTGAGAACTGGAAAGCGAGCAGTGCTGCGAAAAGCCATTTTTTCATAGTTGTCTTTTTGTAAACTGATGTAAATATAGAAAAAGATTGGTTGGTTTAGATGATAGTTGATAGAGAATAGTTGATAGTGGATAGTTGGTTGAGGATAGTTGATAGTGGGTAGTTGATTTAGATAAACAGAAATCAAAAATCACAAATCCAAAATCATAAATCACAAATCCTAGTTTAGCGTTAGGGCGCCTAGAATTTCTTCAGACATAAAAGGGCCACCCGGATAAGTGGCGGTATAATCCAGGTTGAGCCAGATTTGGCCGCGTTCGTCAATATGATAATGGAGTTCTTTGCCTTTACTTTCCTGTTTGAACAATACTTCTTTAATAAGATAGTTGATTGCTTCGAGATCAGCCTTTTTGTTTCCGATAAGTACCTCAGGATAAATATGCCCGCCGGTATGGATAAGCCTTGGTGTTCCTCCAACAGCCCGTACGCAAGCAGCCATAAGGATAGCATGGTCATCACAATCGCCAGAAAAATGGATCAGGGATTCGGTAGCGCGGGCAATGTATTCCTTTCCTTTAGGATCACTTACATAATTCCAGCGACGCTGTATTTCCTTAAACACGGCAAAACTCTGTATTTGTCTGCGGTACTCGCTGTATCCTTTGACATTCCTGAAGTATTTGGTAGTAGCAAGCAAGGCAAAATTCCGAACTTTTGGATTGTCATATTCAATAGCGTTCAGGATTTTTGACTTGTTAGGGAATGGCAAAAGTTTTGAAATAATAATATCCTGTGGATTAGGATTTTCGGACATGCTATACACCATCGAACGGTAATCTTCAAAGACACTGTTAAAACCATAATTTCCAAAGAGACTTCCGTATATCAATGCAATCAGATACAGAGCAATACAAAGAATGATAATGGTTTTCATCAGTCTTAGAATCAACTGGATGATAACAACTACAAGAATGAAAAGAAGAATTCTGTCAATGTGGAAATACCAATTCGGGTCAATAATATTCTGGTGGATAATGATAAACACAGGAATAGCAATCAATATGTTCAATAAGAAAATAATGATATTGTCCCAAGGTTTTTTGACCTGGAGTTTCTCTTTTATTTTTTTGAAGCTTATGTTACCTTGTTTCTCCATATCAACCCAAAGGCCGGCTCAATCCTGTTAGATTTGCACTATATCTGCAAAAGTACCTTTTTTATCAATAATAGAAAGTTCTAACAGTTGATTTTGAACATTGTTTAACGTTTTGTTATCCAGTGATTTTTGTGACCATTCTGTTAAGGAAAGCCATTCCTGGATGTCCTCAATTTTTTGATTGTAACGGGACGATAATGTTTTGTCTATGCTAGGAATATCTTTGAATTCCTCTGTTGTTTGATTGATAATGTCCAGTATAGTTTTAATGATTTCCGGCTGTGTTTCCAGAATTTCATTTCGCACGGCAATTACAAAACATGGCCAGGGAGTAGGGCAGTCAGCAATTCTTCTGAATATTCCCTTATCAACGAAAGGTTTTGTCATAAAGCGCTCCCACATAAAATAATCTGCTGTTCCAGCTGTTAATGCTTCAACTGCACCATCAATGGTATTTATAATTTCAAACTGTAAATCTCCCGTTTTCCAGCCCTGATTGTGTGCATTGACATAAGCCATAAGCTGAGAACCGGAACCAATTCTGCTGATAGCTACCTTAGTTCTTTCCAGGTCGGAAAGGGTTTTGTATTTTGAAGCAGCGCCAACGTGAATTCCCCAAATAAGAGGTGATTGTACATAGACTTGTACAATCTTACTCGGATTTCCGGAAACAATATCTTTAATAATCCCTTCGGTCAGGATTACAGCTATATCCGTCTCGCCCTTACGAAGCATTTGGCATAGCTTGCCTGTTCCTTCAGGGACATCAGTCCATTGCAGATCAATGTTCTGTGCTTCAAATTCTCCATTTTCTATGCAAAGATGCCAAGGCAGGTTAAAATGTTCGGGCACTCCGGCAATTTTTATCGTTTTCATGATGAATAACGGTTTTGTATTTGTTTGATATGGTGTTCTAAGTGAGCAACATAGTCACTCATTAAGAATCTCAGGTTAATTATGGATTTATCGTTCAACTCAATTTCATAATGCAATGCTTCATTGTCGACGGATTTAAAAATCCTCAGAATTTGCTTGTTCAGCGAAAGCCAGAGCTGGATTAATTCCTTACTGTCTGTTGATTGATACTGGCCTATATTTACTAAATCTTCCTGGTTATATGTTCTGTATTGGTAGGGTTTAGGAGCATAATGTATTTCAGTAAACCGTACCAGATTGTGAACTGCTGAGTCAATCAAATGGCCTAGTATTTCTTTTTTAGACCATTTGTTGTCTCGTTTGAAATCTAAAACCTCTTCCTTTGTTTTATTAAAATAATCGAGATTTTCAACCAGCAGTTCTTCAAATTTAAGAATCACTTCTTGTAACATCAGGAATTATTTGCCAATTTATCTAACGTATAAGCAATCAATTCATCTACAGCCTTGTAAGGATCTTCACTGAAAGTGCCACTTGCACGGTTAGCTATAATAGCATTTAGCGATAAAGCATTGTGCCCAAGTAGTGCGGAAAGTCCATAAATAGCAGCCGTTTCCATTTCAAGATTGGTGATTCTGTTATCATTAAAATTAAAATTATCCATTTTCGCATTTAATTCCGGATCCTGGATTTCAAGACGCAAAACGCGGCCTTGTGGTCCGTAAAATCCGCCTGCCGTTGCTGTAATTCCTTTAAAGATTTTATCGCTTTCAATTAGTTTTTCTAGTTTTTCGCTGCAACGTACTACATAAGGTTTTCCTTTTCGGATATCCCAGTTTGTATGATGGAGGAAGGCTTCTTCTAAAGCATCATCGGTAATCGTATCAATTTTATAGGAACGGAGCATGTTATCTAATCCCAATCCGAATTTAGACATGACAAAGCTGTCTACCGGAATATCTTTCTGTAAAGAACCTGATGTTCCGATTCGTATGATGTTTAGGGAAGTCAGTTCTTCTTTTGGCTGACGTGTTTCCAGATTGATGTTGACAAGCGCATCCAATTCGTTAACTACAATGTCGATGTTGTCTGGGCCAATTCCGGTTGACATTACCGTAATTCTTTTTCCTTTAAAGATTCCGGTTTGTGTTTTAAATTCTCTTTTTTGAGTTGAAAATTCAATGGAGTCAAAAAACTGAGTGATTTTTTCAACTCTATTCTGGTCGCCTACGAATATGATGTCGTTTGCAATATGTTCTGGTTTTAAATTCAGGTGATAGACGCTGCCATCAGGGTTTAAGATTAATTCTGAAGATTGTATCATTTTTTTTGAGTTTCTATGCTTTATAGTGGCTAAGCCGCTGAGTGAAAAAGCCAGTTATTAAATTATTTTATTTGTAAGAGCTACGTTATCCGCCAACACGTTTTACCTTAAAGCCTTTTTCTTTAAGGATTGTCATTATCTTGTCGCGATAATCACCCTGTATGATAATTGAATCGTCTTTGAAGGTACCGCCTACACTTAATTTTGTTTTCAGTTCTTTGGCCAGAATCTTGAAATCGTCATCAGATCCGGTATAGCCTTCTATTATGGTAGTTGGCTTTCCTTTTCGTTTTTCGAACTTGCAGATCATCGGCTCAGCCTGGACCCAGAGCTCTTTTGGCTCGGTTTGAGTTTCTTCGATTTCTTCAGACGGTTCGTGGTCTGGGAAAAGCTTTTTTAATTGGTCATGTAAATCCATAACTGTTTAATTGGATTTTTTATTAAACGCAGTGTCGTTTACTACTATCTTAGTATTCTACAAAATCAAAAAGACATCAAGCAAAACTCAATGTCTTTCTAATAAAGTATAAATGTAAAACTTATTTTTTGATTAATCCCAAATCAACTAAACGTTCGTGCAGGAATTCTCCGGCAGAGATGTCTTCATATAATTTTGGATTTTCTTCATCGATACAGTTTTCAAGGCAGTCCAGACGCATATCGCTTACAGGGTGCATGAAGAATGGAATCGAATAACGAGAAGTTCCCCACAATTCTCTTGGAGGATTGACTACTTGGTGGATAGTAGATTTAAGTTTGTTATTGGTATGTCTTGAAAGCATATCGCCTACATTAATTACCAATTCGTCCGGTTCTGCAATAGCATCAATCCAGTCACCATTATGGTTTTGTACCTGAAGTCCACGGCCTTGAGCACCCATCAATAAAGTAATAAGGTTGATGTCGCCATGTGCTGCTGCACGGATAGCATTTTCCGGCTCTTGTGTAATTGGCGGATAGTGGATAGGACGTAATATGGAGTTTCCTTCTTCGGCATATTTGTCGAAATAGAATTCATCCAAACCTAAATGCAATGCCAATGCTCTCAATACATAAATTCCTGTTTTTTCCAGCATTTGGTAGGCATCTTTTCCTACTATATTAAAACGAGGTAATTCTTTTACCTCAACGTTGTCAGGATATTCTTTAGCCCATCTTGAGTCTTTGTCAACATACTGGCCAAAATGCCAGAATTCTTTCAAATCTCCCTCTTTTTTACCTTTAGCATGTTCTTTTCCAAAGGAAACATAACCACGCTGTCCACCAATACCAGGGATTTCATAACTGCTTTTGGTTTCTAGTGGCAGGGAGAAGAAATTTCTGATTTCGCCATACAACTCATCTACCAGTTTGTCATCTAAAAAATGACCTTTTAATGCTACGAAGCCTATGTCTTCGAAAGCTTTTCCGATTTCATTTACAAATTTTTGTTTACGTTTCGGGTCGTCCGAAAGGAAATCACGCAAGTCAACACTAGGAATATTTTGCATACTCTTTAAAAATATATGTTAATAACTTTGCTAGGCGTCAAGCCTTGTTATCACAAATGTATAGATTATTTTGAGAATTTAATTTCAAAAGTTATTAACAATAGAAAATTCTGTAACATTAAGAGTTTATGCTGTTATTTTTTTATACTTTTGGGCGAGTTAAAAAATTACGCAAACCTTTTCGTAACTACCTATGAATTTCGACAGAAAAAACCTGACCAACGAGCAATTATTAGATTTATATAAAAGAATTTTAAAGCCCCGATTGATTGAAGAGAAGATGCTGATTCTTATCCGTCAAGGAAAAGTTTCCAAATGGTTTTCCGGAATCGGGCAGGAGGCAATAGCCTGCGGTGTTACTGCTGTTTTAGATAAGGATGAATATATTCTTCCTATGCATAGAAACCTTGGAGTTTTTACAGGAAGAGACATTCCTCTTTACCGATTGTTTTCACAATGGCAGGGAAAGGCTAACGGATTTACTAAAGGACGTGATCGTTCGTTCCACTTCGGAACTCAGGAATATAAGATTATAGGAATGATTTCGCATTTAGGCCCTCAGATGGGAATTGCGGATGGAATCGCCTTGGCTAACAAACTAAAAAAGAACGGAAAAGTTACGGCTGTGTTTACCGGAGAAGGTGCAACCAGTGAAGGAGATTTTCATGAAGCCTTGAATATTGCTTCGGTTTGGGAATTGCCGGTGATGTTTGTAATTGAAAATAACGGTTATGGGCTTTCAACACCTACCAACGAGCAATACCGTTGTGAGAATCTTGCCGACAGAGGTATAGGTTACGGAATGGAGGCGCATATTATTGATGGGAACAATATATTGGAAGTTTTTACCAAACTATCAGAATTAAAAGCTTCGATGATAGAAAACCCAAGACCGGTTTTGTTGGAGTTTAAAACGTTCAGAATGCGCGGCCATGAAGAGGCTAGTGGTACCAAATATGTGCCTCAAGATTTAATGGATATGTGGGCTATCAAAGATCCGGTAGATAATTATAGAAAATATCTTTCGGAATTAGGTGTGCTTACGCAGGAACAAGATGATGAAATCCGTTCTGAAATCAAAAAGGAGATTGACGAAAACTGGGCTATGGTACAAGCCGAACCTGAGCTTGTAGCTACTTATGAAGAAGAATTAAATGATGTTTATAAACCTTATGAATTTGAAGAAGTTACTCCTTCAGATAAAAAGATAAATATCCGTCTTATTGATGCCATTTCCAATAGTTTGAAAGAGTCTATGGAGCGTCATGAGAACCTGGTTATCATGGGACAGGATATTGCAGAATATGGTGGTGCTTTTAAGATTACGGACGGTTTTGTAGCACAGTTTGGAAAAGAAAGAATTATCAATACGCCTATATGCGAAAGTGCGGTGGTATCTGCCGGAATGGGACTTTCAATCAACGGACATAAAGCTATCGTAGAAATGCAGTTTGCAGATTTCGTCTCGACAGGTTTTAATCCAATTGTGAACCTTTTGGCTAAATCACATTACCGCTGGTTGGAAAATGCAGATGTGGTAGTAAGAATGCCTTGCGGTGGCGGAACTCAGGCAGGACCTTTCCACTCACAGACCAATGAAGCATGGTTTACAAAAACACCAGGCTTGAAGGTGGTTTATCCGGCTTTCCCATATGATGCCAAAGGACTTTTGAATACTTCTATTAACGACCCGAACCCGGTACTGTTTTTTGAGCACAAATTATTGTACAGAAGTATTTATCAGGATGTTCCGAAAGATTACTATACGCTTCCGTTAGGAAAAGCTTCCTTGTTGAAAGAAGGTAAAGATGTAACAATCATTGCTTTTGGAGCTGCAGTACATTGGGCGTTAGAAACTTTGGCAAAGAATCCAGAAATTTCTGCTGATCTATTAGACTTAAGAACATTACAGCCGTTAGATACTGAAGCGATTTATGCTTCTGTAAAAAAGACAGGAAAAGCAATCATTCTTCAGGAAGATACGATGTTTGGCGGTGTAGCCAGTGATATTTCCGCTATGATTATGGAAGAATGTTTTGAATATCTTGATGGGCCGGTAAAACGAGTATCGAGTTTGGATTCTCCAATTCCATTTACAAAAGCACTGGAAGACCAGTTTCTGGCAAGAGGACGATTTGAAGAAGCTTTAAAAGAGCTGATGGCTTACTAAGATTATAAAGTAATACAAAAAAAAGGTGTAGATTTCTCTACACCTTTTTTATTTGTGATTAAATAAGCAATATAACTTAATTAGATATAGAAACTAACTGATAACAGCATTTCTCATTACCATTGATTCCATCTAGTTTTATGAAAGTTGCTGCCTGACCATTGGACAAAGTTAGGGTAGCTCTTCCGTTCAAAACAAAATTTTTACCTGTCATTTCATTAACCGTGCTCATTTCATTAAATGTCACACTTCCTTGATCTGCTCTGATAAAAATGGTTTCTCCAGCTATTATAGTTGAATTAATTCTGTTTATTATATTATTAGTACTTCCTACTGGAACTTTGACAAAAACTATTTTTTTTCCTAAAGTCTCAATACCTGAAGTTGATGTTCCATTTAATGTGGAAACATTTTGGATAGAAACGTTTTGGACAATTCCAATGGTCTCACTCAAACGAATATCTTGGAATGAATTGTTTTTAGCATTTATTACGTTGTTGTTGCCAATACCAGTAATAAACCTTTCGTTGTGTGCTAATGGACTATTGGGATTTGAAACGGTTACATAATTATTTTCTACTGTCACAGATGAATCTAATACAGATATACAACGGCCCGTTCCAGGAGGCAAAAAAGATATAGGTCTTGAGCCTTGTCCGGCAGCATTGGCAAATCGACAGTTGCTGATATTTATTCCGGAGCTATTGGTAATATCAATACTTATATCAATATCTTCAAACCAACAGGTGTCAAAAGTAATATTTTGTACGTTTTTTATCTTATAGCCGTATCTGACATGTCCCCCGGTAGCACAGTTTATGAATGAGAACTCACATGGATTTACATAATCTGTATTGCTTTCAATCAAAACATTTACTCCATCCAGACCCGGATCAACATCATCATAAAAATAAGGAGCTTCAAAAATACAATTGATGAACGTACTTGTATTTAATTGGCCGGTTATTTTAAGACAGTTATAATCGACGTGTTTTCGGGTTATCCATACGTTTTCAAAATTTATGTATTGATTGGGTAAGAAGTAATCTGTGATTGATCCAGGATGAACAGTTTCGCCTCCTTCTAGATGAATACCATGTCCTTTGCAATTATTCATTCTTATATTTTTGAAACTACAAGTCCAAGCCCCACCTTCTCCTTCTTCCTCTTTCGAGTCTTTAATTCCTTTAAGGTGTATTCCGCCGGTACCTACCACATCTTTTAAATCAAATACAAAATTCTCCATTTCCGTATTTACAATCGGTCCTGGTGCCAGTTTAAATATATAATCGTAATGTGGGGCAGTTTCAAGAACTACAAACATGCTTCCCTTGCCACCAAGTAATTTTATGCCTGATTTGAGCTCTATAGGCTTATCAATAAAATAGGTCCCGTTTGGGAAAAGCAGAGTCATTTCTCCTGACCTTTTGTTATACCAAAAATTCTCGTTGACATAATTGATTGCCGCCTGTATTTTATCTGAATTGGAAAAACCAACCGGTGTTGTATTGGCAGGATATTCATCCTTAATAACCCCAAAGAATAAGATATTGAGATGTCCTGAATATTGTCTGAACCATCTGCCGTTTGCAGGCGACCCCGCAACACTGGATTTAATAATCGTACCATCATTTGGTGTTTGTACCGTGTCTTGAGGAGCACTACCTTTACCGTCTTTTTTATAAATAAAAATACCCTCGCCTCCGTCGCCTTCATTATAATAACCTTTAACATATACTACAGTGTTATCATAATCACTACCGATAAAAATGTCATGGATTTTTAAATCCTTAATAGTATTCAAAGTTTCAATCATAGTTTTTAGGTTTAAGATAATTTAAGAAGTTTATTTTTAAGCAAATTATTATTTAGGCAGCCGGTTTTTAACCATCTGTATTTGTCCCATATGATTGGCTTGGTGTTCCATAACGTGAAACCAGGCAAAATAATTATTCATGGATTTTTCTTTGGTTAAGGCATTAAACCATTTATCGTTTTTAGTCTTTAGCAAGCGTAAGGTTTCATTACGTACCTCATCCCATATTTTCAGATAGTATTCAATAGGTTGGCCCACCAAGGCTTTTCTGGCAGGATCTCCTAGTTCAAGAGCTAAATCCCATTTTGCTTTTTCTTCTTCGTTGAATTCTCTGTTTTCAAAAGTAAAGACTTGATAGAATTTTTCTGTTGCAGCTAAATGGTAAACCATTGCACCAATCCTGTTGGCGTCTTCAACCAAAAGATAATCGGTCTGTTCCTTAGTTAGATTTTTGATGCTCGAAGTAATACGGGTTTTTAAATTTTCAAGCATAAATACTGTTGTCCCGATTTCTTGAGAATAGCCTTTTTCGGGTTTGACAATATACTGTGCCTGCACAGCAGATCCTATAAATAGGATAACGACAACACATGTGAGTAAGATTCTGTTTTTCATGGCTTTATCAATTTTATTTTAATTTTAAAGATAAAACAATTTATAAAAAAAAAGCTGTTAAAAATATGTTATAAGAAATGTTTAACTTTATTATTTCAACTTTATACCCATGCCAATACCGACATTCCATTTTCCATCAGCAGTTGCTGTTTTTGCATTATAATATAGCGGAATCTGGAAAGCTAATTTCCTATAGCCGTAAGTAAGTCCAATTCCAAGAGTTGGCATTACAAATGAGTTTTTTACTTCCGATTTATCTTCTTTGAATCGCAAGGAGGGAAGCATACCCAACAATAGTTTAGATTTTCCGGATGTAATGCTAAGGTTTGGGCCAGTAAAATTTAAAAAACCTCCCTTGTCAACGTAACCTGCTAAAGCAGTTCCTTCAAAAAAGGCAAACGAAATTTTAGATTCTTTAGGTATGGTGGCAGTTTCGATCGTTTGTGCTATGGAGAGGGTAGTGATAAAGGAGGTAAGGAGACAGTGTCTAATAGTAGTTTTTTTCATATATGATTTTTCATAAGGCAAATTTAAATGCCTTGATAGTAGTATATATGATGATGAAAGAAACGAGTAAGAATTTGTAATAACAGGTGCAAAAATTGAATTGAATAGCAGATTGCCTATAAAAAAAGCCCGTCTATAATTTTGTAGACGGGCTTACATGCTTTATTCTTTTTTGAATTCTATTTCCCTGCCAGATTGCTTTAATAGCATTTCTTTGGTATCGGGTTTGAAAGTCAGTTGGATACCTGCTTTGTCAAAAGTAAAAATGTTATTGCCTATGGCTTCTAAAGGAAGAGGGGATTGACCTGTGGCTTGTGCACTTAGCGTGTTTTCTTGTCTTGCGATGGTTATCTTGAAAGGCATTCCTTGTGCGGCATAGGTTCCGGTAAGGGCTTCTAATTCTTCGGGTTTAATGTCGATAGCTTTAAACTCAGGAATTTCATACGCCTGACCAAAAGCAGCCATAACAACAATATTGGTTATCAGGTCGAGCTTATAATTGGTAGCATTTGAGGTAATGGCATAGCTTATTTTGTCGTTTTCAAAATTGGTAAAGATAGATTTATAGCCATCTATTGCGCCATCATGCCCAATGCCAGGGTGATTTTCGAATGAATAATCAAATAGGCCCAAACCGTAATTGTTCTTTAAAGTTTTCATTTTTGAAATACTCTCCTTACTAATGATTTTTCCGTTGAATAAGGCATCGCTGAATTTGACCAAATCGGCGGAGTTACTTTGAATTGCACCTGCTCCCATAGGAATAGAAGCATGTGTATTGGCATGAGGATTCCAGCCATTGGAAAAAGTATAGGACATTGCTTCGCGGTTTGTCGTACTTTGAGAATGCCCAAAATAGGTGTTCTTTAATTGTAGAGGTTTGATTATATAAGCAGTAAGGATTTCGGAATACTTTTTCTTATAAATATGCTCCAAAATATAGGAAAGCAGTACATAATTTGAATTGCTGTAAGCCGATTTCGTATTGGGTTCAAAATCGATTCCTGTTTTGATGATAATCTCCAATATTTCTTTTTCCGATTTAGGCTGTGTATGCCAGCTAAGATAATCTGCATTGCCTGTGAGGCTTCCGATTCCGCTACTGTGATTTAATAAATTTTCAACGGTTATTTTTTTTGCATTGGGAAGGTCTGGAAAGAACTTGTCTATCGTGGTATTCAGACTGATTTTTTTTTGTTCAACGGCCTTTAGTAACAAAACAGCGGTAAATGTCTTGGATATAGAACCTATGCTGTAAATAGTATGGTTGTCTGCTTTGATTTTATTTTCAATATTTTGGAAGCCTACGGTTTTGGTATAGATTATCTCGTTGTTTTTTGAAATGGCAACACTTCCCATAAACTTGTCATGGCTTTCTAAGGTTTCCAGATAACGGTCTAGTTTTTTGCCATCAAAAGATTGGGAGAAAGAAGTGGTAGCGATGCACAATAAGAAACAGATGGCAATTAGATTGAGTTTCATGTTTATTTATTTTTTAATCGTTTAGAAAGTTTTAGAAGAAATGTTATAATGACAAAAAGAATAAAAGCTGATACAGCCATTATAGGAATAAACAAATTGCCTAATTGTTCGTATTGCCGGTAATTGATAGATGAACTGCTTATTTTTCCTAATACGAAAATATCATTGTTGCGATAGAAAAAGCCAACGTTTTCCGGATCGAAGATTTTTGCAAAAATCAAAAACACGAATGAGAATAAGGATAAGTATAAAATCAGGAATATGATGTATGATATTCCATTGGTAATATTTAGTAATAATGCCTTTATTATTTTTACCGGATTGAAAGTTTTGGTGGCTTCTTCCAGTTTTTTTTCTGAAACTAATTCTTTTAGGAAGATTTCAGGGCGGCCTAGTTTGTCAAAAATATCAAGCAGGCTTTCTACTTCATTGGTATTTGATAGAGAAAAGGCTTCATAAATATGGCTGTTTATTTCCAACAATGTTTCGTGCTGGTTTTCTTTACTAAGATCTTTTACAGCATGTTTTACTCTGCCAATGTAATCTTTATATAGTCTTTTTGCGTTAGTATCTGTAAATGTAATTTCTTGAAATTTCATGGCTAAATAGAATTGATGGTTTGATTTAAATTATCCCAATACGCTTTCATTTGCGCTATTGTAGATTTTCCTTCTTTTGTAATCCTATAGTATTTTCTGGGAATACCGGATTGTTGTTCCACCCAATTATGTTCTACCAGATTTTCATTCTTTAGCCTGATGAGCAAAGGATATAAAGTTCCTTCGGCTATATCAATATCAGTTATCCTTTTGATTTCACTAATCAGGTCGTATCCGTAATATTCTTTTTCCTTATTGAGAATATTCAGCACAATAAAAGAAAGCGTTCCTTTCTTCAATTGCGATATCCATTTGTTTTTATATTCTTCGTTCATGAGGCAAATATAACAAAATACATAGTATAACAATGTATGTATTTGTTTTTTATTTTATACTGAAAAAATGAAATCGGAACTATTTGATGCCACGGGGCAATTGGGGAACAGTGTGAAAAAAATCTACACTTCTTGGTTGTTTACGAAATGTTAAAACTCCCTGATAATAGGAGGTTCTTGAAATGGCATGGCACTTGCTTACCGTGTTGTTGTGAGTTCTTTCCTATAATTTTCTACGGTTTTCCACACAGGGTAATCTTACAAATAAAAGGGAAATCTCATAACACCACCATTACTAAACTCAATTTTACGACAATGAAAAGTGAAACAATTACTTCAAAAGAATTTTATTCTTCCAAAGCAGATGCCAGGGAAGATGAACAAAGCTTGACAAGTTTTATCTTTCAGGTGAATAGCCTGATTCTCGAAAAAATGCTTTTTTTTCGATCTCCAAAAAAGGCAAACCTGATGATATTGACAGGTACTTTCCTGCTGATGATTATAGGCGCTTACTTAGCTTATGAGTTCCAGCCGGAGTTCTACCAATTTAATGTTGAAAGGCTAAATTCAACCATAGGTTTTCCTTTCCTGGTACTTGCAAGTGCTCTGCTGTTATTTAAGGCAGGTTTTATGCTGTATAGCATTTACCTGTATTTTCGATACAAGCCTATAAAATCAGTTTCAGATGAATTATTGCCAACCTGTACGGTGATAGTTCCTGCATATAATGAAGGCAAATTAGTTTGGGACACATTGCTTAGTATAGCAGAAAGCGATTATCCACAGGAAAAGCTACAGTTATTGGCCATTGATGATGGAAGTCAGGACGATACCTGGTATTGGATGCAGCAAGCCAAAAAACGTTTAGGTGATCGTCTGTCGATTTACCAACAGCCAAAAAACCAAGGAAAACGTCACGCACTTTACCGTGGGTTTAATATGGGAACAGGAGAGATATTTGTTACTATAGACAGTGATTCTATCGTAAAAACCGATACTTTGAGAAACCTTGTGAGTCCTTTTGTGACAAATGAAAATTGCGGAGCTGTTGCAGGAAATGTAAGAGTATTGAATAATGAAAAAGCAATACTTCCAAAAATGCTGAATGTAAGTTTTGTGATGAGTTTTGAATTTATCCGATCTGCAGAGAGCAAAGTTGGTACGGTATTGTGTACTCCCGGAGCATTAGCAGCATACCGTAGACAAGCTGTATTTGCGTGTTTACCGGAATGGATCAACCAGACTTTTATGGGACAGGCATCCGATATAGGGGAAGATAGAGCGATGACAAATATGATTCTTAAACAGGGTTATCATGTACTGTTTCAAAGAAATGCTTACGTACTTACAAATGTTCCTGAAAAATACAATGGATTATCCAAAATGTTTATCCGTTGGGGCAGAAGCAATGTAAGAGAAAACCTAATGATGTCGAAATTTGTTTTCAAAAATTTCAGGAAAGAATCTAAGGTAGGTGCAAGGCTGATGTTTTTGAATCAGTTTCTGACTCTTGCCATGGCTTATCCATTCTTATTATTTATGTTGTACTTTATACTGATACATCCGGTATTGTTTTTTAGTTCAACGCTTTTAGGAATATTAATATTTTCAAGTTTCCCGGTATTCTTTTATGCAAAGCGTCATAATTTTTCAGAATCTTTATGGGCGTATTCGTATAGTATCTTATATACTTTCGGATTGTTCTGGATTACGCCGTATGCTATTGTTACTGCGGGAAAAAGAGGATGGCTTACGCGATAATTACTCTAAAAATAAAATAGTAACAGCTGCTTGAAAAGGCAGCTGTTTTTTTAATAATACAATCTAAAATCGAGCAACTTACATGCTGCATAATATTTCTCATGCAATAGCTCAACAATTTCAATAACATTGTCTTCGTCCTGACAAAAGCTAAAGAAGGCATTATCCAATGGATTGCTGTTTGCTTTACTGGAGCGTAATCCATAACCCGAAACGGCTTTGGCCCCGGTAACATCTAAAAAATATTGGGCTTCTTCTCCGTCAAGCTCTAAAGATTTGGTATTGGCAAAATGCAAAATCTTTCCTTTCATTTTTCCTTCAAAGAGTTCAGCAATTTCTTCAAGGCTGTAATAATAGTTATTTAAGCAAATAGTATTTCCTTCGCCAGGCACAACCAGATAGATTATTTCATAATTTTTAAAATTATGATCTTCATATAGCAAGGCATTAAGGCTTTCTTCTAATCCTTCTATCGTATCACAGGTTTTGTAAATACTGTCAATACCCGTTTGAAGTGCCAGCTTTTCTAAGCTTTTAAAAGTTTCGGTAGTTTCTTCTGTATCGATATCAGGGACTGCTTCAAGACAGAAGATAAATTTGTCATTATCCATAAAGTAGACGTCGTAAAAAGCAAAGGTAACTTTTTATTTGGAGTGTATTATTGATGCTTTTTATCTGTTGTTTATCTTTTGGTTATACTAAATAAGCATTAGATATTTTCAACTACTACATCGTTTGTCGTTTTTAGATTCTTTATATGATAAATATCTAAAAGGATAAATAGAGAAATTACCAGATTACCCAATATATAGAATGTTAAGGGTTTTCCAATTGGTAATATTTTTAGAAAAAGGCAAATAAGCCAGACAATAAAAATATAAGCATTGAAAATACCGGTAAAAATGTAAAAGAAATTGGCTCTTAATTTATTTTTTCGCCCTTTTTTGAAATACAAAATTCTCAGGAGAATTAAGATAAACCCAAGAATAAGGCAAGAGAGAATACTAGCTACATAAAATATAAATAATCCAAATCCGCGAATGAATCCATCCTTATCAGTGAAATACTCAAAAAAGCCATATAAAGCCCATATGTTTATTAGGATAAAAGATAGGGTAGTAAATTTATAATGCTGTTTATCTTTAACGTTTTCCATTTGCTATAGTTTTGTATTGTTACTGATATCTGGCAAATATATCAGTTTAAAGATATGTACTTAAATTTATCCAAAGATATAAGGTTACATGGATTTTTATAAAATTTTAAAATAATTCCTTCTCATAAACATTTTCTTATCTTTAAGCCTTAATTTATTCCCTATATGAAAAAAACATTCCTTTCGTTACTTGTTTTGGCTTCGCTTTATTCTTGTAATAAGACTGCCAAGACTGACGCAGTTTCAGAAGAGTTTTCAGATATTCATTTTGAAAACTATAAAGAACATTTTGTTGATGAATTATGGAAACTCAATCCAGGTTGGGCTTCAAGTCAAGGTTACCACAAATACGATAGCGTTTTGGTGATTCCTGATGATGCCTATGAGCAAAAACAGTTGCAGTTTTCTTCTGTCCAATTGGATTCATTAAAAAAATATTCTTTAGAAAATCTGTCGGATAATAACAAGACGGATTATCAAATGATTAAAAACCTTCTGGAATCTATTACTTTTAATATCAAGGAAGTAAAATCAGACGAATGGGATCCTTCTGGTTATAATGTGAGTGGTTCTTTTGCAGAAATGCTAAATGGGAATTATGACTCGCTTGAAGTACGCCTAAAAAATATCAGCCTGAAAATGGATAATATTCCGGCTTATTATGAAGCGGCCATAAAGAATATAAAAAACCCTACAGTTGAACATACACAGTTGGCAATTGCACAGAATTTAGGAGGTATTTCTGTTTTTGAAACCGACCTTAAGGCAGCTGTAGAAAAAAGTAAATTAAGCAAGGAAGAAAAAGAAGCCATTTTAGGCAAGGCAAAAACATCTGTAAAAGCGATTCAGGATTATGTTGCCTGGTTGCAAAAACTGGATAATAAAACGCCTCGCTCTTTCCGACTTGGAAAAGAACTATATGCCAAGAAGTTTGATTTTGATATTCAGTCGGGCTACAATGCAGAGCAGATTTATCAGAAAGCAATAAGTCAGAAAAAAGAATTGCATGATAAGATGTTTGTGTTGGCCGACAAACTTTGGAGCAAATATATGGGCAATGCGCCTAAGCCAGCTGATAAGTTGACACTAATCAAACAGGTAATCGACAAAATTTCATTGCAGCATACAACACCTGAGAAATTCCAGTCTGAAATTGAAAAGCAGATTCCGGAATTGACAGCCTATGTCAAAGCAAAAGACCTTATTTATATTGATCCGTCCAAACCGTTAGTTGTACGAAAAGAACCGGATTATATGGCGGGAGTTGCCGGAGCTTCAATTTCAGCACCTGGTCCTTATGACAAAAATGGCAATACGTATTATAATGTAGGAAGCCTTTCCGGCTGGTCTGCAGCCGATGCAGAAAGCTATCTGAGAGAATACAATAATTATATCTTGCAGATCTTGAATATCCACGAAGCCATTCCGGGACATTATACACAATTGGTTTATAGTAACCAGTCGCCAAGTATTATCAAGGCTATTTTAGGAAATGGAGCCATGATCGAAGGCTGGGCTGTGTATGCAGAGAGGATGATGTTGGAAAGCGGCTATAAAAATTCAGACGAAATGTGGCTGATGTATTATAAATGGAATCTGAGAACAATCTGTAATACTATTTTAGACAACAGCGTACACACCCGAAATATGTCAAAAGAAGATGGTATTCATTTATTGACCAAAGAAGCATTTCAGCAGGATGCAGAAGCTGAAGGGAAATGGAAACGTGTAACATTGTCACAAGTACAGCTTTGTTCTTATTTTACAGGATATACAGAAATCTATGACTTTAGAGAACAGTTAAAAAAACAACAGGGCAAGAATTTTAACCTGAAACGTTTTCATGAAAAATTCTTAAGTTATGGCAGCGCTCCTGTCAAATACATCAAGGAATTGATGCAGAATGAAAAAATGTAATTTAATTGAAAATTTAAAACATTATAAAATAAAAAGGACAGCTAATAATGCTGTCCTTTTTTATTATTCAAAACTAACGCCTTGTTTTTTAAATCCTTCATAAAGCATAATTCTGGCTTCACTGACTGCTGCTTCTGTCCTGTGGATATTGCACCAGAATTGAATTTTTAGCTGGTATTTCGTATCAGAAATAAAACTGTAAAAAAACTGGGGCACTTTTTCAGAATGAATCGTTGGAATTTTACTGATACAGCTAATAATAGTTTCTTTAATCTGCTCCTGTGAGATTTCTCCTTGTAATGTAAAACTTAAATCAACCAGCTTAGAGTTATTGGTATACGTCCAGTTTACGATATTTTGCGACAGTATATTTCCATTTGGGACAATAACTTCGGCACCATTGGAAGTATCTATTTTGGTGGTTCTTAAACCGATGGTTTTTACTCTTCCGGATTGGGAGCCAACATCAATTACATCACCAATCTGAATTGGCTTGTCAAAAATCAGGATAACACCCGAAACAAAATTGTTTACAATATTCTGTAATCCTAAACCGACTCCAACACCTAGCGCTCCTAAAACAATAGTTATTTTATCCAAAGGAATTCCTGCAGCAGAAATAGCCAACAGATAACCTAAAATGAGCAAAAGAAGTCGTGTAATCAATAATTTGGAATGCTGCTTCTTATTGATACTTTCTTCATCTTCATTATCAATTTCTCCAAAGAAGTAAGCCACATATTTCTGGATGATATGAGCAATCCAAACGATTATGAGGAATAATAATATGTTGCCAATGGTAAATGAGAAGTTTCCGATTTTATTTTTTGTAGTCAGCAAAGCAGTTATCGAATCATAAAATACGCTGGAAAGATTAAGATTGGATGCAATGACAATTACCCACAAATAAATAATAAGAAGCATGAAAGGCTTTTTAAGGTTTTTTTCAAGATTTCTAAAGTCAAAAATCTTTGTAATACCTCTGCGGATTCGGATCGTATAAATTTGTAATGTAATTATTTCAAGTATAATTTTCAGGAATACGGAAAGAGCAATAACCTGTGTCAGTGCTATGACAGCTGCCAGGCTTAAGGTATGCGCTAAGGAAACACGCCCGAATACATTAAAAATTACAGCCAATATGTTCAAAACCAGAAATAAGGTTTTTGCATATTTTAAAAGACCTTTGATATACATTTCTTCCTGTATTGTTTTCAGATAGGCTAGCCCAAAGCGGATACACGCCAAATTCACTAAAATAAAAACACAACGTTGGAACTGGCTCACTTCTACAAAAAGATCCATAAAGCTGAACATAACAAAAATAGTGACCAGTAAGAGCCAATTTCGGAAAGCTTTTGGTGTCCATCTTTTTTTGAACAATATGGTCAGTACTATGAGAAGTATCAGATGCGTAAATTCAATAAAAAGGGCAGGAGCATATAGGTTTATGGCAATGACGATATTAAGTATCAGTACCACAACCGGCAATATGGCACCTTGATTCAGATAGCGAAATTCGAAAATTTCTAAAGATTCCATCTGATGTACTTTTTTTAAATATTTCAGGTTGAAACTGATCCACCAGAATAACAATCCGCCAAGCAATAACAATAAAAAAGTACTACCAAAGCTGTAACCAAAATAGTAAGCTGACGCTTTTTGTTCAGCATTAAATTTTTCTTGAAAATAAGCCTGCATTTCTTGTTCATTGGTAGTACTGCTGTCCCACAAATGCGGATGCTCGTTTCCTAAAAGCGAAACTCCCGACTTATTGAGGCGTTCGTTGACAAGAATAAGATCTTTGGAAACCAGCATCCTTTTTTCAACGATTACTTTTTTCCAGTTATTAAGAGAGTCGATATTAGCCTTTAAAAGACTGTCTGTCGTGATCCATTTAGCTTTTAATTCTTTTAGCTGAGGACGAAATTCTTTGATAAGAAGGCTATCTTTTATAAGTTTTCTAAAAACAGTATCGTTTATGATTGCTTTGTTGCCTTTCCGAATTTTGACAATCCTTTCGTCGTTTTCGTTTAGTTTTTTCCAGTAGAGCTCAAATTTTTGCTGAAGTTCCAGTAAAACTTTACGGTACATTTGCTGATTGCGGACATTGCCATTGTTTTTTGCTTCAAGATTGGCATCGATGAGTTTTAATGCATCTTTTGTCTGTTTCATTTCTCCTAGAAGAAAGAGTACTCCTGCATCAAGTGCGCCTTTGCCTTTGGCATTGTCAAGCATTTCTCCGGCTCTTTCGATAGACACCAGATAATCACTGGCAGCCAGTTCATCATCAGCAAATATAGAAGGCTTGCTTTTGTTCTCAACTGTAGGTTTTTCAGCCGCTTTTTTTTCTTTTTCCTGTGCTGTAGCAGCTATTCCTGACATAAGGAATAAAACGAGCAGGAGCCGTAGGGTAGTGCTATGTGGAAATTGCTTAAAAAAAGTTTTCTTTTTCATTCTAAAAACTAAACTTAGTAATTGATTTTGATTGATGGAATTATTTCGGCTTATTCTAAAATTTCACGGATTTGTTCCTCCAGGTCGGCAAGGCTTTCAAATTTTTTAAATTCGAGTTCTTTCCCCAATGCTTCGAGTTCGGCAGTGATTTCCAATAACAATTCTAAAGCATCCGATTCGTTGCCTTGTTTGTTTTCGTCAAAATCAGTACCTGTCAAAAGTCCTTCGTTATACATTCCAACACACCATTCTTCAATAAAATCGGATAGTTTTATTTCAGCAGGGTTATAGGATTTCCATTTGTCTTTGGCACAGGCAGCGGCTCCATCTCGGTCAGACCAGAAACACATGACCGGCATGGGTTTTCCGTTTTCGTCCTCATAATTTGTAGAATCGAGTGTGGCAAACCCAATGTTGTTTTCAAGCCCGAATACCTTTTCTGTCTGGCAGATCTTTTTAATAAAATTTTCATGGCGCTGTTGCAGCTGCAATATATCCTGAATCATGATGTGATATTTAATAAGCGTAAATGTAGCAATTTTGCAGGATTCTAAAACTTGTTATCTCCGTCTAAAAGATTTCCGATACCTCCTAAAATACTTCCTTCATCTCTGTTTTTTCCACCGCCCTGAGGTGCTGCAGCCCAAACTCTTCCAGCCAACCTGCTGAAAGGAAGTGATTGGATATAAACAATTCCAGGTCCGGTCAAAGTAGCGTAAAATAGTCCTTCACCACCAAAAATAGTATTCTTGATACCGCCAACGAATTGAATGTCATAGTCAACATTTTGAGTAAATCCAACAATACAGCCCGTATCTACTTTAAGGACTTCGCCTTGAGCCAGTTCTTTTCGAGCCAATGTTCCTCCTGCATGGACGAAAGCCATTCCGTCGCCTTCCAGTTTTTGCATAATAAAACCTTCACCGCCAAACAATCCACGTCCTAGTTTTCGAGAAAACTCAATACCAAGAGTAACGCCTTTTGCAGCACAAAGAAAAGCATCTTTCTGGCAGATAAAACGTCCGCCATATTCTGTCAGGTCAATAGGTACAATTTTACCAGGATAGGGTGAAGCAAAGCTTATTTTGCGTTTTCCGTGATATTGGTTGAGAAATACTGTCATAAAAAGACTCTCGCCTGTGAGAAGTCTTTTTCCTGCAGAAAACAGCTTGCCCATAACGCCTTGGGTTTGGTTGGAACCGTCGCCAAAAATAGTGTCCATTGTAATGCCGTTATCCATCATCATAAAGCTTCCTGCTTCTGCCACTACTGCTTCTTGTGGATCTAATTCAATTTCCACATACTGCATTTCTTCGCCATAAATCTGATAGTCAATTTCGTGTGATGTCATTATTGTATAGTTTTTTGATTTGATAGTTATTGGTAGAATTTGTCGTAAAAATGTTACAATAGATTCGCCGATAATTAAAGGTATAAAAAAAGGAGCAAAATCAACTTGCTCCTTTTTAAACTATAAGTTTATTTAATACTGATTGCAAAACCGCCGCCTGGCGCGATTGGCTGTTTCAGCTTTGTTTTTGAAGTCACCTTAACGGTTCGTATCGTGTAGCTTTGTGGATTTTTGTCATAACTGGCATCTTTTCCATCGGCATAAATAGTAGCCGTATACGTTTTTCCTTTTGGAAGATAATCGAAAGTAACTTCAGCAGTTCTTGGATTTTCATCCGAAATTCCACCTACAAACCATTCGTTTTTACCTTTTGCTTTACGGGCAATCGTGATATAGTCGCCAGGTTCAGCTTCCAAAATATAGGTATCGTCCCAATCAACAGCTACATCTTTGATGAATTGGAAAGCATCAAGAAATTTGTTGTAGGTTTCCGGAAGATCAGCAGCCATTTGCAACGGACTGTATAGCGTTACATACAGAGCCAATTGTTTTGTTAATGTTGTATGTACGAAAGAGTTATTCTCAGGATTATAAGCACTGATTTTGGTTTGGAAAATACCCGGTGTATAATCCATAGGACCGCCCATCAAACGTGTAAAAGGCAGAATGGTTGTGTGGTCAGGATTGTTTCCTCCAAACGATTCATATTCGGTTCCTCTTGCAGATTCATTACCAATCAGGTTTGGATACGTTCGACTTAATCCGGTTGGACGTACCGCTTCGTGAGCATTGACCATAATTTTGTATTCGGCTGCTTTTTTGATAGCATACAGATAGTGGTCAATCATTGACTGGCTGTAATGGAATTCACCTCTTGGAATAATATCTCCAACATAGCCGCTTTTGACAGAATTGTAACCATTATCAACCATAAACTGATAGGCTTTGTCCATATGGCGCTCATAGTTAGTCACAGAACCTGACGTTTCATGGTGCATCATCATTTTTACGCCTTTGGATGCTGCATAACGGTGAAGCTCTTTTACATCAAAATCAGGATAAGGTGTTACAAAATCAAAAACATAATCTTTGGATTTGCCAAACCAGTCTTCCCAACCTTCGTTCCAGCCTTCCACAAGCACGGCATCAAAACCATGTTTGGAAGCAAAATCAATATATTCTTTTACATGAGCCGTGTTTGCAGCGTGTTTTCCATTAGGTTTGGTCTTGGAATAATCGGTTATGCCTAATTGTACACTTTCTAAATCGGTGTACGCCCATGAGCTTTTCCCGGTAATCATTTCCCACCAAACACCTACATATTTCACAGGCTTAATCCAGGAAACATCTTTATATTGTGTCGGTTCGTTCAGGTTAAGGATTAATTTAGAAGCCAGGATATCGGCCGCTTTGTCGCTTACTACAATTGTTCTCCATGGTGATTGCGTTGGAGCCTGAAGATAACCTTTGTCACCAATTGCATCTGGCGTTAGCCATGATTCTAATATCATATTGCTGTCGTCAAGATTCAATGACATACAGGAATAGTTGACTAAAGAAGCCTCGTGGATATTGATATACAATCCGTCTTTGCTTTTCATCATCAGTGGCGTCTGCAATCCGGTAGGAGAGAAGGTTGTCTGTGAAGCATTTGGAGTAACGGCAGCTTTCATCTTTCCCCTCACTTCGGAAAGATTTGAAGTTACGGTACTATATTCCTGAGTATCATAGTCGCCAGGAAGCCAAAAGGCTTTGTGATCTCCAGCCAAAGCAAATTGGGTTTTCTCTTCCTTAATAACGAAATAGTTCAGATTTTTCTGTTCCGGAAATTCATATCGGAATCCAAGCCCGTCATTGAATAAACGGAAACGGATCTTAATATACCGGCCGTTTGCCGCTTTCTGGCTCACTGTAACCAAAAGCTCGTTATAATGGTTACGGATGTTTTTTTGCTCTCCGAGTATTGGACTCCAGGTTTCATCAAAAGTATTTTTTTCGGTTTTGTCAATCTGGAAACCATCCAGAAATGAAGTGCCATTTTTTAGTTCAAGACCTAATTTGCTGGTCTTGATAACCGCTTTTTTCTTGTAAGTAAGCTCGTAAGTAGGTTCTCCTTTAGAAGAAAGTCCAAATTTTAATTCAAGATTTTGGTCGGGAGACGTAATCTGTTGGGCATTTATGACAGCATATGCCATAAGGAAAAAGGCAGACAATAGTCTTTTCATAAGATTTTCGTTTATTAATAATAGTAAATTCTCAAGTCTCTAAAAACGTTCTTCAAAACTTCCTCACTAAGTATATGATAAACTGAGAGCCTATAGGATAGTATGTTCTTGCCAAAAATACTATAAATTCAAATAAATTAGGCCTTAATAGTGCTGAGTAGCTTATTTTTATCAATCTTGTCTTAAAAGCCGTGAAAAAATAAGCAAAAAGCATTTTTCTAAAATTGTTTTAACAAATACTTAGTGAAGAACTCAAAATAAATCTATAATTTTGAACTTAGTTTTTCTGTAGAAAATGAGAAAATTATATTTTATGCTATTGGTTATGCTCGGGATCTTTATGATGCCTGAGTCTTCATTGGCCTGCGGCAAGACTTCTCAGAAAAAAAACTGCACTAAAGAAATCACTACTTCTAAGAAACATAAGGATACTTGTTGTGAGAATAAAGACAGCTCACATAGTTGCAAAGGAAAGTGTAAAAATACTTCCTGCGTTTGTCCTGTTTCATCTGTAAATGCGGTAGTTTTTATGTATCAGGAATTTGCAAACAATCTGTTTCCTTCAACAGAAAAAAGATTGGAATTTTATCATACTGAAGCAGACTTTGCTTCAGGTTTTCATTCCATCTGGCAACCTCCTAAAATAGGCTAAGATTATTTTGTGACAGCCATAAGTCTGTCTAATTGAGAATATTTAGTTTATATTATACCTAAAACAATTACCATGAAATCATTATCTAAAATAATGGCAACACTTGCCATGCTATTTATATTTACTGCCTGCGAGGCACAAATCAAAAACGAGAAAAAAGAAAACGTAAAAATCTACGGCAATTGCAATATGTGTAAAAGCACTATTGAAAAAGCAGGAAATGTGAAGAAGATTGCTAAAGTAGAATGGAATAAAGATACCAAGATGGCTTCTATTGCCTATGATCAGAAAGCAACCAGTCTGGACGAGATTTTAAAAAGCATTGCTCTTGCAGGATATGACAGCGATACTTTCCGTGCACCGGATGATGTTTATGCCAAATTACCGGAATGCTGCCAATATGATCGTGCTGTAAAAACGGCTGCTAAAACAGAAATGGCAGATGCCGGACATTCAGGTCATACTACTGCAGCAATATCAGAAAAGGAACAAAGTCAGCTTAAAGCTGTTTTTGACAATTATTTTGACGTAAAAGATGCCTTGGTAAAAACCGATGGAAAATTAGCTTCTGAGAAAGCGAAAGGTTTGGTGAAAGCCGTTAATGCAGTAAAAATGAACGAGCTAAAAACTGACGAACATAATGTTTGGATGAAAGTATTAAATGATCTGAAAGGTGATGCAGAGCATATTTCAGAAACTACAGATGCAAAACACCAAAGAGATCACTTTATAACCTTGTCAAAAAGCATTTACGAATTGCTCAAAGTTTCAAAATATGAAGTCCCTGTCTATTATCAATTCTGTCCTATGGCAAATGATGGCAAAGGAGCAAACTGGCTAAGCAAGGAAAATGCAGTTAAGAACCCTTATTATGGTTCGCAGATGCTGACTTGTGGAAAGACAGTTGAAACGATAAAGTAAAAAGGGAGATAATGAATATAAAGAACTATAATCCTGCTAAATTTCTGCTGCTGTTAGTAATGCTAACAGCAGGCAGTATGCAGGCACAAAAAGTAGTGCGTTACGACCTATACGTAAAAGATACACTTGTTAACTACGCAGGTAAAGAAAAAAGAGCTATAGCCGTAAACGGGCAAATTCCAATGCCAACTCTTACGTTTACTGAAGGTGATATAGCCGAAATTGTAGTGCATAATCAGTTAAAAGAAAGCACATCGCTCCATTGGCACGGCGTGTTTTTACCAAACAAGGAAGATGGTGTGCCTTTTCTGACACAAGAACCTATTGCGCCCGGTGCTGTATATACGTATCGTTTTCCAATTATACAGAACGGTACGCATTGGTACCATTCTCATTCTGGTTTGCAAGAACAGATTGGAATGTATGGTAATTTTGTGATGAAGAAGCGTGAAGATGATAAAACGTTCCGAAAAGGTATTGATGATCTTCCAACCGTTCCGATAGTTTTAAGTGAATGGACGAATCTCAATCCGGATAACGTAGACAGAATGCTTCATAATGCGAACGATTGGGCTGCTATAAAAAAAGGAGCGACACAATCTTATGTTGAAGCCATACGGGAAGGCCATTTCAAAACCAAAATCAAAAATGAGTGGAAGCGTATGCTTGCTATGGATGTGAGCGATGTTTATTATGATAAGATATTAATTAATGGTGTCAATTCTACTGATTTAAAAAGTGTTGATGGAAGACAGTTAAAAGCCGGTGATAAAGTAAGACTGCGTATTTCAAACGGCGGAGCATCATCTTATTTTTGGCTTCGTTATGCCGGAGGCAAGATAACGGTTGTGGCTAGTGATGGTAACGATGTTGAACCCGTAGAAGTTGACAGGTTGATAATTGCTGTATCAGAAACATATGATGTGGTTGTTACCATTCCAGAAGAAGGACTTTCATATGAGTTTTTAGCAACTACAGAAGACAGGACACAATCAGCAAGTTATTTTATCGGAAACGGCGTCAAGCAGCTTATTTCTCCACTTCCCAGATTAAAGTATTTTGAGGGAATGAAGATGATGAATGACATGATGAAAATGAATGGTGACCTGGATGATATGGGAATGAGTATGAGCCTAAACCAAATGGATATGAATGTGGTTATGTATCCTGAAATTACAGGCGATGCCAAACAAAAAGATACCAAGCAAAAAACGGATCATAGTCAGAACGGAATGAATATGGAAGAAGATCCAAATCGTTACAATGCAAATGCTTTAGGTGATATAGTAACTCTAAATTACGCCATGTTGAAATCGCCTCACAATACGGTTCTCCCAAAAGAAGCTCCTGTAAAAGAATTGAAATTTACATTAACTGGGAATATGAACCGGTATGTTTGGAGTATGGACAATAAAGTTCTTTCGGAAACAGACAAGATTCCAGTAAAGAAAGGAGAAATATTGCGTATCACCATCTATAATAATTCGATGATGCGTCACCCGATGCACTTGCATGGTTTTGATTTCAGGATAATTAATGGCAAAGGAGAAAACGCACCACTCAAAAATGTAATGGATATCATGCCAATGGAAACCAATACTATTGAATTCCTTGCTAATGAAGAGGGTGATTGGTTCTTTCACTGTCATATTTTATATCATATGATGGCTGGAATGAATCGTGTTTTTGCTGTTGGTGACTATGATAATCCTTTACTTCCAAATAAAGAGAAAGCCTATAAAATGCTACAGAAAGAAAGCAATATGCCGCATTTTATGGCGCAAAATGATTTTGCAACCAATGGTAACGATGGAGAAGCCATGTTTCAGAATGCAAGATGGTCGTTGGGAACAGAATGGCGGTTAGGTTACAATGATATGCATGGTTATGAAGTAGAAACCCATTTAGGCCGATTTATTGGAAAAATGCAATGGTTTATGCCTTTTATTGGTTTTGACTGGCGTTATAGAAGGATGGGAGAGGATGAACATGAAAAGAACATATTCGGGCAAAAAAATAAAAAGGACAGCCGAAGTGCGGTGAGTTTAGGATTTATGTATACGCTGCCTATGCTGGTTAATTTTCAGACAGAGGTATATCATGATGGTATTGTCCGTTTGCAGTTAATGCGAGAAGATATCCCGATTTCAAAAAGATTACGCGCAGGTTTTATGGCTAATACAGATTTGGAATATATGGTAGACCTGAGATATGTGCTCAATAAAAATATGGGTATCCGTACGCATTATGACAGTGATATGGGTTTTGGTGTAGGTTTTGTACTCAATTACTAATTGACCTAAAAATAAAAGGCTTCCAATTTTGGAAGCCTTTTATTTTTCTCTATCTATCTTATTTTTTCTTAAGCACGAATGCTTCCTCAATTTTCTTACGGTCTTTTTCAGTTAGTTTTGACGTTTTTTTCAGTTTATCAGTAAATTCTGCTACTTCTTCAACAGTAGCCGGACAGCCCAAATTTTCACCTTTAGCATTAAATGAATCTGCCAGCAAATTGCCATTGGCGTCATAAATCTGCCAGAAAGGAATACCGCTGTTATCTGCTTTGTATTTTTTTAAAATATCATCAGCGCCCGGATTTTCAAGGTTTTTATTGGCTTTGCTTTCCTGTACAACTAAAAACGTTGTTACATAGTTTTTGTCAAAAAAAGGCTTGACAGTTTCCGTTTCCATATTGCTTTCCATCTTCTTGCACCATTTGCACCAGGAAGCATGATACATTACAAAAACATTTTTCTTTTCTTTTTTTGCTTGAGCAAAAGCTTTTTCCATGATTTTATCAGCGCTTTCTTGTGCCGATGTCTGGGTTATGGCACCAATAAAAAGCAGACAGAGTAACAGTGATCTTAATTTCATTGCTTTAAAAGTTATTTTTGAGAGTTAGTGAAATGATTTATAACAATAAATGCATATAACAAACTTAACGATTCGTTTTTATATTTCCTTACATTATAGACAATAAATAAATCCTATGAATTAGCTGAACAAAAAGTTAAAAACCGTGCCATCAAGATAGGGATGCCTAACTTTGTATTTTATACAACCTAAAACAAACATACCGAAATGGAACAATTACAAGGAAGAAAAGCATTGATAACAGGAGGAAGCCGTGGTTTAGGAAAAGCTACAGCATTAGCCCTAGCCGCAGAAGGTGTAGATATTGCTATTACAGGAAGAAATGAACAGGCTTTTTTGGAAACTATAGCCGAATTGCAAGCCTATGGTGTAAAGGCAATCTATTCTGTTTTTGATGTAGCCGATTTTGAAGCGACGAAAAAAGGAATTGCCTATATCCACGAAGCATTTGGGGCCATCGATATACTTATCAATAACGCTGGAACAGCTTCTTTTGGGAGTTTTTTAGAAATGGAACCATCAAGATGGCAGGAAATTCTAAATGTAAACGTTATGGGAATCTATAATGTAACTTATGAGGTACTTCCGGGAATGATTGCCAGAAATACGGGAGATATTATTAATGTTTCTTCAACTGCCGGACTTCGTGGTAATGCAAATACAACAGCCTATACGGCATCAAAATTTGCGGTAGCCGGGTTGTCGGAAGCATTGATGATGGAAGTGAGAAAACATAATATTAGGGTTTCAGCTTTGATGCCAAGTACAATAGCTTCGGAAATGTCACTTTCTTTGAATCTTACAGATGGCAATCCTGATAAGGTTTTACAACCCGAAGATTTTGCAGAATTGGTTGTTGCCCAGTTAAAACTGAATAGAAGGGCATTGCTTAAATCAGCATCGCTTTGGTCTACAAATCCTTAAACAAAAAATAAAATCCCCTCAATTGAGGGGATTTATTATTTCTAAAGATAGCCTAACAGCCAATAGATTATAAAAAATAGAATGATGGTACCTAGGCATCCGCCTCCGAGCTTCTTGGCTCCCCATCCTGCTAGTAGTGTTTTAAAGAATCCGTTCATAGCTTTTGGTTTAAGGTTTTGCTTAAAGTTAGCTATTTCTTTTCGGGTTTGTTTCTATTTTAAGACAGAATTAATTAATATTTTCCGCTAAGCAATTCGCCACCAATTGGCACTTTTGTATCCAACCCTAACTTTTTCATCATTTCATAAGTCGTACAGATGGCAGCTGTCGTAACTGGAATCCCTATTTCCTTTTCAAGCAAGTCTACAGCTTCCAGGGATGGCATTTGTACACAGGCAGAGGCAACAAGAACATCCGCATCTTTCAGGTTTAGTCGTTTGTAAATCTCTAAAAGATTCATCGAATCTTGTGCAGCTACTTCCAGATTGTCTGGTATTTCTAAAGCTACAAAATCAACGACTTCAAATCCCTGATGCTCGATATAATCTACAACTAACTGTGTTAGCGGTTTCATATAAGGCGTAATGACAGCTACTTTTTTCGCTCCCAAAACTTTTAGTCCGTTGATTAATGCGCCAGCACTGGTCACGATTGGAGTAGGGAAACCATTATTGACAGTTTCTTCATGCAGATTGGTTTCCGAAACACAGTGATAGCCACGTCCCATACTCATAATAGCAACAAGACAGGCATAGCCCATCACGTCTACTTGAGCATCTGAAAGTTCTTGTGCGCATTTCAAGCTCATGGCATCCATAGCCTCCAATTCTTCTTTGGTTACCTTTTTCATTCGCATTCTGCTGGAATGGAAGGTAAATCTTTCTGGCGCGATAGTTTCTCTGGAACGGAACAAAGCCGGTATCTCAGTTTCCATGGTTATATTTGAAGAAGGAACTATCTGGCCTATTTTATATTTTTTCATCGTAGTTATGAAGTCTAAAGTTGTTAAGTATAAAGTCTGAAATCCTAAATCGTAAGTATAAAGTCAAAAATCTAAAATCGTAAATCTAAAATCGTAAATCGAAAGTCAAAAATCTTAAATCGAAAATTATTGAATTTTCTTAATCGTATTAACTAACGTTCCAATTCCTTCTACGGTAGCTTCAACGACATCGCCGTCCCACATCCATTCTTGAGGATTTCTTCCTGCGCCCACACCAGCTGGTGTTCCGGTAGCGATAATGTCGCCTGCTTCAAGCGTAAATACTGTGCTTAAGTCATTAATCAGATCCGGAATCCTGAAAAGCATGTATTTTGTATTTGAATTTTGCTTTTCAATACCGTTAACCGTTAGTGATAAATTAAGATTATGCGGGTCTTCGATTTCGTCTTTGGTAACCAGAATTGGTCCCATAGGAGCAAAAGTATCTTGTCCTTTAGAAACAATCCACTGTCCCGCACGACGACAATCTCTGGCACTAATATCATTGATAACCGTATAACCAAAAACATAATCCATTGCATCTTCTTTGGCAATGTATTTTCCTTTTTTGCTGATGATTACTGCCAATTCAACTTCCCAATCCAATTGTTGCGTCAGTTTTGTGTTGTGAAGGATAGCTTCGTCTGTACCAATGACAGCTGTTGGCGGTTTAGAGAAGATAACCGGCTGTTGCGGCAAATCTTTTGATGTGTCTAATGTTCTTGCCGATTCTGCTACGTGTTCCGTATAATTCAGCCCAATTCCGATAATGTTTTTTCTTGGTTTAGTAATCGGTGCCAATAGCTTTATTTCGCTTAAAGGAAGTGAAGCTGAAGCGATGGCATTTTCAGAAGAAGTCTTTATTATTTCAGCAATTCTGCCTACTTCTTCCAGTCCAAGATCAATAAGTTCCAACATGGTTTTTGGAAATTCTTCATTGTGCTTGTGCGAAAACGCTTCAAGGTCAAGAACTGTATCATTGTTGAAAATCCCAAGTTTTGGTTCTGAATTTTTATGCGTGAAAGTAACTAATTTCATTTTATTGTATTGCTATGGTTTTTATGGTTGTATTTTCTTTTTTCTTTCAGGTTTTAACTTTGAATTATCTGAAATCCTCCGTTTTCTTCATAGGCTCTTTCTTGGTATAATCCTAAAGATTCAATAACCGGAAGGTCGTTAAAAGAAAAAAGGCAGGCATCTTCGGTTTCTGAAAGATTTACGTGTTCGTGCACGGCCCAGGAAGGAACACAAAAAATATCCCTTTCTTTCCAATCATAACGTTTTCCATTAATCACAGAATAACCTTTGCCTTTAGCACATTGATAAACAAAAGATCCAGTGTGTTGGTGCGCTTTTGTATGTTCGCCAGCTCTTAGCAACTGCATCGATGCTCCCATAGTCTGCATGACATGTCCGCCGGTTACCGGATTGGAATAATGCATTAATATGCCGTCATAAGGAGAGCCGTCGTTTACCTGAGCAGCTTCTAATAGGGAAGGATAGACATTCTTCCATGAATATTTGAACAGAGGAGAATAGGGTTTGTCCCAAATTTTATCAGCAGGCAATAATCCTGATCCTCCATAAGTTAATGGCGAAAAATTAACCGGATACTTTAATTCTTGTTTTCCATCATAAACGGCATAGTCGTTAGCTTCTAAGGCATTTACCAAAGGAATATCCAGACCATCCTGCCAGATACAGGTTTTTCCGTCTGCTGCAACACCGTGCTCGTGCCAGGTGCTGTTAGGTGTAATTACAAAATCATTGACTTCAAACGTAATCTTGTTGCCATCTACGACTGTATAACCACCTTGTCCTTCCATGATAAAACGAAGCGCAGAAGCTTTATGGCGGTGAGCCGATGTGCTTTCTCCCGGACGGGTAACCTGTATGCCGGTATATAGCCAGCCTACGGCTGCGCTTACATCCTTTCGTTTGTCATTTACAAGATAAACCACACGACGTCCGGCTTGTTCCGGAGTTACCAGTTCGGATGATTTGAGTACCAATTCCCTCAGGTTTTCATATTTCCAAAGCATAGGAACAGAAGAAGTACGAGGTTCCCAAGGTTCAATATCATTTGCTACGGTCCATAAGGCGCCAGCTCCAAGTGTTTCTAGTTCTTTATAGTAAGCCTCAAGTTCAGGAGTATCCTTAACGCGGGCTCTTCCAATTACGTCGTCGTTGAATTTTGATTCCATATTTTTTTATTTTTTAGAAAACTCTTCATGGTTATCTATAAAGGTAATCTTTCTTGTTGGTGCAACATTTACTCTAAGGTCAAAAATATCGAAACGGTTGTAATGACCTAATATATCGTGCATCTGTTTTGGCTGGATGCATTTGGATAGATCAATATCAGCATAAACGATTCCTTCTTCATCGATTAACGGTTCTCCAACAACAGCACCGTTAGGACCTATTATTCCAGAGAAAGCAGAGTTTTTTCTTGTTAGCAATTCCTGAACATTTGGCACATCTTCTTTCAAAGCATCCATAATTTCTTGTGAAATTGTAGAACAGGAAACAATCGTAAACAGTTTTCCTTCAAAAGAGTGGGCAGCAGCCCGTATCTTTATCGCTTCAGCCATATTATAATCGGGAGGTGCTACCGGCAAGGAAATATAATTAGCGATATGGATCAATTCGCCTTGCGAAAGCAAAGTAAATCGGGCTAAAGTATTTGTGTTTTCTCCACAGGCTAATGTCCCAATTGGACCTATTTCAGTAGGATATACTTTTAAGGAAGAACCATCACCGCTTGTCCATGTAAGTTTTTCAGCCCAAGTAGGTACCAATTTTCGATGTCTTCCAATAAGTGCTCCGTTATTGTCTATAATCAGGTTTGTATTATAAATTTCTCCGTAGCTATTTCCTCTTTCATTGATTCCTATAACAACATGCACATTGTGTTCTTTGGCAGCCTGACACAGTTGTTGCACTTCGGGACCGTCTGTCGTTATAGAACATTTGTATAAAACTTCATACCATTTGCTGCCTTGTACAGGAGTCATAATCCAGTTCCAATACGGATAACCCGCAATAAAAACTTCAGGAAAAGCAACAAGAGAGGCTCCGTTTCCGGCAGCTTCCTTGATGAATGCTACAGCTTTATCTGTAGTGGCCTGTGCGTTTAGAAATACAGGGGATGTTTGTACTGCAGCGGCTTTAAATTTTGGAAATTCCATTCTATTTATTATTTATGATTTCGGATTTATGATTTCGGATTTATGATTTTGGCTCTTACTTCTCTATATCCTAATTTTTTGATTTTAGATCTTTGATTTATGATTTATACCTATCTAAATTGTCTATTCTCTATCATCTATAGTCTGTTTTCTGATAAAAAGGGTGTTATTTTTTGTTTCATATCTTCACTAAAAGGCTCGGATTTGATACTTTCCCTGTTTTTGCTGATAGCTACATTCACAAGCGTAACCTCGCCTTCAAGACAGGTTTTTCCTTGCTCGTCTTCAAAACGGAAACCGCAAACCATTGAGGCGCTTCCCAGATTAGTTACCCATAGATGTTTGGTTAGGATTTCTCCCAATCGGGCAGCTTTCTTAAACTGTACTTTTAAATCGACAGTCGGGATGCCGTTAGTTTCATGTATCGTTGCAAACGGACGTTCTAAGGCTTCTTCAAACCAATCTTCCACCAAGGCGTTTAGCATTTCAAGAAAACGAGGATAAAAAACAATTCCGGCGTAATCAACGTGTTGGAAACGTATTTTTTCTTCTTTAATAAAGTGATTGCTCATATTTTTTTAAAGGCTTTATGATATTTTAAAAACTTGCAGCAGTAGCTTTTCTCCAAAAAGAAATGAAGTTTTCCGGAACAGTATTTTCATTTAGCAGGCTGCCATTTTCAAGCTCAGGATAGGTTTCTGCAAATGTCTGGATTTTGGTTCGGTCAACTCTCATACTAACTACATGTCGGTCAACTTCATCTGGATGAGATATTCCCGCTGAAGCCATTAATTCCATAGCACTTTTAACCGTTTCATGTTGAAAGCGAGCTACCCGTACACTCTTTTCTTCCGGTACTAATCCTTTAACCAATCTCGGGTCTTGAGTAGCAACTCCCGTAGGGCAAGTGTTAGCATGACATTCTAAAGCCTGGATGCAGCCTAAAGCGAACATCATTCCTCTGGCTGAATTGCAAAGATCAGCACCGGTAGCTAACGTCTTGATGATATCAAAACCTGTAATGATCTTGCCACTACAGATAATTTTGATTTGGTCTTTAACGCCAAAGCCAACGAGACAATCGTATACAAAGGCCAATGCATCTCTTAATGGCATACCCACGTGATCAGAGTATTCTTGTGGAGCAGCACCAGTACCGCCTTCGCCACCATCAACAGTAATAAAATCAAAATATGTTTTTGTTTCTACCATGGCTTTGCAAATGGAAATAAATTCCGATTTGTTTCCAATACAGATTTTCATACCAATAGGTTTTCCGCCAGAACCTTTTCGCAATAACTTGATAAAATCCATTAATTCTAACGGAGTTGAAAAAGCAGAGTGGGTAGGTGGGGAAAGAATATCTTTTCCTTTACTTACCAGACGTATAGCTGCAATTTCATCGGTTACCTTTTCTTTTGGCAATATTCCACCATGTCCCGGTTTAGCGCCTTGTGAGAATTTAATCTCAATCATTTTTACATTGTCAAGAACAGCTCTTTTAGCATATTGCTCATAAGAAAAATTACCATTTTCATCACGACAGCTAAAATAACCTGTACCAATGTTCCAGACTACATCGCCGCCTTCCAGATGGTAAGGTGAAAGGCCTCCTTCACCGGTGTTATGATAAAATCCACCCTGTTTCGCACCTGAATTAAGTGCCTGTATCGCATTACGGCTCAGGGAACCAAAACTCATAGCGCTGATATTATATAAACTGGCATCGTATGGCTTTTCACATTGGGAAGATCCAATTTTAATTTTTGGATTACTATCGACCTTTGAGAACGGAATGGCTTTGATACTATGGTTGATCCATTGGTAGCCTATTTCGTAAATGTCTAATTGTGTACCAAACGGGTTAGAATCGGTCTCTTTTTTGCTTCGCTGGTATACAAGGCTTCTTTCTAAACGGTTGAAAGGCTTTCCATCAAGATCCTTTTCAATAAAGTACTGGCGCACACCCGGACCTAGAGATTCTAAAAGGTAGCGCATTCTTCCAACAAGAGGGAAGTTTCGTCGGATTGTTTTCTTGGACTGGAACATGTCATACAATCCCATGATTATCAAAGGGATGAATATTAGCAATAGGAAGCTGGCTTTCCAGTTGATATAGGTCATTATACTGATGATGGCCAATACCGTGATGCTTAATACTACAAATACTTTTCTCATTAGTTTGTTTGTTTTTTAAAAGAAATTATCAAGGATAATATTAGTGAATTTTACTCAATTTCCCTTGCCAAAAGCCTTTAATTTATATCGCTGTATTTTTCCTGTTTCTGTCTTTGGAAGCTGTTCCAAAAAACGGATTTCTCTTGGATATTTATAAGGAGCTGCATTTTCTTTAAACCAGTCCTGTAACGTCTTTACATATTCATCACAAGCCTTGGATTTATCTGCCAGGACAATATAGGCACATACGAGCATGCCTCTGTTTTCATCGGGAAGTCCTACTACAGCACATTCTGATATATCATCGTGTTTGAGCAATACGCTTTCAACTTCTATGGCTGCAATGTTGTATCCCGAAGAAATAATCATATCATCGCCACGGGCTACAAACCAATAGTAACCGTCTTCATCCTTACGGAAGATGTCGCCGGTAAGGTTCCAACCATCTTGTACATATTCTTTTTGTTTGTCAGTCCGGTTCAGGTATTTGCAACCGGTAATTCCTCTAACGGCTAACCTTCCAGGCTCATTAGCTTCTAATTCGTTGCCTTTACGGTCTACGATTCGGGCTTCATAACCTCGTATTGGCAGACCTGTAGCACCTTTTTTCATATTCTCTTCGTTTGATGATATGAAAATATGTAGCATTTCTGTTGCTCCAATACCGTCTATTATTTTTAAGCCAGTAGCTTCATACCAGTCTTCCCAGACTTTTTCAGGTAAGGTTTCACCGGCAGAAACGCATTTACGTAGTGACGAAATATCATAATCTGCTACTTTGGTAGTCAACACCCTCCAAGCTGTTGGAGCGGTGAATACGATAGAAACCTTATGATTTTGTATGGCTTCCAGTAATAGTTCCGGACTTGGTTTTTCAATAAGAAATGTTGAAGCTCCGAAATAAAACGGAAAGAGAACAAGACCTCCCAAACCAAAGGTAAAACCTAAAGGCGGACTGCCTGTAAAAATATCTTCAGGAACAGGCTGTAAAGAATACTTAGGAAAAGCTTCGCAAATTAGGAGTATGTCTTTGTGATAATGCGAAGTCATTTTAGGGTTTCCGGTAGTTCCGGAAGTAAAACCAATAAGGGCAACTGAACCGGCTTTTGTTGGGAAGTTCTGGAATTCCTTAGGTTTGTTGTGCATTAGCGTTTCAAGCTTTGACATGCCTTGTTCAGTACCGTCAAACGTAATAACCTGCTTTAGAAAAGACGATTTTACGGCAGCTAATGCTTCTTCCAAACGATAATCGCAAAAAGCATGTGATATTTCAGCACTGTCAATCATGACTTCAAGTTCTTTTTCACGTAGTAAAGGCATAGTTGCTACTACAATACCGCCTGCTTTGAGCACAGCAAACCAGCAAGCCACAAACATTGGGTTGTTGGCAGCTCGTATCAGTACACGATTGCCAGAAACCAAGCCTAAATCTTCAACTAGCACATGGGCAATCTGATTGGCCTTTTCGTATAAATCCTGATACGTCCAGTTTTTTTCAAAAGTACGCATGGCAATATGATGCCCACGACCTTCTTTGATGTGAGAGTCTAATAGTTTTTCTACGCAGTTAAGATCCTCCGGAAACTGAAAATCCGGGTGATCGTAGATATACTCCGGTTGCAGTTTTTGAGAAGGCAGGTGCTTTTGTGCGAAATTATCTAGGTACATTTTAATTACGAATTTCAAATTATCAATTGTCAACTATAAACTATCTTTTATGGCTTTCCGGTTTCAACGCTTTCTTCATTCCTTCAGCAGCTTTTCGTTCGCTTAATTTATAAGGATAAAGATGTGATATTCCTGCTTCATAAGCATTCGGAATATCTTGTGAAGGATACTGTTCATAAGCCTGAGCATTCCTTACAAAACCAGGATCAAGCAATAACGGCCTTCCCAAAGCTACCAAATCAGCTCTTCTGTTGAGGATGATAGTATTAATCTGGTCAATATCTTGTATGGCTCCGGCGGTAATGACCGGAACATCTATAGAGTTACGTATGGCATCCGAAAATGGAGTCTGGTACATTCTTCCATAAGCGGGCTTCTGATAATTTACAGTATATCCCGAGGATACGTCAATACAATCGGCTCCGGCCTGTTGAAATGCTTTTGCTATTTCCAATACATCCTCAGAAGTAATGCCGCCTTCTGCCCAATCGTTTGCTGAAATCCTTACAGAAATAGGACGATTCACATCAAAACTTTCCCGTATAGCACGGAATACTTCCAGAGGAAATTTAAGCCTGTTGGTTACATTTCCTCCATATTCATCTTTCCGGTTATTTGTTAGAGGTGATAAGAATGAGGCCAGTAAATAACCGTGATTAGCCTGCAATTCAATCATGTCGAATCCGGCCAGTTCTGCATTTTTTGCTGCATGGCGAAATTGCGTAATAACATTTTCCATATCCTGCCTATCCATTTCTTTTGGAACCGGCATTTTATCGTTATACGATATTGGAGAAGGAGCGAGGAGCTTCCATGGAGTTTCAATCGATACATCATGACCTTCCCAAGGACGTTTTACAGCGCCTCTTCTGCCCGAATGCCCAAGCTGTATTCCTATTTTACTTTTGCTATTTTGATGAACAAAATCAGTTATTTTTTTCCAGCTATCTATTTGTTTTTGAGAGTTTATAAGCGGGCAACCTAAAGTAATTTTTCCTTCTTCGCTTACTGCAACAGATTCAGTCAATATAAGTCCCACACCGCCTATGGCGCGGCTTCCATAATGTACCAGATGCCAGTCGGAAACTAATCCGTCCTGAGCCGCATATTGTTCCATTGGAGCCATGACAATTCTGTTTTGCAGGTGCATTTGGCGGAGTTGATATGGTGTAAAGGCTGGCGGTGTCTTACTTTCTGAATTGCCTATAGAGCTATTAAAATCTTTTAGTACAGCATCTGTGAAAGAAGCATCTCTTATAGCAAGATTTTCGAAGGTAACTTTTTTAGAACGTGTCATAACACCAAAGGCAAACGGCAGAAAATCTTGCTGAATATGTCTGTCCATGTCCTCAAACCACTCCAACGATACTTTAGCAGCATGTTGTATCATTTCTACCCGTTTACGACGACTTTGCTCGTAGGCGTGGAAAGCCTGTGGAATGTCGTTTGGATGGGCAGAGATGGCATCGGCCAGTGCAATAGCACATTCCATAGCCAATTTGGTTCCCGAACCAATGGAATAGTGTGCAGTAGCTTTTGCATCGCCCAGAAGTACGATATTATCTTTATGCCAGACGGTATTCGTGATAACCGGAAAATTTCTCCAATGCGATCGGTTTGAAATTAGTCCATGCCCGTCTAATTCTTCTTTGAAAAGTTCAGATAGCTTTTGTATAGTAGCCGTTTCGTCTTCAGTCACGAAACCTGCTTTTTTCCAGGTTTCCGGCGAAGTTTCAAATATCCAGGTACTTTTTCCTTCTTCATATTGGTACGTATGGGCTACAATAGGACCATATGGTGTATTTCTGAAAAAATAAGTAAAAGCATCTAACGGACGAGTAGAGCCCATCCATACGAACTTGTTTTTCTGCAATGCAGAAGTGGTACCGAAATCAGTAGTTTGTTTGTCTCGGAATATACTGTTAATACCATCGCTGGCTACAATTACATCAGAATCTTTAAATTGTGCAAGGTCTTCTACGACATGCTCAAAATGCAAAACAACGCCTTCTTCACGACATCTCTGCTGTAGGAGTTGCAGTAAGGTTTTTCGGGAACAGCCGCAGAATCCGTTTCCTGTAATGCGGACTTTTTGGCCATCGCGTGCAATATCAAGATCATCCCAGTAGGCAAAACGGCTTCGGATTAGTTCATAGGATTTTGGATCACGAGAAAGAAATTCGCTCAATGTCTCGTCTGAAAACACCACACCAAAGCCAAAAGCATCATCTGCCTTGTTGCGTTCATAAACGTCAATCTGAAACTCCGGATTGGCCTTTTTGGCAAGTATAGAAAAATAGAGTCCTCCGGGACCGCCCCCAATTACGGTTATTTTCATTTTATTACTGTCTTTTAATTACAAATATTTCACCTAATTTGGAATAGTTTGATCCTGCGAGCCTTGCAACAGGTTTGTATGTATCCATATTGATTTTATGATCGTCGAGCAGTACCTTTTCGTCAAAATGAAACATCACGACCCTGCCAATTACGACAGTAGCACCACCATATTTGTGTCCTTCAAGAGAATAATGATGGACAAGTTCACATTCAAAAGAAATGGGACTTTCTTTAACTCTAGGCGGACTTACCTTAACACAAGAAACGGGAGTGAGGCCGGCAAGTTCAAATTCATCAATATCTGCGTGTACCGTCTGTGCGGTAGTATTCATGGCTTCTACAATGTCTTCGGTAACCAAGTTTACAACAAATTGTCCAGTAGCTAATGTATTGGCAAGAGTATCTTTTTTCTGCTGATTTGAGTGAGCTGTTGCGAACATTACATGAGGCGGATCATCACCTACAACATTAAAAAATGAGAATGGAGCAAGGTTATGAATGCCGTTTTCACTAATGGTGGATATCCATCCGATAGGCCTCGGAATAACAGCTCCGCTGATGAGTTTGTAGATGGCTTTTTGATCGAGTTCGTCAGGATTGAATTCCATTTTATTTGCGTTTGTACAAATTAAAGGAAATTTTTAGAATTATTTTTTAGGGTATGTATTTTTAAGAGGGTAAAATTAGGAATAGTGTAAAAATTCATAATTACTAATTTGGAATTATGAATTTTAAATAACATGCGTTTTTATATGGTTTTATGTTTTATTTGGTTTTTTTTAACATAAATGAGGAAATCCGTAAGGAAGTATGTTAATTCATTGGTAGTATTGTTAGAAGAAAAAACCGACAAAACTTTGATTTTCCGGCTCTGTTTTTAACCAACTACCACAAAAAAATGAAGCAAAAAATCCTACTCTTATTATTTTTTATCCCCTATTTTCTTTTTTCACAAGAATATATCTACAAAGAATTTGGGCTCAATGAAGGTTTGCCCAGCCTACAGGTCTATAATATATATCAGGATAAAAATGGTATTGTTTGGTTCGCTACTGATAGAGGCGTAGCCAATTATAATGGTTATGAAATCAGGTCATTTGGAGTTGAGGATGGACTGCTGTCTAATGTAATCCTGAGCTTTTATCCGCAACCAGATGGTAGGGTGTATTGTTCTACTTTTGACAACACTTTATTCTATTTTGATGCTGATTTTAAAGGTTTTAAGCCCTATAAATACAATTCTATCCTTACTAAAACATTAAAACACAACCAGACCATACAAAATATTTATTTTGATAAAAAAGAAAACCTATTCATAAGTTCTATTTTTAAGATAGGGAGACTGGTTATCAATAATAAAGGTGTTATTGTTGAAAATATAAAAAAACCTTTTCCTTCTTATGTAAATGGAGAAGTCAGCTATTCTGTTTACGAAAAATATGATAAAACATTGTTTTATTATGTCACAGACGATGTATCTAAACTAGGTCCTCAGTCGGTAAATGTATTTAGTGGGGATGGAAAGATCGAAATTATCGAACTTCCTGATTCTGAATATTTGGTTTACAGGAATGAATACGATATATCGGTACGAGATAAGAACGGAAAGCTGATTGCAAAAGTAGAAAATAGTTTCAAGCCCTTGGTAATAAAGGCAATTGACAGCTCTCATTTTTTTATCGGTTATCTGTTTGGCGGTGGTAGTATTGTTGATATAAAAGGGAAAATTACAGCTTCATTTTTAAAGGATCAGTCTGTTACTAATTTCTTAATCGACAGGGAAGGTGGATATTGGTTCACGACTTTATATTCGGGTGTATTTTATATCAAAGAATCTAAGATTAGGGTTTATAGACAGAACAGTATCGATATTCCTATTTATTCTCTTACTAAAAATAAGAATAATGAGCTTTTTGTAGGTTATGACAATGGTAGGATTTTAAAGATTGATCGCGATAATAATTCAAGTGTATATTTTAATTCAAATAATATGGTACGATCGTTTATGGAGCATGATTCCCATACAGGTTATTCTTTATCATTTTATCAAAATCAACTTATCAAAAACAAAAAGCAGCCCAAAGTAGAATCCTACCAGGCTTATGTCCTTAAATTCTCAGAATCTGCTGAAAAAGGAATACTTGTTTCTCAACTAGGCGGGATTTATCAGGTTGATTTAAATGGAAGTCAACCAGAACGACTCATCAAACTTCCATTCAGGGCTCATGATGCTTGTTATTGGAAAGATGATATTTATATTGGCACTCCGCAAGGTGTATATGTTTATACTCCTGATGGAAAATTAAAAGCACTCAAAAGCCAGAACAAGCTTTTTGGCAACAGGATTGACGATATTGATTATAATGAAAAACGAAACGAGCTTTATTTTGCTTCTTTGGGGCAAGGGCTTATTATTTATGATAAGACCACTGAAAAGGTAACCTCCATTACCAAAAAGGATGGCCTATTTAGTGACATTGTTAATGAAGTACATATAGAAAATGAAAATGAAATCTGGATTTGTACAAATTCCGGATTGAATAAAATCACATTCGGCACTGATGGAAAATTTAAGCTCACCGGATTAAAGAGTTCCCACGGATTACTTAATGATGGGATCAGCGATGTAGAAATCATAAATGACAGAGTTTGGATTGCGTCAAAGAAAGGATTGGCTTATGCACCGAAAGAATTATTTGAGGGTTCAAAAAAAAATACAGACTATCTTTTAAGGCTGAAGCAAGTACTTGTAAATGAAAAAGAAACAAGTCCTGAATATTTAAGTGGCTTGTCTTATGACGAAAATAGGATCGAATTTAATTTTGAAGCCGTATCGCTAAAAAATGAAGGCAGACTTGTGTATAACTACAAATTAGAAGGGCTAGATAAAAAATGGTACAGTACCAAAAACAGGAAAGTTACTTTTTCTTCACTTCCGCATGGTGATTATGTGTTTAAAATTGCTGCGAAAGATCCTAATGTCATGCAAAATGCAAGTTTTCTGGAAATTCCTATCCATATAAAAGCGCCTTTCTGGAAAGAAATCTGGTTCGTCATATTGTCTGTTGTTGTTTTGCTCTGCATTGTTTATTTCTTTTTCAAGCTTCGGGTACTCTCCTATAACAAAGACATTACGCGGGAACTGCTCCGCATTTTGGTTAGAAAAATAAAAAGAAAAGAAAACTATTTTGTTTTTAAAGAAGCTGGAAGAGATATCCGTATAAAAACAGATACGATTTTATATGTAAAATCATCCGGCAATTATATAGAACTGGTAACCGAAAACAAGACCTATGTAGTACGCTGCAAAATAGGAGATTTTATTGACGAGACACCAGATTCGTTGGAATACTTGAGAATCCATCGTTCGTATATTGTGAGGATTGATAAGGTAGATACCAAATCCAAGACAGAAGTGATTATAAACGGAGAAAAGCTTCCTGTAAGTGCATCCTACAATGATGCAATTGACAATCTTGTTTTTTAAACAAAAAAATCATCACAAGAATCCAATAATTCGTCCCAGCCCCTTTTTTGTTGGTCACTATTTTGATACTAAAACGTCACAAATAGCTAAAAATAAACATTTTATGATTTTGTTAAGAATAGTTTTGTCTCAGCTTTAATTCATGATGTAGGTGAATTCCTCATAAAGGTTTTTCTCTATTAAATGGATGACAGGCACAAACGAAACCCAAACCATTCATTAACTTAAATTGTAAAAAAATGAGAAAAAAATTAAAAAACATTGGATTGATTTTAGTATTTCTTTCTTCCTTGGCTTATGTATCCTGCCATAAGGACGAAATTTTTAGTGACGAGGAGCAGTTGGCTGCCCGTGAAACAGGATCTAAAAATATAATCTGTAATGGTAAGAGAGTTCTGCGTTTTAATTCGCTGGCTGAGCTGCAGCAGGCACATTTGCAACTGTATCAGCAATATGAGAACGGCAATCAAGAAGAACAGGTATTGGTTGACTATGAAACTGCGAATAACTTTTATTCGTTGCGAAAAAAAGCAGAAGATATGGACGATGGCATTATTCCGGATGATCCTACTTTTGATGAAACTAAATTTACGCTTGATCCTATTTTGGAAACACTACTTAATCAGGATGGAATGATTATTATTGGTGATAGACTTTATATCTGGGATTCGGGTTGTCTTATTCAGAGCATTCCCTTTTCATGCTCTAATTATGAAAATCTATTGGCATTTTTTAATGCTTCAAAGACAAATTCTACTAGTGTGATGCATTCTATTTTTATTAATAATAATATGCAGAATGTAAATACCTGTGATGATGCAAATTATGATCTTGAAACTATTTCTGAAAATAGAGGTAAAGTGGGGCCAGGTAAAGTAGAGGTGAAAAGTAAGAACGGTTGCGGATATGAAGTAGTCATAAACAGTAACTTTGTTAAATGTACTGAAGAATGGAATTTTTATAAAATTTCATACCAAAGCATTAAACCATTAGATGCAGGTCTTCCGTTAAATATCTTTTATCTTTCTAGTGCTTTTGGAGATTTGGATGGATTAGAGTTTAGTCCTACTGGAGATGATGGCTCATTTTATCCTATTTCGTTGACGTTTCAAGATCAAAATTATGGATATGTGGTGCCATTTTCAACTCATTTTTTTATACGAATACCAGTAGCAGAAACTAATATTTTTAATGTTAGCCTTTTATCTTCAATAGAACTGCTGCAAGGAAATTCTTGCTCATCCTTTGATGCGGTTGATATTGATAATAGCTGTCCATTCACTATAATAGCTATTAAAGATAATGCCAGTTCGTCACAAGCTACCTGGATATTTTCCATTCCTCAAACAGAGGATTGTCCGATTGGGGAAGGTAAAGTCTTATGGAATTTTGGTGATGGAACAAGTGAAACAGCCGGACCTTCCATAACCCATACCTACACTATGCCTTGCAAAATGACATATCTAACAGTTACTGCTACAGTAAATGGTATGATGTGTGGTGTAACAGGTAAGGTGTTAACTAAAGGAAATATTCCTTACGGTAATCCATGTATGAGGGAAAACTATAAATTCCCGACTTATAAAGGTCATGCAAATGGGAAAAAATATAAACTTGTTTCACAACTAAAAAGAACTTTTATTGGGAAATCAAAAGTTATAAACAAATATAAACATGGTATAATGGGATACAAAACAATCAAAAGTATTGGAGCTATTTATAATCCGGCTGCTAATAATAGTGGTTGCTTGGAGCTCAACATAACCTCTATACTAGGTCCTAAGATAACAAATGGGAAAAAACGTAACAGGCAAAAAGCATTATCCGTAATGAATCTTCACATTAATGCTGAAAATCCATATAAAATAAACTTTTCACATTCTAACGGATTTACTCATGCCCTTACTGCTGACGATTTGTATTGCAGCCAATAAACTTTAATAGAGTTTTTTTAAAAAAAACCGTCTCAATTGTTGAGACGGTTTTTATTTTTATTGTATTGCAAACATCATTACCAGCTTATCGCCTTTATAAAAGTTGAGGGTCTGTTCGGCAACGTCAAAACGTAATGTTGCCTCAGAAAGATAGTTTCGCATTTTTGTTTCAGTACTGGCAGCGTCTTTATCTATGCAAGCCATTTTAGTGCCAGCCAAGGCAGAGAAAGTAATTTGGTCAGCAGTAGCAGTATAAGAGCCAAAGAAGTTATTGCAACCGCTGTTTCCGGATACTTTTTTGCTTTTTACATCAAATTGCAGATTTGCTTTGCCATAATCTTTACCTACATTGTCCATTTGTATCAGTTTCCATTTTTTACCATCAATAAATGCCCACAGCTCATTTTCGGTAGGAATAGTAAAGGTTAAGATTACTTTTTTTGTTTTTGGATCTTTAAAATGTACAGTATTCTTTTCTGTATGAATTTCGAAATTTTTCTTCTCGATTGTAGTTTTAAATTCTTGTTCTAATTGCATGCTTTCCGGGTCGCAGGCCATCAAAGTACCCATCAATAGGTTTATTTGAATCTGGTTGCCGTTCAATTGATAACCGGCGTTAAAACGGTTACAGCCGCTTTTTCCATAAATACTATTTTTAGTATTGTCGATAGTCAGATACACCTTACCGTTACTCATGGTTTTACCGTTTATTTGAGATAAAACCATTTTTTTATTCAAATAACCGGCATCTATTGTTTTGACTTGTTTCTTGGAAACTAATTTTTTTAAACGGTAGGTATAGGCTGAAACATCCATAGGTATATTACCCTCTCTTTTGGTTTTGATTACTTTTAATTTATATTCATATCCGGGTTGGTAATTAAAACCTTCTATAGTACTGTAAAAGTTACTCCATTGTTTTGCATTGCCTTCTTTTACCTGCATACAATCCATAGGAGCCACACCCATACAAGGAACGGTGTTCTCTTTTACTTTCATAGTAATGGTTTTTTGTGCGAAGGCCAGAGTACTTGCACCTAAGAATAGTAGTATAAACTGTAGTTTCATTTTTTTAATTTTTTATGAGATTATTAATTTGTTACTGTTTGTAGGCATAAACCGAGCCAATGTTTTAATACATTCAAATAATCCGGGTTAATATTGTACTAAAAATGGCGTCAATAAGCTAGAGCAATTTGGAAAAAGCTCCAAGGGCTTTGTCATTTAGTTAAAAACTTATGTCAAAAAGCCGTTTTCACAATTATTAGAATTATACTGATAAAATAAAAAATGTTGTCGGGGCGTTAGTGGGAGAGTTATTTTGCCTGATACAACATATAATGTGCCTTAAATGGCTTTTAGTGTTTATGTCCGTTTGCCACACATAAATTTTAAGCTAAAAATAGTGTTACCACTATGATATCTCGCTTTTTCAGAATTAAAAATATTCATGTTACAAATGTAACAAATAAATTTTATTTTTAGAAAAAGATAAAATATAAAATTCAATTCATGTTAAAAAAAATAGATTAACTAATAATATTAATAATTGAATCACATATTCTTTCTCGTTTTTAACTCTTTCTGACTATAAAAAAACGAAGCTTTTTTCATAAGCCTACTTCAATAATCATTATTTTTACTCATCTAAAAGCCTTAAAAATGCCTGCTGCAGAATTGCAAAAATTTATCGTCGTACTATTATACGGCAGCTTGGTCCTGCAGTCGTTTATTGTATTGGTCAATCCAATGAATGTAAACAAAAGAGCCAACCTGTTTTTTGGGCTATTTTTGTTTCTTTGGTCCAGCTTCTGGCTTTTTGATATTACTGCCTTGTGTGGCCTGCAAGTTGGAGCCATATTGACTCAGGCGGTTAGTTTTCTACAGATTTTCACACCGCTATTCCTGTATTTCAGCGTAGTTTTCTTTATCAATCCAAATTATGTTTTCAAAAAAGCAGATCTGGCTTGCCTGATTTTACCGATCATCTATATTGTCTTGATGTTTGATCCGCCGCATGGTATAGTTTATAGCATGATTCCTATTTCGCACAATCTGCCTTATATTGCTATTGTCTATTTTAAAATACGTCGCCACCAAAGAAGAATAGAAACGATTTCTTCTAATACAGAAAATATCAGCCTGCAATGGCTAATTAAGGTCACTTCTTTATTGTTTGTAACCATAATTATTACAGAAGGTTATGAGTTGTATAATATATTTATTGAAAAACGGCACGAACATATGGTGATGGACTTGCTGTTTTTGGTAATTGTATACCTAACATCCTATTATTCGTTACGACAGAAAGAAATTTATCCGTTGGATGAAGCGCAACGGAAAGAGCTTTTGGAAATAGAAGCAAAAGATGGAGAATCGGAAGGAAAGAAGAAATTGCTTTCTGACGCTGAATTAGAAAATCTGAAGCAGAAGCTGACATTTTTGATGGAAACGGAAAAACCCTATCTGGATGGTGAGCTTAATCTGATCAAACTAGCGGGATTATTGGGTATCAGTGCGCACCAGCTGTCGTATTTGATTAATCAGGGATTTGATGAAAATTTCTTTCAGTTTGTAAATGGTTATAGGGTAAGGCAGGCCCAAAAGCTGTTGTCAGAAAAGAAGAACCGATTCTCTTTATTGGGTATTGCCTATGAATCGGGATTTAATTCCAAGACTTCTTTTAATACAATCTTTAAAAAGATGACACAGCAAACACCGTCGGAATATAGAAATGGCTTGAAGTAAATTCTTTTTAAGTGGATAGTTGATAGTTGATAGTTGATAGTGGATAGTTGATAGTGGAAAAATTCGAAAGGCATAGCAATCGCTATTGACCTTATTGTATTAGTTATTGTCTTAAAATCTTTTCCATTGCTTTTCCTTTGGCCAATTCATCTACCAGTTTATCCATGTAGCGAATCTGCTGCATAAGTTTATCTTCAATATCTTCAACACGGTAACCGCAGATGACTCCTGTGATTTTAGAAACATTAGGGTTAATTTGTGGAGCCTCAGCAAAAAATGTTTCCAAATCTGTTTTCTGGTCGATTACTTGCTGCAAACTTTGCTTATCATATCCTGTTAGCCAAAAAATAACGGTATCTAATTCTTCTTTGGTACGTCCTTTTTTTTCTACTTTATGGATATAATGCGGATAAACGCCAGCAAAAGACATCCTAAATACTCTGGTGTTATTCATTATTAAGGCTATTTGTTAGTTAGTTGCAAATTACAAAATACTGGTAATATAAAAAACCGACTTAATTTATCAGACGTTAATTTAGTATATTGCATCAAAAGAAGAGACGAAGCAAATGGTAAAAAAATACGCCATATTCTTTATTGTTTTCTATACGTTTTTTTGTCAGGCACAAATAGCTGATACGCTTTCTACTCAAAAAGCCCAAAGGAGTATAGAAAAATATGACGACTATATTAAGTTGCGGCTGGGACTTAGTAACAGCTTTAATTCCTTTCGTATTAAAGATAAAACAAGCCGGTTAGATTTTACTTTGTCTCCCAATCAGCGGTTACGCTCAACACTAACACTTATTTATAAATTCATTGAAATAGATTTGGGATATACTCCTGAATTTCTCCGTTTTAATAAAGATGATGCTATCAAAGGGCATACAAAGTTTTATAATTTTGGAACACGGCTCTACCTCGGGTCATGGATGCAAGAACTTCAATATGCCAGGACTAAAGGCTTTTATATAGATGGGAATGATGTTGGATCGGAACAAAACATTTTGTTTCCCCATTTTCAGGTACAGAAAATAGGAGGAAGCACATCCTATATCTTCAATCCTGATTTTTCATTCCGGACAATTTTCCTGCAAAGTGAATGGCAGCAAAGAAGTGCCGGCAGTTTTGTACCCAGCATTAGTTATTATTTTACGCAGATCAAAAACAACAATCCAAGCAAGGACAATATTTTTGATATAGCTATTGGACCGGGATATTATTACAATTGGATCATACGGGATAAATTTCTTGTATCAGCTGGAGCTTATAGTGGATTGGGATTTAACAGTACGAAAACTGTTTACAATGATGGTACACCACATGAAATTTCAGAAAGTTTGTCCTTTCAGGCTCAATTCCGGTTAACGGCAGGCTATAATTCAGAACACTTTTTTGCAGGAGCGGCTACAAGCCTGAATTCATTTTCTTATAGTTCCGATACTTTAATCCATGTAGAAGATCAGCAGCAATTTCTGGAATTTTATATAGGATATCGCTTTAAGGCACCAAAACGTATTAACAGTTTATTTGAGAAGAAATAAATAGATTTCGCAATCGAAATGATTGCATGCTGTATAAATTGTTAAAAAATCTATATGTTAACTTTTTAAAATATGTTTTTTTATGATTTTTTTAAGATATATTTACAGTGTGCAAATATACCCCCATGAAAAAGTTATATTATGCCTTCCTGTTGTTCTGCCTTTGGCAAAGCATACAAGGTCAAGGGCTTTATATACCCGATGCTAATTTTAAGGCTAAATTGCTGGCAGCTGATGTCAGTAATGAGATTGCCAAAAATCGGCAGGGACAATATATTCGTATTGATACTAATAGGAATGGGGAGATTGAAGTTGCTGAAGCTCTGGCTGTCAGTTATCTGAATGTATCTTTTGCTGTTATTTCTGATCTTAGCGGTATTGAATATTTTGAGGCAATTACAACTCTAATCTGTAATAATAACCAATTACTTTCTGTTCCTACATCAGATTTGCCTTTATTAACTTTTTTACAGTGTACAGATAATAAAATTACTTCATTAGACCTGACTCCATGTCCAAAATTGTACAGTCTTTATTGTGCCAATAACCGATTGGAGAATTTGATATTGGATAATCCAAGCTTAAATTTTATTGACAGCCAGCATAATAATTTGGTTTCGGTAAATGTGAACAATTCTCCTAATTTAGAGTATTTTTATTGTTCCTTTAATTCTCTTACTAATATAGAACTTTCAGACTGTTGGCGTCTCCAGGATTTAGAATGTTCTTTTAACCAACTAACAACTCTTGATCTAAGCAGGCAGACCAGACTTCACAATCTGGAATGCCATAACAACCAATTGGGATCACTACAATTAGCAGGAAATTCGATCAAAAAACTATATTGCCATAACAATCGATTGACACAACTGAATTTGTTAGCTCAAACGGCTTTAGAAGAACTTAATTGTTCAAATAATATCTTAACAGCTTTGGATCTTAGAGGACTAACTAAACTAAAGCGAGTATTGATGCAGAATAATAGAGTGGTTTCGTTTAATGACCTGATCGATTATCCGGAGTTGGTAAGTTTGATTGCAGACAATAATAAGCTATTGTCGTTAACGGTTTCCTGTCCATTAATAAGAGAGTTAAGTCTTGCCAATAATCAGTTGGAAAGTCTTAGGATTTATAGTAGCCCGGAACTGAGTGCCAACGGACTTAACTTTAGGAGTAATCCTTTGGCTTTATTGGACGTGCGCGGTTTTGAAAGACTCGTATCCTTATCTTGCAATAACTATGGGCTTACAAATGCCTTAACTGTAGTAGCAGATGAAGGACTACAATCGGTTAGCTTTAATGGCAACAGATTGCAATCTTTGGATATTTCCCAATGCCCGGGCGTCGAAAGGCTTAGTTTTGGATCAAACCCGTCACTTACTTCACTTTTTGTAAAGAATGGTAAATACAATGCAGTATCTTTAGAAGAATCCCTGCGGAACGCACCGCGTCTTCGTTATATTTGTGCCGATGAAAATGAAATAAATGCAATAAAGAGACAACTTGTGGCAATATATGGATTTGAATGTGAAGTCAATTCATACTGTACTTTTGCACCAGGCGGCCGATTTAACATTGTAAGAAGCAAAACTAATTTTGACTTTAATAAAAATGGTTGTGATTCAGAGGATATTGTCGCCTCTTTTGCAGGCTATAAAGTAATCCAGGGAACAACAGAAACAATATATTTTTCTGATAAGAACGGGCAATATAACCTGCCATTACTAGATGGAAATACTACTATTATTCCATTACTGGCTAATCCTAATTATTTTGAGGTTACGCCTCCCAGTGTCACTTATACTTTTTCTGAGCAACAAGCGCCTTTGGAACAGATTTTTTGTCTGAAAAATAATGGAGAGTACTCTGATTTGGAAATTTCTATATTACCTTTAAATGATGCTGTACCTGGATATGTAGCTGATTATGCGATCTCATATAGAAATAAAGGAACCAATATACAGTCGGGTGACATTGAGTTACGGTTTGATACTGCAGTACGTCCAGAACCGCGCTCACTATCAGAAACATTACAAGATACGGGACGTTTATCCTGGTCTTTTACTAACTTAAAACCTTTTGAATCGCGCACTATTCCTTTACATTTTAGATTAAATTCTCCAACTGATATGCCGTCACTCAATAACGGTAACATTCTTAATTATAAAGTTGCTATAACTTCTTCTTTATTAGATGCTGTTCCGGAAGACAATAGTGCTGTTTTACGCCAGACTATAGTCAATTCTTTTGATCCGAATGATAAAACCTGTCTGCAGGGACTTACGGTTTCTTCTTCATTCATAGGAGAATATGTGCATTATATTATCCGATTTGAAAATACAGGCAACTATGTTGCGAAAAATATTGTAGTAAAAGATCTTATCGATCTGGATCGTTTCGATATAAGAAGCCTTACACCAATAGAAAGCAGTCATAGTTTTAACACTAAAATTAGTAATACCAATATGATTGAATTTGTTTTTAAAGACATCAATCTTCCTTTTTATGATCATATTAATGATGGATATATCGCTTTTAAAATCAAAACAAAGTCGTCTTTATCACCAGGTGATAGTTTTAGCAATGGCGCCAGCATTTATTTTGATTTTAACCTGCCTGTCATGACGGAAAGAGCTGTAACCACAATTGAATCGCTTGGAGATAAGGATCATGAATTTTCAAGCCGATTTACAATTTTTCCAAATCCGGCAAAAGACATCCTGACCATTACGAACAAAGAGGAACTGCAAATGAAATCTGTTGCCATCTATAACATGATGGGACAACCTGTAATGATGTTATCCAACAATAACGACAACTCCATAGTATTTGACATATCGAATTTGGCTTCAGGAAACTACGTTGTCAAGATTTATTCAGATGAAGGAATTGCAACCCGCAAGTTTATAAAGTACTAATAAAGCAAAATAAGGGTAAAATTGTATATTTGTAAGGAAGGTCACCGTCTTTTTACAACATATATTGCAAAAAAATGAAAAAATACCCTGCGTTTCTTCTCGCCGCACTATTAGCTGTTGCTTCCTGTAAAACTACCCATACGGTTCCAGCAAAACTATCTGGCATTGAGGTTCAAGGCCATCGTGGTGATAGAGGTCATTTTCCAGAAAACAGCCTTGAAGCTTTCCGCAGTGCCGTAGACAAAGGCGCTGATGTTATTGAACTTGATGTGGTTATTTCCGGAGATCAAAAAGTGGTGGTTTCACATGAGCCTTTTATGTCGTCTGAATATGTATCACTGCCCAACGGCATGCCTATTCCTCGTGATAAAGAGAAGTCATATAATTTATATAATATGACATACGATAGCATTCGAAAGTTTGATATCGGTTCAAAAGGAAATACGCATTTTCCTGAACAGCAAAAATTCAAAGCCTATAAGCCATTATTTTCAGAAATGATCGATGATATTGAAGTTTATACTGCTAAACATAGACCAAACAAACCCATACGTTATAATATAGAAATCAAGTCAGGAGCAGACCAATATGGCAAATCCCAACCACAACCGGATATTTTTGTTGCTATGGTTATGGAGATTATAAAGAAAAAAGGAATACAGAATAGGAGTAATATCCAGTCTTTTGATCCGGCAATACTAAATGTGTTGCATAAAAAATATCCTGATATAACCATTGCTTTTTTAGCAGGCGATAGGGGACTTGCAAAGAATTTAGCAAAGTTAGACTTTAAGCCTCAAATTTACAGTCCACATTATGAGCAAGTCAATCGAGCTTTGGTAGATTCAATAAGAACAATGAACATGCGTTTGATTCCATGGACAGTAAATGAGGAAAAAGATATCAACAAAATGATTGAATTAAAAGTGGATGGCATCATTACTGATTATCCTGAAAAAGTAATAAAAAAACTTTAAATAAAAGTATTTAAATTACTTATTATCATTTATTTACATTTAGGATAAATTCTTTTGCGTTAGCTAATTCTACTTAACTATTTGAAATTTTACGCCAGAATATATTTTTACATTTAATGTTTCGCTACTCAGCGCCTTTCCGTGAAAATAATTGCTTACAAAGACACGGTACACAACATTATTTTTCGCTAATTTTTGATTCAATAAAGAAAAGCGTTTATTTTTATAGCTAAATTAGAGGCTCATAAACTACCAAGATGTATAAAATACTATCACTCGATGGAGGCGGAAGCTGGTCTTTATTGCAATTACTTACCTTAAAAGACAGATATCCTGATATGACAGGCCATGCAATTCTCAAAGAATTTGATATGGTAATTGCTAATTCTGGCGGGAGTATCATCTTGGCCGCTTTGGTAGAAGATTGGTCTTTAGACAAAGCCGTTGCTTTATTTAAAGAGCAAAAAATCAGAGAAAAAATTTTTAGCAAGAACTCGTTTTGGGAACGTTTTTTCCCGGTTGATTATATCAAGAGCATAGGCCCTAAATACAGTTCCAAAAGAAAAGGAAAGGCTTTTCAGAAGTTGTTTGTAGAATCGGCTAAAAGACAAATGAACGAACTTCCTGGTTTTATTGGAAAACCGGATTTAAAACTGATTGTCTGTACCTACGATGCCTTGAATAATAGGGCAAAATTCTTCCGGTCGTATGGTAGCGGGCCTTACTATGATTCGGTAAAGCTAACGCAAGCCATTCACGGCTCTTCAAATGCACCTATACAATATTTTGATTTTCCGGCCCGTTTCAAAGCCAAAAACTCAGAAGTGTTTTTTGAATTATGGGACGGAGCCTTGGGAGGATTTAACAACCCGATTGCTGCAGGAGTCATTGAAGCTATAAAATCCGGAGTGCCAAAAGATTCCATCACTTTAGTTTCTTTAGGAACTTCAAATAAATCAATGTCGAATGATGATAAAAAGAAGTTTTACGACATCAAGCAGACAACTATAGAACAACGTCATAAAAAATATAAATTCTGGTTATGGAAACCGCAATTGCAATTCTTTAAGATGTCGATTGTAAACCAGGCAAAAACAATATTATATGAACCACCAGACTGGTCTAATTATGTAGCGTTGATGTTTCTATTTGGTGAAGATTATAAAAATGGACTAAATTCAGCCCAGTTGAAACGGTTTATAAGGCTTTCGCCTATGATCCATACCGATAAAAATACACTTCCGGAAGTTGAGAAACTGCTGAATACGCTATATGGTATGGATATGAACCTGACAAAAGATGAAGAAATCCAAAAATTAGAAGAATGTTATGTCAACTGGAAAGAAGGCAAAATACCTAACCAGCCTATAGAATATTCCATTACCAGAGAAAATGAGCTGCTGCCTAGCTTTGGACACGTTAAATATAATGATGGCATAAGCGATTGGAAATCGTAATCTTACTACATAACAACCTAAAAGCCCTAATTATCAATGATATATATTGACCGGTTAATTGTAATTTTCCTATTAGGAGGTTTTGCCTTATTGACTATGCTGGTGCTTTTCAATCCGTTAAAAGTCAATAAAAAGGCGAATATATGGTTGGGATTGTTTTTATTTTTGTGGGGCACTTTTTGGATCGATGAAGCGCTGGATATTCTGGAAATACAATCTGTTAGTAGGTCATTTTCATTTGTTTTGAATTTTCTGCAATTTTTTACTCCACTCACATTTTATTATAGTGTTGTTCATTTTACAAATCCTACATTCTCATTTTCTCTTAAAGAAGTAAAACACCTTCCACTGGCATTTTTGTTTTTGGTTCTATTGTCACTATCGTTTTTTTATGACAAGGCTGATAAAAACAGCCTTACGACATGGCTTACAGTCATCATGCTCATTCAGAGTTTGTTTTATGCGCTTTATTCCTGTGAAATAATCAACCGTCATCAGAAAAAAATCCAGCAATTTTCTTCAGATACTTACCCGATAAGCCTAAACTGGCTAAAATATATTGCCTATATAATATTAGGTTCCGGAATTATAATCACAATATATAACATCATATTCATTGCTGAAAGGCCAAGTATATACATGAATTTCGCTTTCCTGATAGCAATTTATTTTATTGCTTATTATTCGTTAAAACAAGAAGAAGTTTATCCTATAGAGCCACAACAAGCAGAAAGTATTTTTTTGCTAGATGAAGAAAGTAAAACCAGTGAACCTCAAAAGTTCAGATTGCTTGGCGAAGAAGAAACCGAACTTATAAAACAAAAACTGTTGGTAATTATGGAATCCGAAGCACCGTATCTTGACGGGGATCTGAATTTGATAAAGCTATCCCGATTGATGGGAGTGACTCCACACCAACTTTCTTATGTTATCAACACAGGATTTAATGAAAACTTCTTCCAGTTTATCAACAAGTATAGAATTGAAAAAGCAAAACAATTGCTGGGCGATAGCAAAAACAATAACCTGTCTATTTTAGGAATTGCCTTTGAGTCGGGTTTTAATTCCAAGACGTCGTTCAATATCACTTTTAAAAAATTTACTGACCTTACACCTTCAGAATTTAAAAAAAAGAGTTCCGATTTATAAAACCGAACTTTTTGCTTTTTAAGCACTTGTTTTATAGCACTTTATAAGATATCCGTTTTACTCAAAAAAAGAGTTCGCTTCTATAAATCTAAACATTTTAGCAGTAGCTAGAGTATACTTTTGACAGAAAAAAGATAATCATGCTACAAAAGAATAACGAAACAGCTGCACATGGCAATGAAACAGAATATGCTGTCGTTACCGGAGCCAGCCAGGGTTTGGGAAGGGCTTTTGCCTATGAACTGGCTAAAAATAATATTCCACTTATTTTGATGAGCCTTCCAGGGCAAGAACTTTTGGAATTGTCATCAGAAATTTCAGAACAATATGGCATACCCGTTTTTTATTACGAAACCGATTTGTCTGTCAAAGAAAATGTACTGGATTTTGCTGCTTGGGTCAATGCTAATTTTTCAGTGTTTATGCTAATTAATAATGCAGGAACCGGTGGCAGTAGGAGATTTGATGAAGCCTCGGCAGAATATATCAGCAAAATTATCCAGGTAAATGTAATGGCCACTTCACTGCTGACCCATCAATTGCTTCCAAATCTGAAAAAAGCAGAAAAGGCTTATATACTGAATGTATCCAGTATGGCGGCATTTTGCCCTATTGGTTATAAAACGGTTTATCCCGCTTCTAAAGCCTTTGTGCATTCTTTTTCCAGAGGATTATGTGAAGAATTGAAAAACACTAATGTTTTTGTCAGTGTTGTGAATCCGGGTGCGATGAAAACAAGTCCTGAGATTACCCGACGAATTGAAAAGCAAGGGTTTTTAGGAAAACTAACGCTTCTTAATCCGGATGCTGTAGCAAAATATTGTATCCAGCAATTGCTAAAACGAGATACAGTAATTATGGTCAATAGAATGAGCTGGCTTATGCTTGTTATTCTTCCAATCTGGATAAAATTGCCACTATTGACCCGATCGATTAAAAGGGAACTAAGTGTAGAAGTATGAAAACAGTTTTTGTTACGGGTGCCAATGGTTTGTTGGGAACAAACTTAATACATGAAATGCTTTCTCTTGGCTGGCAGGTTAAGGCATTAGTACGCAATCCGGATAATTATAAAGGAGAACAGCATACTTATTTGGAATTAATAAAAGGAAATTTGTTTGATGACTTAGCTCCTTACATGAAAGGATGTGGTATAGTTATCCATATTGCGGCCGAAACCAGGCAGGATTTATTACGCTATTCCGATTATCAAAAAACAAATTGTGAGGCTACGGTAAGTTTGTTCCAGTCTGCGCTTGAATCCGGATCAGTCAAGAAGTTTGTTTTTGTAAGTTCAGCAAACACAGTAGGGCACAGCGATTTTTTTGAATTGGGTTCTGAAGATAAAGCCGTACGTTTTCCGTTTAAGGAATCGTATTACGCCAAAAGCAAACTGGAAGCAGAGAATTTCCTGTTAGAGAACAAAGAAAATATGGACGTAATTATCGTAAACCCGACATTTATGCTTGGCGCTTATGATACAAAACCCAGTTCCGGTAAAATAATTCTGATGGGATGGAAAAAGCGTATCCTGTTTTATCCGCCGGGAGGGAAAAACTTTGTAGATGTCAAAGACGTTTCGAGAGGAATTATTGCCTGTATTCAAAAAGGAAAAAACGGAGAAAAGTATCTTTTAGCAAATAACAACCTGACTTATAAGGCTTTTTTTAAATTGCTTAGTGAGCACTCTGAACAACGCCCAATTATGATAGGCCTTCCTAAATGGCTGCTTCATCTGTTAGGTTATGGAGGTAACTGTGCAAGGTTCTTCGGATTGGAAACAAGTATGAGCCTGACTAATATGCGTATTCTGTGTCAGGACAATTTTTTTACCAATAAAAAGTCAGTTAAATATCTTGGAATCCAATATCGTCCTATAGAGGATGCGATACACGATGCTGTGTCCTATTTTAAGTCGGAAAATATACTGAAGTAAAATTATTGCTCAAACTTAGCGGCTCTGTGTCTTTACGTGAAAATAATTACTCGCAAAGACACAGAGCCGCTAAGCATAAATGCATTCTTTGCCTTTTATCCTCTCTACTTTTTTATTCATTTATCAGACTATACTTAAAAAGTAAATTTTTTAACTACACGGGCATACTTAAACAGAGGCCTTTTACTTCCGTATATCATTTGATTTAAATAGTTTTTACTATATATATTTAACACAAACACCTAATATTCAATTTCTTATAAAAAAAATACTACACGTGTATATATGCGTCTATCGTTTTTGTTTTTTATTCGTCTTGTTTTTTTTCTTTGTAAGGTAACATCCCGTAGTTAGACCTAAACAGGCTCCACAGAATGAAACAACCTTATATTGAAACTAATTCATGCCCAACATAGTATTATTATTTAGCCTATAACAATATTGAAACTTAAAGCCGTTGTTACCCGTCGCAAAATGGGTATATAATTGCAGAAATGTTCCTGATAGAGGATGCGCCAATAAACGTAAAACCTTTTGGGCAACTAGTAATTAAATTCCTGTCCCCCTGGGTTTTTATTTTAGTACACCTCTTATCTATCAACCTTATCATCTTTGTTTGAGAATGTTCTTTTATAATTTGAAATCAAGCAATCTCATTCTTAATTGTTGTTTAAGGTATCATTCCTAACAAATTCTGCTTTAAAGAGTTTTTAGGTATTAATTATTAGAATTAACAAATCGACAAACTTAACCTTAAAAAATCAGTGATGAATAACAAATTTCTAACCTTATTATTTGTTATAGGAGTTTATAGCGCTTATGGACAGGTTGGGATTGGAACAGGAATACCTAATGGTTCTACCCAGTTGGAGGTCGTTGCTAATAACAGAGGTATTTTATCAGAAGTTCCTCTTGCCGGTACAACAGCTATTACTTCCAATGCTACATCCGATTATTACGTGCATTATAACCAGTTACAGGAAAACAATAGAAATCTTGAACGATCGCAGAAAGCATCACGACAGACCATCATGATATTGATTCCCTTTTCGGTAATCTGCGGTATTTTGCTATTGTTCTTGTTCTGTGCTTATAAAAAAATCAGAAATGAATATAAAAAGAAAGCGGCATTATATGAGATCATCGAAAATAAAAACATTTCCTTATCGAAAGCTGATGCAGTTAAATCGAACCTGGTTTCTATACTGGCGCATGATTTCCGTTCACCTCTAATTTCAACGCTTTATATGATGCGATTGCTAGAACGAAATACGGAACTACTTACCCAATCAGAAAAAGAATCTTTTTATATGGCCATAAGCAACGATATTTCAGTAACCTTGGAAAATTTTGATGCTACCTTGCAATGGATCAAGCGCCAACTTGGAGAATTCAAAATCAATTTGGAAACCGTAAATATCCGTTCGCTACTTGACGAAGCTATTGCCGGCTACAATGTGCAACTCAATGAAAAAGGCATTGCGGTTATTAATAATATACCCGATGGTATTGTAGCTACATCTGACAGAGAAATGCTGCAATTCGTAAACAGAAACCTGTTGTCGAATGCATTAAAATTTTCTCCAAAAGGCAAAACGATTGCTATAGATGCCTTCAAAACCGGGAACGAAATTATAATTTCTGTAAAAGATGAAGGACCAGGACTATCAGATAATCAAATAAAAAAACTGTTTTCTATAAGCAATAAAGCGGGTTCAACACATCAAGGTGCAGGTATTGCACTTTCGTTTAGTAAAGATTTTATAATAAGACTTGGTGGACGGATTTGGGCTGAAAACCGCAATACGGGCGGTACTATTTTCAGTTATGGTGTTCCATCTGGCTCAATTGATAGAGAAAGAACACCTTCAAAGATTGTGGCTTAATCACTACCGGTAAGATGGTTTTCTAAATAACTTTATCTACTTCCTGTTCGTCAATTATGTTGATGTCGTTTTTTAAATGATCGATGAAATAGGAAGGAGATATACCTGTTTCTTTTTTAAATATCGTAGTAAATACCTCTCTTGACGAAAAACCGCATAACTCTGCAAGATAACTTATTTTATATTCTCTGTGTTTGGGTTCTTCATAAAGCAATTCTAGGATATAGTTTATCCTTAAGCCATTGATATAATTATTAAATGATTTTCCTTTATATTTTTTTATAACTTCAGAGAGATATCGTGTATTGGTATTCAGATGATTGGCCAACCAGGTAAGACTAACTTCCTTTTTAATGACGTTTTTAGATTTTTCAAACTTCTCCAATTTCAAGAGTAGGGCATCGGCAGTTTCCTCTGTAATGGCAAGCGGCTTATCTGATAAAGTCTTGCTATAATTTTCTTCTTCAGTAAAAACGCTAGATTTTTTTTCGGCCTTCAGTTTTTCAATTAAGTTTTCATAGTTTTCGTGTAAAATTCTGTTCTTTCTTTTCCAGAATAGCCTTACAGCAAAGGCTATAACGACAAGAATGCAACTAGAAATAATTACTATCATAATAGTATGCTTCTTTTTTTCCTGCAAAACGATTTGATTTACAGGTGCTTCAATACTTGCATTTTGAGACGCGTTAATACTGTCGTTTATATGGGTATACAATTGCATATACTTTTTTGACAGGTTTTTGTTGTCTATTTCAAGATAAGAGTTTGCAAGCATTTCATAAGCCTCTTTACGCATGTAAGGTGAATTAGCTTTTCTTTCTAATTCTAAAGCATTGGTTGCATATTTTATAGTGTTATTATAGTCTTTTTTTGCTTGGAAGAATCGACCAAAAGAATTTGATAATAGCACTCTGTTTATCGCCATGAGCTTGTATTTTTTATTATCGTATATGGCTATAGCATCCAAAAAATATTTTTCTGCCAGATCTACTCTTTGTGGTTTATGTTGATTTATATAGAACATGCCGATATTTGAGTTTGTACCGGCGAGTATATCATATTTGTCATTAAGTTTAGTATCCGGACTGTTGTCATCAATTTGTTTTATCTCTTCTAAACTTCTTTTCAGGTAATGTAAAATACTATCTTGAGAATAATTGTCGTCCATACGATCAAAATAGGTTATCATATTTCCGTAAATGAGAGATGTTTTGTAATGACGCGTATTTTTCTGCTGTATTTTTTTTGAGGCCTTTAGGGCAGCTTGATATTTTTCATAACTTGCTTTGCTCAATCCCAATTGTCCGTGCGCAAGTGCCATCATTCTATATAAATCTGTGAGTACAGTATAATTTTTGAGTTCCAATGCCAGTGGTTCCATTTCCCTACTAGTCTCAATTACTTTTTTGTAATTATCCTCACGCATATAAAAAACGGTTAACATACTTCCGCTTTTTAGCATTCCTTCTTTATATCCTATATGCTTGGATGCTTCTCTTGCTTTTAGTATAATTTTTAAGCCTTTCTGATTGTCAACAAAGTCTAAAGTATATCCTGCATCCTTTAATAATTTGTCGATATCCTTTTCATTTAATTGGGCGTTGAGTACAGTAGTAAACAAGCAGAGAAGGATGAAAACCGAAAATATTCTTTTCATAATTTTTAAAAATTGAGTACCACAAATTTAATTGTTTGTAATATACGCCTTACTCTTAATATTATTTTTGTTATTTATAGAAAAGACGTCTGTGAAAACCATAATTTTATATTTTATAGTTTAATTGTTTTATAATCAGTTATTTAATTGAATGTTTTAGTGTGATATATTCCGAAATGATTACATACATGCATTTACTTGCGTAGTTTTTTGACTTAAAATTGCATCAGATTTCATGCATTATTTTTTAATCACAAATTACTATGGTTTTAGAAAGTATTTCAGGTTTTTATAGCAAATTAATTGAAATTGGAACTGAAAAGGATACACACAAAATGAAAGTGGAACACATTAAGTTATGGAACAAAAGTTTTCTTTCGCTTTCTCTTTTATTTTTTGCTATTGCGGTATGTGATCTTATTTGTATTTCCTCTTTAATTTCGTATTGTTTCTTTTTGCTGTCAATTCTTTTCTTTTATGGGATATTCACAGATTTAAAATTTAATGTCCTTGCACAGACCTATACCTATCTATTATTAAGTTTTATTTTTTTCTATATATCCTCTCACACAGGGCTTGGATCAGGAATTCATTTCTATTACATTCCCCTGATTCTGTCTTTGCCTTATTTTTTAAAGGTCAGTAGAAATAAAAAGGCAATAGCATTAATATGTTTTTTTCTATTTTTTGTAGTGTTTTTAGATGTTAAAACAAATTCTGTTGAACATCCGAAGAAGGACATGATTTTTTTAGAATCATTACTAGGGTCACTTGGGCTCGTATTCTGGTTTATCTATTTTATAATAAGAAAACAGGCCATATCGATTAAATATTATAAAAAAAGAGTTGAAATGTGGATAAGGGAAGCAGAGATTGATATGGATAAATTAAAGGAAGTTATTGATATGGCTGTACAGAACAATAGTCATTTTTTTCCAAAATTTAAAAAACTGTACCCTTACTTTTGCGAAAGGCTGATTGAGATACAGCCCAATGTTGTGGCAAGCGAACAGGAATTTTGTGCCTATATAAAATTAGGCTTTACAACAAAGGAAATAGCTAAGTTCACCAATTCTAGTATTAGAAGCATTGAAGGAAAAAAGTATAGAATTAGAAGAAAGTATAATATTAGTGAAAAGGTTGATATATATATATGGGCTGCTAATTTATAAAGAGTTGGGTATTTTAAATTTACAATAAAGCGGATTATACTTTTAAATGTTATTTTTGTTTTTCATCCTAAAGCTAAGATTAGTTACCAAATATAAATGTAAGGAAATGACAGGAATAGAAAATTTAGGAGGCTTCATAATAGCAGCAATAATAGTTGTCACAACTCCAGGAATTGATACTATAATGGTATTGACTAGGAGTATTTCAAAAGGCAAAATTGCTGGTTTGTATTCTGCATTAGGCGTTAGTTTAGGATTAATTTTCCATACATGTGCAGTAACCTTTGGGCTTTCCTTAATTATTGCGAAATCAGCAATTGCATTTGGCATAATTAAATACTTAGGCGCTGGCTATTTAATCTACATAGGAATAAAAGCATTGTTATCCAAAAGCGAACAGACTGAAATCAAACCAATTCAAATGAAAAACGAAGGGAATCGAAAAATGTTTGTGACGGCTTTTATAAGCGATATTTTAAATCCTAAAATCGCAATATTTTTTCTAGCGTTTTTACCACAATTCATAAAATCAACAGAAATAAATTACCTGACTCCGTATTTGGTGCTTGGCTCAATTATGTTTTTAATTACATTAGTATGGTGTTCATTGTTAGCAGTTATGGGAAGTAAAGTAGCAATATTGTTTAACAAAAATAAAAATGCAGAAAAGTGGATGAACAAAACATCTGGTTTAGTTTTTATCTTACTAGGGCTAAAAGTAGCATTTACAAAAAAGTAATGCTTAACTAAGACTAATGTGAGCTTCATTATTCCCAATGTTTAATAGAATCACAACGGCTATCTTTTCCTATAACCCGGAATATTCAATCCCAAAACAATATCATGCGTAGCAATTTGCACGCTATCCTTAAACTGTACTTTTACAATTCCGCTTCCACCACGTTTTTCCTGTGGATATTTTTTAAAATGTGTCGCCAGTAATTTATCATCAGTAAAATTGATTTCATCGGTATAATATTCGTTAGCAACATCCGGTTCCTTAATTGACAAATGGATATGTGCCGGCGAAACATCATTGGGATAGGGAGCAGGGCGGATAGTCCTGATGGTATATTTTCCGTTTTTATCGGTTTTAACCCAACCTCGGATATGACCATGCCGTTTTACTCTTTCATCTATTTCTGGTTTCGGCGAATAATAGCCGTTATTATCGGTTTGCCAGTAATAAATAATGACATTTGGTGCCGGTGTTTTTTGGTCTAATTGAAAAACAGTTCCACTAACAATTAGTTTTTGACCTTTTTCATTCCAACCAGGACTTGTATCCATAGCATGCAGTTCGTTGGGCATTCCGATATACATCAGTTCACAACCGTCACAGCCATCACCAACAATTGGATTGCTTTTATTTACGGACTTTTCCTTGATTTGTTGTCCATTACAACTTACAAATAGCAGCTGGATAAAAATCAATTGGTAGAATATCATTTTTTTCATGATCAGATTTTTATACAAAATGATAATGAAAACAGTTGATTTCCAACTCAAATGAGCTAAGAGGAGTTTATTTTAGGGTAAGCTGATGTTGTTCCGAAAATTGGAACTTGAAATTCTTCACATAATTACGGCTCATACGCAAAACGGTACTATTTGTAAGCGTAATATCATAATCGCCATTGTGTCTTGATTGGACAGATAAAATCTTATTTATATTCACGATATGGGATTTATGAATACGTATAAATTGAGCAGGGTCTAATTGGGCTTCCAAAGATTTTAAAGTTTCAGGATGCAGGTATTTTTTAGAAACATGGCAAATATCAACATAAGGAGAATTGGCAGTAAAATGAAATATATCATTGACTGCTATTACGGATTTCTTATTACTGCTAGAAATTAAAATAGAGTTGGTATAACTTTTTGTTTTATTTCCCTGAGGTAGCTCTAAGGTTTGATTTTTTTGATTTGAAAATGTAAATACGGTCACTAGAAATCCATAAATGATAACCGTTTTTATAAAATAAGCAGACAAGCCAAAATTAAAAGTTTGCCAATAGGAAAAGGTATGGGAATAAAAAGCTTTTGAAAGAACCCAGACCAATGCCGGATATAAAAGCAAATGCACTACAATTGCCAAACTTATAAAGAGCAATTTGAAGGTTGTCTTTTCAGTTTTCTGGATTGGCTTTAGAAGTAATGTCAGCAATGGAAAAAACAGAATCCAATACGAACTGAATAGTAAAGATTCAGAAATATAAAATGCACTGTTTTGAAATAGAGTTGACAAATAATCTATACTCACATTTGTTATAATAAACAAAATCAGACAGCCAGCAAAAATAGATTTCAATTTCTGCCTGTTTTGAGAAATGAGATATGTGAGTTGAAGTGCCAAACCAATCGTTATATATCTTTTACAAAGTAACTTAAAAGTTGGCAATAGGCAATTCTCCAAGGATAGCTTTTTTACTTCACTAGGAAAATTACTGTTAAGGTATGGCTAAAATCGGTTTAGGTATAGTGTAAAATGGCTAACTTTAATATGCAGTTGGCGCTAAGCCAAATAAAAAGACTGTATAACTGATTACTTCAAACCTTAAAATCTACATTATGAAAAAGGCAAGCATTCTAATTTGCACGATTTGTATGGCCTTATTAGGCACAAAAAGCCAAGCACAGGAATTTTATGTCCGAGGCGGCTTAGGCTTTGTTACCGAATCCGGAAAAACAGAATTTAACAATGCCGACCCAAATGGGCTGACAATGATCCAACAATCTACAGACATTACTGTAAATCCCGACGGAAGTATGCGGATAAAATCTCTAAATGGTACTTTAGGTGGCGGATTTAAAGGAACTATTACAGCTGGATATATGTTTAATAATTATATAGGAGCTGAAGTTGGTTTTAATTACTTTTCGGGATATGACAAAACCATCGGGAAACTTACAAGCCCGCAGTTACAGTCTGAAGAAGTAGCCCATCTGAGAGGGTTGGACATTATTCCTGCCATTTATATTACTCCAGGTTTAAGCAAATTAAATCCGTATGCGAGAATTGGAGCTATTGTACCTACAGCGGGAACTCTTTTTATTGAAACAACAGCTAACCAAACTAACGGTGGTGGGCAAGGAACCGATATCCATGTTGATGCCAAGTCAGAAGTAAAATCCAAATTTAGTGTTGGTTTTGTAGGCGCATTGGGTCTAACGTATCCCGTAGCACCAAAATTGCAGATTTTTGGAGAAGTAGAATTTAAAAGTCTGAGTATTAAAAGTAAATCAGCAGAAATAACAGAATACAAAACGACAGCCGTTACTAACGGAAATGCCGTATTAGTTCCTGGCCAGCAATTAGCTGACCTTCCTGTTAATGAGAAAAAATTTGTTTTTTCTGATAGCTATACTCAGGGAGCGCCAGATCCTAACTCTCCACGTAAATTGCCAACGCAATATGTAAATGCCAGCGGTATAGGAGTTAATGTAGGTATACGTTATAGTTTTGGAAAATGAAAAAGCTAGCTGCATATTGTATCTTCCTGCTTTTTATAGGAATACAAACAGGACAAGCACAATCTGTCACAGGAAAATGGAAAACCTTTGATGACGAAACCGGTGCAGCCAAGTCAATTGTCGAAATCTATGAGAAAAATGGCAAGATTTACGGCAAGGTTGTAGAAATTCTTGAAAAGGGAAAAGAAGACAAAACCTGTGATAAATGTAAAGGCAGCAAAAAAGACAAACCAGTAAAAGGATTGGTAATTATTGAAGGACTGTCTAAAGATGGAGATACATGGGATGGAGGTACTATTTTAGACCCTAAAAATGGAAAAGAATACAAATGCCATATCAATCTCGAAAATAATGATAAACTCAAAGTACGTGGTTATATAGGTCTTTCTTTATTGGGAAGGACGCAATATTGGACCCGCGTTTAAAAATAAAAAAAGCTCCCAATTCGGGAGCTTTTTTTATGCATTCTTTTTCCTTCTTCTTTTTCTCAAAATAGGAGAGGAAGGATATTTTCGTTTGGGTGTCAGGTTGTTGAAAATCAAAGCGACAATTAAAAGGATAAGCGCACCGCTCAATACAGGAAAAATAACATAACCATATCCCAGTTCTTTTATTTGTGGCCCACCAGTAACAGCAATCAGAGCTGTAGCTCCACCTGGTGGATGCAATGTTTTTGTTATCTGCATCAATACAATAGATAAAGATACCGCTAAGGGAGCGGCAATCCATAAAACATCAGGAACCAGCTTTTGGACAGTAACACCAACAAGTGCAGAAACGACATGTCCGCCAATCAAATTGCGGGGCTGTGCCAAGGGACTATGAATTACACCATAAACCAATACACAGGAAGCTCCAAAGGAACCTATCAGAAATATAAAATCATTTTCATTGAACGATCCGTATTGCAAATAGGCGATAAGTCCCATTCCGACAAATGAACCGATAAATGCCCAAAAATGTTCTCTAAAATCAACCAGCGTTTCTTTATAAAGGACATATCTGGTTTTGCGATACGTTCGTTTAATTTTTTTTATCGGCATTAGGCAGTTGTTTTGGCAGTATAAGTATATACCGTATAAGGACACAGCTTTTGGGCTACATATTTAGAAACTAATGAAACTACCAATATAGGCCAGAATAAAACATAACTACCTACCAGTCCGCAGACTAAAAACAAAGCGGTAAAAGGGGCACTAATACTGGCGCTAAGCATCGCTGCCATTCCTATAACCATAAAATTGAGCGGAATTATTCCCGCATCAAAAAAACGATTGGATAAAAAAGCCAGCAATAGACCAAGAAGCGCTCCGATAAAAATACTAGGAGCAAAAACACCTCCATCGCCACCAGATGAAAGCGTAACGGAAGTTAGGATTGGTTTTAAAAGTATGCAAGCTGTTAAGGTTAAAAGCACGGAAATAGCAGGCGTTGTATTGGAAGTTGCTATATTTTCTTTTACAGCATGATAGCCATCTCCAAATAATTGAGGAAAAAGAAACAGTCCAATTCCAACTATCAATGCTCCAAATACGACCCTGTAATAAGGCGTTTTTATTTTTAAAAACCAAGACTTAATCTGCAATACACATTTTGTAAGATAGACCGAATTCATACCTGCAATTATCCCTAATAAAATAAAATAAGGTATAGCATGATAATGCCAGGTTGAAAGACCAATAACAAAAAGGGGCTTTTCATCCATAAAAAACAAAAAAACTCCCGCTACACTTGTAGCGATGATTGTTGCAAATAAGAACGATTTGGATGCTTTTTTTGAAATGACTTCATAAGCAAATAAAAGACCGGCTATTGGACTGGCAAATAAGGCAGCAACACCGGCCGAAACTCCGGCGCAAATCAATTCAGTCTTATATTTTTTCAAAAAACTTTCTTTAGAATGCGCAATGGAACCCACTGCTGCAGAAGCCACCACAGTCGAAACTTCAATCCCAGTAGAACCACCAAAAGCGACTGTAATTAGTCCATTGATAAAATGAGATGGGATTTTATAAGCAGGAAGGCTTTTACCCGGTTTGGTACTCTCAAATACCTCTTTGATTCCTTTGTTCTCCTTATTCTTAAAAAGATAAAGTCTTAAAAAATAAATTACTGAAAGCCCTAAAAACGGAAGTATTAAAAGCAGGAAATTATACTTTTCAGCCCTGCCGAAAAAAATTCCTTCATAATGTTCTGTTACATGTTTTAGCGAAATGGCCAGAAGTGAGGCTAAAAAACCGACCAACACTGCTGCAAGAGCAAGCTTAAGCCACATTAGCCCAAGCAGTTTTTTACGAGTTTGCATCTTATTTTCAGGATTTATGCAAAGATAGTTTATCCATAGGTTTTCTACTTTTAATTTAACGTTTTAAATAGGGCTATAAGTTCATAAAATCTGAGAAAAATAATGCTCACAGATGCCTATTTACGGCAATGTTTATTATATTTACATTCATTCAATCCATCTATAATTTAATACGATTATGAGTTATTATCAAGTCAAGAACCTGGAGCAATACTTTAAGCATTATAACAAATCCATACGCGAACCGAGGAAATTTTGGGACAAAATTGCTGACGAGAATTTTACCTGGTACCAAAAATGGGACAAGGTTGTAGAGTTTGACATGCAGGAGGCCGACGTTAAATGGTTTTTAAATGCTAAAGTTAATATTACTAAAAACTGTATTGACAGGCACTTGGCAAAAAGAGGAAATAAAACGGCTATTATTTTTGAGCCAAACGATCCGAAAGAAAAAGCACAACACATTACTTACAATGAGCTATACGACAGAGTAGCAAAAATGGCCAATGTTCTTAGAGAACAAGGAATTAAAAAAGGAGATCGGGTTTGCATCTATCTTCCTATGATTCCGGAATTGGCAGTTTCTGTTCTGGCTTGTGCCCGAATAGGAGCAGTTCACTCTGTTATTTTTGCAGGATTTTCTGCTTCGGCCGTAACCACAAGAATAAACGATTCGCAATGTAAAATGGTTATTACATCTGATGGAGCCTACAGAGGAAACAAATCAATCGACCTTAAAGGTATTATTGACGAAGCTCTGGAAAAATGTCCTACAGTTGAAAAAGTTCTTGTAGCCAAAAGGACAAATGTAGAAATCAATATGAAAACAGGCCGTGATCTGTGGTTACAGCCTTTATTGGAAGCAGCAGTTCCTAACAATGTAGCTGAAATTATGGATGCAGAAGATCCGTTATTTATTCTTTATACTTCTGGTTCTACAGGAAAACCAAAAGGAATGCTGCATACGACGGCTGGTTATATGGTTTTTGCGGCTTATACGTTCAAAAACATATTTAATTATGAAGAAAATGATATTTACTGGTGTACTGCCGATATCGGCTGGATTACAGGACATTCCTATATTCTATACGGCCCGTTGTTGAATGGTGCTACTACTGTAATTTTTGAGGGAATTCCGTCTTATCCTGATTTTGGAAGATTCTGGGAAGTTATTGACAAACATAAAGTCACTCAGTTTTATACGGCTCCAACAGCTATTCGTTCTTTAGCAAAAGAAAACAGCGAATGGGTTGAAAAACATGACCTGTCAACATTAAAAGTAATTGGTTCTGTAGGAGAACCGATTAATGAAGAAGCATGGCACTGGTACAATAACCATGTGGGTAAAAAAAGATGCCCGATTGTTGACACCTGGTGGCAGACAGAAACCGGAGGAATCATGATTTCACCGCTGCCTTTTATAACACCAACAAAACCTACTTATGCTACTTTTCCGCTACCGGGAATTCAGGCGGTTTTGATGGACGAAAAACGCAATGAAATTGAAGATAACCAGATTGTAGGAAGCCTTTGTATTAAATTTCCCTGGCCGGGAATGGCACGAACCATATGGGGCGATCATCAACGATTTAAAGAAACCTATTTTACGGCCTTTCCAGGGAAATACTTTACAGGAGATGGCGCATTACGCGATGAAGTAGGTTATTACAGAATTACAGGCCGTGTTGATGATGTGGTGATTGTTTCCGGACATAACTTAGGAACGGCTCCTATTGAAGATGCGATTAATGAACATCCGGCAGTAGCTGAATCAGCAATTGTTGGTTTCCCTCACGATATTAAAGGAAATGCGCTATACGGATTTATCATTCTGAAAGAATATGGCGAATCCAGAGACAGGGCGAATTTGGCAAACGAAATCAACCAGCATATTTCCGGACATATCGGACCTATTGCAAAACTGGATAAAATTCAGTTTGTTTCCGGACTGCCAAAAACACGTTCCGGTAAGATTATGAGACGAATCCTGAGAAAAATTGCAGAAGGCGATTTCTCTAATTTTGGAGATACGACTACGTTACTTAATCCTGAAATTGTTGAAGAAATTAAGAACGGAAGAGTCTAAATTTATTTGAATTTAATTATAAAAACAGCTTCAAGATAATTACTTGAAGCTGTTTCTTCTTTAGTTTTTGAGATCCAATGTTTTTACATCTCCGTTAGGCGTTATGATATGGTATAGTTTTTTGGTTTCTTCTTTTGGTTTTTTCTTTGTCTTATAAGAAATGTTGAATTCCATTACATATTGGATGCCAACAACCGGAGAATCAGAATTCATTATTTTATCAAAAGAATCTATATCAATACCGTCATAATAAAAAGCCTTGTCTTTTCTCTGTTCTTTTCGAATCATTACCTTATTAGAACTGTAGTACTCGTTATAATAGTTTGTATCTGAACTTTCAAAGGCAGTAAAGGTTTTATATTGCTTTCCTGGCTGTATACTATAAAAATTTACAGACAGCTGTGGCAATTCTTCAAAATCCCTTTTTCCATATTTGTCATAAATTTTACTTCTCGATTTTAAAATCTCATTAGCTTCAGCTAACATTTCATCATAGATTTTTTCGGAATCGGCTTTTTTGTAATCGACTTTTATGATATTATGGATTTCATATTCTGAAGCCAGATCGATCAACTTATCAAACAGGTTGGCATCTTTTAACTTGATGATAATGTTTTTCTTTATTTCAAATCCTTTACTTTCCTGGGTTATATTCACCTGATTGGAAGTAGAAGATGATTTATAGTCGTAAATTTTAGTCTGAGAAATAAAATCTACAAAAATCTCCTCATCCTTGATTCCCATTTTTTTCAAAGCACTTTTAAAACCATCCAGACGTTTGTTGATTTTGGCATTGCAATCTTTTACAGACAACGCTTCATCATTAAGCCCTAAGGTAACCATATAAGAATCAGGTTTTATATTGTTTAGGATAGCAATACGATAGGTAATACCATCATCATTATAACTGACTTTTTCGGCATTTGGAAATCCGCCCATATTTTTATAGTTATACGGATTCTGATTAGTATACACTTGATTAGCGCCATGCTGTGCATAAGTCATTCCAAAAAATAAAATACCTGCAATTGTGATTTTTAATTTCATCTTGATTTTTGTTTTAGATTAATGATGCAAGATTACATCGCTATCCAAAATTGAGTCCGGTAAAACCACTTTCCTTTGGCTGTAACCTTTTTACAGTAGTTTTACAGCAGATTTACACTATATTTTTATACCTTTCGAACTACTTTTGAATTCATTTAATTAATGACCGAATTAGAATTTTTCCAACTTTTGAAACAAGAAGTGCTTTTGGCCTACCAGAAGCAGTATCCTTATTTTAAAGGAAATTGGAAAAGTTTTTCTTCTCAGGATATTCAGAATCTGATTGAATTAGTTGAAGAAAAAACAAGGCAGAGCATTAGTGAAAAATGGATTTATACTCATCTTAAGGCCGAAACCAACTCCAAGCTGCCAAGAAAAGACATGCTTGACATTTTAAGCCAATTTTCTGGATTTTCCGGTTGGGATGAATTTGTCTTTACGAATAGGGAAGAGGCTGTTGATAAGAAAGAAAATCAATCAAAAAAAGGGAAAAAGTATTTTATAGTCATTGGTATTTTAGCTGTTTTAATCGTTACGATTGTGTTTTTGGCTTATCCGGGAAAAAATTCGACACAGAAATTACAGCTAAAAAATGAATTTACTAACGAAACCATACAGGCAAAAGAGGTAAGGGCGTATACGATTGAAGACAATAAAAAGGTTGAAATTCCTATTCGAAATTCTGAAATAGAAGTAGCTGTAAAAGAGGATAATACTAAGATTGTCATCCAAAGTCCTTATTATAAAAAGCAGGAAGTAAAAGTTAACAAGGCTTCTGAAAAAACAGAAATCCTATTACAGCCAGACGATTATGCCATGATGCTTAAAGCCTTTATGAAGTCTGACATTAAAGATTGGGAAACTCGAAAAATACAACTCAATAAAATCTTATCGGATAATCTGGAAGTCATAGTCATGCTAAAAAACGACCTAGGAGCCGAGTATTTCAACAAAAATGAGTTTTCTGAAAAACTGGTGATTCCTACTGAATCCGTAAAAAGAATGCAGATTCTGGAGATTAAAAACGACAACGAAGGAAAGATTGAATTTATAAGAATCAAACAATAATGAAATATTTCATAGTCATAGTATTCTTTTTTTATAACTGCGCTTTTGCACAGCAAGCCAACAATGCTGCTTTGGAGAACAGTATAAAAGCTAACTTCTCTATAAAAGTTTTAGAAGCCTATGAGGAAAATTCCTTTTCAAAAGTGGAAGATTTTTATGAACTTTTGGAAATGTATTCAGATAAAAATGCTTCAAATTCCCTTAAAAAACAGCTTGAAGAAAGGATTGATGCCTTGTATAAAGAAAATACTTTGGTTTCCGACTTTTTTACTTCTGATAGAATACCAGTAAACAAATTGCTTGAAAAAATAGCATCCAAAGGATTGAAATTTGAAGTAAAGAATATCCAGAAAGTAAAAACCTATGGCAACTATTGGACAGCATCTTATATACTGACCATCCAAAGAGATACTGAAACCCTGCAAAAAAATATATCCCAAAGAATTTATTTCTACCCGGAAGAAAAAATGTTTGGAAATAAAAAGAAAGAAGTCTGGAGCCTTTTTTTGGGGGAGATAGAGTAATAAAAAACTCATTAAGGAATCAATTACTGAAATTACTTTCAATCTTTAGTTACAGCCATTTTTCTTTTTATTCCGATATAGCTGGTATTAAGTCCTGCATGATTTTATCTACTTGTTTGTGACCGTAAGGCGTATTGTATGCTGTTGCAGTAATTACAATAACAATAGGATAGTCCTTAAAAATAAAAACCCTATTGCCTCCATTACCACTTGAATAATAAACTTCATAGTCCTTACCATTTACGTTGTAAGTTTTATTCCAAAATAGATAACCATAATATTCGTTTTCTGATAGTTCTATTTGGTGTGAAAAACTTTTCTCAATCCATTCCTTTGACAAAATTTGTTTACCATTCCAAACACCTTGATTTTTATATAATTGTCCAAATTTAGCATAGTCTAATGTACTTAATTGTAAACCGCCTGCCGTATTAGCCACTTTTTGAGGTGTAAACTGCCATTTATATTTTGTAATGCCCAGAGGTTGGAATAATTTTTTGTCAGCATATTTTTCTAAACCATTTGGAACAGATTTATGAATAATGTCACCCAGAACCACAACGCCGGCAGTAAAATAATCCCATCTTTTACCCGCTACTTTCGTTTGGTCAATGGGTAGGTTTAATGTAAAATCAACCCAGTTTTCAGTAGGATACATATTTTCTTCGTTACCAGGTGATTCAGAACTCATATCGGAACCGTCAAAAGACGAGCTCATCGTAAGCAAACTTTTTAACGTAATACTATCTTTTGAAGGAGAATAGTTTTGAAAAGATTTCAGATTGTAAAATTCGTTTAAAGTTTGCTCTTCACTTTTTATGTATTTGTCTTTGATTGCAATGCCTAAAAGAGTTGATGCAAACGATTTTCCAACAGAACGTGTGTCGTGAAGTGTATTTCTGTTGGCTCCGTTAAAATATTCTTCAATTAATATTTTACCGTCTTTTATTGCAACAATACTTGTAATGTCCTTATAGAATTTCGTTGCGATTTTCCGGTTTAATGCTTCAATTTTAGAAGTATCAAATTTTTCTGTTGAAATTTTCCAATCTTTGTTTGGTTTTATAGATTGAACCTTGACAAGGTTTTCATTTATTTTTATTTCTGGAACAATAATTTTTAGTTGTCCCTCGGCAATTATATTACCAGTAAGAACCTCGGTCTGTTTTAAGTAGGGTCTGATTTCAATTTTAAGAATATGTTCTCCATTTGTAAGAGCTTCTTGTCCACCATTGGAAAAAAATCTGTTCCATAAAAATCTACCCCATGAATCTTCATTTGTCGAACTGATTAAAGGAATTCTAAAAACCGTTTTTTGATTTTTACTGTCAACACTTCCCGCACCAACATTTAGGTTTTCAATATAAATTACCTTATTGTCAACAATAAATGAAAATTGATAATTCCCATTTTTTGCAAGCTCGTCTGCGGTAAGTTGTGGAGAAAGTATATGCAGGTAATTTGTTAATGAATTGCCTAAAAAAACTCTAATACTAAGGTCGGTTTTATCTTTTAATTCAAAAGAGGTTAGAAAGTCAGATTCCTTAAAATTTTCAATAGGAATGAGCTTGTCTATAAAAGCAATCTTACCAATGTTTGATTTATGAATTGAATAAACTATACTATCTCTTTTTACAAAATCAACAGTCTGCCCAAACAAGTTATGTGTTGTTAGAAAAATTGTAGTAAAAAGGACAAGCCGTCGTATCATGTTTTTGTTTTTTAATAATTGTAGTATTGTTTTTTTAGGCATATAATATCCCTTCGGCTTTGATCTATGTCAGATTTTTATTACCGATGTTTGCAAATATACCGAAAAGGCTGAGAGAAAAAACTTCTTTTAGAGAAAGAGCTGCCAATCAAAATAGGGCAAAGCCATTTTTTGCAAATCGCTGGCACTATGATCTGTAATTAAATATAATCCACAATATAACAGAAGTAACCGCGATTTAGAATAGTTAAACTGTCAATTTTCCGACAGAAAATGGTTATATTTACAATAGACAAATAAAGATCAAAAATGAAAAAAATAGGATTTTTATCATTTGGACATTGGGCCAATCATCCGGCTTATAAAACCCGTACAGCAAGCGATACTTTACTTCAATCTATTGACTTGGCAGTTGCAGCCGAGGAAATAGGTGTAGATGGCGCTTATTTTAGGGTACATCATTTTGCAGCTCAGTTAGCCTCGCCATTTCCTTTACTTTCGGCTATTGGAGCCAAAACAAGTAAAATAGAAATCGGAACAGGCGTAATTGATATGCGTTATGAAAATCCGATGTATATGGTAGAAGATGCCGGAGCTGCCGACCTGATTTCAGAAGGACGATTACAGTTAGGAATAAGCAGAGGTTCACCAGAACAGGTAATCGAAGGATGGCGTTATTTTGGATACGAACCCATTGAAGGAGAAAACGATGCCGACATGGGACGTCGTAAAGCCATGGAGTTTTTACAACGATTGGATGGTGTGGGTTTTGCCCAACCAAATCCAAATCCGATGTTTCCAAATCCGCCAGGTTTATTGCGTTTGGAACCTTACTCCAAAGGATTGCGTGAACGCATTTGGTGGGGAGCTGCTTCTAATGCGACTGCTGTTTGGGCAGCTGAGAATGCTATGCACCTCCAAAGTTCTACTTTGAAATTTGATGAAAGTGGCAAACCGTTTCATGTGCAACAAGCCGAACAAATCCGATTGTATAAGGAAGCATGGAAAAAAGCGGGCCATCCGGGTGAACCAAGAGTTTCAGTAAGTCGTTCCATTTTTGCATTGGTAAACGATCAAGATCGTCTTTATTTTGGACAGGAAGCCAATAGGGTAGACCAGATTGGAATGATTGAACCGGGAAAAAATGCAATTTTTGGACGAAGCTATGCCGCAGAACCAGATAAACTTATAAAAGAATTGGCTGAGGACGAAGCTATTCAGGAAGCCGATACGTTGCTATTGACAATACCTAACACATTAGGAGTTGATTACAACGTTCATGTATTGTCATCTATTTTGGAGCATGTGGCACCGGGATTGGGATGGCGTTAGGTTTTACCGATTATGAACTTTGCGGCTCTGCGTCTTTGCGTGAAAATAGTTACTCGCAAAGATGTAGAGCCGCAAAGCATATTAAATATATAATAAGAAGGATTGGGCTATAAAGTCCGAGTATATATAAAGTTATCTGTTATTCTCTGACGATGCTATTAAAATGAAAATTTTATCTAAATCAATATTGTATTGTAAAAAATCAAATTTATGCGAATTATATTTTTATTATTTCTGTTTGCATTGACAAGCAGTTGTGCACAAAAACAATCTAATTACAAAGGTTTTGAGTTAACCACACATAATTCACAGATAAATTCTTTAAACGGTAAATGGAGAATAAGTGAATTGATTTCCAATTCAGAAACCAAAGAATATATATTGAAAAATCAAAATCCAAATGAATTTGATAACTATGGAAACAATATTTCGTTGAATGCAGACCAAACTTTTATAAGCAGTTATAGTGCCGAGTGTGGAAACGATTGTTTTACTACTACTAAAGGTAAGTATAAAATCATAGATGAAAATTATATTTGCTTTTATCTTGAAGATATTGAAAGAAGTGGCGACTGTTCTGGAAATTCTAAACCCAATAAAGACTTAGGTTTATATTATTACTATAAAGAAGAAAATGGCTTTCGTCTTTTAAAAAGCAGTGGAAGCCTTGAACAAGACCAAAAGAAAAGACAATATCTTGATTTGATTATTGCAAAACGCAAAGAAATCAATGAATTTTATTATAGAGATGGTCAAAATCAAATTATTTATAACTGGAAACAAACAAATCTCAAAGATGAAAAAGAGATTGTTGCATTTTGCATGGCTGAAAATAAAATAAAAGATTATGAAATATTATTTTCCTATAGTGGAGATATATATAGCAGACTAAATGTTATTCTGCTAAAGGTCAATAACGGATTTCGATATGTACTATACGATACCTGGGGTGCCCCAAAGGTTTCTTTATATGATGATTCGGTTACAAAAAATATTGACCAGATGGTCAAAACGATTGACAATGACGCATCATTAAATAAAACGGTTAAAAAAATTGCCTCTGAAAATACTCCATCTAGGAGTATAACAACTACAATATTTAAAAAGGGAAATGAAATATATAAAGTGGAATATGAAATAAAAAATCATTATGAAGAAAAAACTTTTGTTTCTATATCAACTATTTATTTACGAAATGCAACTCCTATATATATTAATTATCTCATTAACCCTAATCAAGAAAAGCAAACTTCCGAAACTTCATTATATGTCCTGGATTGGCAAAACAATCAAGGAATTTGCAGAATAATTAAATCTGATAATGGACAAATGAAGATAGTACTTGGAGGTGAGAAACCATTTATAAATAAAATAATGGAAGAAATTAAAACGGCTGGGTAGAATTTGATAAAATCATATTTTTATTACAGTATTACAATGAAAAATCTTTGAGGTAAAGCATGCTTTGGTTCAAGTTCTAAATTCTTAAAACAAAAAAAACACCGACTTTCGCCGGTGTTTTAAAAGTAATTGTCTCAAACGAATCTACTTAATAATCATGGTATATTCTCAATTACTTTTTTTTAGGTACAATTAAAAATTATTTATTATTGATTACAGAAAAAACATTCTTCTTGAAATTTCGGTACTGATAAAAGTGTACTTCAATCTTTTCTTTGAACTCATTATGAGAATTCAGAAAAAAGGTTTCACATTGAAGGTCCTCACATTCTTTCAATACTTCTAATTTTCGGTCATAATTAATTAATTCTTCTTGAATTTCAGAATTTTGAACCTTGAAATCCTTCATCTTTTCCAAGATATTTGAATACGATTTGTCATTTTTAGCTCCCAATAAATTGGAAAACAAAATGATTTCTTCTTCAATGATAGCCACTTCATCTTTCCAACGATCAACATCTCTGTCAATGAAAAACTTTTGCAAGTCGTCCTGGTCCTGATGTATTTTGATTACCTCTTTTTTCATGGTCATTATTTTTGCAAAGCGTCTGGCTGTTCAACATTCAGGATTTTTATTGCATTCATTCCTGATGGGAACTGCCACATGATTTCATCAGAAACCGCATAGCCAAATAAAGCTAGTCCCATAGGAGCCAGAATTGACAATTTGTTTTTTGAAATATCGCTTTTTTCCGGCGTAACAATCTGGAAACTTTTTGGATCTCCAAAAGGCATCTGTACCGTTACGATAGAATTAAAACGTACAATCTCTTCCGGCATGCTTTCTTTAGCTATAATCGTTGCCGATTTAAGCTCATTAGCCAGCTTTTCAATAGAAGCCTTGTAAGTTTTGTCTACGTTATGACCTGCATTAGAGATAATCTGTCGCAGCATTTCATATTCTCTTTTCTCGATGATTATTTCTTTCATGATTCACTACAATTAATTAAGGGAAAATACCACGTTGAATATAAGCAGTCTCAATTCTGGAAATAGCCAGAATGTATGCAGCTGTTCTCCAGTCTAACTGCTTTTCGTTTACGATATTTTGCACTTTTTTGTAGTTTTCAGTAAGCTTCTTTTCAATTTTAGCCATTACTTCATCCAATGGCCATAGTTCACCATTACGGTTTTGCAACCATTCGAAGTAGCTACCAATAACACCACCTGAATTACATAGGATATCTGGAATAATAGTTACTCCTCTTTCCAAAAGAATTCTTTCTCCTTCATTATCTGTTGGTCCGTTAGCACCTTCAGCAACTACTTTAGCTTTAATATCATAAGCATTAGCAGCAGTAATTTGGTTACCCAAAGCTGCAGGAATGATGAAATCACAATCTAAAGCGAAGAAATCTTTAGGCTCCATTTCTTTAGCGCCAGCAAATCCCTGGATAGAACCTTTTCTTGGTTTTGAGTGCTCGAAAAGATCATTAACAGAAATTCCATTCTCGTTGATGATTGTAGCGTGTGCATCTTGTACAGCTAATAATTTAGCTCCATCTTTTTCCATGAAGTAAGAAACCCAGTAACCTACGTTTCCAAATCCTTGAACGATGTATTTTTTTCCTGCCAAAGACTCATTCTTGTTTTCAAAGAAAAGTTTTAATGTCAGGTAAACACCAAATCCAGTAGCACGATCACGACCTTCTAATCCGCCAGACCCAACAGGCTTTCCTGTTACTACGTGTTTGTTATTTGATCTTTCAGCTGGAGATTTTGTTGACATATAGGTGTCAGCAATCCAAGCCATTGTTTGTTCGTTAGTATTAACGTCCGGAGCAGGAATATCCAACTCAGGACCGATATTATCACCCAAAGCGAAAGTAAATCTTCTGGTAATACGCTCTAATTCTGAAAGTGAATAATCTCTTGGGTTAATTTGGATACCACCTTTTGCACCACCGTAAGGCAATCCAGCTAATGAAGTTTTCCATGTCATCCACATTGCCAAAGCTTTGGCATCATCTCCATCCATAGTAGGGTGGAATCTTAAACCTCCTTTGTATGGTCCAAGAGCATTGTTATGTTGAACTCTGTAGCCAGTAAATACTTCTACTTGTCCATTATCCATTTTCACAGGGAAGTGAACAAGGATTTCATTATTCGTAATTGATAAAATCTTCCTGATATCAGGATTCAAATTCATAACGTCAGCAGTTTTATTAAACTGTTCCATTACATTTTCATACATGCTTTTTTTAGCAGGTTCTTTTGCAGTAATCATAATTTTATTGATAGTGTTCGCAGTATATTTTTTTGTTCTCTTGCCAAGCGCAATAATTACTTTTGTCGCAATTAATGCATAATCCTATTTCTACCTGCTGTTGCAGTACTTCCAATGCACATGATTTGATGCCGTTAAAAATATTTTCAGTACAAGTAATAATCGGATTTTGGGCTTTAGGAGATCTCTTAATGGAAAGCTCCTGTAAATTTTGTGACATAATAATTTTATTCAATTATGGTGACGTGCCATAATACAAACTGTGTGCCATAGTGTGATACATTTTTAATAATATTTGATAATCAGTTAATTACTCTTTACTAAATTTTATAACCTAAATAAATGCTGGAGAGAAAAGTACCAATAGGGTAAAAACTCCCCGGACTTTAAAGCAGCTTTTGTCTTAATGTTTTTCTATCTATCTGAAGAATTTCTGCTGCTTTAGTTTTGTTATCGCCCACTGCGTGAAGCACTTTTAAGATATGGTCTTTTTCGATATCCTTTAAAGGCTTTAAAACTCCTCCTTCAGTGGGTTGTTGGTATTTCAGATAATCAGGAATGTCAACTATATCGATTGCGTAATCGCTCATAATAATCATTCTCTGTATAATGTTTTCTAATTCTCTTACATTTCCCGGCCATGAATGTCTCACAAGGATTTCAACAGCCTTGTCAGAAATTGTACAATTCGGTTTTCCGTATTCTATGCCGTATTTCTTTATAAAGGTAGCGATTAAAGGATAAATATCGTTTTTTCTTTCCCTTAATGGTTTTGTTTCAATACCAACTACATTCAATCGGTAGTATAAATCTTCGCGAAAGCTTCCTTTTTGTACCATTTCATACAAATCGTTATTGGTAGCAGAAATGACCCTAACGTCTATTTTCTGGGCTTTTTGTGAACCAATCATCGTTACTTCCTTTTCCTGTAAAACACGTAGCAATCTGGTTTGCACTGCCAAGGGAGCCGTACCAATTTCATCCAAAAAGATGGTTCCGCCGTTTGCAGCCTGGAATAAACCGATTTTGGTTTCATTAGCCCCCGTAAAAGCTCCTTTTTCATAACCAAATAATTCTGATTCCATGAGGTTTTCAGGAATTCCTCCACAATTCACGGCCACAAAAGGATTTGAGGCAAAAGAACCTTTAAAATGGATCGCTCTTGCAATCAGTTCTTTTCCTGTACCGCTTTCACCTTGGATTAAAACGGTAGCTTTATTGTTTTTTACACGTTCAATAACGTCAACTAAATTCTCAAATTGCTCAGAATCACCCACAATTCCGGCATAGTTGGTTATCTTCTTATCTGAATCGAGAAGGGCAGGGGCACTTTTTTTCTTAGTACCTATTTTTCCTTCAAACGAATTTTGCACTGCTTTTTTTAGTTCTTCACTAGTAAATGGTTTTACCAAATAATCTAAAGCTCCAGATTTTACAGCATTTACAGCCGTATCAACCGATGGGAATCCGGTAATAACAAGTTTTGGTATTTCTGGAAAATGTTCTTCAGCAAATTTGATTAGTTCAATTCCATTTAAACCAGGCATCTGCAAATCGGTAATCAATAAATCAATAGCTACGACCTTAAGAATTTCAATAGCTTCCATTACAGAAGATGCTTTATAGGTATGGAAATTCTGCGCCTTTAAATTACGTTGCAGCAATTCCAGCATATCATAATTGTCATCAACAATCAATATGTTTTCTTTCTTTAGCATTTTTACGAATTTAAAGGGAGTCTTACTTGAAAAATTGTGCCTTTTGGATGGTTGTCCAGCGCAATAATGTCGCCTCGATGGCTTTTTACAATACCATGAACAACACTTAAGCCAAGACCGGAACCTTCACCTATAGGCTTTGTGGTAAAAAAAGGTTCAAATATCCTGGATTTAATTTCTTCCGGAATACCGCTTCCTTCATCAGCAATCTCAATATAGAAATTGCTTGCATCGTCTGTAACTTTTACAGTAATACTGCTGTTTTCTGGCGCTACATAAATCGAATTGATCAGGATATTGAATAAAACCTGTGTTAATTGGATATTGTCAATCTGTGCTTTTAGTTCCGGATTGTCAAAAATCAGTTCATATGACACCTGTGCCTTTTTAAAATTAGGGCCAAGTAATGATAATGCTTCGACTACTATCGGTTTTATAGAAACAACCTCCATATTTTGCGGCATCTCGCAAGAAAAGAACATCAATTTCTTGACAATCTCTCTGGAATAAATGGCAGCGTTGATGATTTTTGAAACATCCTGAGTAACCTGTCGGTCAATATTCTGCTCGTTTATCAATTCTGCAAAACCAAGAATATTTCCTAAGGGAGTATTAAGCTCGTGAGCAATTCCGGCGGTTATTTCACCAAGAATAGACAACCTGTCAATACGTTCTACGCTTCTTTGCAGTTGTTTTTCTCTTTCGCGAACGTGATTTTTTTCAATATAATTACCAATTTCTAAGGCAACTTTATCTAATAACTGTTGTTCTTCTTCAATCAGGAAAAAGGCATCGCTGTCAGAAGGATAATGTACTTTTATAAAGCCCACTTCTTTTTCAAAGATAAAAACAGGACTTATTTGAAAAATCGTGTCTTTAGGAAGAGTAGAGGTTACGAAATAAAAATCGCTATATTTTAATTCAACAATACTGTCATTGCTGAATCTCCATGCAATTTTTACTATCTCACAGATTTCTTTTAATACAGATTCTGAACAAGTTACATTAGTGCTTGTAGTTTTTGAAATATCATAGAGGCAGCTCAATTCCTTGATCCGTTCTTTCAGTTTTTCTTCTGTTGATATTTCAAGCATTATTTGCCTAATTTATAAATAGTGGACAGCAAAGTTACTTATTAAATAGAATTGCAAAAAAATATTTGCTTCTTTTTAAGAAAAGTGGAAAAAATTATAAATTCTGGCTATAATCCTAAGCGTTGTTTAAGCCTTTGAAATAAGAGAGAAATGATAAAAGCATCGCCAGAAGCCGTGTGTCTTTCACTTTTAGATATCTTAAAGGAAGCACTTAACTCATCTAAGCTATATTGCTTTTCTTCAGGTATTTGTTTCCATTTTTTAAACATGACTTCAATGTCTAAAGCCTCGTTTTTAAGTTTACCGCAATGAAGTCTTTCCAAAGCGGAATTAATCATGGCAATATCAAAATGAATTCGGTGTCCAACTAAAATAGCATTGCCCAAATAATTAATAAAAGCTTCGATAGCTTCGCTTTCAGAATGCTTTTCATCTGGAGTTCCTTTTAGAACACCTGTTTTTAGTGCTACTTCGGGTGTAAATTTATCTTGAAAAATTAGTGCTTCAAAACTGTCTTTTACAATAATGGTATTGTTATCGATTGCTACGGCTCCTATAGACAAGATAACGTCTTTTTCAGTGTCCAGACCGGTAGTTTCAGTGCTAAATGCAACATATCGTCTGGATTTGTTTTCAAACTTCCCCAGATAGTCTTTCCAAAATTGCGGGTAATCTTTATTTATTTTTAGCCAATCCAGCATGATTTATGAAAAATAGGTGAGCTTAAACCTGCTCTTGATTAGTTCTTGAACTTCTTTGATAGGAATAAAGCAATTTTTAAGTTTTACCTTATCGGTTTTTGAAAGCTCTTCGAGATTAATAAACTGACCAAAACTGTCATTCTTTAAACCTTCTACTGTCCTGAATTCTGACAGCGTTAAGAAGGCTTCAGCACAATTAAGGAATAATTCCGAATGCCTAGGATCGGCAATAGCCAACTGCTTGAAACGCATATAGGTATTATTGATTCCTTTGATATTTTGATGCAATACCAACAAACGACCGGCATCAATAAGTGGTGTCAATGCTCTAGTCTTAATGTCAAATAGATCTTTATTTTCACCTTCTTCCTCAACCAGAAACTGACGGAAGAAACCTAATGGTGGCGGTTTTTTCAAAGCATCGTTTCCTAAGTAGTCAAAAAATAACTTATTGCCTTTTACATTTTTGAAAATAATTTCTGTAATGGCTTCTTCTATAGAAGTTTCGCCAAAAGCAATTTCATAATCAAAGAAAATAGTGTTTATAACTTCGCTATTTTCACCTGGAGTATTAATCCAATTGTTATACTGTTTAATCCAGTCTGTCAGTGATTTACACCACATCATATTACTTGAAACAAATCCGTCAGGACTTAAGAAATAACCCACTTTTTCCAACGTAGAAGTTGTTCTTCTGGCCAGGCGCAGGAAATAATCTTTTACATCGCGATATTTGTCCTGAGGCACATCTTCAAAAACCAAAAAGCTATCCTGATCGGTCAACAATAGCTGTTCTTTTCTGCCTTGGCTTCCAATACTCAGCCAAGCAAATCGGGCAGGAGGTGAGCCCATTTCAAGAATAGCCAGATCAATGGCGCGTCTTGTAATTGCCGTATTGATTTCTCCTGAGATATTCATAATATGTGAAAGCGGAATATCTTTTGTAATAGATGTTTGTATCAGTTCTGATAATTTTTCACGGATACGTTTTAAATCTTTAGCTGATTGTGCTCTCTTGACTTCTTTAATCAACACACCCGGGTTATTAGCTTGGGCAACCACCAGGTCATTCTCAGAAATAATTCCTCTGACAGAAGATTTATCGGAGCCATCTTCCGTTACACAAAGATAATCTACATTATACTTAAGCATATATACCTGTGCTTCGGCAAGAGAAAGATCTTCCGGTACGGTAACTACAGGTGAAGTCATTATTTTAGCTGCTGTGGTCGTTATCTCAAAATGTCCTGTAGCAATTTTCGACCGCAGGTCTTTGTCCGTAACGATTCCTATAGGAAAATCATCTTTTGTAATGATAACACTTCCAATCAGCTTATCCGTCATCATTTGAGCAATATCCCTTACGATTGCCTCCGGCGAAGCTGTAATTGGCTCTTTTGAATACTGAATCGACTGGAAATACTGAATATCAGTTTGTTGTTCTTTATAAATAATATTTTCAGAGATCAGCTTTCCACGATGTTCCTTGTCGTAAGGATTTCGGGTATTGGATGCAAAACTCTCTAGCAAAAAGTTCATCACATCTGGATTAGCAAACAGATAAGGCTGGAAAATCTGAATTGGGATTGCATATACAATACTTTCTTCACGAGCTTTTGCTGTCATGAGATAATTGTTTTTTGCAAAGAATGGGCGAAGGCCTAAAATATCGCCTTCATCGCATTTGTCAATTATAGTTTCTTCGGCATCAGAAGTCACAGATAACCCTATGGCTCCAGAAGCAACAATATAAAAACTATCATGACAAGCCTCACCAATCTGGAAAAGGATCTTGCCTTTTTCAAGATAAAGCACTTTCACTTCTGAAGCAATATGCGATAATTCCTGATAATTTAAGCTGTTGAAAGGCGGATAGTTCTTGAGAAAATCAACAATCCTCTCCGCAATCGGGTTTTTCATAAAATCTTGTTAGCTAGATAATAAGTAAAAATAAACTTTATTCTTGTTCTTTGCAAAAGAAGTTTAAAAAATACTTTGCTGCTATTTTGCCTGAATTTGTGAAAGGGTAATCAGTACAATAGAAGCCAAAGCCAGCACAATTCCGATATAGTTTTTTGAAGAGACTTTTTCTTTAAAAGCGATAATCCCAACCAAACTACCTAAAACAATCACACCTAAATTCATAGCAGCAAAAACGGTAGAAGGATTTTCTGAAAAAGCTTTATGCGCTTTTAGATAGAACAAGATATTTCCAAAGTTCAATATCCCTAAAAGAGCTCCAATAGCAATGTTTACTAATCGTATAGGATTTTTCTTTATAAAAATCGAATAGATACAAAAACACAACGCCAACGTTAGAGCACCACAAAATACTATAAATAGGGAAGTGGTGTATGGAATACTTTTTTGGAGAGCGATCTGTTTAAATAAGATATCTATGATTCCGAATCCTAATAACACCAATACAGGAAAAATCCATTTATTTTCCTGAGATCCGGATTGGCTTTTTTTAGATAACGTAAGGAAAATAGCCGGAAAACCAACAATCAGCCCTGCTAATTTTAAGTTAGTAAAGTCTTCTTTAAAAATAAAATAAGCGGCCAGGATAGGGATAAATAAGGATAACCGCTGGGCAATATCTGTTTTGACAATTCCTATATGTTTGATAGAAGAAGCCAATAATAAAAATACGGAAGGTAATAAAATGGCAAGTCCGATGTATATTTTCCAGGGAGAATTGCTATCTACAACAGAAATATCAGGCTGAAAAGTACCATAACAAAGCAACAGGGCCAATATATAATTTACAGCAATGACCTGGACAATATCAAAAGAATATCTTTTTGAAAATTTAAGAAGTGCCCCAACTGAAACACTGCAAATTATGCTTAAGACGATATAGAACATTTTAAAAATCTTTTAACTACAAAAGTAACTGAAAATCACATTTATTTTTCGTGTTAAAATTCTTAAAAGAATTATAAATAAAAATTTAGAGCAACATCACTTGATTATCTTTACTAGCCAAAATATAACAAATTAACAATCAACACAAATCACCATGGAACTACAAAAGAAAATCGGAATATTTCTGATGACATTAGTAATGACTACTTTCGCAAATGCCCAGGATAAAAAGGCAAGCCCGGCAGAAACTGCTACTGGAAAAATTAATGGCGCAACAATCACAATCAACTACGGAAGTCCTTCTGTTAAAGGAAGAGCTATTTGGGGCGAACTTGTTCCTTACGGAGAAGTTTGGCGTGCCGGTGCGAATGAAGCTACCACTTTTGAAACTGATAAAGAAATTACTATTGAAGGTAAAAAACTACCTGCCGGGAAATATGCTTTCTTCGTAATTCCTGAAAAAAATTCGGCAACTATCATATTCAATAAAGAATGGAAGCAATGGGGCGCTTATAAAATGGACGCTAAGCAAGAGCAGCTAAGAGTAAAAGTAACACCTAAAAAATCAGCTTCTTTGACTGAAAAGCTGGTTTATAAAATCAACAAGGATAATGTTACCCTAAGTTGGGAAAACTGGGACATTCCTGTGAAAATTAAATAGATTTCTTCAATACTTAATTTAGTTGAAGCACTGTCTGAAAAGGCAGTGTTTTTTATTTGGTACTTGTTGTAAACGACAAATTATTTTTTTAAATTTATAATGTAACAACAATCATAACCATGGCATTTATAGACTATTACAGCGTTTTAGAAGTTGACAAAAAGGCGAGTACTGACGAAATTAAAAAAGCCTATCGGAAATTGGCCCGGAAATACCATCCGGATTTAAACCCAGATGATGCCGAAGCCAATAAAAAATTCCAGCAGATCAATGAAGCCAATGAAGTCTTAAGCGATCCTGAGAAAAGGAAAAAATACGATGCCTATGGTGAAAACTGGCAGCATGCTGAAGAATATGAAAAGGCAAGGCAATCTCAGTCACAATCTCAATATTCTGGCAGTTCCTATTCTAATTTTGGCGATGATGCATCGTTTGGAAATGCTGATTTCTCTGATTTTTTTGAATCTATGTTTGGTGGCAGACGAGGAAGTAGTAGGCAAACCAGTTTTAAAGGACAGGACTATAATGCAGAATTGCACTTGAAACTCCAGGATATTGCCAAAACCCACAAACAGACAATTACCGTAAACGGAAAAAACCTGAGGATCACGGTTCCGGCTGGAATAGCCGACGGACAAGTTATAAAACTAAAAGGACATGGCGGTCCCGGAGCTAATAATGGACCGGCAGGCGATTTGTATATCACATTTAGAATTGAAGAAGATGCTGAATACAAACGACTGAATAACGATATCTACAAAACCGTCAGCCTGGATTTGTTTACAGCAATTTTAGGCGGAGAAATCACCATTGACACGTTAGATGGAAAAGTAAAGCTAAAAGTACCGCCGGAAACCCAAAACGGAACCAAAGTAAGGCTTAAAAATAAAGGAATGGCGGTTTATAAAAAAGAAGGCTCGTTTGGCGACCTTATTATAACATACGATATAAAAATCCCAACCAACTTATCTGATAAGCAAAAAGAAGCTTTTAGGGAATTATCCAAACTTTAAAAATTTAGCACATGAAAATCGAAAGAATCATCATAGCAGACTATTGCAGCCATTATAAAATTGAAAGGACATTCATAGATATTCTGGACGAAATGGGAATCATTCCATTTGAAAACAAGAATAATGAGAAATTTATGGATTCCGAAAAATTAGAAGATTTAGATCGCTGCAGACAATTGTATTATGAACTGCATATAAATCCTGAAGGAATAGATGCAATTTTAAATCTGCTACAAAAACAAAAAAAACTCCAGCAAGAAATCCAAGATTTAAAAAACCGACTACGACTGCATGAATAATTTATTTACGCTTTCTAAAATATTTTGGAACGTAAAACAATAAGAAGATAACAAGCAGTATAAATAAATATTCCATTGATATGATTTTGTCTACAAATATAATGGTGATAAAGGAGAATAAGAGTAATATATCTCTTTAGTTTAAAAAAATGTTATTTTACATAATGTAGATTATAGTTCAAAAAATAGACATTTTTTAAAACTATAATACACACAGCATTATCTTAAGATAGCTTTGATATATAATTTTTAAGTACTACCACAAGGAAAATAAAAAATCTAATCTGATATAGAACTTCCTTTTTGATCAAATTTTATTGAACAAATTATTTTATTGAATTTTTGTTTATAAAAAATGCTAATCTGTCTGTTAGGTTTCTTTTAAATTTTTCTATGCTGGTGATCAAAAATTAATTATCTGTTTAGTGTATTTTTTTGGCATTGTACATTCTTTAAATTTATCGTTGTTATTCCTTTGTAATTAGCTAAATGAATTTTTATCATACTATATTAATTTAGAATTCTTTATTTGTTTTAAAAGAGTTTATAGATACTCTTTATTTTCAAAAGTTCATTCGTTATACACCAAAGTTTATGCTTAAAATAAATTTCTATTTGACATAATATAAAGAAGATCTTCTTTATATAATAATTTATTACCTATCCCATTTGATGTCTCCGTTTTCGAAGCTTAGTCTTGCGAATACTTCGGGGCTTACGAGGGATTTAATCTTTTGTTTTAGGGATTCGTCGCTTTGCTTTTGTACGCGTGCCAATAGTTTGGTGTCTATCGTGCCTGGCTTTTCCTTTTCTACCACTATCCTACACTTATATACGCTTATTGTCAGCCTGTCGTCGGGCTCGAATCCGCAGTTGCGAACCCATTTGCCCATTAGGAGGATTTTGGAACTGTAATCGTGTGGATAGGTATTTGGCCCTACCAGGATTTCTTTATAGACTTTTATTCTTCGGGTGTCTATTAGTTTGGTTTCGTCGTCTTGGTCTGATAATTTTACGTTGCACATAATCAAGGTGTTTTTTGGGTTAATATCGTAGAATACGGTTTCCCGTAATTTGGCGTATTTCGATTGACTTATATTTGTTTCCGTCAGTGTTTTTTATATCATTGTGCAATGATGTTGTGAAGTAAGACAAGGTTTGCGGGATAATCAATTCCATTTCAGGATGTTTTATTCCGAAAAAAGCATAATTTAGAAACTTCATTTACCAATAGTTGTTAATTATTTTAACTAAAAACAGTATATTTGAGATTTATGATACATACCGATATGCCAAACAAGAAAATACACCAAGGTCGAAACATAAAGCGTTTCCGTGAAATGCTCGGCATCAAGCAGGATGCCCTAGCCTACGAATTGGGTGAAGACTGGAACCAAAAGAAAATCTCTCTCCTGGAACAAAAAGAATCCGTAGAAAAGGATATTTTAGAACAAGTGGCTAAAATCCTGAAAGTGCCTACCGAGGCTATTGAAAATTTTGATGAAGAAAAAGCCATTGTAAATATTCAGAATAATTATGAGGGTTCAAATCCTGGCGTTACTAATGTAGCAGGTTATCAATATAATAACGAATGTACTTTCAATCCACTTGATAAGATGGTTGAGCTTTATGAGCGCATGCTTGAACAACAAAAAGAAATGATTGATAAATTGGAGAGGTTGATTGAGGGGAAGTAAGTAGATAATATAACTAATTAATATGTATAGAGGTTTCAATCTTTCAATACCATTACCTGATATAAGCATAACTGATGATAATGATGATGATGATGATGTAAATGAACTCATTAAAATAGGTGAAAAAATCTTTCAAGATACCAAAATAAAGGTAAAAAGTACCTTAGATGATTACTTATTAGATAATAAACGCCTAGATGGTAATAAAATTATCAATGAATGGTTTCCTGAAGTAAATGCACATATATTTTTATCTCATTCTCATAAAGATGAGAAACTAGCTTTTCTACTTGCAGGTTTTTTTCATGAAGCATTCAATATATATACTTTTATTGATTCAGCGGTTTGGGGATATTCGGATGATTTATTAAGACAACTTGATGATAAATATTGTAAGAATAGTAATAATACTAATTATAACTACCTGAAAAGAAATTATTCTACAGCACATGTGCATATGATGCTTTCTAACTCCTTAAACAGAATGATTGACAATTGCGAGTGTATTATATTTTTAAATACTCCAAATTCTATTGTCACTTCTAATGAAATTAATAATAAGACTAATTCTCCCTGGATTTTTTCAGAAATCAACACTTCAATAATTGTACAAAAGAAAACACCTAAACGTTTACAACGAAAGATCAAAGTATTTTCATCAAATGAAATGAAAATGTTAAATGAAAGTGATCAACAACAATTATTAATAGATTATAATGTAGAGCTTTCGCATTTAACGAATCTAGATAAAGATGACCTAATTAATTGGTGTAAAACATCAGAAAACACTACTGCTGAAAAAGCTTTAGATGATTTATATACACAACATCCATTAAATAAAAGGTTTATCCTAAAATAGATTTTGAATAACTTAATGAAAAATTGTAAATATTATTAAGAATCAGAAAATTAAATATTCAAATAAATAAGGTAATGACAGAAGAGAAACGACAACACTTGGAGTTTATACAAAATATTATAAATAGATTAAGTACAAATTCTATACAATTAAAAGCGATTACAATTACTTTAACGGCAGGTCTTCTAGCTATTTATTCTACATCGCCAAAAATATTCTTAATTTATTTAGCGTCAATTCAAGTAGTCTTTTTTTGGCTTCTGGATAGTTATTATTTACAACAAGAAAGGAAATTTAGAGGTGTCTATAATGATGTTAGCGGGATAACAACTAGCAATTTTACAATAAAAGATTACGAAATGCCTATCGAAAAATATAAAGAAGATAAATATAATTTTTTCAGATGTATATTTTCACTCTCTAAATTATTGTTTTTTGGTTCAATTTTTTTGATTTTAATACTGACTATTGTTGGATTGGAGTATAATTGTATCAATTAACAAAATGGAGAATACCAAGCCTGAAATTATAACTAGTATTGAAGAGAGATATAATTTAAAACTTGAAAAATTATAATCTTATCGGTTCAATTACAGAGACTCTATGGCATTTATGTTCGATAGCATAATTCGAATTTATTTTTTTCTTTTCTCCTTTTAATCTTTTTATTGATTTATCAGTAAGGATTTTCTCTATTTATTTTTTGATTGTTCTAAATTTTGATTTTGATTACGGTTTTCCGTAATCAAAAAGCATTTTGTTTTTAGTATATTTGGTTGAATAAACTTGTTAATTTATTAAACTAATTAATCAATACAAAGTAATTTAACCATGCTTATATTGAAATTAACTAAATTTCATGAGCTATATTTATTAACCTAAAAAAATGATATGTTATTTTCAGATTATCAAAACCTAGCAAAAAAAACTATCCAAGATTATGTCAAGGGTAAGGAAGTTAATAATATCGTTCCTTTTTTAGGATTAATTGGAGAAGCTGGTTCTGTTATTACGGAATTAAAGAAAAATTTAAGAGATGGAACTGCTTATGTAAATTATAAAAATAAATTAAAAGAAGAATTGGGTGATGTACTCTGGTATATTTCCACAATAGCGACTGAGAATGATTTAAGTTTAGAGGAGGTGGCTACAGAGAATCTAAAAAAAATAAAAGATCGTTTTGATTCAGAACAACCAGAAAATTTTATAGTTTATGATGAAGGATATCCAAAATCTGAGCAATTTCCTAGAGAGTTTGAAGTTGAGTTTAAAATTATAAAAGAGGGCGGAAAAGAAAAAGTAAGAATCATCAATAAGACTTCTAATAAGCAATTAGGAAATGACATCACGGATAACTCTCATAAAGAGGACGGATATAGGTTTCATGACATATTTCATTTAGGTTATGTTGCTTATCTTGGATGGTCTCCTGTGATAAGAAAATTAATGGGAATAAAACGAAAAAGTGTTAACGCTACTGATGAAGTTGAAGATGGTGCGAGAGCAGCTATTACTGAAGAACTAGTAAGCTTATATATTTATAATTATGCTATTGACCATCAATTATTTAAATACAGCAATAATGTAGATACTGAGGTTTTGAAAACGATTAAAAAGTTAGTTAGTGGTATTGAAGTTGAAAATTGTACGCAGAAACAATGGGAAACAGCAATTATAAATTCATATAAGGTTTTTGATGAATTAAAGAATAATAATGGTGGGCGGGTTATGGTCAGTATTAAAAATAAAAAGCTAACCTACTTAGGCAAAAACTAATTTTGAGTAAAAAATAATGATGGCAGAAACAATAAATAATCCTAAAAATATTTCAATCTTAGTAAAAAAGACTAAACCGAAACCAAGTATTGTGTATAATACATATTGGGAATTTATCTCAAAAAGGCAAGATGTTTTTTTTAAAAGATTTAATAATATCAATTATCCTTGGACAGAAGATGAGATTCTGAACAATTATAAATTTACAAATGTATATCGTGCTACTGATAGAGTAAGTCAATTCTTGATAAAAAATATTATATATAATGGAAGTCAAGACCCAGAAGAGTTATTTTTCCGCACAATTTTATTCAAAATCTTTAATAGAATTTCAACATGGGAATTCCTCCAAGAAGAGTTAGGAGAAATCTCTCTTAAAAATTATTCCTTTAAAGCTTATGATAAATTATTGCTAGAGGTTCTGAAGAACAATGAGCCCATCTATTCCCCTGCTTACATAATGGCATCTGGAAAATCTATTTTTGGAAAAGATAGGAAACATCAAAACCATTTATTACTAATCGAAAGAATGATAAAGGATAAGCTCCCATATATTCTTCAAAAAAGTACGTCCATGAAAGATGTATATGAGTTGTTATTATCCTATCCAACAATTGGAGAGTTTTTAGCCTATCAGTATACCACTGATCTCAATTATAGTAATCTTATTAATTTCAGTGAAATGGAATTTGTAAAAGCCGGTCCAGGAGCAAAAGATGGTATTGCCAAATGCTTTACAAGTTTAGGAGATTATAGTTATGAAGATGTTATAAAAATGATGGCAGATAATCAAGAAATGGAATTTGAAAAACGAGGAATAATGTTTCAAAATCTATGGGGTAGAAACCTACAATTAATTGATTGCCAAAACGTATTTTGTGAAGTTGATAAATATTCAAGAATGTTTCATCCGGAGATTATGGGGGTTTCAAATAGAATACGTATAAAACAGAAATTTAAAGTACAAAATAAAGAACATATTGATTATTTCTTTCCTCCTAAATGGGGGATTAATAACCTCATTTAAAAACACATAAATTATGAGTACATCAAAAAATGTTTTTATAAGTCATCATCACAAAGATGATGAAGCTGTTACAAGTTTTACAAAATTACTAGCTGGTAAAGAATACGGGATTAGAAATAGCTCAATAAGAGCTAATCCCAAAAACCAAGAGAGGTTAGATAAAAAACTAATTCCTGAACAAACTTTGAAACGGCTCTTAAGAATGAAAATGCGTTGGGCAGGAACTGTCGTAGTGCTAATTGGTTCGCAAACTCATTCAAGAAAATGGGTCAATTGGGAAATTGAAGAAGCTGCTAAACTAGGAAAAAGAATTGTTGGTGTGTTTATGCATGGCGGAAAAGATTCAGATATACCTGAAAATCTGGAAAAATTTGGTGATGGATTAGTTGGATGGAATTCTGAAAAAATAATTGATGCGCTTGACGGTAAAGATGTTGGATGGTGTAGTTCAAGTGGTTCTCCAAGAACGCCTGTAAATAATGTTAAGAGAATCAACTGTCAGTAATGAGTGTTTATGCATATAAAATAACTCGTGATTATGGATTTGCTCCAAATCCATTTGGAGAGTATTGTACTTTAGCTTGCTGTAAGCCACATATAAGAAAAAAAGCAGTAGTTGGAGATTGGATTATAGGCACTGGTGCAGTAGCAAATGGGTTATTAAATCATTTAATTTTTCTAATGAAAGTAACAGAAAAATTAACTTTTCAAGAATACTGGGAGGATGAGCGGTTTAAATATAAAAAGCCTGTCTTAAATGGAAGTTTAAAACAGATTCATGGTGATAATATTTACCATAATGAAAATAACGAATGGCTACAATCAGATTCTCACCATAGTTTATATGACGGGCAAATAAATACAGGAAATCTTAGACAAGATCTGAGTGGTGAATATGTATTAGTATCTAATCACTTTCTGTATTTCGGAAAAAATGCATGGAAAGTTCCAGACGAATATCTAGAAATTTGCCCAGGAACTCGTCATAGAGATTACATAACAATTGAAAATGTGCCATTAGCAAAAGAGATGATAGAGCTAGTAACAAGTAAATACGAATTAGGTATAAACGGTACACCAATTCATTGGAAGGAGTACGAGCAAAAAACACTATATTAATTAATATGGCTTTAAACCGATATTATTACCCAACAAAGTATGAATCCAGAAGCGAGGTTTTATCTTTGGGAATAAAATGCATATTTATATCACACCAGCAGAGAGACAAAGATGCTGCAAATAAGATTGCAGATTATTTGATAAAAGCAGGTATAGATGTTTATTTTGATGCTTATGATAGAGATTTGAGAATTCATCATCAATCTAACAATGCAAAAGCTGTTACTGATTCAATTAGAAAAGGAATAAACAACAGTTCTCACATGCTTGTACTGGTTTCTCCTAATACATTATATTCAACTTGGGTACCTTTTGAAATAGGTTATGGTTATGATAAAACCGACTTGTTTGTGTTGTGTCTTAAAGGAATTCCTAAAGGAGGATTGCCTGAATATGTAAGATCTGCTACTATTATTAGAGATATTTGGGATTTAAATAATCAGATTAGTGGAATTTCAAAAATTGATAAAGAAATTCTACTTGAAACAAAGAGATTGAGTGATTATGGTAGTTATACAAATCCTCTTTCTAATGTAATGGATGCTATGATAAGTGATCCATAAAATTAATTTAAGATAAAGTATTATGGCTAAATGGGAAGATTATGTAATTACAAAATTATCCTTTAACGAAAAAGGAAATTCAATTGATAAAGTTATTGTCCATGACGATTTTGAAGAGCATATAGGTGACGCAATGATTAAGAATCGACAATGGTTGGTAGAACAAGCTAATAAAGGAAAAACTTTTTGTTGTGCCGAAAGAAAAATTGATGGTTGGTCAAGAATTTGTCCATTTATAAGGAAAGCTGATGGTGGATTTAATTGGAATACAACACTTCCAAAAGAAATAGTTAAAAGAAAAACATTTATAAGCTATTATCATTATGAAGACCAAGATTACAAGGAGAGGTTCAAGAATTTATTTGGAGATTTAATAACTCACAAATCTGTTGAAGATGGTGATATAGATTCGGATAATTCAGATGGATATATAAAACAGTTAATTCATCAAGGATATTTAGCTGACACAACCGTTTTGGTAGTTTTGATTGGTGTTAATACGAAACACCGAAAACATATTGATTGGGAAATATCAGGAGCTTTGAATCTTAAAGTTGGGGATAAATGTTCAGGTATCCTAGGATTAAAACTGCCCAATCATCCTGATTATGGAACTGGAAGCCATACCTATAACTTATTACCTGATAGATTATCTGATAACCTTAAATCTAATTATGCTATAATAAGAGATTGGACAGATGATAGAGTAAAAATGCAAGAATATATTGAGCTAGCCTTTGAAAAAAGAAATACTAATTATGAAGATAGAGACAACTCTAGACTTCAAATGACAGAAAATACCAATGAATAATATTAAATATCCACTAAACATTTATGTAGTCTGGCACCCTAATTTTGGATTTGGAAAAACAATTGCAGAAGAATTGTATTCTACATTTTGTAGAGATTATCAAAATCCTTTATCTAGAGGAATTGGGATTCCTGTTTATTTTAGATATGCAAAATTAGAAGATGATAAGCCTTTAGAAATAGATCTAACTAATGCAGAAAAGAATGCTATTGTTTTACTTATAGATGAGGAATATGTATTGGACGAAAAATTTCGCTCATATACTGAAGAACTTTCCAAGAAAATGAATGATGATAATAGGATATTTCCTATATCACTTTGCAACAAAGCTTATTCTATAGGTTGTGGCTTAAGTACTCTTCAATTTACAGATGGGACGAAGTTTTTTAATAAGACTTTAAATCTTCAAAAAGGAAAGGATTTAGAAAAATGTATCAAAAAAATTAAAACAGAATTATTACATGACTGTTCTAGACTTATTTTAAATTTTCATCCTAAACAAAAGGATAAAGAACAGCATAGAATAGGTTCACCAGTAAAACTATTTTTAAGTCACGCAAAAAAAGATGGTGAGAATACCACAATCAAGTTTAAACAATTTATTGAAAATAATCTTAAGCTGGATGTGTTTTTTGATACTGTTGATATTGCAAGCGGATATGATTTTGCAGAACAATTTGAACAAGAAATTAAGCATTCTGCTTTAGTCGTATTTCATACTGACGAGTACTCCAACAGAGAATGGTGTAGACGGGAAATATTAATTGCAAAAAAACATAAATCACCCATAGTAGTTGTCCATAATATCTTAAATGGAGAAAAAAGAGCCTTTCCATATTTAGGTAATATGCCAACAACTGTTATTGGAAAGAAAGAGACAATAGGTTTTTATAAAATTGTAAATTTGACATTATATCAGGTACTAAACAACTTATATCAATATAGACTTTTAGAAAGTTATTCAAGCATAAATAAAGACGATGATAATATAATTAAAGTTATAACTTCCCCTCCTGAGTTATTTAACTTTTTAGATATAAAAACATATAAAAAAGATATAGGAAATAAAAAGCTAATCATATTATATCCTGATCCACCTTTAGGATTAGAGGAACTAAGTATTTTGAGTGAATTAGATGAAGATGTAGAATTCACAACTCCCATTAATTTAAACCTATGAAAGAAGAAAAAATAGATATATCAGGCATTGACTCCGATTTAATATCATCACAAGAGAAGCCTCAAATAAAGCATACAAAAATATTAAGCGGAAAAAAGATTGCAATTTCAGTCTCAGTCAATGAAGATTTAGAAAAAATAGGTCTTTCAGAACAACATTTAAATGACATTTCTATTGAAATAGCAAGATATATTATTGCTAATGATGGAACGGCATTGTATGGTGGAGACTTAAGAGAAAATGGATATACTTACTATTTTTCAGAATTGTCGAATCAATATAAAAAGACAAACGACAAAGACTTTAAATTTATTAACTACTTCGTGTTTCCTAACACTAAACGTTTGACACGTGATGTTAGGTTAGATTTCTATTCAAAACAAATTCAAATAAAAGAAGTTTCTCTCCCTACAACAGTTTCTATTGATGAGCAAAAAGAATACAATCCTAAAAATTCTATAGAGGACCGATATTCTTTTTGTGAATGCTTTAAAATAATGAGGGTTGAAATGGCTAAAGATTGTACAGCCAGAGTTTTAGTTGGAGGGAAAATTACAAATTATTTAGGCTATATTCCTGGAGTTATTGAAGAAGCTCTCTGCACCTTGAGAGAAAATAAACCATTGTTTTTAGTTGGAGCATTTGGTGGAGCAACTGAAAAACTAATAAAGCTAATTAAAGGTGAAGTGGTTGAAGAACTGACAAATGACTTCCAATATAATACAGAATTTTTAATCGAATTTAAAGATTATGTCAATTCTAAATGTGACTATGCAGACTATGATAAATTAAAAACAGAGTTGTCAAAATTTGATGTAAAGAAAATATCAGATCTCAATGGACTAACAATTGAGGAAAATGAGATATTATTTTCAAGCAAAAATATTCATCAAATAGTCTACTTATTAATGAAAGGTCTGAAAAAATAAAATGACTGGTAATATTTTTTCGTTAAAGTTGACGAGATACAAAAAAAGGCTAAAGTTATGGCAATAGTAGTTTTCAATACTTGAATAATCATTCGGTTTCTAACCATATAATTTTTTCAATTCACTCATCCTTATTTGGTTAAGTACCCTACTCTATTTTAAGCAGAATTTGCGTGAGGGATAGCAGCGAAAAGCCCGCAGCGAGGCACGAGCGAGGACTTGTAGCGGATAGCCCGACCCGTAGGGTCACGCCCAAAGGAAAATCTTTTTAGGGGTTGTTATTTAAACTGATATTCGGTTAGTCTTAATGTTCCGAATTTGTGTAGCAGGTCTTGCTCAACAGCCCATTTTAGGTCTCGGCTTGCTGTTGGTGCGGATATGTTTTTAAAGCTTTGCATGTAGTGTTTTCGGGTGAATTTGTTTTTGGCGATTTTCTCCTTGAATAAACTTATTCTATCTTCTGTGTGAAGTGTTACGGATTGGGTTTGCAGAAGTCCGTTTAATGATTCTGAAATAATGCCGAGCATGAATTCGATAAAGGGTGTTGAGTTTCCTTTTTTGTCGGATTCGGAGAGCTTGTTATAATATTCGTTTTGTTTTTGCTTAATGAGTGATTCGACGGGCAGGTATTCAAAAACGGGATATTGTTGCATGAGAATTAAGGTTTGCCAGAGTCTGCCCATTCTTCCGTTTCCGTCTGTGAATGGGTGTATGAACTCGAATTCGTAGTGGAATACGCAGCTTTTGATGAGGATTAAGTCGTTGTCAGCTTTTAAGTAATGAAAAAGGTCTTTCATTAATCCGTTTATCATGGTTCCGCCTGGTGCGATGTGTTCTACTTTTGAGCCTTTTACGATTCCAACATTAGTGGTTCTAAGCTTGCCGGGATTGTCAATTAATCCGTTCATGAGGACAGAGTGTGCTTTTATGAGGTCTTTTAACTGATAGGGATTGAATTGGTTGAGTTGCTGGTATACTTTTATGGCATTCTGAACTTCTAAAATATCTTTTTGTGGAGCTATGACTCTTTTGTTTTCTAAAAGGGTGGTAATTTGTTCTTCGGTCAAGGTGTTACCCTCTATTTCTAATGAAGACTGAATGGTTTTGATTCGGTTTTTCTTTCTTAATTCGGTTGCGGGCTTATAGAGATGGGAAGCGTTAATTTCTCCTATTTTTTCTGAAATGGAAGCTACTAATGCTAAAATTTTATCCGTAATTGTATAGGGTGGTTTCATCGATGATAGTATCATTTGATATTATCAAAGGTAGGGATTATTTGGTAATTTTAATAGTTTAAGAGAAAAAGATAATACGATAATTAGGCTGTGCTCCCTACTCTATTCTATGCAGACTTTGCGTGAGGGATAGCAGCGAAAAGCCCACAGCGAGGTACGAGCGAGGACTTGTAGCACAAGTGAAGAAAAGCAATATTCATTTGCTTTTAATGAAACTTGCGAACAAAGTTCTGCCCGACCCGTAGGGTCACGCCCAAAAGGAAAATCTTTTTAAAAAGTTGGCATTTTCTGTAAAAGGATATCACTGCTATCTCTTGCCCGTAAAGAAAGGGTTTATACATGGTTTAGGCGAATCGGCCAGTGTTTTATATTTTGCTTTTTTAAGGTTTTCTCAAATATATTGGCGTTGCTTATTATTTGTTGATTTTTAGTGCTGTTCTGGTGGTTTAGTGTCTATAAATCAGCGGTTTTTATTATTTCGTCGCTTCAGTATTTTAATACGTTTATATTTTGTTGAATAAATGTTATAACGGTTTATATAAACAGCATTAACAATAATATAAACATATTATTGATTAAAATGTATCTTAGTACACTGAAATTAGTTACTAAGGATTGTATGACTCGATCAATTGTATTTGGAGAAATAGAAGGCATTGAAGAAGGCCATATTTTTAATGATAGAAAAGAAATGATGCCTACTAGTTTTCATAGAAAATGGGGATCTGGCATTGATGGCAACGCTAAAAAAGGAGTTGCTGCTATTGTGCTTTCTGGCGGATATGAAGATGATAAAGATTTTGGAGATGAAATTATATATACCGGAGCTGGTGGTAATAAAGATGGGAAACAAATTGAAGATCAAAGTTGGGATAAGAGTGATAATAAAGGATTGCTTATCAGTATGGATCAAGGCTTGCCAGTTAGAGTAATTCGGGGTTATAAGCATAGATCTGAATTTTCTCCACAAACGGGTTATACTTATGCTGGTTTATATAGTGTGGTAGATGCCTGGGAGGAAACAGGAAAGAGTGGTTTTATAATTTGTAGGGTTCGGCTGGAATATAGTGGGCAAAATCCTGAGAGAAATACTCCGGAAAGGATTGAATTAAGGTATTCTAATAAACCTACGGAACGAAAGGAAAGTACGGTTTTACGAATTGTGAGGGATACCAGGATTGCTTATGATGTGAAGAAGTTGTATAATTATGAATGTCAGGTATGTGGAGAGACTATCCCTACGAAATCGGGTGGCTATACAGAGGGTGCGCACATAAAGCCTTTGGGCAGGCCTCATAATGGGGATGATAGCAGCGATAATTTGATTTGCCTCTGCCCGAATCATCATGTAATGTTTGACAAAGGGACGTTTTCTATTACGGATGATTTGAAATTGGTTGGCGCTGTAAGGGGTGAATTAATAGTACATAAAACGCATATTCTGAATAAATTAAACTTGCAATATCACAGGAAAAGTCATGGGTACGATTAGGGTTGTTTGCGGTGTTATATTCAATGAAGGACGAATTTTGCTTTGTAGGCGTAAGCCTGAAAAATCATTGGGTGGTTATTGGGAGTTTCCAGGTGGGAAAATTGAGGTCGGTGAAACGGAAGAAGAGTCTTTATATCGCGAGTTGCAAGAGGAACTTGGAATAAGGGTTGAAATAGAAAGGTATTTCAAGTCTGTTGTCCACAATTATGATGCATTTACGATTGAGCTTATTGCTTATATATGTAGGTCGGAACAGTCTATTTGTGTACTCACTGATCATGACGAGTATGAATGGGTTGATAAATCAGAACTTCTTAACTGGAAATTAGCTCCGGCAGATATTCCTATTGCAAATGAGCTTTGTTCTATTAAAATATAATACAGAAAAAAGTTAGTGAAATGGGAAGTTTTTTATCAATAACTGGGTTTTTAAAACTATTACTATCATTCCTATTTCTAATATTTATAGCTTTGGTATTCTTTCTAGTATATTACATTAGAAAATCTAAAAGAAAATAGTAACAAGCATGTACCAGCTCATTCCACAATAACTTCTACTGGAATATCAAACACACAAGATTGATTTGATAGTAACGGAAATAGAATCTAGGAATTTAGTGGACTGATATTTTCATTTTGGCAGATGAGCTATTGTTCTAATATTCCAAAATAAATAGTACTTAAACAGCCGTTTAAAGAAACTTTATCTCATGCATAACTTCACTATAACTTTCTTTGCAAAGAACTTTTTCGCTGCTAAAACAGATTATAGCTTTTCCGTTTTCATCTTCATATATATGCGTAATTTTATCAATAAAAACCAGACAGCGTTTTCCATTAGTTGTTGTGACAGTTATGTGATTATCCATACTATTGACTATGTTATCCAGGTATTAAACAATATTAAAGACGCAATAAATAATATTCCAAAACCAATAGCTATTAGTTTCAGATTATCATTCAGGGTATTCCTATTTTTTCTAAAAACTATGGAGTGAATAATAATAAAAAGAATCCATGTAATTATAGCTAAAAGAATAAAGAATCCACAATACAAGTTGGTCAAGTCATAACCGCCACCGCCTATGCTTTGATGCCTTTCTTTAGTTAAAGGAACACTAGCAATAATAAGTATTGGCAGAACTAAGAATGTTAGTTTTATAAAAAAGCTTTTTCGCATGGGTTTGAAATAAGTTTAGCCTCCGTTGACAAGTCTTTCTAATAACAAATCTAAATTTACAGAAGCAAATCCGGAACTATGGTCTGACAATCCATAAGGAATAATCAGGTCATTATTGTGTATGATAGAACCGCAGGAATAGACCACATTAGGCACATATCCTTCTCTTTCGTCAGGATTAGGCATAATCAAGGGTTCTTTTAAGCGGCCTATTTCTTTTTCTGGGTGGTCTATATCTAATAGTGAAGCTCCAATACAATAACGACGCATTGGTCCTACTGCATGGGTTATGATAAGCCAGCCGTATTTGGTTTCAATTGGTGAACCACAATTTCCTATTTGCACCAATTCCCACGGATATTCTGGGCTTTGAATCTTTATTGGATTTTCCCAGATATTGATATGTTCGGAATACATTAAGTAATTGTTCCAACCATCTATACGCGAAAGCATCGCATATTTTCCATTAATTTTTCTTGGAAATAACGCCAGGTTCTTATTTTTTGCTCCAGAACCATTTAATGGACTGGTCTTAAAATCATAAAAATCATACGTCTGCAAGAGTTTTGGCATAATGTGATTTCCATCATAGGCTGTGTAGGTACAATAGTAGATCACTTTTCCATTTTCTCTTTCAAATTTGACAAAACGGGCATCTTCAATACCTTTGCTTTCAAAATCAGAAATAGGAAAAATGACTCTATCGCTAATGTCAGTATCTTTTGAAAAACTTATTTTACGATAACTGTCAGACAATTCTAAGATCATATTATACTGCCTGATTGTTTTTTCGTCCTTTGTTTTATCTTTCGCTTCAATGACAACCTTTTTGAGACTGTCATAATCAAAACGTTCATCCAGCTTTTCGTCTACATCTTTTAAAAAATCATCATTAATATCTGCCTCTTGTGCTTTCTTGAGAAAAAGTTTTTTATTATAGACCATATTATGGACTTTTTCGGCTTCATCAATATAATTGCCGGCAGGAATTACAGATATATTATTGTATTTATCAATCAGGGCACGTCTGAATACGACAGAAGAAACATGCCCCTCTCCCACTGCACGAAAACTGATTAATACCCTAAGCTGTCCTTCTTCCAAATTAGTTTGATCCGGATCAGGAACAATTGACGGATTAAAAAATGCAGCCGACTCTATAGAGTATTCGTGCGTAAAATAAGATCCTATAAGCAGTTTTGTATAATCGTCAAGTTTTTCATAATTCCCACCTGCTTTTTCCACATAGATTTTTACCCTATCGCAATGTTTTAACAGTTTTTTCGTAATATTTCGATGACGCTTTGAAAAGTCCTGTAACAATGGAGAAATTAGCCCAAAAACGGTATCATTATCCAAAAGCAGTATTTTTTTTATCAATTCTACAGCGCGTTCTTCGCCATTAAAAAAAAAACGGGCAATGACACGTCCAGAGTCAGGATACACTTTTATAGGTTTTCGCTCAACAGATAATCTCATAGGCAATATTTTAAATGATTTCGATGAATTTCAGGAGTATCTACTTTTAGAATAAAATAATCTTCTCTCTAAAATACTACTTTAAATCTACATAAAAGGCACTCAAAATGCTAAAATTAACCCAAAACAGCAGATTGAGGCCGTATTTACAAGCAAATTTCATAAGTTGCAACCATAATTTTTCTTCAAGGAAGCCATAAAATTTAAAAGTTTTTTAATTTTAGCATGAATTTTGCAGAAACACTTTATCAAAAAGTATCCATGAAATCTGTTGCTTTACTCTTTATTGTTTTTTTTACCTCTCAGATGTATGCTCAGGTTGACTATAACAAGTCGATTTCGATACCCTCTGCGAATACTAACAGTACGATGTCGATACCTTCTACAAATTCTAATCCTACTATAATTGATCCTAATTTTGGTGCAACAATTCCAAAATCGCTACCAAAGTCGGATAAATATAAGGTGGGTGAATCTGATACGGTTAATTTCGGGCAAGGTGGCGAAGAATTTGCCAATCCGGGTGATCAATACGTTAAAAAACTGAATAAGAAACAAGGCGGAGAAGAACAGGTTGCCGTAAAAGGAAATCAATATTTTGGAGATTTTAAGAACAATGGAGATTATGTAAATATAGTATTCCGTGACCACGGTGCTCCTGATGGTGATATGATTAAGATTTCTGTAAATGATGTAGTTGTAGTGGCTTCAGTTACATTAACCACCGATTTCAGAACATTGAAATTGCCTTTAAAACCAGGCTTTAACAAAGTTGATTTTGAAGCATTGAACCAGGGAACATCAGGGCCTAATACAGCGGAATTCCATGTGTTTGATGATAAAGGAAATCTTGTTGTAGCCAATCGCTGGAACTTAGCAACGGGTTTTAAAGCAACGGCGATTATTGTAAAAGAATAGCTAGTTGCTGTTAAGCCATTCTCTTTTTAGTATAGCATATTGAAATTCACTTCCCCAATTTCCTTTAAAAAAGATATTTTCAATAAAATGCCCTTCTCTTCGGAATTTCAGACTTTCTAAAAGACTTATTGAAGCACTGTTTTCTGCATCGACAGTTTCAACTATTCTATGGATGCTTTTGACGGCAAAAAGGAAATCCATTATTCCTGAAAAAGCCTCTTTTGCATAACCTTTTTGCTGGTACAGATGCGAAATTGTCATTCCTACTTCTGCTATTCGCTCATCGTAAGCATCTAACTTTATGGCGCAATCACCAATTAATCTTCCGGTTTCTTTGCTTTCAATAGCATACTGTACCCATTCACCAGGTTTCCCAAACAATTTATTCTCTTGCTGGGCAATAAATTCGGAAGCCTCGTCTCGTGTCATTACGTCGAACCCTTGATATTTAGTAACTTCCGGGTTGGATCTGTATTTATGAAAATCGTCAAGATCATGTTGTACAAGATTCCTGATATGCAGCCGTTCGGTATGTATTGATAAAGTTTCCATCCTTATAAATTTTCGTCCAAAGATAAAAAAGCTTTTCCCAAATTTTCAATACTATCTGAAGCTATAAAGGCATGATATCCTAAAGATTTTGAGCCGATGTCTGCTGTCAGTCCGTGAATGTATACGCCAAGAATTGCTGCTTCCTCCGGTTTATATCCTTGTGCTAATAAGCCAACAATGATTCCAGAGAGCGTATCGCCGCTTCCGGCTGTCGCTAAGGCCTGATTTCCTGTTGAGTTGGTATATATCGTATTGCCGGAAATTATTTGCGTAGGAGCTCCTTTTATGACGATAATCCATTTTTTTGATTTGGCCAGTTCAGTTATTTTTTCAATCTTCTCTTCTTCTGAATTCCAATCGCCAATTAATCTTTGCAATTCTTTTTTATGCGGAGTCAATATCGCCTGTTCTGGAACAAGGTCAAACAGTTCCTTGTTTTTTGAAAGTATATTTATTCCATCAGCGTCAATCAGCAGAGGCTTGTCATTGTTTTTTAGAAATTCTCCAAATGCTTTTTGTGTCGCTTCATGCTGCCCCATGCCCATTCCTATTGCGATGGCATTAGGAACGATATCAAATTCTATTTTTGAAATGTATTCTTCTGCTTTATCCGTAACGACCATAGCTTCAGGAAATGAAGTCTGGATACTGTTATAGCCGCATTTCGGAGCAAAAGCCGTAACCAAACCACAGCCTGATCTTAGGCATGCTTTTGATGCCAGGATAATGGAGCCTATTTTTCCATAACTTCCACCAATTATTAAAGTGTGCCCTTGCGTTCCTTTGTGAGCTTGGGCTAAAATTGGTTTATAAAGTTTAAGAATTTCTTGTTTATTGATAGTTATATGTTCCATCAGAAATACAATTAGAAAGCAATAAAGATACTAATACCTCTCAATACTATTAGTATTTTATTTCTGACAAAGAGAAAGTCAACCTCAATAAAGTAAAATTCGGTAAAAACAGGCATAAAAAATATTTTTCTATTGTACTGAGTGTTAATACATTTTAATATTTATGTAAAAAAAAGATAAAAAAACTTACGAAATACTTGTAATTTATAGAATGATAAGCTACATTTGCAACCGCAAAAAAGGATAAGTTCTTTCGGATTTGTTAAGGAGAGGTGCCGGAGTGGTAACGGAGCAGATTGCTAATCTGTCGACGAGCAATCGTCGCCAGGGTTCGAGTCCCTGTCTCTCCGCTTTTTTCTCGGGGTGTAGCGTAGCCCGGTTATCGCGCCTGCTTTGGGAGCAGGAGGCCGCAGGTTCGAATCCTGCCACCCCGACGGTATTGAAATAATGGACGCATAGCTCAGCTGGATAGAGCACCTGCCTTCTAAGCAGGCGGTCGAAGGTTCGAATCCTTCTGCGTTCACAAAAAAGCAACTTCAAAAGAGTTGCTTTTTTTGTTTTTATTTTCTGTGATGAGTAGCTTTGGACTTTAAAGAAACTTAAATTGAGATTTGGAATGAAAACGCATAAAGAAAATTACCTACTGATTAGTTTTATTGTTGGCTTTTTGGTATGGTTATCAGCCACTATATTATTTAGAGTTGCAGGACACTATTTTTTTATTGTTGACAATCCGTTGGTAATGGTTGTTTTATATATTATTCTGATACCGGCATTAGGCCTTATCTCAACCTCGGTCTTTAATAAATTTAAGTTAGATAACCTTGAAAGTGTGAAATCGGCAGCTATCATGGTTTTACCTGGTATGTTACTGGATACGCTATGCGTACAGTTTTTTGAAAACTTATTCCCTAATATGCCTGAAACCTACAGTAAAACTTTTGCTTCATGGCTAATGTTTGCCTACTCTATTGTTTTAATTTTCGGGCTTTTAAGAAAAAAGCAAGAGAATAAAAATTGATTGTTTTTATAATTTCCTTATTTTCTATATTTATCTGTGGATTTTAGTAGGTATAAATAGAAAACCGGGATTTTTCCAAAACTGAAATCCTTTTAAGAAATCGTAACTGCCGCTTCTTTTATTAATTCCGTTACTTCTTTTGGACGAACCGCTAAAGAGGCATGGCTGGCATCCAAATGGATAATTTTCTTAGGATTCATCCTTTCTGCCATTTCTTTTTGAGTCGCAGGAGGAATCATATGATCGTTATCTGAGACCTGATACCAGCTTGGTTTTGTTTTCCATGCCGGCTCCCCTACTTCGGTTCCAAAAATACTTCCATGAATAGGCTTTTGAGACAGCGACATCACAATTGAATCTTCCTTGTTCAGATCCTGAGCAAAGCTTTCGTGGAATTTATCGTATTTGACCCACAGAAATCCTTTTTCGTCCGGATAGATATTAGCCGCGCCAGATGGCTGTTCTCTGCGCGCAAAGATTCCACCTAGGCTTTCTCCTTTATCTGGCGCAAAAGCGGCAATATACACCAACCCTGCTACTTTATCATGATGACCGGCACCGGAGATAACGGCACCTCCATACGAATGTCCTACCAAAAGTACTTTTCCTGGCTGCATATCGATCAGGTCTTTTGTTTTTTGAATATCATCTGCTAAAGATGTCAATGGGTTTTGAACGCTTCTTACTGAATATCCTTCATTGTGCAGGTTTTCAATAATGTGTCTCCAGTGCGAACCGTCGCCCCAGGCTCCGTGAACTAGAATAATTGTTACATTTTTTTTTTCATGTTGCTCAATTTTAATTGTTTAACACTATAAATTTACAACCATTTCCAATACAATAGGTTTTACTTAAGTTAACATTTTGGAATCTTATTTAGAATCTATTTAGTGACTATAATTTTACGTCGTCAGCCCTACTATTTTAAATACTCAATACTTCTTTTATATCTATAATAAATCCCTGCCCTAAACTTTGTTAATTTTGAATTTAATTCAAAAACTGATTTCGGATTATCCAAAAAAGAATTAAATTCGCAAAAACAAACAAAGAATTAAACAATTATGAATAAAAAAGTTGTCATTGTATCTGCTGCCAGAACTCCAATTGGAAGTTTTATGGGAGCTCTTTCTACTGTTAGCGCTTCACAATTAGGAGCTGTTGCAATCAAAGGCGCATTAGATAAAATCAATTTAGATCCAAAACTTGTTGATGAAGTGTTCATGGGGAATGTTGTTCAGGCTGGTGTTGGCCAGGCTCCGGCACGTCAAGCGGCTTTATATGCCGGATTACCTGATAGCGTTATTGCAACAACAGTAAATAAAGTTTGTGCTTCTGGTATGAAAGCGGTTATGATGGGTGCTCAATCAATCATCAGCGGCGATGCAGAAATTATCGTTGCCGGCGGTATGGAAAACATGAGCTTGATTCCACACTATCTTCATTTAAGAAATGGTTATAAATTTGGTCCAGCTTCTATGATTGACGGTATGCAAAAAGACGGACTTACGGATGCTTATGACAATAATGCAATGGGAGTTTGTGCTGATCTTTGTGCAACGGAATATAAAATTTCCAGAGAAGAACAAGACCAGTTTGCGATCCAATCATATGAGCGTTCAGCAAAAGCATGGGATGCAGGAAAATTTGATAACGAAGTAGTTCCTGTAGCTGTTCCACAAAGAAAAGGTGACCCGATTATGGTAACCAGAGATGAAGAATATACTAATGTAAAATTAGATAAAATTCCTAGCTTGAATCCTGCTTTCACAAAAGAAGGAACTGTAACAGCAGCCAACGCTTCTACTATCAATGATGGTGCAGGTGCTGTTGTTTTAATGAGCGAAGAGAAAGCAAAATCTTTAGGATTGAAGCCACTTGCTTATATCAAAAGTTATGCTGACGCAGCACAAGAACCAAAATGGTTTACTACTTCTCCGGCAAAAGCATTACCAAAGGCATTAGACAAGGCTGGAATTGCTATCAATGATGTAGATTTCTTCGAATTCAATGAGGCTTTTTCTGTTGTAGGTTTGGCAAATGCTAAAATTCTAGGATTAGACAGCAGCAAAATAAACGTTAATGGAGGTGCCGTTTCTTTAGGTCACCCTCTAGGATGTTCAGGCGTTAGAATTATCATTACATTGCTAAATGTACTGGAGCAAAACAATGCTAAAGTCGGAGCAGCAGCTATTTGCAACGGTGGCGGTGGTGCTTCTGCTATTGTAATTGAAAGAGCATAAAGAAAGCATAATTATATTCTGTAATGATGGATTTTGGATTTAAATGATTTTGTATCTTTAAAATCCGAAATTCATCATTTAATTTAAAGCAAACCCTCAATGTTTGGAATTTGTAATCTGGCCATAATACCTTTAAGATTTGAACCTAGCGACCGAAGCGAAATTGTATCCCAAGTACTTTTTGGTGAGCATTTTAAAATTTTAGAGCAAAACAAGCAATGGGCAAAAATCCAATTGCATTTTGATGATTATGAAGGCTGGATTGATGAAAAACAATTCCAGGTTATTTCTGAAGCAGATTACAATCAGCTTAGCAATGAAGCCATAATCCTCAATGCAGATCTGATTGAATATGTAAATTCTCCTAATAATTTGCTGATGCCTATTCCTTTGGGTGCATCACTTTCTTTCTTGAGCAATCCTGCAATAAATAAAAATAATCTGGATTTTGAAGGAATGAAAATTAGCGGTTTAAAACCAAAAGCCAATCTGATAAATACTGCATTTATGTATTTAAATGCTCCCTATTTATGGGGAGGAAAAACGCCTTTTGGTATTGACTGCTCCGGGTTAACCCAGATGGTGTACAAATTAAATGGCTATAAATTAATGAGAGATGCTTCACAGCAGGCCACACAAGGAGAAGCGTTGAGTTTTATTGAGGAAAGCGAACCAGGAGACTTGGCTTTTTTTGATAATGAGGAAGGGAAAATAATACATGTAGGTATTATTATGGACGACAATTACATTATACATGCCAGTGGAAAAGTCAGAATTGACAGGTTAGACCACTTAGGAATTTATAATGCCGAAACCAACAGACATACACACAAGCTAAGAGTTATCAAGAAAATTATATAATAAAAAAAACCGAAGATAAAATCCTCGGTTTTTTTATATCTTTTAATAAAGTATATTAATTATTATAAGATGCTTTTAAAGCTTTTGCTTCAGAAGTCATTTCAAGATAGTTGTATACATTCAGCAAAGTTCTGTAGATATCCTCATTTTTAGGATCCAGCTTGTTTGCTTTTTCCAGATATGGCAAAGTGCTCTTAAAAATAGCTTCTCTTTTTACCTTTAATTCATCATATCTTTTGTTGTCTTTTGCAGAAGTACCTAGTTTGTTCATTTCTTCAACAATTGCAGTATCTCCATTTAACTTTAGTACAGACAGGTTTAGATATGCGTTGATGTATTTAGGATCTAATTCTATAGCTTTTTTATAATATTTTTCAGCTTCAGCATTTTCGTTAGCTTGTCCAGAAATCACACCCAAATTGTAAAATAAGTTAGGATCGTTTGGACTTTTTTCAATAATTTGAGAAATAATTTGCTTATAACCCTCCATATTACCACTCTTCATAAACAAATCTGCCTGAGTCATTGCAAGAGGAAGATCATCAGGATTGGCAGCTCTGGCTTCGGCTACTGCTTTTGTAGCGGCAGCAACATCACCTTTACTGTTATAAATCAAGGCTACGTTTTTATAAATTTCTCCACGCTTTGATTTGATTTGTTCCGTTCTTGGCTTCTCATGAGTTCCTATTTTTACCGACTTATCTCTGTCAGCTAATGAAGCGAAAGTTACTTCTTCACCACTTAACTTACTTGTTGCCATATATTCAGATCTCTCTCCTGAATAGTTCTTCTTTATAAGCTCATTATAATATGATAATGCTTTATCATAATCCTGATTGTTAACAGCATAATTAGCAGCATAGTAAAGCTTTTCTAAGTCGGTTTTATCTAAAAGATAAAGACTGTGTAATACAATCGTTGCATCATTATAGTTTTTCTGCTTACCTAAGTTTACGGCATAGTTTAACAGCAAAGGTTTCATATCAACAAGGTCTTCATTGATACTTTTTGTCAAAACTTGTTTTCCTGAAGTTTTTTCAAATTCGAGAACTTTATCTGTGTTTTCAGCTAATTGAGAAATATTATTTGCATTAAAAACTTTAATTAAAGCCGCTTGTGGATTTGCTTTGTTCTCAGGTCTGGCCATTGCCTCTTGTGCTTCAACAAATGGCAAAAGTGATTTATAATAATTTAAATAAATCTTATCAGACTCAGATGCGCTTGCCAGTAATGGTTCTGCTTTTTGAAGGGCTTCTTTATAATCTGCCAGATCTTTTGATTTGATTAGATCCTTATCATAAACCTTCTTTAATGTTTTAAGCTCATCTTTTTGGGCATAAGTCAAACCCGAAACTAGAAAAGCTGATGCTAATAATAAATGTTTACTTTTCATATTCATTTAATTTTGGTTATATAGTGGTTGGTTATTCTTCATTATTTTCAGCTTCGGCTGTATCATCATTAGTAGATGCTTCTATAGTTGTATTTTCAGCATCTTCCTCAGTTTCATCAATAACCTCTTCACGGATTACTTTTGTTACTGCAGCAATAGAGTCATTACCTTTAATGTTGATCAATCTAACGCCTTGAGTTGCTCTACCCATGACACGAAGATCAGAAACTTCCATACGGATAGTTAATCCGGACTTATTAATAATCATTAAGTCATCCGCATCCGTAACGTTATTGATGGAAATCAGCTCACCTGTTTTATCGGTAATGTTCAAAGTCTTCACACCTTTACCTCCTCTATTTGTAATTCGGTAATCTTCAAGTGAAGAACGTTTTCCATAACCGTTTTCAGAAACGACCAAGATTTCGCTTTCCATATCGTTTACAGAAACCATACCAATTACTTCATCTTTGTCGTGTCCTAAGGTAATACCTCGAACACCAGATGCACTTCTTCCCATAGGACGTGTCTTACCTTCTTCAAAACGTACCAATTTACCGGATTTCACAGCAATAAGAATTTGGCTTTCTCCGTTGGTTAGTTTTGCTTCTAATAGCTCATCATCTTCCTTAATTGTAATAGCGGCAATACCATTGACTCTTGGACGTGAATATTGTTCCAGCAATGTCTTTTTAACCTGACCTTGCTTGGTTGCCATAATTACGTAATGAGAATTGATATAGTCTTGGTTTTTCAAATCCTGCGTACAGATAAATGCCTTGACTTTATCATCATTCTCAATATTAATAAGGTTTTGGATAGCTCTTCCTTTTGATGTTTTTGTTCCTTCAGGAATTTCATATACTCTCATCCAGAAACATTTTCCTTTTTGAGTAAAGAACATCATATATTGGTGGTTAGTCGCCACGAAAAGATGCTCTAAGAAATCCTGATCTCTTGTTGCTACTCCTTTTTGACCTACTCCGCCTCTATTTTGTGTCTTATATTCTGAAAGGTTGGTTCTTTTGATATAACCGGCATGAGAAATTGTAATTACCACATTTTCATCTGCAATTAAATCTTCAATACTTACATCTCCACCAGAATATTCAATAATTGAACGACGTTCGTCACCATATTTATCTTTAATCTCAGTTAATTCTTCTTTGATTAAAGCCATTCTCATTTCTTTGCTTGCCAACAATTCTTTTAAGTGGGCAATCAACTTCATGATTTCTTCATATTCTGCACGCAATTTATCCTGCTCCAGACCTGTCAATTGTCTCAAACGCATTTCTACGATTGCTTTTGCCTGGATTTCAGAAAGATTGAATCGTGCAATCAATTTCTCTCTAGCTTGGTCCGTATTGCTTGAAGAACGGATCAATTGGATTACTTCGTCAATATTATCAGAAGCAATAATTAATCCTTCTAAGATATGGGCTCTTTCTTCTGCTTTACGCAATTCATATTGTGCCCTACGGATTACAACCTCATGACGGTGCTCCACGAAATAGTGGATCAGGTCTTTCAGGTGTAGCAATTGAGGTCTTCCGTTAACCAATGCAATATTGTTTACGCTGAAAGACGATTGTAATTGCGTATACTTATATAAGGTATTCAAAACAACATTAGGAACAGCATCACGTCGTAAGATATATACGATACGCATTCCGTTTCTATCCGATTCGTCACGAATGTTAGAAATACCGTCAATTTTTTTATCATTTACCAAGTCGGCCGTTTTCTTGATCATATCAGCCTTGTTCACCTGGTATGGAATTTCGGTAACTATAATGCATTCTCTTCCGTCAACTTCTTCAAAATTGACTTTAGCGCGCATTACGATTCTTCCTCTTCCCGTCTTAAATGCTTCACGAACGCCTTCATATCCATAGATAATACCACCGGTTGGAAAATCCGGAGCTTTGATATGATGCATTAGTTCGTCAATCTCTATATCATTATTATCGATGTAAGCTAATGTACCATCAATAACCTCGCTCAAATTGTGAGGCGCCATATTGGTAGCCATACCAACAGCAATACCGGAAGCACCATTTATTAATAAGGTAGGAACTTTTGTAGGCATTACCTTTGGTTCTTCCAGGGTGTCGTCAAAGTTCAGCTGGAAATCAACTGTCTCTTTGTCAATATCTGCCATTATTTCCTCTGCGATCTTACGCATTCTGGCTTCAGTATAACGCATCGCTGCCGGACTGTCACCATCAACGGAACCAAAGTTACCCTGGCCATCTACTAAAAGGTAGCGCAAGCTCCATTCCTGAGCCATACGAACCATAGCATCATATACAGATGTATCGCCGTGTGGGTGATATTTACCTAGAACTTCTCCAACAATTCTTGCTGATTTTTTGTGTGCTCTATTAGAAAAAACTCCTAATTCATACATACCATAAAGTACTCTTCTATGTACGGGTTTCAAACCATCTCTAACATCAGGAAGCGCTCTGGAAACAATTACAGACATCGAATAATCGATGTAAGAGGATTTCATTTCGTCTTCTATGTTAATAGGAATCAACTTTTCTCCTTCAGCCATAAGTATTTATATTAAAAAATTAAATTCGTTTCAAAACGTGCCAATATACGCAATTCGCAACATTTTTAGCATATTTTTCACTACTAATTTTTGGGATTTATCAACATAAAAAAGCCCCCCAATAGTTGATAAATAGTTTTTATCATATTTTTATTTTCGGGGATTTTTTTGTCACTTAGCTGTCAGTACTTATGTTAGGGTATGATTTTTGTATTTACTCAACTAATTCATTAAATTTACAAGACCAATATTTTATATTATGGATGATAATTTTTCACCAAGAGTAAAAGATGTAATCACTTACAGTAAAGAAGAGGCACTACGTTTGGGTCATGACTTTATTGGAACTGAACATCTAATGTTGGGGATTTTACGAGATGGAAATGGTAAAGCAATAAACATACTTAATAATCTATCTATAGATTTAGAGCATTTGCGCAGAAAAGTCGAAATATTAAGCCCAGCAAATCCTAATGTTGAAGCAAGCAATGAAAAGAAGAATCTTCATTTGACGCGTCAAGCCGAAAGAGCATTAAAGACGACTTATCTGGAGGCTAAAGTTTTTCAGAGCCCTTCCATTAGCACCGCACACTTATTGTTGTGTATTTTGAGAAACGAAAATGATCCCACAACCAAGCTGTTGAATAAGATGAAAATCGATTACGATTCAGCTAAAGAACAATATTTGAATATGACACCAAACAGCGAAGAAGAATTTTTGAATGACTTGCCTAAAAACGAATCTTATAATGACGATTCCGGACAAGATGACAGCTTAAAAGAAGGTGCTTTTAATACGCCAGCCAGCAAATCCAATAAAAAATCAAAAACTCCGGTTTTAGACAACTTTGGACGTGATTTGACAGAAATGGCAGAAGAAGGCAAATTAGACCCTGTTGTTGGACGTGAAAAAGAAATTGAGCGTGTTTCACAGATTTTAAGTCGAAGAAAAAAGAACAATCCACTTTTAATTGGTGAGCCAGGTGTAGGTAAATCAGCTATTGCTGAAGGACTTGCTTTGAGAATCATCCAAAAGAAAGTTTCACGTATCTTATTCAACAAACGCGTTGTTACACTTGATTTGGCCAGCTTAGTTGCCGGAACCAAATACCGTGGACAGTTTGAAGAGCGTATGAAAGCCGTAATGAACGAGTTGGAAAAGAATGACGATATTATTCTATTTATAGATGAAATCCACACTATTGTTGGAGCTGGCGGAGCTACAGGCTCGCTTGATGCTTCTAATATGTTCAAACCGGCTCTAGCAAGAGGCGAAATCCAATGTATTGGAGCAACAACTCTTGATGAGTACCGTCAATATATAGAAAAAGATGGCGCTTTGGAAAGACGTTTTCAGAAAGTAATTGTTGAGCCTACTTCTGTTGCAGAGACTATTACGATTTTGAATAACATCAAAAACAAATACGAAGATCACCATAACGTAACCTACACTCCTGAAGCTATTGAGGCTTGTGTGAAATTAACAGACCGATATATGTCGGAACGTTTCCTTCCGGACAAAGCTATTGATGCTTTAGATGAAGCGGGTTCACGTGTTCATATTACTAATATTGATGTTCCAAAGCAGATTTTAGATTTGGAGCGTCAATTAGAAGAAGTCAGAGAGCTTAAAAATACGGTTGTTAAAAAACAAAAGTATGAAGAGGCTGCTAAACTTCGTGATGACGAAAAACGGATTGAAAAAGATTTAGCAATAGCACAAGAACAATGGGAAGAAGATTCTAAAAACAATCGTATTCAGGTTACAGAAGATAACGTTGCCGATGTAGTTTCGATGATGTCCGGGATTCCTGTAAACAGAATTGCTCAAACTGAAAGCAATAAATTAGCTAAACTACCTGAACTAATTGAAAATAAAGTAATTGGACAAAAAGAAGCGGTAATGAAAATTGCCCGTTCTATCCAAAGAAATCGTGCTGGATTAAAAGATCCGAATCGCCCTATTGGTTCCTTTATTTTCTTAGGACAGACTGGTGTTGGAAAAACACAATTGGCTAAAGTTATTGCTAAAGAATTATTCGATTCTGAAGATGCATTGGTTCGTATTGATATGAGCGAATACATGGAAAAATTTGCGATTTCAAGATTGGTTGGAGCGCCTCCGGGATATGTTGGATATGAAGAAGGCGGACAATTGACTGAAAAAGTTAGAAGAAAACCTTACTGTGTAGTGCTTTTAGACGAGATTGAAAAAGCGCACCCTGACGTTTTCAACATGATGTTACAGGTTTTGGACGATGGGTACCTGACAGATAGTTTAGGACGCAAAATCGATTTCAAAAACACTATTATTATTATGACATCAAACGTTGGAGCTAGACAATTGAAAGATTTTGGTCAAGGCGTTGGTTTTGGAACAGCTGCAAAAGTATCTCAAGCTGATGAAAATGCTAAGAGTGTTATTGAAAATGCTTTGAAAAAAGCTTTTGCACCTGAGTTTTTAAATAGAATTGATGATGTTATCGTATTCAACGCTCTTGAAAAAGAACATATCGATCAGATTATCGAAATCGAATTGAAAAAACTATATGCCAGAATTGCTGAATTAGGCTATACCTTGGAATTGTCTGAAAAAGCAAAAGCGTTTATTGCAGATAAAGGTTTTGATAAACAATTTGGAGCCAGACCTCTAAAAAGAGCGATTCAGAAATATGTAGAAGATGCTTTGGCAGAAGAAATCATTACTTCTAAAATTAGTACCGGAGACCTTATATTTATGGATCTGGATGAAACGTCACAAGAATTGACTGTTCAAATTAAAAAAGCAGAAGAACCTGCTAATTAACAGGTTTTACTATATCTAATTTCAAGCCACTGAATTAGAGACAGATGAGAGTTCAAACAAGAATTTTCAAAGTCCTAAATCAGTGGCTTGATTATTTTAATTCAATAAGAAGTTACTTTTCTATGCCTTATTCTTTTTGCCGTTGATTTAAAGATGTAAGGTATTATTCTTGCTCAGTTCTTATTATTAATAATTACAAAAAATTAATTTTTGATTCTAAAATAAATAGTACTTTAGTCTATTGTTACAATCAATACTTGCTATGTCTACAAACAAAGTTATCCTTGGAAGTGAAGAATGGTGTTCATTTCCGGAATTAGGAATTCCTCTTATAAAGGCTCGAGTTGACTCTGGTGCCAAAACATCTGCACTTCACGCAGTTAACATCGCTCCTTTTGTCAGGGATGGTGAAAGCTGGGTCAAATTTGATATCAATCCCATACAGAACAACCTTAAGACCATCATCCATTGTGAAGCACTTTTGGTTGACAAAAGAATCGTAAAAAGTTCCAGCGGATTCCGCGAACAGCGCTATGTTATCCGTACTACACTTGATTTTGGTGAACATAAGTGGTCAATCGAAATGACTTTGACCAACAGAGACTCGATGGGATTCAGGATGCTTTTGGGTCGAGAAGCCATGAGCGGACGTGTTTTAGTAGATCCTGAACAGAAATATCTTTTGGGGCAACCTTCCAGTGAAAAATTAAAAGAGCTTTATCATAATTCAGAAAGAGCAAAAACAGGTTTAAAAATAGGTCTCCTGGCTAGTAACCCGGAACTTTATTCCAACAAAAGAATTATAGAAGCCGGCGAGCAGCGCGGACACGAAATGCATTTCCTGAATATCAAGGAATGTTACATGAAATTGGATGCTACAAAGCCAGAAATTCACTATCGTGGCGGTAAAATCTTAAGCGATTTTGACGCTGTAATTCCTCGAATCCGTCCAAGTATAACCTTTTATGGCTGTGCGCTTACCCGCCAGTTTGAAGCAATGAAGGTTTTTTGCCTTAACTCGGCTTCAGCTATTACACAATCGCGAGATAAACTATATTCTTTACAATTGTTGCTCAACCATGGTGTTGATATACCAACTACAGGATTTGCCAATTCTCCTTTAGACACAGACGATTTGATCAAAATGGTAGGCGGTTCTCCCCTAATCGTAAAATTATTAGAAGGAACTCAAGGAAAAGGTGTCGTTTTGGCAGAAACAAAAAAGGCGGCAGAAAGTGTTATCAATGCTTTTAAAAGCCTAAATGCTAATATTCTGGTTCAGGAATTTATCAAAGAAGCTAACGGAAAAGACATACGTTGTTTTGTAATTGACGGAAAAGTGGTAGCTGCTATCCAACGCGAAGCCTTACCTGGAGAATTCAGGGCCAATATCCATCTTGGAGGTACTGCTTCAATCATTAAAGTGACTTCAGAAGAAAAAAGAATCGCTATCAAAGCTGCCAAGGCAATGAATCTAAAAGTTGCCGGAGTAGATATCATCCGCTCTTCAAAAGGTCCGCTTCTTTTAGAAGTAAACTCATCCCCCGGCCTCGAAGGTATTGAAGGAGCAACAAACAAAGATATTGCCGGTGAAATGATTAAGGCGATTGAGAAAAACTTTAAGTGGAAATAATGAATCCGTATCTTGATATTATCCTGCGAAGTATAGCCGTATATTTTTTTATGGTTATAGCCTTGCGGGTTTTCGGGAAAAAAGAATTGTCACAGCTCAACACTGCAGATGTCATATTGATTCTTCTTATCAGTAACTCTGTCCAAAATGCAATGGTTGGAAGCGATACTTCTTTATGGGGCGGACTTGTTGCAGCGGGTGCTTTGTTTCTGATTAACTTTATCTTGAAAAAGCTGATGTTCCGCTATAAAGCGGTCAATAATTTATTACAGCAGAAACCGGAGGTGCTGGTCCACAATGGAGCAATTGATTTCAAGACACTAGCTCGGCTTGGAATTACTTCAGATGAAATGCTTGAAGCTATGCACGAACACGGTGTTGAATATTATAAAGATGTCAAATATGCCTTTTTAGAAATAGACGGCAATATCAGTATTATTTCAGGCAATGATAATTTAAAACAGACGCATTACAAAAGAAAACGAAATCACAAAACCTTAAATGGTATAAATTAAAATAAAAAAGCAGGCTGTTAGCCTGCTTTTTTATTTATTTAGTTTTGGATACTTTCATCAATCTGGAAACTTTTCAAGAAAGCGATTGTTTTCTCAATATCGTAGTGTAAGATTCTATCTTCGCTAACTAATGGCACATCTTCTCTATAAGTTTTTATAAACATTTCAATGAAATCACTTGATTTTAATGGCTCTCTAAAGTGGATTGCCTGTGAAGCATTCATCAGTTCGATAGCAAGAATACGCTCTAAATTATCCATAATACGCAATGTTTTTGTAGCTCCATTGGCACCCATGCTCACATGATCTTCCTGTCCGTTAGAAGAAACAATACTGTCAATGCTGGCAGGAGTTGCCAATTGTTTGTTCTGGCTTACGATACTGGCGGCAGTGTATTGCGGAATCATAAATCCTGAATTCAATCCCGGATTATCTACTAAAAATGCTGGAAGTCCTCTCAATCCGGAAATTAGCTGATAGGTTCTTCTTTCTGAAATATTACCTAGTTCTGCCAAAGCAATTCCTAAGAAATCCAAAGCCAATGCCAAAGGCTGTCCGTGGAAATTACCTCCGGAAATAATCTGGTCACTATCAATAAAAACGTTAGGATTATCGGTTACCGAATTAATTTCAGTTTTAAACACTTTCTTTACATAATCAATCGCATCTTTCGAAGCACCATGTACTTGCGGAATACAACGGAAAGAATACGGATCTTGTACATGCTGTTTCTTTTGCGAAATAATTTCACTTCCCTCTAAAAACTCAGTAACTCTATTTGCAGTAACAATTTGTCCTTTATGGGGGCGTATGAAATGAATTAACTCATTAAAAGGTTCGATTCTTCCATCAAATGCTTCCAAAGAAACCGTTCCAATTAAATCAGCCAGGTACGAATATTTTGCAGCACGTATAAGAATATGTGCGCCATAAGCATTCATAAACTGGGTTCCATTCAGCAATGCCAATCCTTCTTTAGATTTTAACTGAATCGGATGCCAGCCAAAATGATTTAACACGTCAATAGAATCGTGTTTTTTGTCATTAAAATAAACTTCACCTTCTCCAATCAAAGGCAATGATAAATGAGCTAAAGGCGCTAAATCACCTGAAGCTCCTAAAGAACCTAATTCATATACAATTGGGAAAATATCATTATTATAAAAATCAATCAAACGTTCTACTGTTACCAACTGAACTCCTGAATAACCGTAGCTTAATGATTGGATTTTTAGCAAAAGCATCATCTTAACAATCTCTCTTGGCACTTCCGCACCTGTTCCGCAAGCATGCGATTTTACGAGATTCTCCTGTAATTTGGTAAGATTTTCGTTTGATATCTTTATGTTATACAAAGAACCGAAACCAGTATTGATTCCATAAATAGGCTCTTCGTGAGATTCCATCTTTTTGTCAAGATAATCACGGCATTTCTGAATATTGACTTTTGCCTCTTCAGACAAGGCCAATGTCTTGTTATGGCTGATAATTTCTTCTAAATTTTCTAACGAAAGTAATTCCCCGCTTATATAATGTGTATTGTCCATTTTTTTTGATTATTGATGCCTCAAAATTCCGCAAATACTATCAAAAAAGCAACTATTGTCAATCTGTTTTTGAAAAATTTGGGAAATCGGCGTTGAAATATTTCTTTAGGATTACTTTTTTGCCAATTTATTTTCTGTAATTCTATAATTTAAGCATTATCAGCTTTTGGCTGATAAACTTTATTAATCTTCGTTCATGATTTTTTCACGATACTTTTTGCCTATCAGAAGTGATAACTTAGTTTTATAATCCTCTACCAGCCATTCACGGTAATTTTTACTGCTTTTGCTTAGGCAGTTGGTAAAATATCGGATTCTGCATTCTATGTCTTCAGAAAGTAGTTTTGAAAGATTTTTAGCTTCATTGATCGTTTCTGCATTATCAACACACATGGAAGCATGCTGATCCAGAGATTTATCCAAAACTACTTTGGAACGAAGGTTTTGGGAAATGGCAATCCTGTGTTCATCTTCCACATCAAACTCAACAACAGCCGTGTTGGCAAATTTGGCACGAATCTCCGGCGACATCATATATTTGAAATGCAATTCGATTTCAGTGTCATTGCGAAGGCTTTCCAGATAAAACTCAGGCGATTTAAAAATATGCTGCCAGTCTATCGGATCGCTCCATAAACCAAAGCGCGCGGCATTATTTCCAAGATCTATTACCGTAAAGTTATCTTTATGAGGCAATTTTCTGGAACCGCGGCCAATCATCTGAAAATATAAGGTTAGCGATTTAGTTGCCCTGTTTAATATGATAGTTTCAACTGTTGGCTCATCAAATCCAGTTGTCAAAATCCCAACTGAAGTCAGGATTGCATCTGGCGTATGCTTGAACCATGATAAAATTTCTTTTCTTTCTTCGTTTGAAGTAGTATTATCCAAATGTTTGATAGGATATCCTGCTTCTTTGAATGTTTCATATACATACAAAGAAGTATGAATTCCGTTATTGAAAATCAAAGTCTTTTTTCCTAATGATTTTTCTGTATAGGCATGCAATAGTTTTTCCTGCATGACCATATTTGTATAAAGATCATCGGAAGATTTAACCGTATAGTCCCCGTTGATTCCAACTTTTAATGAAGTCAGCCCAACATCATAGCTGTAAGTAACGGCCTTTGCCAGATACCCATTTTCAATCAGCTTGTTTATAGGATCGCCAATTATGAGTTCATCATAATTTTCGTTCATCGGAAGTTTTATGTTAGAGCTTAAAGGCGTAGCCGTAACGCCTAATATAAAAGAGTTCTTGAACGACGACAGCAGTTTTCTAAAAGAATTATAATGAGCTTCGTCAATAATAACCAGCCCGATATTTCCAATTTTTAATTTTTCATCATTCAACCTGTTTTTCAAGGTTTCAACCATAGCAACAAAACAAGAATATTCGTCCTGGTCAGGCAATTCCTTGATTTTGCTGTTGATGATTTTATTCTTGACATTGAAACCTTTAAGCATTTTTGAAGTCTGCTTGCAAAGTTCAATCCGGTGTGTCAGTACCAGTACTTTTTTGTCGTTGTACGAAAGATAGCGTCTTACGATTTCAGAAAACACGACAGTCTTTCCTCCTCCTGTTGGAAGCTGGTAGAGCAAATGATGATTGCGCGGAGCATTGTTGATCCGTTCAAAAATCGCATCTATATCCCCCTGCTGGTAAGCATAAAGTTCTTTTTTTTCTTCGATCTCTAATTCTAGGTTTTTTTGGGACATTTGCGATTTTGGATAATTTGCAAAAGTACAGACTAAAAAGGGTTATAGGGAGTTTTTTGGGCTTTATTTTAAAAAAAATTATGGAAATATTAAGAAAGGGTATAATGCTATTCGATTACAAATGAACTAATTTTGAAAATCAAGGATTTTTTATCCTGATAATACTGTGCTATCCATGCTGAATTATGATGACTTTACGATAGAAATGGCAACCCGTCTTCAAAATGAGATGATGGACAGTATTTCTCTGAAAACCCGAAACAAAAATATCAGTACAATTGCCGGAGCAGATATTTCGCATGAAGTAGGCAGTTCTAAATTATATGCCGGTATTGTGATTTTGAGCTATCCGGATTTGATTCCTATTTCTTATTCTCTGGCAGAAGGCGAATCCCAATTTGAATACAAAGCAGAATATTTAGCCTTCAGGGAAGTTCCTACACTGATAAAAGCCTGGGAACAGATTCCTATAAAACCTGATTTGCTGATCCTCGACGGACAAGGAATCACACATCCGAGAAAAATGGGAATCGCGTCACATTTTGGACTGCTTACAGATCATCCCACAATAGGCTGTGCCAAAAATATGCTTCACGGAAAATATGATGTTTTAGAAGATGAGAAATTTAGCTACCGCCCTATTTATAAAAATCAAGAAAAATTAGGATTTGCCCTCCGTACAAAAACAAATGTCAAACCCGTTTTTATTTCACCCGGACATCACGTTTCTGTTGAAGACAGCCTGGAAATTATGAATCAGACTGTCCAAAAATACAGAATTCCTGAACCTACAAGACAGGCGCATGTCATGGTCAATTTATTCCGTACCGGACAACGTCAAGCAGGATATCACGAGTTGGATGTACAGCTCCCGTTATTTTAAAACCTTATTCTACAAGGTCAAAAAGCCTTTCAAACTCTTCTTTGTTTTCCCAATTTTGCCTGAATGCGGCATCTTTAATTTCAAGTATCCTATTTTTAAATTCCGATACCATTCCGTTTTCTATAGCGTATTTAACCACCTGCTCAAAGGAGTTCAGCATACTTTTGTAAAAAGATGCGTAACGTATTTCTCTCCTGGCTGTATATTTCTGGGCTACTTCAATATTATGAAACATCAAATCTACAACCACAAAAGGATCTACACCAAGGCTTAAAAAGTGCTTGATGTATTTTTGCGCCACAGAACGTCGTAATTTGGCCCGTTTCCCTTTGAGGGGAAAATATTCATTCGATACCTTTAATTTGGCTTCCTGAAGCAGTTTATCTTCCTTAGGATTAAACACAAAATCATAATAGGTCTTAACGTCAGAGAATTTCTCATACAGTTCCAACAGTTGTTCTTCCAGCTGTTCTTTATCTAATTCTTTAAGATATTTTTTTAAATCTCTTTTGCTCATTTCAGAATTCTCTTTTTACAAATATACTATTATCCTACGATTGCTGCTACTCTGTCAAATTTGGCAGATAGCCTTATTCTTCCTTTTAATCCTCATCAAGAATGCTTAAATTTGACAAATCTCTAAAAAAATTCCATGGAAGATCAGATAAAAGTAACTCCCGCAGAAAAATGGATTATCAACCCTCTAAATAATTTTATCAGTAAGTCTACTACAGGTGGTATTCTTCTTTTTATTGCTGCTGTAGTGGCTATTTTTCTGGCTAATTCTGACTGGAAAGATTGGTATCATCACATTTGGGAACATAAAATTGGTTTTTCTATTAATGATGAACTGTATCTTAATTACAGTATCCATCATTGGGTAAATGACGGATTGATGGCTGTTTTCTTTTTTGTTGTTGGTTTGGAACTTAAAAGAGAAATGATTGGAGGCGAACTATCACAACCTAAAAAAGCGTTATTGCCTATTGTGGCGGCCATTGGAGGAATGGTTTTTCCGGCACTGATTTATACCATCTTTAATTTTGGAACTGATTCATCTCATGGATGGGGAATCCCGATGGCTACCGATATTGCCTTTGCTTTGGGTGTTTTATATCTTTTAGGAGATAAAATACCTGCAACGTTAAAAATATTTTTGACAGCCCTGGCAATTGTAGACGATTTGGGTGCTGTTTTGGTAATCGCATTTTTCTACACGGCTTCTATTAATAGTATTGCCCTAGGTATTGGGCTTGGCTTTTTTGTTTTTCTGCTGATCTGTAATAGGCTTGGAGTCCGAAATATTTTATTTTATGCTTTGGTCGGAATTGCAGGCGTCTGGCTTCCTTTTCTTCTTTCCGGCGTTCATGCAACTATTGCTGCGGTTTTGGTAGCTTTTACAATTCCTGCAGGTTCAAGGATAGATGAAGCACTATTTATTTCAAAAATCAAAACCCGATTAAATCAGTTCAAAGAGCTTGATCCTACTGATGCTCCTACTCTTTCCGAAGATCAGCTTCACGTTTTGCAAGATATTCGTAAATTATCCAAAGATGCCATGTCACCACTCCACAGGCTTGAACATGGATTACATTCACTAGTCAGCTTTATTATCATGCCTGTTTTTGCATTGGCTAATGCAGGAGTTACATTTTCCAGCGGTATTATTGAAAATGCAACAAGCTCTGTAACCCTAGGTGTTATTTTTGGCTTATTGGCCGGAAAGGTAATTGGCGTATATGGAGTATCTTCTTTAATGATACGGTTCAAATGGGCAAGTCTTCCGGATGGGCTGACTAATAAAAGTCTTTTTGGAGTAGGATTTTTGGCGTCAATCGGATTTACGATGTCCCTTTTTGTCACCAATCTTGCTTTTGAAAATCCAGAATATGAACTGCAGGCAAAATTGGGTATTTTTGCAGCATCATTGGTTGGAGGAATAGCCGGTTATTTTCTACTGTCTAAAAATAATAATCCCGAAAATTCAATTACTAATTCATAAATTCATACTTCTTACAATGCTTAAACTTTTTAAAATCGTCGCTCTACTAGAAGGTATTTCTTACCTTGTATTATTTGGAAATATGCTAATCGTTAAAGGAAGCAATCCAGAATTATACAAAACCCTTCTGTTTCCTATTGGAATGACACACGGGCTCTTATTTATAGCATATATCATCTTAGCCATCATGTTAAAAATCGAACTTAACTGGAGTGCTAAAAAATTCGGAATTATTGTTCTGGGTTCCGTAATACCTTTTGGTGCTTTTTACGTTGAGAAGAAATATCTAAGTACTGAAACAAACTAAAATATGATCGAGAAAATATTTAATTGGACATATAAACTCTTTAAAGACTGGGGCTATAGCGACACAGTATCTTCGTATGCGAATGTTGCCGTAAACTTTATTCTGCTTGGAATAGCCGTCTTTATAATCCATTATATATTCAAGAAAATATTAATCGAAGTTTTTAGCAGCATTGCTCAAAGAACAGAAACTCAGTTTGACGATTTGCTCGTGGCTAACAAAACCACAAAGTATATTGCCTATCTGATTCCGCTTCTTTTTGTCAATGTAACCGTTCCGATCATTCTGAAGAATTTTGCCTATTGGGAAGGATTCTTCAGAAAAGGATTGGAAATATATATCGTATTCCTAGTTCTTTGGATTATACGAAGTATTTTAAATGCCGTAAAAGACTATCTTAAACGACTACCCGATTTCAATGATAAGCCAATAGACAGCTACATACAGGTATTTATGATCGTACTCTGGATTTTTGGAGTTACGACTATTGTACTGATTCTTTTTGAAACTTCTTTTACTACACTGTTTGCAACGTTTGGGGCTATTTCAGCTATTGTCATTCTGATTTTTAAGGATACGATTTTAGGATTTGTAGCCAGTATTCAGGTTTCAGTAAATGATCTGGTACGTATTGGCGATTGGGTAACTTTTGAAAAATATGGTGCCGATGGTGATGTAATCGAAATTAACCTGGCTACTGTAAAAGTGCGTAATTTTGATAATACTACAACAACAATCCCTACTTATAGCTTGATTTCTGATTCTTTCAAAAATTGGCGCGGTATGCAGAATTCAGGCGGGAGAAGAATTAAAAGATACATTCTTATTAAAGCGAATAGTGTACGTTTCTTACATACAGATGAATTGGAAGGCTTGAAAAAAATACAGCTCGTCAGTTCTTATATTGAACACCGTCAGCAAGATATCGACAAATACAACACCAATAATAATGTTGATAAAAGCCTGACTATTAATGGTAGGAATATGACTAACTTAGGATTGTTCCGAAAATATATCAATCAATATCTGGCAAACCATCCCGGAATAAATAAAGATATGACGATGATGTGCCGTCATTTGCAACCTACAGAAAAAGGTATTCCGATTGAAGTCTATGCCTTCTCAAATGACAAGCGCTGGATCAATTATGAATATATTATGGCCGATATTTTTGACCATATTATTGCTGCCGTATCTTATTTTGATCTGGAAATCTACGAACTGCCTTCTGAAAAAGGAGTACATACAGAATAAATTATTTTTTGAGCCTGTCCCTGACAAATTCAATTGCGGTCTTGCCATGAATTGATGGACGTCCAAAACTGTCCAGATTTACCATAGTTATAGAATTGACCGTAATAATGGTTTCTTTTGTCATAATATTTCTCACTTCACATTTTAGCGTCAGCGATGTCTTTCCAAACTTCACTACGTCAATCCCAATTTCAACAATATCGCCTTGTTTGGCAGAACTGATAAAATTGATTTCCGACATGTGTTTGGTTACAACACGTTCATTCTCTAGTTGGATTATGGAGTATAAAGCCGCTTCTTCATCAATCCATGACAAAAGCTTACCTCCAAATAATGTTTGGTTTGGGTTTAAATCTTCCGGTTTTACCCATTTTCTGGTATGAAATCTCATAATCTTATTTTGACATTACAAAATTAACAATTCTCACCTATTAAAATCAGATTCGATCAGGATTAAAACCACTAAAATTTCTTAAAATCATGCCAAAATTCCCTCTTAAACCTTCCCAACTTCCAATTTTAGCCTTTTTGAAAATCTGTAGGATTTAAGCCTCTTTCCTTCTACTCATAACCAGCAATTAATCAATAAGATACCTAAAAACAAGGCATTAAAACTTTTCATTTATCGGTCATAAAAAAAAGTTATAGAATTATTAAAAAAAACATAAACATGGGAATTATATAACAAAAAGTAAGAAATGTTAAAATTCTATGGTATATCTTTGCCTCAGAATTGTTGCATAAAAAGAGAAAAATTAAATTAAAATCCATTAAGAATTATGAAAAAGAATTTACCATTATTATCGTTTTTATTGCTGGCTTTCGCCACTGCAAACGCACAAGATTCTGCTGTAACAGTAGAGAAAGCTCCGGCAGATGGCTACAACAAATGGTCGATTGAAGTAAACGGAGGGGTAAATAAGCCAACCAGGTCAATGACAGATGGTTATTATACTTCAACATTAAATCTATTCCATGCTGATTTGGGTGTGAGATATATGTTCAATCCTAAATTTGGTTTGAAATTAGATTTCGGTTATGACAAATTCAAAGAACATGATGACAGTAATCCATTTGAAAGCACGTATTTAAGAACAAGCCTTCAAGGAGTTGTCAACTTAGGAAGAGTATTGAACTTTGAAGACTGGACTGATACATTTGGTTTATTGGTTCATGGTGGATTTGGTGTATCTCAATTGTCTTCTAAAGATGGTTTTGACGGAGAAGATTACATGGGTAACGGAATCTTAGGGATTACAGGTCAGGTGAAATTAAGCAACAGCGTTGTATTAACCGGAGATCTTACGGGAATTGTACATGGTAAACAAAACTATAATTTTGACGGTCATGGACCAACAACTACCGGAACTTTCGATGGTACATTATTAAATGCTTCTGTAGGTTTGACATTCTACCTTGGTAAAAACGAAAAACATGCTGACTGGTATTCTGAAACTAAGTTCGACGAGCTGAAAGCTCTTGAAGAAAGAGTTGGAATGATTGAAACCGGATTGGCTGATTCTGATAAGGATGGTGTGCCGGATATGTATGACCTAGAGCCAAACTCTATTGCAGGAGTTGCTGTAAATACAAAAGGACAATCTATTGATAGAAATCAAAATGGTGTGCCTGATGAACTGGAAAGCTACTTAGATAAAAAGTACGGACAAAATGGTAAAGCTACTGCTTCAAACAGTACAATTGAAGAGCTAATCAATGGAGGTTATGTCAATGTGTATTTTGACTTTAATTCAGCCAAGCCAACAACTACTTCTCTATCTGGTGTTGATTTCTTAGTGAAATACCTAAAAGCAAATCCATCCGCTAATGCAGAAATCATTGGTTATGCAGACGAAATAGGAAACTCAGACTATAACAAAGACTTGTCACAAAGAAGAGCAAATTCTGTAAAAGATATTGTTGTCAATTCAGGAATCAGCGCTTCAAGACTTACCGTTATTGGAAACGGTGAAGATACTTCTGTGAATAAAAATTCTAAAGAAGCCCGTCAAATCGTAAGAAGAGTTACTTTCAGAGTTAAATAATTTCTTCATAAATATTTCAAAACCGCTGTAGCAATACGGCGGTTTTTTTTATCTTTAAAAGAAAAACCATGGAAAACAGAGACACTTTCATTTCTGAATTCAGAGGTGAAACTTTAGGAACAGTCACAAACGAGTCTTCATCTGATGAAATTTTTCAAAACCAGGTTATACGCCCGATACTAAAACTCCAAAACGATCTTTTTATTGATGTCTTTAGAAATTATATTTCGAAGTATAAAAATGATTTCTATAGCTATTCTGTTGAAAAGAAACTGGCTTATATCGAAAACTCTATCCATAAGGACATCAAGTTTCGTAATTCGCTTAAAGGAATCGTTATCGGATTATTTACGATACATGAGTATAGCGAATACATAAAAAATTCATCTTCCTTAAATAAAAGAATGATGAATTTGTTGATTGAAAGACTAAAAAATCAAGTACAACTTTTTGAACTACAAGAGGAATAAATAAAAAAAGAGGCTTTTTGCCTCTTTTTTGTTTTTAATTTGCTTTCTGAAGAATTGCTTTAGTTCCATCAGGATTAAGAAGATAAAGTTTGTCTTTCTTAATCTGATAGGTGGTTGTGCTTTGCAGTGCTTTTACAAACAATTTTTCTGTATTATAATTAGGACACATCATTTCAGTAGTAACGATATCTGTAAATCGCAATACTTCTTTTTCATAAAATAACCTGCCTCCCATTCCGTTACAACCGGCAAAACCAGTAAATTTAGATTGTTCGGCATTAATTTCGATACCCGGTAATTTCTTTTCAAAGTCTTTCGGATTCACTTTTTTGCCTTCCAATTCTTCTAAAACCCAATTACCTTGCAATTGCTTGTCAACAATATAATTCCCGCAGCCTTTCAGTTCTTTAAAATCCTTGTCTTTGCCTCTTTTTAAAGATGCTTTTACGTTATAATTATATTCATTATCAGACATGCCATCTGAACATTTGCCCTGCTGTATTGTAAACTTTAAATGGATGCTGTCTGATTTTGCTTCATACGAAATAACGTTGGCATCCATTGCCCTATTCGGTTTTTCATAAGGAAGGGTAAAATTCTTTTCGGTTTCGGGTGAAGTAAAGCGGACTGAATCTTTCATGATTTCAATTCCCCAAAAAGGTTCTGTTCCTGATGCTTTAAAAAAAGCCTCACTTAGCTTCTCAACCGGAGCAACGGTGTCTTTCACCACTGAAAGAGAATCGGCTCCGCTAACCTCTTTGTCGGCAGACTTTGGCTTGCAATTAATAAACAGAAAGCATAAAGCTGCCAGCGTAATTATTGATCTTTTTTTCATGGGATTTATTTTTTAATAAAAGATAATACCTTTGTGTTGTTTCCATCGTATAATTTAAGTTTATCTCCTTGTATTTTAAACTTTTGTACTGAATTAAACAAGGTCATAAATTTACCTTCACCGGTTCCTTGGCAGGCCATTTTTGTCTGAGCAATAGGTCCGAAACTAATCTTATCTTCTTTAATCGTATAGCTTCCCGACATTGAATTACATCCTGAATTGCCGGAGATACGGCTTTCAGTCTTGTCAAAATTCAGTACTGGAATTTTCGCAAATTCTCTTTTGTCAATTGGATCTCCAAATGTTTGTTCTAATTCCCAACTGCCCGTAGAAAGTTCAGCAACAGCTTCATTTCCTTTTTTACAGCTGCATGATTGTAATCCGACTAAAATTATAGCGCAGATTACCGTTAAAAGTTTAGTTTTCATATTTTTTATTATTTGGTTGAGACATAAATATACGCATTCCATAGCAGAGTATAAAATCAGAAAGGATATTTAGAGTTCAAAAAACTGTCAGGAAATCTATATATTAGAGAATAGAAGAATAGATTTTGGCTGGCCAACCTCAAATTTAGAACTGGTTTTGGGCACAGATTAAAATAATTACACAGATTTTAAGAACTCTGTATAAAATACATTCTCTTTTACCATGAATATGCAAACCTTAGCCCCTCAGAACCTTATCGCCTTAGTACCTTTACAAAAGTCCATTATACTTCCTAATAAACCATTCCGCAGCAAGCGAAATTGCAATTAGCACCAAGAGCCATATCCAATCTACCAAAGGAGTTTTTTTGATGATTTCTTTTTGAGTGGCCTTGTATTCGTCATTTTGCAAGAGTGCCTTTATAAGCTCTTCAGTCTGATTCGGGTGAAAAACTTTTCCTTGGGTTTGAGAAGCCAATTGCGTCAGTTTGTTCAGGTCAGGGTTTACAAATTGTCTTTCAATATCAAAATCCAATACTTCAAAAAAACCGTTGTAGGTATTTTTGGATTGCGCCTCTACTACTTTAAAGCTGTATTCGCCGGCCGAAAGTCCGTCAAGGTTGACCTTATAGGAATTATTACCTTTTAAAAGGTCGTAGTTTTTAGTTTGCTTTGTTTTTTTATTTGTGATTGAGATTGTAAGTCTGGCATTTTCATCAAACTCGTAGTTCTTATTAAAATACTGAGCCGTAATTTCAATCGCTTCGCCTGAATTATAGAAGTTTTCATGATTAACTACAAGTGATTTCCTGGCGTTATTGGATGCCAAAAACTGTATGGTCTTATCTACAAAAACATCAAATTTGTCATACGATTGGTTATCGATATGACTTTGCAGTCTCCATTTCCAGATGTTTTCGCCTAAAAGAAATGCGTTTCTTTTTCCCTGGTTTTCGGAATAAGCTAATAAAGGCGAACCGGTATTGACATTTCGGATACGTGATGAAACTAACACTTCTACATTTTCTTTTACCGTAACGGTTCCAAAAGCATTTTGCAATGGCGGCAGATTTTCAAAACCAATATTATCAATAGCAAACAGATTAAACTGAGCATTAAAATCAGACAGATAATCTTCTTTTTGTCCGCTCATTTTGAATTGCAATGTGTTCTGCTGTTGATTCAGGAAATTAAAATCCGTATTCGTTCCTGTTATAATCCAGGTATTCAATCCCGCTAGTTTATTCGCTTCAAAAACAGATTTAAATTCTGCTGTTGGTTGATATAAAATCAAGATATTATAATCTTGTAATGAACTGATTTTATTTGGATTGACTATTGTTACCTTACGTTGTAGATTAGTTTCTATTGAGCGCTTTAAAGCACCAATATCGGGATGATTAATTGCTGTAATGATGGCCACTTCCGACTTTTGATCGATGACTTCAACAGCAAAATTTTTGTGGTTATTATAGGTGTTTTTTTCTGCCTCTTTAGACGTTATAGATGCTTTAAAAACCTGTACTCCTATTTTGTCTGCTGGCAATAAAACATTTAGTACGGCGGTTTTCTTTGAAGGTGTAAAAGAAACACTTTGCTTTGTCAGGACAGCATTGCCTTGTGAAATACTAAAATCGGCCGCAATACTTTTGTTTCCAGAATATTGAAGAAATACTTCTACCGGGAATTTATTTTTGTGGAAAGCATATTTATTGACATTGAGCTGGCTGATTTTTAAATCCAGAAAAGTGGTAGTATCTCCAAGAATTACAGGAAATACTTTATTGTTCGGATTAAAGCTGTAAACATAATCATTCCCAGAAGTTTGGTTTCCATCTGTCAGGATAACTGTTGGAAATGCCGTATTCTTATTAATGCTTTTTAGGTTCTTTGCAACTTCATCCAGATTAGTCTGCGTTCCTTTAAAATCAAAATTGTCAGACAGTTCAAATTCATTTGAAAATTGGTACGACTGTATGTCAAATTTCTCCTGAAGCCTTGAATCAGAAACCAGTTTTTTATAAATATCCAAAGCGGTTTTGTTTGCTTTTAATTCTGTTATAGAACTTGAATTGTCAACAACAACAGACAATGGTGTTTTTACTATATCCAGAGTACTGGTCGTGATTTTTGGATTGATTAGCAACAGTAATATTCCAAAAATAGAGAAGAAACGTAAAAAAGCTAAAAGTAGCTGAGTTCTGGATTTATTTTTAGCCCTAAAAAAATATTGAAAAAAAGACAAACCTCCTGCTATTAGTATTGAAAGTAAGAGTAATAATATGGTGTTTGTCGTCATTTAATCAAGGTATTTTAAAACAAGAAACTTGTAATTGGAAATTACGAATTATGAATTACGAATTACGAATGTAAAATCCGTAATTCGTAATTTGAAATTTATAATTGATTAAGTCAGCATTCCGCCATCAACATTCATAACTTGACCTGTAATATAAGCACTCATATCAGAAGCTAAGAAAAGACAAGCATTTGCTACATCTTCAGTTGTTCCGCCACGCTTTAATGGAATAGCGTCTCTCCATCCTTGAACAACATCTTCGTTTAGTTTTCCTGTCATTTCAGTTTCAATAAAACCTGGAGCGATTGCATTGCAACGGATGTTTCTTGAACCAAGCTCTAAAGCAACAGATTTTGTAAACCCGATTACTCCGGCTTTTGAAGCAGCGTAGTTAGTTTGTCCGGCATTACCCTTCACTCCTACTACAGAACTCATATTTATAATAGAACCCGCACGGTTTTTAAGCATGGTTTTCTGAACCGCTTTTGTCATGTTGAAAACAGACTTCAGATTTACTTCGATTACTTTGTCGAAATCTTCTTCTGAAATACGCATTAGCAGATTGTCTTTTGTGATCCCCGCATTGTTGATCAAAATATCTATATTTCCAAAAGTTGCGATTACGTCATCTACTAGTTTTTGCGCTTCATTAAAATCAGCAGCATTAGACTGATATCCTTTAGCTTTTACACCAAGAGCTATCAATTCATCTTCCAAAATTTTAGCCGCTTCGGCAGATGAACTATAAGTGAATGCCACATTTGCGCCGTGCTTTGCAAAAACTTCTGCAATTCCTCTACCAATTCCTCGGCTGGCGCCTGTAATGATCGCTGTTTTTCCTTCTAGTAATTTCATTATAAAATATATTTAGTTTGTCTTTGTTGAGTGACAAATATAAGAATTCAATCGCAATACTGTAAGACAAGCCTTTAAACTTTAAGGAATTTATCTATCCTTTTGTTCCATGTTTTACTGTAAATCGCAATCAGCGTAAAAATCAGCAATATATAAACATACCATGCGTTTGCAATAAGGTCAATCACATCCAATCTACCTTTAGCAAAATTCAAAATAAGCAATACTTGTGCACCATACGGAAGAATTCCCTGCACAATACAACAAAAAATATCCAAAATCGCAGCTGTTTTTTTAGGACTCAGTTCGTATTCGTCACTTATTTCTTTGGCAATGGCTCCGGTAATTACAATAGAAACGGTGTTATTGGCAATAGCCAGGTTGGTAACGCTTACCAAAGTGCCAATACCCATTTGTGCTGATTTTTTGCTCTTAATTTTTGATTTTATCTTTTGCAGTACATAATCAATACCGCCCGCTTTTTCAACTAGAGCAGCCAATCCGCCTGTTAGCATTGACAAGAGGAAAATATCAGTCATGCTTAAAAAACCTTCATAGTTTTTCTGCATAAAACTCAATACGGTAAAATCGTGTTGGGCAAAACCAATAATTCCTGCAACCAATATCCCGATCAATAAAGTAACAAAAACATTTAGGCCGGAAACAGCCAGACCTATTACTAAAATGTATGGCATTATTGTAATCAGTTCATAACTTTCTTTTTCAATGGCTACAGGGCTTATTTCTGAGTTAAATCCCAAATAGAACAGCAATAGTATTGTGATGAAAGATGCCGGAAGCGCAATAAAAAGATTGACTTTAAATTTATCCCGCATTTCACAGCCAAGTGATTGTGTGGCAGCAATTGTCGTGTCTGATATAATCGAGAGATTATCTCCCAACATCGAACCGCCAAGTAACGAACCGGCAATTAAAGGCATAGAAGCACCACTTTTATCAGCCAGACTGATAGCAATTGGCCCCAAAGCTACAATCGATCCTACTGAAGTTCCTGTTGCAGTTGATAAAAATGAGGCAATTAAAAAGATACCCAACGGGAAATACTGAGCATCGATCGTGCTGATTCCTATATTTACAACTGCATCAACAGCTCCCATCGCTTGAGTAACAACAGCAAAAGCTCCAGACAGCAGATAAATAAGACACATCGTAATAATCTGGTTGTTTCCGCAGCCTTTTATCAGCGTATCGACTTTTGCCTCAATAGATTCCCTGAAAAGTAAAAAGGCTACAATAATACCAAAGGTTACTGCTATTGGTGACGGCAAAGCATAGAAATCATTGAGTAGGATTCCCGCTCCAAGGAAGGTAAAAATAAAAACAAAAAAGGGCAATAAGGCTACTAACGAACCCTGGGTTTTAAGATGTTTCATCATCGATTGCTTAAAAATTAATAAAGCTCACGACGAAAAGCAAACTGAAAAAAGTGTAGGATGGCAACATTTTTTCCAAAAGATTTGGCTTATCGTTTTAGCACCTTGCTTGTTGTTGCAGGTTGCTATCTCTTTATGAGATTCGTGATAACTGATGCAAATATAGAGTATATTTTAAATTATATTTAGTCGAAGTGCATTTTTTACAAATATTTAATAATTTTCGATATAATTGAACTATGTGTAAAAATAAAACCTCTCCATTGCAAATTCAACAGAGAGGTTTTTTAATTATATATTTATGGTGCGGTTAGGCTTCCGGCATGACTACATAACTGTTATCATCTTTTACCTTCGGGAATTCTTTTTTTCTCCAGCGTTCTTTTGCCGCTTCTATTTTTTCATTACTGGAAGAAACAAAATTCCAATAGATAAAACGCTCTTCAGGAAGTGGCTGGCCACCAAAAAGAATAACATGGGTGTTCGGCTTGAGCGTCATCGAACAAGCATTGTCCAGCTTTGAAACCAACATATTTCCTTTTTCTACATGATTGTCACAGGCCTGCACCGCTCCTTCAACAACACAGATTCCAATTTCTCCAAAAAGTTGTCCTTCTGTATGCAGAAGGTATTCATCCTGAGTTTTAATTTCGACCATAAACAGATCCGAATGTACAGGAACCGGCGATTCTTTTCCATATCCTTTTCCTGCTACTAATATAAATTCTGCCGTTTCATCTTTCCAACTCGGAAGATCGTTTCTGTCAAAATGATGAAACTCCGGATCAATATCTTCTTTATCTTTTGGCAGTGCTACCCATATCTGATAGCCATGAATCATAAATTCTTTTCCGTGTCTTAATTCTTCAGGTGTTCTTTCTGTATGGGTTACACCATTTCCGGCAATCATCCAATTCACAGAGCCCGGTGCTATTTTCTGTGCTGTACCCATACTGTCTTTATGCATAACTTCGCCTTCCAATAAGAAAGTCAAAGTTGCAAGTCCGATGTGTGGATGCTGACCTACATCCATATAGTGATCAGGTCCCATTTTTGTTGGTCCCATATGGTCAATAAAGATAAACGGGCCTACCATTCTTTTTTTACGAAAAGGCAGCAGCCTACCTACTAAAAAGTCCCCGATATCACGTGGCCTTTCTTCTATAATCAAGTCGATGTTTGACATATTTTGTTTTGTTTGTTGTGGGTATCTAATTTACTAAAATTATTTGAGTGCTTCCAAAAGAGCTTCCCATTCTTCCAACTTTTGTAAAAAACTTTTAGAGGCATTGGCACCGCTTGGTGATGGCAATATAGAATATTGCAAATCTTTTTTCCGACCTACATATTTATCATAAAAATTGGACGCATTTTTACTCGAAAAAAAGATATGTCTAATATTTGGGTATTGTTTGTAAAAACTTTCGAAATCGTTCGCTTTTTCATTCTTGATATTGCTATCAAGACTTCCTGTCCTTTCACAATAAGCCAACACATCCCAAAGTGCAATATCATTCTCTTTTAATAATTGTTTCTTTTCTGCATACTCTTTTGGCAAAGGCTGGTCAAACAGTGTGAAAAGCAGTTTCCAAAAACTATTTCCTTTATTACCATAATATTCCTGTAATTCCAGAGATTTTTCTCCCGGCATGGTTCCTAGAATAAGGATTTTGGAATTTTGATTTACTAATGGCGGAAAGGCTTGTTTCATTCTTTAAAATTATAAAAAAATCGTCATTAAATAAAAAAGCCTTGCGGTATGCAAGGCTTTCTTTATTAATTGTATGGAGATTATCCCATAACTTCTTTCACTTTTTTACCAATTTCAGCAGGAGAATCAACAACATGGATACCGTTTTCTCTCATGATGCGTTTTTTAGCTTCAGCTGTATCATCAGCACCACCTACAATTGCACCTGCGTGACCCATTGTTCTTCCTTTTGGAGCAGTTTCACCAGCGATGAATCCGATAACAGGTTTTCTGTTTCCGTCAGCTTTAATCCATTTAGCAGCATCAGCTTCCAATTGTCCACCGATTTCACCAATCATGATGATACATTCTGTTTCAGGATCGTTCATCAACAATTCAACAGCTTCTTTTGTAGTGGTCCCAATGATTGGATCTCCACCAATACCGATAGCTGTAGTGATTCCCATACCTTGTTTTACAACCTGATCAGCTGCTTCATAAGTAAGGGTTCCTGATTTAGAAACGATACCTACTTTTCCTTTTTTGAAAACGAAACCTGGCATAATACCAACTTTAGCTTCTTCTGGAGTGATTACACCTGGACAGTTTGGACCTACAAGACGGCAATCTTTATTTTGAATATAAGCGTAAGCCTTAACCATATCAGCAACTGGAATTCCTTCTGTAATTGTGATAATGACTTTGATTCCTGCATCAGCAGCTTCCATAATTGCGTCAGCAGCAAAAGCTGGCGGTACGAAAATAATTGTAGTATCTGCTCCAGCCTGATCAACAGCATCTTTAACAGTGTTGAAAACCGGACGATCTAAGTGAGTCGTTCCTCCTTTTCCCGGAGTTACACCACCTACAACATTTGTTCCGTATTCAATCATTTGAGAAGCGTGAAAAGTTCCTTCGCTTCCTGTAAAACCTTGAACAATTATTTTAGAATCTTTATTGACTAAAACGCTCATAATATATTTTTTAAATTTATTTTTTTGAATGGTGTTGCAAAAGTAAGGTTTTGATGCCTAATAGGAAAGTTTTTTATGCTTAAATATTTAAGAAATCAGGACAGTTGGCTCATTTGAAATCCCCTGTAAAGTTTATCATCTTTTATTTCCCAAATTACCATAAAATGGGCCAAAAGCATCTCTTCTCTTGGGTTTTCAAATGTTTTCACATAGTGTGAATATCTGACAGAAACTAAATCTCCTTCTTCCAGAATGTGGCTAATGCGAATTTTTGATCGGGTATATGCAATCTGAAGTTCCGCAGATAAAGCCAATATTTCAGACTTCTTCATCTGTAAAAATCCTTTAGAGCTATTCCAATCTAAAATAACTTCAGGATGTAATGACGATTCCATGATATTCGAGTCAAGAAGTGCATCTGACTTGTAAAAATTCTGTACGATTTCTTTTGGTGTCATTCTTATTTCAGTTTATTAAGGATTTCCGGAATTTTCTTAACGTTGGCAAACTGTTTTAGTTTTTCACGGGCTTCATCAGCCGGAGTCCCGAAATAAGTCTTATCGCCTTCTATTGACTTTGTAACACCTGTCTGCGCCATTATAACAGCTCTTTCACCTATAGTGATACTGCTGACAACACCTACTTGTCCCCAAATGGTTACTTCGTCCATAATTTTTACGCAGCCTGCTATTCCTGTTTGTGCTGCGATAAGGCATTTTTTCCCGATTACCGTATCATGTCCTACGTGAACCTGATTGTCGAGTTTTGTTCCTTCACCAATGGTTGTATCTCCGGTTACTCCGCGATCGATAGTGCATAATGCGCCTATTCCCACATTATCTTCAATGATAACTCTTCCACCAGAAATAAGCTGGTCAAATCCTTCAGGGCGTTTTTTATAATAAAAAGCGTCAGCTCCTAAAACAGTCCCTGCATGGATTATTACATTATCACCAATAACAGTATGGTCGTATATAGAAACATTCGAGTGAATGATGCAATTTTTCCCTATTTTGACATGATTCCCGATAAAGCAATTTGGCTGGATATACGTTCCTTCACCTATTATTGCGCTTAAAGAAATCGCATTGTCAGTAGCCCTGAATGGTCTAAAATGTTTTGTAAGTTTATTAAAATCCCGAAAGGGATCGTCAGAAATAAGCAATGCTTTTCCCTCCGGGCATTCAACTTCCTTATTGATTAGAATAATCGTAGCTGCTGAATGTAATGCTTTGTCATAATATTTTGGATGATCGACAAAGACAATATCTCCGGGTTCTACGACATGAATCTCGTTCATTCCGTAAACCGGAAAATTTGGATCGCCAATATATTTGCTGCCAATAATATCAGCAACTTCTTTTAAGGTTTGTGTTTTAGGAAATTTCATATTGGTCGTAAATTAGAAATTGAGCTAATAAGAAAATGAGATAACCAAAAAGCTATCTCATTTTCAAATTTACTAATTTAATTATTCTTTTACACGTTCCATGTAAGCTCCTGTAGCGGTATCAATTTTGATTTTGTCACCTTCATTGATAAATAAAGGTACGTTTACAGAAGCTCCTGTTTCTACAGTAGCTGGTTTTGTAGCATTTGTAGCCGTGTTTCCTTTTACTCCTGGTTCGGCATAAGTAACTTCTAATATTATAGAAGCCGGCATATCTACTGAAAGAGGCAAATCAGTTTCTGTATTGATCTGGATCATTACATTTGTTCCTTCTTTCAATAAATCTGGCGCATCAAGCACGTCTTTGTTTAATGAAATTTGCTCAAAAGTTTCAGCATTCATAAAATGAAATTCATTTCCTTCTGCATATAAGAATTGATAAGTATGTGTTTCAACACGGATTACATCAATTTTATGTCCGGCAGAAAAAGTGTTATCCAAAACCTTACCTGAAGTCAAACTTCTTAGTTTTGTTCTTACGAAAGCCGGTCCTTTTCCAGGCTTTACGTGAAGGAACTCAACAATTTTATAAATATCGTGGTTGAATTTAATACACAATCCGTTTCTAATGTCTGCAGTACTTGCCATTTGTTTATTATTTCGTTTTTTATTTTTCTTTAATTTTTAATAAATCCCCGTATATCCTTTCATGACACCTCTTGACGAGTTTCTGATAAAAAGGATAATTTCGTCTCTTTCTGGAGTTGCTTCCATTTCTGCTTCAATGATTCCTAAGGCTTGAGTCGTATTATAGTTTTTTTGGTATAAAATTCTATAAATCTCTTGAATCTCACGAATTTTCTCTGTTGTAAATCCTCTTCTTCTTAATCCGACAGAATTGATACCTACGTATGATAACGGTTCTTTTGCCGCTTTTGTAAACGGAGGAACGTCTTTTCTTAACAATGATCCGCCAGAAATCATGGCGTGATCACCAACACTGATAAATTGGTGAACTGCAGAAAGTCCACCTATAATGGCATAATTCCCAATTGTAACGTGTCCTCCTAAAAGTACGCCGTTCACAATAATTGCGTTATTACCTACATGACAGTCGTGTGCGATGTGTGCAGTTGCCATGATTAAACAATTATTACCAATTACGGTCTGGCCTGAGGCAACAGTACCTCTATTTACAGTTACACATTCTCTGATTGTCGTATTGTCTCCAATAATTGCCAAAGAATCTTCACCTCCAAATTTCAAATCCTGTGGTACTGCAGAAATTACAGCTCCCGGGAATATATTGCAATTTTTTCCGATTCTCGCTCCTTCCATAATCGTCACGTTGGATCCAATCCAAGTTCCATCACCGATTACCACATTATTGTGAATAGTTGTGAATGGTTCGATTACAACGTTTTTAGCGATTTTTGCGCCTGGATGAACGTATGCTAACGGTTGATTCATAAATTTCTTTTTAGTTAATTTTAGCGATTTGCGCCATTAATTCTGCTTCTGCCACTAATTTTCCATTGGCATAAGCATTCGCTTGCATGTGGCAGATTCCTCTTCTGATTGGAGAAATCAAGTCACATTTGAAAATCAAAGTGTCTCCAGGCAAAACTTTGTGCTTGAATTTCACGTTATCAATTTTCATAAAGTAAGTTAGGTAATTTTCAGGATCTGGAACAGAACTCAATATCAAAATTCCACCTGATTGTGCCATTGCTTCCACAATGATAACACCTGGCATTACTGGCGCTCCAGGAAAATGTCCAACGAAAAAACTTTCGTTCATTGTTACATTTTTCAAACCAACAACGTGTGTATCTGACATTTCAATAATTCTGTCGATAAACAAAAATGGAGGTCTGTGAGGCAATATGCTCATAATTTTGTGAATATCCATCAAAGGTTCCTGATTTAAATCATAAACAGGCACCTGATTTCTTTGTTCTATTTTGATAATTTTAGACATTTTTTTTGCGAATTGTGTATTCACAAAATGCCCAGGCTTGTTAGCAATAACCTTTCCTTTGATTCTGGTTCCGATTAAAGCCAAGTCTCCAACAACGTCAAGTAATTTGTGGCGTGCCGCTTCGTTTGGATAATGCAGGGTCAGGTTGTCTAAAATCCCGTTTGGTTTTACAGAGATTTTTTCCTTTCCGAAAGCCACTTTCAGGTTTTTCATAGTGTTTTCGGAGATTTCTTTGTCAACATAAACAATAGCATTGTTTAGGTCGCCACCTTTTATCAGCCCATTTTCAAGCAATGCTTCCAATTCGTGAAGGAAACTAAAAGTTCTTGCATCGGCAATTTCTGTCTTAAAATCAGAAATGCTTTTCATCGTAGCGTTCTGGGTGCCTAAAACCTTAGTACCAAAATCAACCATAGCGGTTACTTGGTAATCGTCTGATGGCATTACCAAAATTTCGCTTCCGGTAGCTTCGTCTGTATACGAAATAACTTCTTTTACAACATATACTTTACGCTCAGCATCTTGTTCTTCAATTCCGGCTTTTTCAATTGCTTCAACAAAGAATTTTGATGATCCGTCCATGATTGGCGGTTCAGAAGCATCCAATTCAATAATAACGTTATCGATATCGCAACCAATGAATGCTGCCAATACGTGTTCAGAAGTTTGGATTTTTACTCCTTTTTTCTCCAAGTTGGTACCACGTTGCGTATTTACCACATAATTGGCATCTGCTTCAATAATAGGCTGGCCTTCTAAATCTACTCTTACAAATGTAAAACCATTGTTTACAGGAGCAGGCTTGAAAGTCATTTTTACTTCTTTACCAGTATGCAATCCCACGCCTGTTAGCGAGATTTCATTCTTGATGGTCTTCTGTTTAACCATTGTTTATGCTATTTTCGTTTGTTACTTGTTTTTTTAAGGCTTCTATATCTGATACTATTTTCGGCAAGTTCCTGAAATGAACATACGATTTATTAAAATCGGAATAGCCTAATGCAGGACTACCCTGAACTGTTTCTCCATCAGCGAGGTTTTTACCCACTCCTGATTGTGCTTGAATTCGCACACCGTTACCTATAGTAATATGTCCAACTATACCTACCTGTCCGCCAATAATGCAGTTACTTCCTATTTTGGTAGAGCCTGCAACACCCGTTTGCGATGCTATAACTGTATTTTCACCAATTACAACATTGTGCGCAATCTGGATCTGGTTGTCGAGCTTAACACCTTTTTTAATAACAGTAGATCCTAATGTAGCTCTATCTATGGTAGTACATGAGCCTATATCTACATTATCTTCAATAATAACATTTCCAATTTGCGGCACTTTACTATAAATTCCTTCTTCATTTGGCACAAAACCAAAACCATCAGAACCTATAATTGCTCCTGAATGGATTGTACATCCGTTGCCAATTTCTGTTTCAGAATACACACGTACACCTGCAAAAAGTATTGTATTATCGCCTATCGTTACATTATCTCCTACAAAACTATTAGGATATATCTTAACGTTATCCCCTATTTTTACATTTTTGCCAATATAGCAAAAACTTCCCAAATAAAGGTTCTCCCCGTAAGTTACGTTTTCAGAAATTACAGAAGGCTGTTCAATACCAGACTTCATCAGCTTGACCTGATTGTAATATTCTAATAATTTGGAAAAAGATTTATAGGCGTCTTCCACCTTAATAAGTGTGGTAGCAATTTCAGATTCCGGAGTAAATGTAGTATTTACAATCGTGATCGTTGCTTGAGTGGTATAAATATAATTAAGGTATTTAGGGTTTGCCAAAAAAGTTAAGGAACCTTCGGAACCTTCTTCTATCTTTGACAATTTATAAACTTCCGCATGAGGATTCCCTACTACTTCACCGTCTAAAATACCTGCTATTTGTTCTGCTGTGAATTTCATCTTGACAAAAATATAAAAATTTGATTTTATTTATGAATTTTCCGCAAGTACTTTTGGGAAACAAATAAAATATTTGGTTACAGGCTTTGAAAGTGCCTTGAGATTGAGCTGATCAGAAGCTTCAACAACATCTTCTATAGTCTTGTCTTTTTTTAGAATTTTGATTGGCTCGACATCCTTATTATATGCCTGGTTTTTAATTTTTCCTTTGAATATAAAATAAGCCGCTTCCTGTTGTGAAATCCTATAAAAATCAGTCAATTTTGATTTTAACTCTTCTACGTCTTCAGTGGTATATTTTTCGCTGTTGAGTTTGATTTTCAATAAGTCCCGATTTACAATCATTTTACTTAAATTACTCAATATAAAATCGTTGTGGTTCTGCCATGCTTTTAAGGCTGCAACAATATCAGTATCGTCCAGTTGTGAAAATTTCTCAAGGACAGTGTCTTCAAAATCACTTAGTTCTACTTTGTGCTGCATAAAATACAACAACGGTTCGCTACAGGGCAAAACAATTCCTTTTTGAGATAATTCCTTTGCTCTTTTTAATACTCTTACAAGCATATTTTCAGCTACCAGACTTGTTTTATGCAAATAAGCCTGCCAATACATTAACCTTCTGGCCATCAGGAATTTTTCAACAGAATAAATTCCTTTTTCTTCAATGACTAAAACATCATCAACCACATTCATCATCTGGATCAATCGGTCTGAATTAATATTTCCTTCCGCAACGCCAGAATAAAAGCTGTCTCTTTTCAGGTAATCCATCCTGTCCATGTCCAGCTGACTTGAAATCAGCTGTAACATAAACTTTCTATGATATTCGCCTTTAAAAACCTGTATTGCCAAAGTAAGTTGCCCTCCAAACTCATCGTTGAGCTTATTCATAAACAATAACGAAATGGCTTCATGGTTTACGTTTTCTACAATACTATGTTCCATGGCATGCGAAAACGGCCCATGTCCTATATCATGCAATAAAATGGCTATGTATAATGCTTTTTCTTCCTGATTTGAAATAACAACACCTTTGAAGCGAAGTACTTCAACAGCTTTCTGCATAATATGCATACAACCTAAGGCATGATGAAATCTTGTGTGGTGTGCTCCGGGATATACCAAATATGAAAGTCCCATTTGTGAAATCCTACGAAGCCTCTGAAAATAAGGATGTTGAATTAAATCATATAAAAGCGTATCCGGAATCGTGATGAACCCATAAATAGGGTCATTAAATATTTTCAGTTTGTTGGTATAGCTCACTGTTGTTAAAATTGGAGTACAAATATAAGCAAGTTAGCCATTTTTTAACTAAAAAGTATAATTAACACTATTTAGTAGATGCCGTTAAATTGCCGTTAATTGGAAGCTTAAACTTTTGGAAGTTGTTTTTAAGCCGTAATTTTAAGTATAGAAACGCTAAAAAAAGAAATCATGAAAAAGATATTTATTGCCATAGCCTTTTTTGCAGGTATTGGTTTTGCTTCTGCTCAAGTCGATAGAGACGACAACCCGCAAGCAGACATACAAGATAAAATACAGCAGGAACCGCCTCGAAGTACCGAAATTCAACAGGAAAGGGCTGCCCGAATTGATGCTGAGAAAAAGAAAAATGAGGAAAATCTCAAAGCTGAAAAAGAAGCCAAAGATAAAGGACAATCAAAAAATTATACGAAAGTAAATCCCGATAAAATAGCTCCTGTCACAAAAGATAGCTCGAAGGGAGTGAAAGTCAAAAAAACAAGAAATAAGTAGATTCTATTTATTGAAGAGAAGGTCTCCTAGTAGTGCGGGAGACCTTTTTATTACTATAGTTAAGTTTTTATAATTTGATAAAACATAAAAATCTTGTAACAAAAAAATTTAAAACATAAGACAAAATTGCCTCATTTTTATAAAATTTGAAATGGAACAAAAACAAAATCTTATGAAAAACAACGCAAAACTTGTAAGCACGCTGCTCCTACTGTTTTGGGCTTTTATGGCAGGCTGTAGCAATTGTGATGATGGCTCATCAAGTGATAGCCAGGAAAGGCAGAATGTCGTAATAGACAGTACTTATACAAAATAACAAAAGGCTCATTCCGAGCCTTTTGTTTTTATATTCGCTAACTAAATAAATTTGTCCGAAAAATTCCGAACTTGTCCGTCAATGCTATCGGTCAGGTGTATTTTCTGTAATTACCCTGGCTTCTGGCGTCCTCAAAGAGGATCTTGTAAAAGAATGCGGCCTGTAGTCAACATGATCTTCTTCAAGAGATTTGTCAAACATGATCTTTGCCTTTTCATTAAATTCTTCTGATTCAAGATACTTCAGGTTTTGCATGTTATTGTAGGCGACAGTCTGATTACCGCCAAACCATTCAACATCCCATCCTTCAATTGTTTTGTTTCTGTCCGTTTCCATGATTGTAAGAGTGTTAAGTTACACAAGCAATTTAGTAACGTAAATTTAATAAAATTTTAGTAAAAACAAAAATTAAATGATTATATTTCAATAATTTACATCTTTTTTCTATACAACACAATTGCTCCTTTCTTCTTTCGTTTATTATAAATCAAAATCCACAAATTGGGCTTCGAAACCACGCATTTTTATTGGTTTATTTTTACATAAATTTTAAGAGATTCGAAAGACAAAAGTGTTAAATTGCGATGTAATTGTTACGATAAACCTATCCGAAAAATATGGACAAAATAAAGATACTCTGGGTTGATGACGAAATTGATCTACTTAAGCCACACATTCTATTTCTTGAGAAAAAAAACTATGATGTAACCACTTGTAATAATGGCCGGGATGCTCTGGATATCTTTGAAGAAGGCAATTTTGATATTGTTTTTCTTGATGAAAACATGCCTGGAATGAGCGGTTTGGAAACACTTTCAGAAATGAAAGAAAAAAAGACTGCCACTCCTATCATTATGATCACAAAAAGTGAAGAAGAATACATCATGGAGGAAGCCATAGGCTCCAAAATTGCAGATTATCTTATTAAGCCGGTTAATCCGAATCAGATCCTTCTGAGCCTGAAAAAAAATCTTGACCATACAAGGCTTGTTTCCGAAAAGACTACACTAGACTACCAAAAAGAATTCCGAAAGATTTCTATGGAACTGGCAATGGTAAATTCTTATGAAGACTGGATAGAATTGTACCAAAAACTACTGTATTGGGAACTGGAACTAGAAAATATTGACGACCAGAGCATGTTTGAAATTCTGGAATCTCAAAAAGTAGAAGCCAACTCACAATTTGGGAAATTTATAGAGCGTAACTATGAAGATTGGTTTCTGCAAAACGCAGACAGACCTACCTTATCGCATACACTTTTCAAAGAACTGGTTCTCCCGGAATTAAAGAAAAAGGATCGCCCTACATTGTTTGTTGTTATTGATAACCTACGCTACGATCAATGGAAGGCTTTTGAAAGCGTCATTGCCAATCATTATAAACTGGAAAAAGAAACACCATTTTTCTCTATTCTTCCTACGGCAACGCAATATGCCAGAAATGCTATATTTTCTGGACTTACGCCTTTGGAAATGGAAAAAAAATATCCCCAATATTGGAAGAACGACGTAGAGGACGGCGGTAAGAACTTATATGAAGCCGAGTTCCTGACCGAACAGCTAAAACGCTTGGGGATGAACATCAAGCAGGATTATTTCAAGATTACCAATTTTGCAGGAGGAAAAAAACTGGTTGACAATTTCAAAACATTGAAAAACAATGATCTTGTTACAGTGGTATATAATTTTGTGGACATGCTTTCACATGCTAAAACCGAAATGGATGTAGTAAAAGAATTGGCTTCCAATGACAAAGCCTATCGTTCACTTACGTTAAGTTGGTTTAAGAATTCACCACTTTTGGAAATCATACAACAGGCACAGCAATTGGGCTTCCGTTTGATTCTGACAACCGACCATGGTACTATAAACGTAAAAAATCCATCAAAAGTTATTGGTGACAGAAACACCAGTTTGAACCTTCGTTATAAAACTGGAAGAAGCCTTACGTATGAAGAAAAAGATGTTTTTGCTATAAAAGACCCAAAAAGCGTACAACTGCCTGCAATTAATATGAGCAGTTCTTATATTTTTGCAAAAAATGATTATTTCCTGGCTTACGTGAACAATTACAATCACTATGTCAGCTATTACCGAAATACCTATCAGCATGGCGGAATATCTCTTGAGGAAATGATCATTCCGTTTTTGGTATTCAACCCAAAATAGACTTTTTACTCTATGGAAATACAGTTCACGCTTGACGAAATCAATCAAGTCGCTCAAAAAATACTATTGCAAAAACCTCATAAGGTCGTATTATTCCACGGCGAAATGGGAGCCGGAAAAACAACCATGATCAAAGCTCTTTCGAGAGCTTTGGGAGTTTCCAATGCGACTTCAAGTCCGACATTTTCTTTAGTTAACGAATATGAAACCGATGGAGGTGAAATCGTCTATCATTTTGACGTTTATCGCCTGAATAGCGAAAGCGAAGCCTATGACATGGGAATTGACGAATATCTTTATTCCGGAGAATGGTGTTTTATCGAATGGGCAGAAAAAATTCCAAATCTTATTCCTTCAGAACATTCCATTATTACGATAAAGGTTGAAAAGGACGGGAAAAGAAAATTAATTTTAACCCTGGCAGAGTTATAGAACTCTATCAGAGTTGTTAATTTTTATAGTACTGACCTCTTGTGACTTCATAACTTTTTCTTAACTTAGACCTTTAATACACAGCAGGAAATATGTCATTCACACCTTTTACAAAACAGCAGTTGATTCCTCAAGAGGAAAAGCTGGAAGTTGCACGCAAAAAAAGCGACCTGTTCATTGGAATCCCTAAAGAATCTTCTTATCAGGAACGCCGAATCTGTTTGACTCCAGATGCAGTGAATACGTTAACCTCACATGGACACCGAATTTTGATAGAAGCCGGAGCTGGAGAAAGTTCCAGCTATAGCGACCAGGAATACAGCAGTGCCGGTGCTGAAATTACACAGGATACTAAAAAAGTATTCAACTGTCCGATGGTATTAAAAGTGGAGCCTTTGACCTTGCCGGAAATTGAAATGATGAACAGTAATTCGCTTGTTATTTCTGCTCTACAAATCAAAACTCGAAAAAAAGAATATTTTGAAGCCTTAGCCAGGAAAAAAATTACAGCCCTTGCTTTTGAATTTATAAAAGATGATGACGGCTCCTATCCGGCCGTAAAATCATTAAGTGAAATTGCAGGGACCGGTTCTATCTTAATTGCAGCCGAATTAATGATCAACAATCAGTTTGGGAAAGGACTTCTTTTTGGTAATATTACCGGCGTACCTCCTACCGAGGTTGTTATTATAGGTGCGGGAACAGTGGCTGAATTTGCTGCAAGAACTGCCATTGGCCTTGGAGCCAACGTAAAAGTTTTTGACAATTCTATTACAAAACTACGTAGGCTACAGAATAATCTGAACCAGAGAATTTTTACTTCAACCATACAACCCAAATCTTTACTAAAAGCCTTACGCAGATGCGATGTAGCCATAGGTGCCATGAAAGGTAAAGACCGATGTCCGGTAGTAGTTTCTGAAACTATGGTTGAACATATGAAAAAAGGCGCTGTAATCGTAGATGTCAGTATTGATACCGGAGGCTGTTTTGAAACTTCTGAAGTCACTACGCATGAAAAACCAACCTTTATCAAAAATAACGTAATCCATTATTGCGTACCTAACATACCCTCACGTTATTCGAAAACTGCTTCGCTTTCTATTAGCAATATCATCACTCCTTCCCTATTGCAGATTGCTGAAGATGGAGGAATTGAAAGTGCCATTCGTTGTAACAAAGGGCTGAAAAACGGTGTTTATTTCTACCATGGCATATTAACCAATAAAACCATAGCAGATTGGTTTGATTTGCCGGGAAGCGACATCAATTTAATTGTTTTTTAATCTTATCTTTGCGCCAAAATCAATTCTAATGAAATTTTCACAACGCCTCGCCTATTATCTGGGAGGATTACTACTAGGAACTGTAATTGTCGTTTATTTTCTTCAGGCTAAAGCCGAATCCAGAAATGTAAGTTTTTGTTATTTACCAAACTGTCGTGTACTTCAGGATTTAAGAAAGAAGCCACTTCATTATAGTGCAGAATCAGAAGCCACTTTAAAAGAAAATTGGGTAACACTACAGGATGTTAAAAACTGTATGCAATATGGTGATGTCGATTTCTCAAAAAGCAATGAGCCATTCAAAGGAGGAAAAATTTACTTTATAAAAGGCAAAAACACTAAAGGCGAACCAATTACGGTTTCCATGGTTAATTATTCAGATAAAGTACTTCTGAACGAAATAAAAAAAGATTAAAAAAAGCAGGCAAAAGGCTTGCAAATACAAATAGTTCGTGTATATTTGCACTCGCAATAAGGGCGATTAGCTCAGTTGGTTCAGAGCATCTGGTTTACACCCAGAGGGTCGGGGGTTCGAATCCCTCATCGCCCACAGAAACTCAAGCCTCACTAGGAAATCTTAGTGAGGCTTTTTCTTTGGTACAATATTAGGTACAACACATAATGTGAAACCTGAAAATGCAGCCATGGAGTTTTAGCGGCGGTTATGTGATGCTATTACTTTTCAGTAAAAATGATTTTCAGCTAAATTTGGTTCGGCGTAACCAATCTTTCCCTGCTCTTCTAAATCCATTAATTTTTCTCTGATTGGTTTGTAATCTAAACTTTTTGAAACTTTAATTACAAAATATCCTTCACGGAATTTTTCAGATTCACAACCTAATGAACTAAATATTTCACGTAAATCATTAGTTACAATTTCTTTGTCCCTTACGAATACTTGAATCGTTGAATTTCCAGAATGTTCAATAGTTCTTCTATACGTTAACATTTCTTCATCCTGGTCATATTCTGCAAACACAATATCTTCACAAGATACATAAGCCAAAAACGGAATGCTCATTAGTTTGTAAAGCCCTTTTTCAGCGTCTACAGTTTCTGACCATAAAGTTTCAACTGTCCATTCATCCAAAACGTCACTGAAAAATCTGAATAGTATTTTTACATTTTTATCGTCCGTTATAGCAGGATTTTTATGCAATACCACATAACTCATTTATATAAGCTTTTTTGCAATTAACAAGATTTTCATTTATTAGCTAAAATATTAAATTTTCCCTACAAATCATCAAAGTTTTATTTTTAGGCTGGTAACTTAAAGTGTTTATAAAATTGGCTTTGTTGTTTTTATGATTACCGATACTTCTGATTATTTTAGGAGTAAAGGCAACGCAATTTCATTATTGCCGTTTAGTCTATAATACAAAACAAGCCTGTTTGGGTTGGTCAAAATTTCCTGAATTACCGGTTGTCACTCCTGCCGTAATGCAACAGAAATCATTTGTTTTAAATTCAAATCTCGTTTATATCTTAAAAAAAATCCCAAACTCTTATCAGAATTTGGGATTTTGTTATTAAGCAATTGTTTTACCTTTTTATAATTTTAATAATTTTCACTAAATCACCACTAGTTACCTTAACAAAGTAATTTCCTGATGGTAAATTCGAAAAATCTACTACTCCATCTTTTGCATTTATCGATTTGACAAATACTTCCTGGCCTAATACATTATTTACACTTATAGTATTAATTGTATGGCCATATTTAAGGTACAGCAAGTCTGAAGTTGGATTTGGATAAAAGCTAAGCTTTGCATCATTAAAAGAATTCGTGCCCAATGCAACTGAAACCGTTACCGGATATGGAGCACTGCTACAGCCTTGACTAGTCGTATAGACTGCGTAGTAAGTAGTGCCGTTCACCAAAGGTGTAGTGCCGTTCAGCGGATTAGTATGTGATATTGCATCCGATTGAGACGCATACCAAACAACAGTTGACGGACTGATAACAATATCAGAGATTGTTGCATCACCGGAAGCATCTCCTGTTATTATCTGGGACGATTCACCAACCGGAGATACCGAATTGTTTATGATTAAATTTAATGTTGCGGTATTGCTACATCCGGAAGCGTTGGTTGTAACATGGGTGTATGTCCCGCTCGTTGTGTAAGTCGTTCCGTTTGCAGCCCACGTAAAGCTGTCGCAAGCCGTTTCGGTAACGCTTGATGTCGTACTGTTGTTGATCGTAAGGTTCAGCGTTGCGGTATTCGTACATCCCGAAGCGTTAGTCGTAACATAAGTGTATGTCCCGCTCGTTGTATACGTCGTTCCGTTTGCAGCCCATGTGTAACTGTCACAAGCCGTCTCGGTAACACTTGACGTTGTGCTGTTATTGATCGTAAGGTTCAGCGTTGCGGTATTCGTACATCCCGAAGCGTTGGTCGTAACATAGGTGTAGGTTCCGCTCGTTGTATACGTCGTTCCATTTGCAGCCCAGGTATAACTGTCGCAAGCCGTTTCGGTAACGCTTGATGTCGTGCTGTTGTTGATTGTAAGGTTCAGCGTTGCGGTATTCGTGCATCCGGAAGTGTTAGTCGTAACATAGGTGTATGTTCCGCTCGTTGTATACGTCGTTCCGTTTGCAGCCCACGTAAAGCTGTCGCAAGCCGTTTCGGTAACGCTTGATGTCGTACTGTTGTTGATCGTAAGGTTCAGCGTTGCGGTATTCGTACATCCCGAAGCGTTAGTCGTAACATAGGTGTATGTCCCGCTCGTTGTATACGTCGTTCCGTTTGCAGCCCATGTGTAACTGTCACAAGCCGTCTCGGTAACACTTGACGTTGTGCTGTTATTGATCGTAAGGTTCAGCGTTGCGGTATTCGTACATCCCGAAGCGTTGGTCGTAACATAGGTGTATGTCCCGCTCGTTGTATACGTCGTTCCGTTTGCAGCCCATGTATAGCTGTCGCAAGCCGTCTCGGTAACGCTTGATGTCGTGCTGTTGTTGATTGTAAGGTTCAGTGTTGCGGTATTCGTACATCCCGAAGCGTTGGTCGTAACATAGGTGTATGTCCCGCTCGTTGTATACGTCGTTCCGTTTGCCGCCCAGGTATAACTGTCGCAAGCCGTTTCGGTAACGCTTGATGTCGTACTGTTATTGATCGTAAGGTTCAGGGTTACGGTATTCGGGCATCCGGAAGCGTTAGTCGTAACATAAGTGTATGTCCCGCTCGTTGTATATGTTGTTCCATTTGCAGGCCACGTATAGCTTTCGCAAGCCGTTTCGGTAACGCTTGATGTCGTACTGTTGTTAATCGTAAGGTTTAGTGTTGCGGTGTTCGTGCATCCGGAAGCGTTGGTTGTAACATGGGTGTATGTCCCGCTCGCTGTATATGTCGTTCCGTTTGCAGCCCAGGTATAACTGTCACAGGCAGTTTCGGTAACGTTTGACGTTGTACTGTTGTTGATTGTCAAATGCAATTCATTACTGGTAACCGAATCGATATAGACTCCACTTGTGGTGTAAGTTATTCCAGTAGCTGCCCATGTATAGCTGTCACAGGCCGTTTCAGTTACGATCGTACTTCCCGGACAGGCAATCAATGTCGGCACCAGCAGTCGCGCCGTAAGCCCGTCACCCAATTGCGAGTAATTGTTATAGCCCCAAGTCCAGAATGAACCATCATTTTTTATAGCTGCACCAAATAGTGAGCTTGTACCTACTGAAATGGTATGCCAGTCATTTTGAGTACCAATTTGAGTAGGAACCAAAACATTCGCAGTGCTTGCCCCTTGGCCCAGTTGGTTGAATGTACCCTCTCCCCATGACCACATCGTACCGTCAGTTTTCTTGCCAATACTGAAGAAAAAACCTGCCTTAGCACTTTCCCAGTTAGTGTCAGTTCCAACTTGCGTAGGTGTATAGTTTCCAGCAGCAGTAGTACCGATGCCTAATTGGCCACGCCCGTTCGTTCCCCATGCCCAAAGTGTCCCATCCGTTTTTACGGCTAAGGCATGGTTTACACCACGGCTTACACTCTTCCAGTTGGTGGCTGTTCCAAGCTGAACAGGTGAAGTTTTGTCGGCGTCCGTTCCATCACCAACCAGAAAGCCTTCGCCCCAGCCCCAAAGCGTACCATCAGTTTTTACAGCGATTGTGATATTGTTTCCTGCAGAAACACTCTTCCAACCCGTTCCAATAAGTCTGGGAGTGGACCTATTGCTACGGCTACCGTCACCTAACTGCCCATGATCATTGAGCCCCCAGGCATACATGGTTCCATCATTTGTAATTGCCACCGTATGATCATATCCTGCAGCTACGCTAGACCAGATATTACTTGAAGATACTTGAGTTGGGGTGGTTCTGTTAGTAGTATTACCAAGCCCTAACTGCCCGCTGGAATTAAAACCCCATGTCCAGAGCGTCCCATCTGCTTTTATGGCGACTGTATGGAATTGCCCGCCTTCTATACTTTGCCAGTTTGAGGCAGTACCTACCTGAGTTTTTGCTGGAGTATTAGTAGTATTGCCGATTCCCAATTGGCCGTAGTTATTTCTACCCCAAGCCCAAAGCGTTCCGTCTGCTTTGATTACAAAAGTGCAGGATGATCCTGCGCCGGCCTTTTGAACACATTGCGCTGACAACTGTAGGCTTAGTGACATTAATAAAATTGTAATTATTCTTCTCATATTTGTTATTGCGGGTTAATTAATTTACGATTGACATTACTATTTGAAAATCAACAATAGGTTGTTTGATTAGTATTTTGTGAATTAAAATTTTCGACGGCAAACATATAAAGCATTTTGTAGGTTGCAAAGAAACTGACAGAAAATTATATGTAAGTTTACTATTTCACATTTTTATTAAAAATCTTTTAAACAGCTAGCACAAAGTATGATTAGATTCATTATTTTATTCTTTGAGCATTAAAAACAATAATAACGAAATGCAAATCGCTAAATCACACAAATACGTTACAATGATAGTTCAAAAGCAAAAAAAAAATTGAGCCAATGAACAAGTGCAAACTATAAGCGGATTACTGTAAACTATTATGGGATATTCGTTCTTTTGGGATATGTTTAAACACTAAGTAACTTCGATAGAGATCCTATTCCAATATGCCCCACAAACTATACTTCTTGTTTTAATAATAAAGATTATTAAGCAATAAAAAAGCCGGATTCTTCTGAATCCGGCTTTTTTATTTATACAAGGAACTACTTCCCTTTTCTTCTGTCTCTTTCAGCTTTGATAAGATTTAACTCTCTGCTGGTCTGTCCCGCAACTGAAGTATTCTCCTCTGCTCTACGGATTAAATAAGGCATCACGTCCCTAACGGGCCCAAAAGGCAGATATTTAGCAACATTATAGCCATTTGATGCAAGGTTATAGCTGATATTATCACTCATACCATACAATTGGCCAAACCAAACTCTCGTATCTCCTTTTTCAATACTATTCTCATCCATAAGTTTCATCAGCTTATATGAACTGTCTTCATTATGGGTTCCTGCAAAAATGGCCATTTTTTCCAAATGTTCAACCATATACATTACAGCCGTATCATAATTTACATCTGTTGCTTCTTTTGAAACACAGATTGGAGAAACATAACCTTTTTCTTCCGCACGTTTGTTTTCCTTTTCCATATATGCTCCACGAACCAATTTCATACCAATATAAAAACCTTCGCTCTTAGCTATGTCATGGATTTTTTTCAGATAGTCTACCCTATCCCAACGATACAATTGCAACGTATTAAAAACAATCGCCTTTTCTTTGTTGTATTTACGCATCATTTCCAATACCAAATCATCCGCTGCATCCTGCATCCAGCTTTCTTCAGCATCAATCAATAATGCCACATCTTTTGCATGAGCCGTCTTGCAAACAAGATCAAATCGGTTTACGACACGTTGCCATTCCTCTGCTTCTTCTTTGGAAAATTCTTTTCCTTCTCCTAATTTTTCATACAATTCAAATCTTCCCAGACCGGTAGGCTTAAAAACAGCAAACGGAATAGCCTGTCTTTCTTTGGCAAATTCAATTGTTTTTAAAGTCATTTCCAGCGCCTGGTCGAATTGCTCCTCTTCTTCTTTACCTTCTACGGAATAATCCAAAACAGACGAAACACCTTTCGTAAACATTTTGTCAACTACTGTAAGGCAATCTTCTTCATTGACGCCACCACAAAAATGATCAAAAACTGTTGCTCTAATCAAGCCCTCTACAGGCAAATGTGCTTTTAAAGCAAAATTTGTGACTGCTGTTCCGATACGCACCAAAGGTTCTGAAGCAATCATTTTAAAAAGAAAATAAGCCCTATCCAGTTCAGTATCACTCTTTAGCGCAAAAGCAACTTGTGTATTGTTGAAAATCTTTTCCATTCGTTTATTTAATAATGTTGCAAATATAAATAGAGCTTCGTGATTTTTTCTTAAAAATTGCCTTATTTTGCCTTTTAAAATTACAAATAAGCAATTATTATGACGCTTATCTGGATCCGTCATGAGTTGCCTCTCAAAAACATCAGATGAAACCAATTGAAGCTAACGAATATTCTATATTCTTTAATGAGAATGCTTACGAAGCGTTAAACAGCCATCTTGCTGAAAATCATTATTCTTCTATTTTTATTTTGGCAGACAGCGATACAAATGAGTACTGCCTTCCTATATTTCTTCCCAATCTTGAGACTGATTTAAATATCGAAATTGTTGAATTTGAGCCGGGAGAAACCAACAAAAATATCGAAACTTGTGTCGAGCTTTGGAATGTCTTGACGGAACTGGGTGCCGACAGAAAAAGCCTTGTTATTAATGTTGGCGGTGGTGTTGTAACCGATATGGGAGGTTTTGTAGCTTCTACATTTAAAAGAGGAATTGATTTTATTAATGTACCAACCACATTATTGGCTATGGTTGATGCTTCTGTTGGTGGAAAAAATGGAATCGATCTGGGAAGTCTAAAAAATCAGATCGGCGTTATTAATGTACCTCAGATGGTTTTGATAGATACGCGCTATTTAGAGACATTACCACAAAATCAAATGCGTTCCGGACTGGCTGAAATGCTTAAACACGGATTGATTTTTGATAAAAAATACTGGTCGCTATTTTTAGACTTAAACAATTTAAATACAAGTGATTTAGATACTCTAATTTACCAATCAGTTGAAATAAAAAACAGCATCGTAATACAAGATCCAAAAGAGAACGGATTGCGTAAATCTCTGAATTTTGGACATACTTTAGGACATGCCATTGAAAGCTATTTCCTGGAAAATGAAGCTAAGACATCCTTACTGCATGGCGAGGCGATTGCTGCCGGAATGATCCTGGAGAGTTATATATCATTAAGAAAGAATCTGATTTCGGATATGGAATTTGAAGAAATCAAAAACGGAATAGATAATATTTTTGAAAGGATCGTTTTTGAAGAAAAAGACATACAACCCATACTAGAATTGCTCGTTCACGACAAGAAAAACGAATATGGAACAATCCAATTTGCACTTCTTAATGGAATTGGCGGTATATCTACAGGGCAAAAAGCTGATAACGAATTGATTATAGACGCCTTTTTAGAATATAATTCTTAATATATTTTTAATAAAAATCATTGCAAATCAGTTAGAATATTTTTTACATTTGCCCCAATGAAAAAAAGTCAAAACGCCAATTCTTTTTCGGCCGCAGGTGCAGAAAACAAAGCAACTTTTCAGTATTTCCTGAAAGGCTCTTTTGGTGTAAAAAGCATCCATAATTTTGATATTTTTCAATACTCCAATATGTATCAGGAAAAACTGCCCATTATTTATGCAAATATTAGGGTATGAACTTTAGATTAAAAATTGTTTTTTTCTTATTTTTAATCTAAAATCCTGACAAATAAATGAATACGAAATATTTTGACCTAATCAACCAAACTTACTATTTCCCTCAAGATGAGTTTAAACTAAACAAAGACAACCTTCAATTCCACAACATCGACTTGATGAAGCTAGTGGAACAATACGGTACGCCTTTGAAATTCACCTATTTACCTCAAATTTCCAACAATATCAACCGGGCTAAGGGCTGGTTCAGAAAAGCGATGGAAAAAAACAAATACGAAGGGAAATACTATTACTGCTATTGTACAAAAAGCTCTCATTTTGAATTTGTAATGAACGAGGCTTTCAAAAACAATATCCATATTGAAACATCATCGGCTTTTGATATTAACATCGTGGAGAATCTTCTTGAAAACGGTAAGATAAACAAAAGCACTTATGTAATCTGTAACGGTTTCAAAAGAGACCAATACATTACGAATATTGCCCGATTAATTAATAACGGCCATAAAAATGCTATTCCGATTATTGACAACTACGAAGAATTAGACCTTCTTCAGGCTGAAATAAAAGGAAAATTCAAAATCGGAATCAGAATTGCTGCTGAGGAAGAACCGAAATTTGAATTCTATACTTCCCGATTAGGAATAGGATATAAAAATATAGTGAACTTCTACAAAAAACAGATTCAGGAAAACAAGAACCTGGAACTTAAGATGCTTCACTTTTTTATCAATACCGGCATTAACGACAACTCCTATTACTGGAATGAACTTGTAAAGTGTATCAAGGTTTACATCGCCCTTAAAAAAGAATGTCCTACACTGGACGGACTTAATATTGGTGGTGGCTTCCCTATCAAAAACTCACTTGCTTTTGAATACGATTACCAATATATGATTGACGAAATCATCAATCAGATTAAAATTGCGTGTGATGAAGCTGAAGTAGACGTTCCGAACATCTTTACTGAATTTGGTTCGTTTACAGTTGGAGAAAGTGGCGGTGCAATCTATCAGGTATTGTATCAAAAACAGCAAAATGACAGAGAGAAATGGAACATGATCGATTCGTCTTTCATTACTACACTGCCAGATACCTGGGCAATCAACAAGCGTTTTATCCTTTTGGCTGTCAATCGATGGAATGACCAATACGAAAGAGTATTGCTTGGCGGTATGACCTGTGACAGTGATGATTATTACAACTCTGAGCAGAACATGAACGCCATTTATCTGCCAAAATACAATAAAGAAAAACCTTTATATATTGGATTCTTTAATACGGGCGCTTATCAAGAAACTATTGGAGGTTTCGGCGGAATACACCACTGCCTGATTCCTCAGCCAAAACATATCCTGATTGACCGCGATGAAAATGGCATTTTGGCGACTGAAGTTTTTTCTGAGCAACAAAGTTCAGAAGATATTTTAAAAATATTAGGTTACGACAAAAAATAATTTATTTTTGGGAAATAATTATAAGCGGGTTTTTCCTGCTTAAAACCATCCGATATACCACTTTTCAGAATCATGAATTGCTATCGGGCAAACATTAAAAAAGAAACTAACAAACAACAAAATGAGTAAAGGACCAATCAGTCAATTTATTGAGAAGTACTACCTGCATTTCAATTCTGCCACTGTAGTTGATGCGGCAAAAGCCTATGAACAACAATTACAGAATGGTGCAAAAATGATGGTGACTTTGGCTGGCGCCATGAGTACGGCTGAAATCGGAAAGATTTTTGCCGAAATGATTAGAAAAGACAAAGTTCAGATTATTTCCTGCACAGGAGCTAATTTAGAAGAAGATATCATGAATCTTGTTGCGCATTCTCACTATGAAAGAGTTCCAAATTACCGCGATTTGACGCCACAACAAGAATGGGATTTATTAGAAAGAGGATTAAACCGTGTTACAGATACTTGTATTCCGGAGCATGAGGCTTTCAGAAGATTACAAAAGCATATCTATAAAATATGGAAAGATGCTGATGATGCAGGAGAACGTTATTTCCCACATGAATTCATGTACAAAATGCTACTTTCTGGCGTATTGGAAGAATATTACGAAATTGACCTAAAAGACAGCTGGATGTATGCTGCTGCTGAGAAAAACCTTCCTATCATTGTTCCGGGTTGGGAAGACAGTACAATGGGTAACATTTTTGCTTCTTACGTTATCAAAGGCGAGCTAAAAGCCTCTACAATGAAGTCAGGAATCGAATACATGACTTTCCTTGCTGACTGGTATACAAAAAACAGCGATAAAGGTATCGGCTTCTTCCAAATTGGAGGAGGAATTGCAGGAGATTTCCCTATCTGTGTTGTACCAATGTTATATCAGGATATGGAAATGCATGATGTTCCTTTCTGGAGTTACTTCTGCCAGATTTCAGATTCAACTACCAGCTACGGTTCCTATTCAGGAGCAGTTCCAAATGAGAAAATCACTTGGGGGAAACTTGATATTAATACTCCAAAATTTGTTATTGAGTCGGATGCTACCATTGTAGCCCCATTAATTTTTGCTTACCTACTAGACTTATAATAAAAATTGTATGAAAAGAATTATTGTAGATTATTCTAAACTAACCAATGAAATTCTGACTTTGCTTGTCGAAAAATTTCCTGATGGATATGACGACTCCAATATCATCCGTTTCAAAAATGCTAAAAACGAATTGGTAGAGGCTGTTGAAGTTAGAACAGAAGACACTATTTATCTGGTAAAAGTGAGCACCAAACTTGCCAGCAGAATCGAAAACTTTGATGAAGATGACGATCTAGAAGATGTAGTGGTACCAATGGAAGCCATTAAAGATCTTGATTTGGATGATGATGCAGACGATGATGAAGATGAAGAAAAAGAAGACAAAATCGAACTTGATGACGATGAAGACGATGAGGACAGAGATGTTGCCGATATCGCTGATGATGAAGAAGACGATGAAGATTAATTTCTTTCTACATAAATAAAAAAACGGAACTCAGCTTGAGTTCCGTTTTTTTATTTATAGACTTCCTTAGATACAATACACTTATTTAACAATTTAAAATATAATTATACGTAATTTGTCGTATTTTTATAAACATACAACGATATTTTTCTTAAAAACAATATGTATTTTATAATTTTATAGTCTACCACCAATATATAAGATTATGCAATTGTTTAAAAGCAACGGAAAGGAAAAGCACTGCCAGGAATGGTTTGATTTCAAAACCCTAATTGCCCTGAAAATCATTTTTCTCTTATGGGCTCTTTCTATTTTAGGAATTTACCTTCGTATGTTTAAAATTACACGCGGTTTTAAAATCGTCATTCCCATTGCCTTTGGACTTTTTATCCTGTCTTTATTTTCCAAGAACAAACACATCAAGGAAAAAGGAATTGTTCTTTTCTTATTTGCCCTTGTATTGTTTGCTATTGCACAGGTGATTGATCTTTTTGCCGGAACCCGCTATTTTTCAAAATTATAAATAGCGTTCGATAAAAATATTTTGATGGTGTTTTTGATGTCCGATGATTATAAAACCCAAAGCCCTGACTGAAATGTCATACCCGGATGCAACTCCCATTCTCTTTAAAACTTCTTCATCAAAAGTTTTAAATAAAGCTATGGTAGATTGTCTGATTATAGCAAGTTCAGTCAATAAATCCCGAATACTTCTTTTGTCAGCTTCGGCAATATCGGCATAGTCATTTTCTTCAAAACCTGGCAATGGCGTCTTATCGTTTCTTGCAATTCTTAGAGCGCGGTAAGCAAAAATTCTTTCAGAATCCATCAAATGCTGAATGATATCTTTTATAGTCCATTTTCCTTCAGCATATCGATAATCATATTTATCTAAAGGAATGTTCTGTACAAATTTTATAAATTCATGAACTGAAATTTCAAGTTCTTCGATTAGATTAGCCTCTTGATCTACTTTAGTAATATAAGTTGAATAATAAGGTGCAAATTCTGTTGATAATAATTGGTCTGTTTTCATAATATTTTAAGCAGAGTTTCTACTTGCATTGATATTTCCAAAAAGGGAACGCATTACAATCTTTTCATAGATTTTCAGCATTTCTTCATCCTGATTGCCATTAAGGTTTAATTCGTTTATTTTAGTTAGGGCATACTGCTGGATTGTCAACAATGGGAGTACAATTTGTTCCCGCATTTGTATGGAGGCTTTACCGTCAGGATAGTTTTCCATCAAAGCATCAAAACCGGATACTTTTAGCACCAGTCTTTTTGTTTCTTTAAATTCATTAAAAATGATTTCCCAAAATTCACCAAATTCAGGATCGTCTTTCATATAAGATGTCAATGGAAAAAATGATTTTGCCAGTGACATCATGCTGTTTTCAATCAAGGTCTTAAAGAAAAGCGAACGGTTGTACAAATCCTGAACTTCCTGCCACTTTCCATTATCTTCAAAATGCTTCAATGCCGAACCTACTCCAAAAAATCCCGGAACATTTTGCTTTAACTGACTCCAAGCACCTACGAAAGGAATTGCCCGAAGGTCATTAAAATCAAGTTTTTCAGATTGGTTTCTTTTAGAAGGGCGGCTACCGATATTTGCCATTGCATAATATTTTAGCGCACTTCTTCTTTCCAGATATGGAATAAATTTAGGATGGTTCTTGAAATCAGAATATTCTTTATAGCTTATTTGCGAGAGCGATTCTAATGTTTGTTTTTCAGCATCAGAGAGTTTGTTCTCTCCTTTATTAAAAAACTGATTCGCCGCTCCGGCACTTAGCAGGTTTTCAAGATTATAACGGCAAGAATCCAGAGTTCCGAAATTTGAACTGATGGTCTGTCCTTGAATTGTTATCTGTATTTCATTATTTTCTATATCCGGCCCTAACGAAGCATAAAATTTATGTGTCTTTCCTCCTCCTCTTGCTGGTGGCCCGCCTCTTCCATCAAAAAAAATGACTTCAACTCCATACTCTCTGGAAATTGCAGTTAGCGCTTCTTTGGCTTTATAAATACTCCAATTCGCCATTAGGTAGCCTCCGTCTTTTGTTCCGTCCGAAAAACCTAGCATAATGGTCTGCTTGTTATTCCTGAATTTTAAATGCTGTGAATATAACGGATTCGTATACAACGTTTTCATCACCTGTTCTGCATGTTCTAAATCTTCTACAGTTTCAAAAAGAGGAACAATATCAACCGGAGCATTTTCCCATCCGCACAATCGGAATAGCGCATAGGTTTCCAAGACATTTAAAGCGCTCCGGTTATTGCTGATGATGTAACGATTGGCGCCTAATTCTCCGTTTTGTTCCTGTATTTTCTGAATGGCATATATTGATTCTACGGTTGATTTTGTTATTTCGTCTTCAAACCATTCCGGATTGAGATTTGCAACAGCTTTTGCCAGCCAATCCAACTTTTCATCTTCATTCAATAATGAATAATTAGCTGGAAAAACAGACAAATTATGTTCATTTGTAACCTTTACTATACCTTCAATAACCTTATCATGGATTTTGCTATTTTGTCTGATATCCAAAGTAGCGAAGTAAAATCCGAAAAGATTGACCTTATTGATAAATTCATCCAAATCGTCAAGATATAACGATTGATGGTTTTCGATAATCCGGGTGCGTATGTCCAACAAGGTGGCTTTCATCTCGTCCAGCGTAATATAAAGATCACCTTCAGAATAAAATACGGAGCGGTAAATTTTATGTTCAAGTTCTGTCCATAGCATATCTACCTGATGAAAAGTCAGTTTTCTTTTCAAATCCCGAATATCTCTATAATAACATTTTAGTATTGAAGTACGCAATCTTTCGGTTACCTGTAACGTGATATCGGTTGTCACAAAAGGATTTCCATCGCGATCACCTCCCGGCCAGAATCCCAGATTTAGAATCTGATTTTTAGGCAATTCTCCATCATAAATATTTTTCTGGAAGAAATGCATCATTTTTCCCGCCGTTTCATAAAAAACATTTTCAAGATACCAGGTCAAGCTCACTGCTTCATCAAAAGGAGTCGGTTTTTCTTTTTTGATGAATGGTGTTTTTCCTAGCTGCGCCAATAGTTCGCGCATTCTTTTCAGATTATTGCTTCTGATAGCATCTTCAAGATCGGTGATAATTCCCAAAACCGAACCCGGATAAAACTGCGTAGGATGCGCTGTCAGCACTGTGCGGATTTTAAATTCTTCAAAAAACGCTTTTAGTTCCTTCAGGCTATCTTTAGATTCTGCCTTGTCTTTTGTATTCCGTAGTGAGTTTTCACCGTCAAGATTGTTGACGATAGAAAAAGCAGCATCTTCAATAGCATCAAAAAGCACCACTTGTCTTTCAACATATTGAATGAATCGGAACATGAGGTCAATTTTTTCTTTTTCGGAAGCATTATCCAGGTATTTTTCAGAGAAAAAATCTACAATCTGCTGCGGATTCCATTCTTTTTTATATCCCGACTCACATGCTTCAGCAAAAAGCGGAAGCATAATCCCGGTATTGCCAATATTATCAAACGGAAGTGTAATCAGAATACTGTTATATATCTGGTATTTAGCGAGTACGTTTTCTTCAAACCTCTCTAATCTCGGGGAAGTGTACATGGGTGTAATTTTCCATTAAATTAATAAAAAAACCCTCAAGTTTTCACAAGAGGGTCTTAAATTATTCTTATCAAAAGATTACATATCCTTGAAGATTGTGTGCATCAAACGTTTTTTGTCGTTGATACTTTCGTCAAGAGAAATCATAGTCTCTGTTCTGTATACTCCTTCAATATCGTCAATCATAAAGATTACTTCTTTTGCATGTTTTGTATCCATTGCACGGATTTTACAGAAGATATTGAACTTTCCGGTAGTTACGTGCGCCACAGTAACAAAAGGAATTTCATTAATTCTTTCCAATACAAATTTAGTCTGTGAAGTGTTGTGAAGAAAAACTCCTACATAGGCGATAAAAGAATATCCTAATTTCTCGTAATTCAAGGTCAAAGATGAACCCATGATAATACCAGCTTCTTCCATTTTCTTAACTCTCACATGGACAGTTCCCGCAGAGATTAGTAATTTTTTTGCTATATCTGTAAAAGGAACTCTTGTATTGTCTATCAGCATATCTAATATCTGATGATCAACTTCATCTAAACGAAACTTATTCATATAATTTTATGTTTGTATTTGTTTTCAAAATTCGACTACAAAAAAATTAATTTTTTTTAAATAAAAAAAGCGAATCGTTAAACATTTGGCAATCCGTTAACAATTTTAACTTTTTCTGATAAATAAAACTCAGCTTTTTGACCCAATTTCGGAATGTTGTCTTGTCCATCAGAATAGGAAGCACCTTTTGCATCATATTCAAAATGTCCAAAGTTTTGTGTCAGCTCACCTATTTCGACAATGAAGGCAACAAATTCAATTTTTCCCTCATTCAAAACCTCCGTAAATTGAATTGCAAAATTCGTAATAATTTGTTTATTATCATAGAAAATTTTGATATTTTTATAAATCAAGTCGTAAAAAACTGGTTTGTTTTGAGGAATATTGAAATATTTTTCCGTTTCATTGAGAACTATATCGTTTTCGTAAATATATTTCAGTCCGGAGACTAATGCGATAAAAATAAATTTTCGTGTCATTTCTCGCTGATAATCTTCCTGATAATGTCCCGCTTCAAATAAAATTGTAGGAGATCCCAAATAGGTAAAGGTGTCACCAACACAATTCAGATTAAAAGCATCATCAAAACGACCTACTTGCCCGGGAATAAACGACTGTAAGGTTGTATTCATAGCAACAATAACATCCATAGCCTTGATCCGCACCTCGCTGACTTCTCTTGCTTCGTTAAAGGAAGGCGCTAAAAAGGAAACTGTTGCCGGTTTATTTATAGCACCAGCTGCAAAAATGGTACGCTGGTCATGAAGATTATAACAATAATCCGGCTTAAAATCATCATACAACCCACGAAGTAATCGGCTTTCCGGCTGAGTCAGATCCTGGAAATCTCTGTTAAGATCAACTCCATTGGCATTGATCCGGGTATATTTCTCAGCTCCATCAGGATTAAGCATTGGAATAGCTAAAAAGGTAAACTTACTTTTAAGATCTGCTGCCAGTTCTGTTTCAGCATTTAATACGTTTAAAAGATCGAAAAGTGCCTTAGTAGTCGTTCCTTCGTTTCCATGCATTTGCGACCAAAGCAAAATTTTGGTTTTGCCAGTTCCAATTGTATACGAGTAAATTGGTTTTCCTGCTACTGATTTTCCGATTATATCTAAGTTATTATTCTTGTTGAACTTTTTTAATAATGGCTCAATTTTGTCAAGAGTGATATATCTTCCGTGCAATGATTCTTCCTTATTGTCTTGGAATATTTTTTCGAAATCCATAGTGCCTAATTTATATTTTACAAAAGTAAACATCTTATTAATTACAATTGTAAATCTATGAAAATTCAATATAATTTAACTCTGTAAACAAAATGCCCGGTATCGGTAAATTGGTATTAGAAAAACTTTAACATTAATTTATTTTTAAGAGCAATTACAAATTAAATATAACCAAATCAATCTCTTATACATCATTATATAAATTTAAACTGCAACATAAAAACTGTAATTACAATTGTAAACTGCCTTTCTATCTACTTTATATTTACATTTGTAACACGTTTTCTTTATTATAAGGATTTACAATGGTAAACACAGATGATTTTATAAAACGGATTGAAAAAATCCTCGATTATTACAACCTGACAGCCTCATCTTTTGCCGATAAGATTGGTGTACAACGCTCGAGTATATCACATCTCCTATCAGGAAGAAATAAACCCAGTCTTGATTTTATATTAAAAATCCTGGATGTATTTCCTGAAATTGATTTGTATTGGATTCTGAATGGAAAAGGAAGTTTTCCCAAAAGCAATGAAATACCTTTGCACTCGCCTACTCCTATTTCAGAACCCAGTATTCAAAATTCATCCAATCCTATAAAAGAAGTACCTACACCTAAAAATACTTTTAGTAACGATACAATTGAAAGAATCGTAATCTTTTATAAAGATGGTAGTTTTAAAGAATATCATCCCCAATAACAAGTCATAAAAAAACCTCGGCTCTTACATACCGAGGTTTTCCAAACCAATAATAACAAACACAAAACTAACTATTCCCTTCTTAAGTATATTCCGGTTACGCCAGGTTCTAATCTTGCTGTCAATGGTGTTGCATCTGCCTGAGGTGCTGTTGGATATGCAAAACTCAATACTTGTCCTCCACCATTCAATCTTTCAGCGATATAAATTTTATTTGCTTGCTTATCATAAGAAACATCTACCGGATTCCCTAACAATGAATTAGGTCCGTAAATTCTTTTTTGATTTGATAATGAAATGGTTCCGCCTGATGCTGTTGAAGAAAATACAGTGCTGAAATTCTCAATTACTACAATACCTCCATCTGTGGCCGAAGTAGCCAGGCCAACATCGGTCAAAACCATAACATTATCATCATTTGAATAAGCAATCCCGTGTGTTCGGGTTAGCCCTTCAATACTAACTCTTTTGTCCTGCACCAAGGTTCCCGTAGGTTTAGAAAAAAAAGAGTTAAAAACTGCTATATCACCCGTAAGATCAACAACAGCATACAAATTTCCATTTTCAATAGCAATTCCCCATAACTTAAAGCCTATGGTAAATGTTTTTTCCAGGGTAAATCCTGAAGCGGTTCTTTGATATACCAAGAGCTTATTCACGTTTCCATTAATTTCAGCCTGATCCTGCACAACAACTACCCGGCTTCCATCAACAGCAATTTCTCTGGCATTAGTAAAATCGCCAGTAGTACTGCTCGCTGTCATTGTCAAAGACGTTGCCGGAGAGAGTAACGTATTTCGAAAATTACCATATGCTTCAAGGCGATTGTTTGTTCTTGAGGCAATAATAACTTCATCGCGATCATTATAATAATAAATACCATCAGCATCAACAGAACCTATTGTAAAAGTTCTTGCCATTGGCATTGTTGCTAACAAATCTGTATAGGTAATTGTTCCGCTGGTATTGCTTGAGGTAAATAATTCAAGTCGTTGTGTATCCTGGTTTCCGCTTGAATTATCATCACTGCTACACGAGACAAATCCGAAAGTGCTGCAGAAAATTCCTGCTAAAAATAAATTCTTTCTCATAATTATGGTCTTTAAAGGTTGATACCAGTAGATACGAGAAAGAAGCAAACTTGGTTTTAAAATGACATTTTAACCGTCAAAACTATTTTCCGGAATCCTGCCAACGACGCCTTTGTAGTTGCTTTTCAATTCGGCAAAATCATTTTGGATATCGCCTGTTGGATAATATGCATCGTTTAGTATTACCTGCTTTTTGGCATAATCAAACGCAACAGGAATTATTGGAACTTCTGCTTTTAATGCAATGTAGTAAAAGCCTGTTTTCCAGTCTGACACTTTTTTTCGAGTTCCTTCCGGAGCAATTGCCAATCTGAAGATTTCTCTCTTTTTAAAAATCTCTGCTATAGCCTCAACTGTATTTTGTCGGGAGTTTCTATTGAGCGGCGCACCACCCATCCAACGGAAATAAGCTCCGAATGGAAATCTGAAAAGTTCCTTTTTGGCGACATAGTTCATTTCGAGATTAATAATGCCACGGGCAAAAAGCCCTATGTAGAAATCATGCCAGCTAGTATGTGGCACAACTATAATAACAGATTTTTTAATTTCGGGATTCATCGTTCCTTTGATGCGCCATCCCATTATTTTGAAAAAGATAAGTTTATAAATAATACGCTTCATGCTTTATTATTTTCTGTAAATGTAACATTTATACTTATTTTTGGGCAAATTAAGTTTTGTGCTAAAAAAAATAATAAGTTACCTCCTGCCGATCAATATCTATAAGCAGAAATCGTCCGTGAGTAAAAATTTAGAGGTTACCTGGGCTAATGGCGAATTGGTATTGGATTCTAAAAATGCCAACTACTCTTATGGAAGCTTGCAGCGTATTCTTAGAAAAGGTTTGGAAAGCATCGGATTTGATACTGTTTTAAAATCAGAACATATTCTTATTCTTGGAGTTGCTGGTGGAAGCGTAATCAAAACTTTAAGTGAAGAAATAGGGTTTAAAGGTAAGATTACAGGAGTGGAAATTGATCCTGAAGTATTACAAATTGCCAATTCTTATTTTGGACTGGACAAGATTCCTAATTTAGAAATCATTGTTGACGATGCTTCCAAATATGTTTTAAAAGACAAAAACAAATACGGACTGATCATTGTCGATATTTTTCAGGATACAACAATGCCCGATTTTCTTTTTGAAGATTCTTTCCAGAAAAGCATCTGTGAGCTTTTAGACGAAAAGGGAATTATTCTTTTTAATACAATGTGTATTACTAACAAAGACAATCTGCGCAATAAAGAATACCGGTCAAACATAAATACAGAACTCTATACTTTACGGACTATCCCAAGAGTTGAGCGTTATAACGAGCTAATTATTATAGAAAAGAAATAATTTGACAATAGGCTTTATCAATCCGAAATCTTAAATTTCATTTTTGCCACGAATTACACGGATTCTTTTTTACTGTTTCAGAAATCAAAAATCTTAAATCTAAATCAACTTCCTCGCCTTCTCCAAATCTTCTACCGTATCAATACCAATTCCAACATGTGTGGTTTCAACCATTTTTATTTTCTTGCCATATTCAAGATATCGGAGTTGTTCTAATTTTTCTGATGCTTCCAGTGATTTCATTGGCAGGCTATAGAAATCCATTAAGGCAGGTTTTCTAAAAGCATAGATTCCAATATGCTGAAAATAGCGTACACCGGCATTTTCATCTCTCGGATACGGTATAACAGAACGAGAAAAATATAAAGCGAGGCCGCTTTGATCCACGATTACCTTTACATTGTTTGGGTTTGCAATTTCTTCTTTATCTTTTATTTCACGCATCAGTGACGCCAGATCGATTTGATGTGCGGTATCGTTTCTAAATACTTCTAAAAGTTTTTCGAGCGGTTCTTTATTAATAAAAGGCTCGTCACCTTGCACATTTACAACAATATCAACATCCAAATCTTCAACAGCTTCAGCTATTCTGTCACTTCCCGATTCGTGTTCCTTTTTGCTCATAATGGCTTTACCTCCATTGGAAACAATTTCATCAAAAATGAGTTGGGAATCCGTAGCAACAAAAACATCATCAAAAAGCTGTGTTGAAACGGCTGCTTCATAAGTTCTGGCAATTACTGTTTTTCCTCCCAAATCCTGCATCAGCTTGGCGTGAAATCGGGTTGAAGCGTAGCGCGCCGGAATAACTGCTATTATTTTCATTTTAAATATTTTTGATTTAAGATTTCTGATCTATGATTTAAGATATGAGATATAAGATTTATGATTTATGATCTAGGATTCCTGACTATCGACTAACCACTATCAACTATCAACTATCCACTATAACCTATTCTACAAAGTTTTCATCCTTAAAGCCAATCAAATATAATTTGTCTTTAGCTCTTGTAATTGCCGTGTATAACCAGCGGATGTAATCTCTGTCGATTCCGTTTGGCAAATAAGGCTGTTCTACAAATACGGTATTCCATTGCCCGCCTTGTGATTTGTGACAGGTCATGGCGTATGAAAATTTCACCTGCAATGCATTGAAATACCTGTTTTCTTTTACTTTCTGAAATTTTCTGTAGGCTGTCCTTTCATCTTCATAATCCAGCATTACTTCCTGATACAATCGATTTGACTCATCATAGGTCAATGAAGCCGATTCGCTTGTCAAAGTATCTAAAATCAAGACCGTCTCAAATGGTATCTGGTTTGGATAATCTACCATCCGTATTTTTACGGTAGCAAACTTAAAACCGTACAATTCCTGCATTTTATAGATTTCCATAACTTCGACAATATCGCCATTGGCTATAAAATCAGTTTCGGTAGAATCCTTGAGCCAAAAATAATTATTTTTTACGATCATGAGGAAGTCGCCCGTAGAAAGTTCGCTTTCCTTATCGAGAATTCTTGTTCGGATTTGTTGGTTGTAAGCGTTAGCCCTTTTGTTAGACCTCACAATAAATGCAGTGTCTTCCAATCCGTAATTGCTGTAGGCCGTGTGAATGGCATCTTGAATGTCATAACCGTCTGTTAGCCGAACAATATCCTTGAAGTGTTTTACATCAAATTTAAAATCTTCAAAAAAGTCTTCATCCAATTGTTCTCTAAGTTCTGTCGCATTGAACAATATACCGGAATTTTCTTCTTGTCGCATTACTTCATCAAATTCGATATGGGAAACTTCCATATCATAATTTCTGTTCAGCAGATCAATATCCAAAGCTGGTGATATATCAAGATTAACCGGTGGCAGCTGTGCCGTATCACCCAAAAGAATCATTTTACAGTTAACTCCGGAATACACATAATATATCAGGTCATCTAACAGCGAACCGTTCTCATACATACTGGTTTCATTGCTTGAATCTGAAATCATAGATGATTCGTCAACGATAAAAATCGTATTTTTATGTTTGTTCTGCTGAGTAGTAAAGGTTACTCCTCCGCTTTTTGTTTTTGGATAGTAGATTTTTTTATGGATGGTATGCGCCGGTTTATGGGAATAATTGGCAATAACCTTTGCCGCACGACCTGTTGGCGCCAAAAGCACATATTTTTTATTAATTTCTGTAAGGTTGTTAACCAAAGTAGAAATTACCGTTGTTTTTCCGGTTCCGGCATAACCTTTTAGCACAAAGATTTCATCCTGTTTGCTATTGGTTAAAAATTCAGCAATTTTCTGGAAGAAGATATCCTGCTTAACTGTTGGTTGGAACGGAAACTTCGAGGTAAGGGTTTTATAGAAAAATGCAGAATTCATGGTTTATTATTTGCCGTAAAGTTATAGATTTAAGAGAAGTTTTGCCCTATAAATATGAGGACTATGCCACAAAAAATTGTAAGTTTGCCAACATCAGGAAAAATCAATGTCGGCTAACACAAACATAACAGAAAAAAAATACAGGAAACTTTCCATTCAAGTATCTTTGAACGGATTCCGATTTTGCTGTTTTGATACTTTGAATCAGACCGTTCTGTTTGTCAAGGAAGTCGATTTTAATGATTTTGAAAAGTCCATCAAAGTGGAAGACCATTATTGGCAAGCTTTTGTGAATCATAAGGAACTTACGGCAACCTATGACGAAATAGTTGTTCTCCATGAAAACAACCTATCTTCTTTTGTACCAAAAGCGATGTTTGATGAAAATTATTTAGGAAGCTATCTGCAATACAGCACCAAAGTTTTTGAATCTGATTTTTTTGCCTTTGACGTTCTTGAACCTTTTGATATGGTGAATACCTACATTCCGTATGTCAATTTCAACAACTATCTGCTTGACCAGTTTGATAGTTTTGATTACCTGCATGTAAATAGCATTTTAGTCCAGAAACTTCTGGAAAATTCAAAGAATATTTCAGAAACGCAACTATTTGTACATGTAGGAAAAGAACATTTCGAGATTGTAGTGATAGAAAACCAAAAACTTTTGCTGTTCAATTCATTTGAATACCAGACCAAAGAGGATTTTATCTACTATATTCTTTTTACAGCAGAACAGCTAAAACTGAATCCTGAAACCTTCAAATTGCAATTGCTGGGCGAAATTTCAGAAGAAAGTGACCTATTCAAAATTGCGTACCGTTATATCAGGAACATTACATTGATGAATGTATTCCATACGCAAAAGCACAATGATTTTTCAACACTGGAAAACTTAAAATATTTTATCTTATTCAACTCATAAATGAGAATCATATCCGGGAAATATAAAGGAAGACGAATTTCGCCTCCAAAAGGCCTGCCGGTCCGTCCAACAACAGACATGAGCAAGGAAGCCCTGTTCAATGTATTGAACAACTATTTCAATTTCAACGGATTGAAAGTTTTAGATCTGTTTGCAGGAACAGGTAACATTAGCTATGAATTTGCTTCACGCGGCTGCGAGACTATTACAAGTGTCGATGGTGATTTTGGCTGTGTAAAATTCATCAAGCAGACAGCCGACGAGTTTGATTTTGGTATAGCCGGAGTCAAAAGCGATGTGTTTAAATTTGTTGAAAAGAGTAAGGCTTCTTACGACATTATTTTTGCCGATCCTCCTTATGATCTTGACCAGGCTACATTTGAAAAACTGGTGGAACTTATCTTTGCTAACGAACTTCTTGAAGAAGACGGTATGATGATTATCGAACATTCAAAATATACGAAGCTGGATCATATGATTAATTTTTCTTTCAAGAAAGTCTATGGCGGCTCTGTTTTTTCATTTTTTGAAATTAATAGCGGTGAAGATGAGGAATTGAAAAATGAAGCTGAAATTACGGAAGACGACGAAGGATAATCCGCAGACTTAACTGTTTTTTGAGTTTTTTGATTGATGAGGAAATCTGCGGAATCATTTTATCCTTCCTGAATTTTCGTTTACTTCTTTTTCTTTATAAATAGAGTCTTTTATCTTTCCTAAAGTATATCGGATTGCTATTGAGAATTCGCAATTATCTACGAAAAATATAGCATTAGAACGTATTTTGCTGACTTCAAAATTTTCGGTAAAGGTTCTGTTTCTAAATACATTGTTGTAATTGAGCGTACAAGAAAGATTTCTGAAAAAAGTCTTTGATGCTGCCAAATCCAATTGGAAATAGGAATTTCTTTGAAAAACTCCTTCATTTCTGTTGGTTAATCCCCAACCTGTTACAGAGAACTGTAATTCATTTTTCAACTTAAAAACATGATTGGAATAATAATAAGCATACGGTTTAGTATCTCCAATTACTGCCGAAGTATCTTCAATCTTATTTAAAATAAGGCTGACCGTATTGTTTGATGTCCAGAAACTACTGCTAAAAGGCAATATGAATTCCAGATTGTATCCCGTTTCTTTTTCAAAATTTTGTGGTCTGTATATCAGTAAATTTTGAGCCTCATTATATAGAAAACCGTAGTTTATTACATTGCTGTTTTCATAATAGCTAAACTTCACCGATTTGTCTTTGTATTGAAAATTAGCCGCTAATTCACTCGTAATAGATGGATTTAGATTAATATTGGTAGCAAAGGCAAAATACGGATTCATATAAGTAATACCTTGACTTGTAGACGAATAATCTGGTCTGGAAATACTTCTTCCATAATTCAGGTTTAGCGTTTTTGTACTGTCTATAGGCATACTCAACTCAGCTTTCGGAAATAAAGTAGTGTAGTTTTTATCTACTGAAGTTGGTTCTCCTTCATAGCGTCCTAAAATTCTAGTGTTTTCCACCCTAGCACCTGCCATCCAGGAAATCTTCATAAAGCTTCCCGATAATTGTGCATAGGCAGCTGTATTCTTTTCTTTGAGTTTGTACTTTGAATTGGAAGCCAAATCTTGCTCAAAATTTTTAATATCCAAATCTGTATGGGCAATGGCTGAAGAATGCTGTGCTCCCATCTCCCACTTCATTTCATTTTTGAATTTCTTTTCAAAATCAATCCGTCCAGAAAAAACATCTACATTAAAATCATCTTGAGTTTGCTGGAAAGGTTGGTAGGTAGTTTCATTGTAATTATTTAAAGCGCTTGTAAATGATTCCGAATTATAATTGGAATATTGCAATCCAGCGAAAAGAGAAGCATCCCAATTGGTTATTTTCTTATTATAATTTAAAAATGAATTGATAAAATTTTCGTGCTCTTTGCTTTTTCCCAGAGTTTTTATGCGGTTTTGCTCTTGTCCGATTTTGCTGTTTGTTTTGGTAGAAAAGTCAAAATCATCGTCTTTAAAAGTTCCGTTTGATGTAAATGAAAAATCTTCTTCTTCATTAATCTTATGATAAACTCCCATACCATAAACGTATTTATTCCTATTGGTAAAGCCTGCAACCCGGTAATTTGATTCAATTGCTTTAGCGGGAATTGTATAATCACTTCCGTTGCTTTCCCACGGATTTAACCTGTTGTAATTGAAGCTCGCCTTAAATTCCGTTTTGCTTAATTTCAGGCTCGAATTCAGTCCCAGATAATTATTAAACTTCTTTTTAAAGGCAGCATTTTCTGTAAAGACCAACTGAAAGCCTTCTCTTTTGCTTGTCTTTCTGGTGATTAATATTACAGACCGGCCTTCGGCTTCATATTTTGATGACGGATTATCAATCATTTCTATCGTTTTGATATCTTCAACAGATAATGCATCCAGATCGTTCATTTCGACTTTCTGGTTATCTATATATATTAGTGGCTCGCCTTTTCCTGTAACTGTGATTTTTTCTCTATCCGGGCTTATTTGGATTTTTGGAAGTCTTGACAAAAGATCCAAAGTATTGGAAACCGTCTTGTGAATTGAATTCGCTACATCAATCTTGATATTTCTATTTTTATGAATAAAGGTTTTAGTATTTCCTTCAATGACAACTTCTTCCATTTGATTTAAAGTGTCATTTTCTGTTTCCTGGGCAAAAGAAGAACAACTTGCCAGCAGCATTACAGCCAATACTATTCTAATCCTCATTGTTAGAATTGTTGAGCCAGTTTAACCAATCAACTGCGATTTTATCCCAATTGTATATTTCATAGTTAACCGTTCCATCTTTATTTATAGGGAAATAATTATGTTCTAAATTCAGATAGCTTTTGAAAATACAATTATCTTTCTTTTCCCGGATGGCTTCAATCTGAAATAAATCGTTAAATGGAGCTGACCAATCTTTGGTTCCGTAAGAAACCAATACCGGAATGTTCAAGCGGATCAGGTTTTCTTTTTGAGGCAATGAAAAGCTATAAGTTGTCTTATACGTATCACCATCGGTTAGATTCGTATCATTAGAATGCGCCACAATCTTTTTCCAATGCTCAATCGTGTTTTTTCCTTCATCGACAGAATCACTGTCAAAGCTCCTGCTTTGCGCCAAAATATTCATTATCCTTCCGTACGGATTGCCTCCGGAATAAATCAGATGAGTGATTTTTTTATTGATTGAAGCCATTTTTGCAGCAACGGAACTGCCTTCTGAATGTCCGGCTACTACCAGTTTTTTATTTTTTACCCAACGTTCTTTAGCCAGCTGCTTTAAAACGAAGTTATTTCGAAATACATAGTAGTCCAGATAATTTCTTTCCGTATATCCTTTTGGCGGGATTTCCTTTTCTATGTCTTTCAAATACATATAGTCTTTCCCCAATTTATTGACATCAGAAATAATGGGTATGAATGGTTTTCCCACAATAACAATATGATAGGCTTCTAAAAAGGGATTTTCATCAAATGGTAACGTCCCGTAAAGTCCTTTTTCGTCATATTTTACAACGGGTTGTGGCAGGCTTCCCTGGCAAAAAAAGAAAATAGGCTTGGCTATCTTTTCTTCACCTTTTTTAGAGATAACAATAATATCGACTGGATCGTCCTGGTATTTCATGGCAATATGCCTGTAGCCGAAATCTTCCGGGATTTTCTGAGAATAGGAATAGATTTTTGAAAACAGCAACATGGTTATAAGTACTAGTTTAGTATGCATTTTTGCAATTTGAAATTGTTTGTATATCGTCAGTAGCAAAATTGGTTTAAAAACAGACTGCGAGAGTTAATGCTAGGTTAATGCTGGGTTAATGTCTTTTTTTCAGAATAAATCGCTTATTTTTGGTTCTGCAATCTGTCAGTATGAAAAAGAAAATCAACTTATTAATCGGATTCTCGGCTCTGGTTCTGGTCGTACTTTCGGCCATACAGTACTATTTAGTCAAGACGACTTATGAGTATAAAGTCGAACAGTTCCGTTCTGAAATCAAGGAGAAAATTGCAAAAATCACAAACGATTACAGCGATATCGATTCTACCATATTCAGTAAGAAGGATCTGTTATATAAACAGTTGGCAGAAAATTACATTCGGGATAAAAGCACGCGTTTCCATATCAAAAATGCCCTGCTACAAAATGAGTTTAAAAGCGAACTTACCCGAAAACTAAAGGAAGAATTTGAAAGTGAAATACCAAATCTGACTATTGATTTTGCTATTGTTTTAGACAAATTCGTGATTTATGACGCTACAAAAGAAGCGGACACCATATTTGCAGAAAAGCCTTTTATTGAAAATAAACTCTACGGCGACCTGGCCTCTCTGGATGATGCTTTCCTGATTCGGAATTATGTAGGAACCACCAGCGGCTCTTTTAAAAAGCAAGAGCTCAGTTCCGATTATAAACTTCTGACGGAAGACACTTTGTATGTCTCGATTAAAAACTGGGAATATATTGTACTTAAAAGAATGGCACTCATTCTCATTTTTGCCGTTTTTTCCATACTAACATTGATTACTCTGTTTGTAATTGCTATAAAAGCCCTAATCAAACAAAAGAAAATCAGTGACATCAAGACTGATTTCATCAATAATATTACCCATGAGCTCAAAACACCACTCACAACACTCTCCGTTTCTACAAAAATTTTGGAACGAAAAGAAATCCGTGAAAATGATGAGACGTATAACACAGTGTTGGGAACTATCATTCGCCAAAATAACCGTTTACAGAACCTAATCGACCAGGTAATGACCAATTCTTTGGGATTTGAAGAAATAGAACTTCACAAAGAAAAAGTATTGATGCCCGATTTTTTAAATTCAATAGTCAACGATTTTCAGATTGCCTATCCTGACATTTTGATTGAAAAAATGCTTGACCCTAAAAAGATCAACATAAACCTTGATAAGTTCCATTTGACTACAGCTATAACCAATGTGTTAGAAAATGCCGTAAAATATGGCTGTAAAAACATTAGGGTAAAAGCCTCATTACAAGAAGGCCAGTTTGCTATTAGCATTTCTGATGATGGAATTGGTATTTCAAAAAACAAACATTCTCTCCTATTTGATAAATTCTACCGTGTAGAACAAGGCGATTTGCACGATGCCAAAGGATTGGGATTAGGACTTTATTATGTAGACCAGATCATAAAAGCGCATCAGGGAAGTATTCATGTCATTAGTGATTTGGGTAAAGGCGCAACTTTTGACCTTAGACTTCAGATTACAAACGGATAATTCGAATTTATACAGTGACAACTATTATCAAAAAGGTACTTTTAGCGGAAGATGATTTTGATTTTGCAATGATTCTTAAGCAATATCTGGATCTTCATAATTTTCAGGTTTTTTGGGCCAAAGATGGTGAAGAAGCATTAAGCCTATTCCAGAACGAAGAATTCAGCATCTGTATTTTTGATGTCATGATGCCTAAAATTGACGGATTCACATTGGCAGAAAAAATCATAAAGATCAATCCTGAAGTTCCTTTTGTTTTTCTGACTGCCCGAAAATTAAAAGACGATAAAATCAAAGGACTTAAATTAGGAGCCGATGATTATATTGCTAAACCTTTTGAAGCTGACGAGTTGGTTCTCCGTTTAAATAATATAGTCAGAAGAAGTGAAAAGACTGCTCTTCCTGTTTCAGAAGAAATACAGATTGGCAGTTATATTTTTAATCCGCAACGCCTGGAATTAAAAAATGGCAATACCATCCAAAGAGTGACTGAAAAAGAAGGTTCCTTGATTTTTTTCCTTTATAAGAACAAAAACCAGTTATTGAAACGAGAAGAAATCCTAAAAGCTGTCTGGGGAAATGATGATTTTTTTTCCGGTCGAAGTATGGATGTATTTATCAGCCGTTTAAGAAAGTATTTTGGCGGTGACCCGAAAATCTCCATTGAAAGCATCCGTAATATCGGATTGGAGTTCAAACTCAAACAATAAAAAAGCAGACCTATAAGCCGGGTTCTGTATTTCTTAAAAAGAAACCCTTATCATTTATCTAGATTCCGAATTACTCCGGAACTCAATCTACCTACCCTTCGGCAACGGACGAGCCGCCCTTAAAAGCCGATATACTTGGTATTTCACCACATAGAGTTTACCTGGTTTCACTACAGCATTACCTGTACATACTTTCTGTTGCACTTGTCCTCCCGAAATTGCTTCCGGTGACGGGCGTTACCCGCTATGTTGCTCTATGGTGCCCGGACTTTCCTCCCTTTTTTTCAAAACGGCGATAAGGCGGTCTGCGTTTGCAAAACTAATACAATTAATCAAGATTTCCATTAATCTGTAACCTTACCTTATAATCTTATAAATTCAATTAACATTCCGTTAGCAGCTTCAGGGAAATATATATTGTAAATTAGAAATACTAAAAACCAATTAAAAAGAAAAGTCATGGACCATCAAATGTATCATTATGCCACCGTATCCAAAGCCTTGGAAGAGCTGGCAGAAAAAGGATTTACAGTAGATTTTAATCTTGAAGCTGACCGTATTAAAGATTGCGGCGATTGCTTCGAAATTGTCCACATTTACCGTTATGAAGGAGCTACCGATCCTGGAGATGAAGCCACTGTATACGGTATCAAATCGGACAAAGGTGAAAAAGGAGTCTATGTTTCCGGCGACCTGTCTTTCTCAGAAGATGAAGCCGCTCAGACTTTACATGAACTCATAATTAAAGGCAGACAGCCTTCCGAATAAAACATGAACCGATTAGAGGCAAAACTTCAAAAAATTGGCAGTAATCCAAAAGTAACAGCACAATCTGTTGGATTGAGATATTCATCTCAAACTAATAAAGGCTATTACAGGATAAAAGGCAAAAACAATGCATTTGTCTATAAGGATGAAAACAATACAATACTTAAGGATAAGCCGATAATTGAAAGGATAAAAAAGCTGGTTATACCACCAGCTTGGGAGAATGTTTGGATTTCTCCTTATGAAAATGGGCATTTGCAAGTCACCGGAATTGATGCCAAAGGAAGAAAGCAATACCGCTATCACCCGAATTGGAATAAAATCCGGAATCAATCTAAGTTTTACAGATTGAGACGGTTTGCAAATGCCCTTCCAATGATACGAAAACAGATTGAAAAAGATTTAAACCGGAAAGGCCTGCCTTATGAAAAAGTGGTAGCTTTGGTTGTAAAACTTATTGAATTGACCCACATCCGCGTTGGTAATGATGCCTATAAAAAATTATATGGCTCTTTCGGATTAACAACATTGCGAGACAAACATGTGAAGTTTTCTAATTCTTCCGTTTACTTTGATTTTAAAGGTAAAAAAGGTGTTTCTCATAAAATAAGTCTGCAAAGTCGAAAGTTGGCCAATTTGGTCAAAAAATGCAAAGAAATTCCCGGTCAGGAACTTTTCCAATATTATGATGATGAGGGAAAACACCATTCAATTGGATCAGCAGACATTAATAATTATCTCAAAGAGATTACGCAGGAAGACTTTACGGCAAAAGATTTCAGAGTTTGGGCAGGAAGTGTGCAGGCGCTGTTTACTTTTCAGGAAATTGGCGAGTTTATGACGCTAACTGAATGCAAAAGAAATATTGTTTCAGTTATTGATAATGTTGCCAAAAAGCTAGGAAACACAAGAGCTGTCTGCAAAAAATATTATGTACATCCTACCATTATTGCTTCCTATGAAAAAGGCTCTATTTGGAATTACAAAGTAAAACCCAATATTAAAAACAATAAACTAAACCCTGAAGAAGAGGCATTGGTCAGGCTCTTGAAAAAAGAAACTATTGCTGAAGTTTTAGGATAATCCATACGATCATGAAAAAAATAATCTGGCTTTTTCTTGGGATAGGCTTTATTTCCTGTTCCGACAAAAAAGTGAAACCTATTGAAAATACTACTGTTTCAGATACAGTCTCTAAACCTGTTTCGGTTAAAACTACAGACGAAAAGCAGCTTATTGTTCCAGGGAAAAGTATCGGGCTTACTCATTTGGGACAAAATGCAGAAACACTTGCTTCTTTAGGACGTCCTGATTTTTCTGATGCCGCAATGGGAAAAGCCTGGAGCAGCTGGTATTCTAAAGATGGTAAGAAAAACGAATTGAATATTTATACTACTTATAAAGATTCAGAAATGAAAGAAAAAGTAATCCGTCTCATCCGTATTACTTCACCAGAATTTAAAACCGAAGAAGGAATTTCAACGGGAAGTACCTTAAATACAATTCAAAATAGTTATCCCAAACTCGTAATAACAGGAAAATACAAAGATGTTGGGGAATCTGTAGAAATATATGACGCCATAGATTCCGGAGTTGCATTTGAAATCAAAAAGGGAAACTGTATCGGTATTATTGTCCATGAAACCGGCAAAAAGGCAGCCGATGAATACATTACTTTCCATCCCGATATGGAACGGTTGTAGTCCTAAAAAACAAATTTTAAAACTTTTCAACAGTATTTTTTAATCTTTAAATTTAGACCTATATTTGTCGTCCAGTCAAATTTCTATGGAACATTTCGTTGTATCAGCCCGCAAATACCGTCCGCAAACATTTAAAGATGTTGTGGGTCAGCAGGCTATTACAAATACTTTGTTGAATGCCATAGAAAACAATCACCTTGCACAAGCATTACTTTTTACCGGACCTCGCGGTGTTGGGAAAACAACTTGTGCCAGAATCCTGGCTCGTAAGATTAACCAGGAAGGTTATGACGATCCTAACGAAGATTTTGCTTTTAACGTTTTTGAACTGGATGCTGCATCCAACAACTCTGTTGACGATATTAGAAATCTGATCGATCAGGTACGTATCCCACCACAAACAGGACAATACAAAGTTTATATCATTGATGAGGTGCACATGCTTTCACAGGCAGCTTTCAATGCATTTTTAAAAACACTTGAAGAACCGCCAAAGCATGCCATTTTTATATTGGCAACTACAGAAAAGCATAAGATAATACCAACGATATTATCCCGCTGCCAAATATTCGATTTCAAAAGAATTACGGTAAAAGATGCCAAAAATCATTTGGCAGATGTAGCGAATAGCGAAGGAATTACTTTTGAAGATGATGCTTTGCACATTATTGCTCAAAAGGCAGATGGCGCCATGCGTGATGCTTTGTCTATTTTTGACAGGGTTGTCAGTTTTTCAGGAAACAACCTTACGCGATTAGCGGTAACCGAAAACCTGAATGTCTTAGATTATGAGACGTATATCAACATGACCGACCTGATTTTGGAAAACAAAATTCCGGAATTGTTGATTGCTTATAATGAAATCCTTTCTAAAGGTTTTGACGGACATCATTTTATTGCCGGACTTGCCTCCCATTTCAGAGATTTATTAGTTTCAAAAACGCCTAGTACTTTAGCTTTACTTGAAGCTGGAGAACAGGCTCAGAAAATGTATGGGTTACAGGCTCAGAAAGCCTCTCAAGATTTTCTTTTAAAAGGAATTGACCTGGCAAATGATTGTGATTTGAAATTCAAATCCAGCCAAAACCAACGCCTGCTTGTCGAGCTTTGCTTGATGCAGCTTGCCTCTATCACTTTTGATGGAGAAAAAAAAAAGTTGACGGATATATAATTCCACCTAATAACTTCTACGGAAGAGTACTAGAAATTCCGGTAAAATCACCTGAAATTATTGAGATTGCAACTCCTCCTGTTGTTGCTGAACCTGCTCCTGTAATTGAAAAACAGCCAGAACAAGAAACTGCTCCTGCTCCAAAAATTGAAGCACCTACCAATGATATAGGTGTTGCTAAAGTTTCAGCTTTGTCGCTTTCCAGCATCAGAGCAAAACGAGAGTTGGAAAAAGCAAACAGCGCTATTATCAGACATGAAGCCGAATTGCCAAAAGAGCCTTTTACAGAAACCGATATGCTGTTGCAATGGAATAAATATGCACAGCGCTTGGGCGATAAAGGTTATAAAATTTTGGAAGCGCTTTTATTAATCAATGATCCTAAATTAAAAGGCACTACCATTTATCATGAACTTCCAAATGAAGGATCAAAAATTGAGTTTGAATCTGAAAAGCACCATCTTTTAGGGCATTTGCGTGGAAAACTCCATAATTACGAAATCCAAATTGAGGTTGTCGTCAATGAAACCGTTGAGAATAAATTTGCCTTTACTCCTCAGGACAAATACAACAGGCTTAATGAAATTAATCCGAGCCTGGATGTTTTACGAAAAACTTTCGACTTGGACATTTAAGATTTGTGATTTTTGATTTTTGTTTTTTGAATCTTTTAAATTTAATTTTTGATTTTTGATTTTCGCTCTTAAATCCTAAATCTAACATCCTAAATCTAACATCTTAAATCTAACATCTTAAATCTAACATCTTAAATCTAATGTCCTAAATCTGACATCTTAAATCTCAAATCTTATTATAATACAACGCCTTTACAATACCATCTGAAAGTCCTATTTTAGGCACATAAAGATTACGTGCACCACTCCATTTCATAGCATTCAGATATACTTTAAGAGCTGGAATAATTACGTCGGCACGGTCAGCATTAAGACCTAGCTCTGCTATTCTTTGTTCGTATGAAAGTCCGTTTAGGAAGGCATATTGAGAATTCAGATACATATAGGATAGTGGTTTTTCCTGTAGCTTTCCTGACATTTTAAAAACCTTATTGATGTTTCCACCTGAACCAATCATGTTAATCTGTTCGTAATCTTCTGTTATATGTTTGATCCATTTCTCAATTTCTTGCCATACAATATCATTAACCATATTATTGAGCAAACGAACTGTTCCAATTTTAAATGATTTGGAAGCGACTATCTTGCCTTCTGTAAAAAGAGAAAATTCCGTACTGCCACCGCCAACATCTACATAAAGATAAGTCTGGTCGTTTTTAAGCAAATGATGCAGGTCTGAAGAAGCTATTATTGCAGCTTCTTTTTTTCCATCGATAATCTCGATTTTTATATCGGCTTTTTTCTTAATCAGGTCTACGACTTCTTTGCCATTATAGGCTTCACGCATTGCTGATGTTGCACATGCCATATATTTCTCAACTTTATGCACTTTCATCAAAAGCTTGAAGGCTTTCATGGCATCCACCATTCTTTCGATATTTTCTTCTGTAATCTCACCTACAGTAAAGGCATCCTGGCCTAAACGTATAGGGACACGAACCAAGGAGCTTTTGCTAAATTGAGTTTCTTTTCCTTTTTGTTCAACAATATTGGCAATCAGCAGGCGCATCGCATTGGAGCCAATGTCTATCGCTGCGTATTTTCTTATCGTAATCATAGATTCTTTTATCTTTTTTAAATGATGCCTAAAACATCTGCGTTTTTAGACTGTCAGCAGATTTACAAACTAATTCAAGTTTTCAGCAATTACTTCCAGTTTGTTTCTGTAATAATTATAAGTTTCCAGTTGAGCTCTGAAAACAGGATCATCTTTACGTACTCTATATAGATTGTCTAATTTTTCAGAATGAAGCCTTGCTTTTACATTTCCTTTCCAGCCTATATTGAACGTATCTATCAATTCCTGCTTTATATTCTCATCATAAATCGGGCAGGTTACTTCTACCCTTTCATCAAGATTTCGGGTCATAAAATCTGCCGATGAAATATAAACTTCCGGATCGCCATCGTTATAAAAAATATAAACACGGGAATGTTCTAAATAATTATCGACTATACTGATAGCTTCAATATTCTCGCTCATGCCCGGAACTCCAGGAATCAAAGAACAGATTCCTCTTACAATCAGCCTGATTTTTACTCCTGCCCTGCTCGCATCATACAATTTATCAATCATGCCATAATCGGAAAGACTATTCATTTTTAAACTGATATGGGCTTCTTTTCCTTCCCTGACATTGGCAATTTCTCTATCAATCAGTTTTTCAAAACGGGTTCTTGTATAATGTGGCGAAACAACCAGATGTTTATAACGATGTACGCGGTAATTGATATCGAAGAAATCGAAAATCTTTGCCACATCTTTTAATATTTTAGTATGGCTGGTAAATAAAGTCACATCAGTATAAACCTTAGCCGTAGATTCGTTGAAATTTCCTGTTGAGATTAATCCATAGCGTTTTACCTTTCCTTCTTCAACACGCTCAATTACACATATCTTGCTATGCACTTTTAATCCTTTTATTCCGAAAATCAATTCAATTCCTTCAGTCTGCATCTGTTCTGCATACGAAATGTTACTGGCTTCATCAAAACGGGCCTGCAATTCAATTTGTACGGTTACTTTTTTACCGTTCTTCGCCGCATTAATCAGGGAACTAATAATTTGGGAATTTTTGGCAAGTCGGTACAAGGTAATCTTAATCGAAATCACTTTAGGATCCAGCGCTGCTTCACGCAGAAATTTAATCAGATAAGAAAAAGATTGGTAAGGTGCATTGACCAGATAATCTTTTTTAGCAATCTTTTCAAGCATACTTCCTTCCAGACTTAGTCCATCAACTGGCAAAGGAACATTTGCCTGATATAAAAGATCGTATCTTCCAAGATTTGGAAAATCCATATAATCACGACGGTTATGATATCTTCCTCCAGGAATGATACTATCGGTTGAGTCAATTCCCATTTTATTAAGGAAAAATTTCAACGTATCTTTTTCAATAGACTGGTCATATACAAAACGTACCGGTTCACCAATTCGACGATCTTTCACACTGGTAGAAATTTTTTCCATCAAGCTCTTGCTTTGGTCGCTATCGATATCCAGCTGAGCATCTCTGGTAATTTTTATCATATGCGCCGATATGCTTTCATAATCAAAAATATTGAATATGCTGCCAAGATTATATCTAATAACATCGTCCAATAATATGATATACTGCTTGTCATTACTTGAAGGCAATACTACAAATCGGTTTACGGTTTTTGGTATCTCAATAACGGCATAACGCACGTCTTTTTTGGGTTTTTTGATTTTTAATACCGTGTCTTTAACAACAATCTTAGTTGTTGATTTTGGCTTTGTCATAACCAATTTAACTGCAAGATATCCTGATGTATCCTTTAAAATTGGGAATTCAGCCAAGTCATTCAATATAATAGTTACCAATGCCGGGCTTACTTTTTGAATAAAGAAGTCTTTGATAAAATTTTCCTGTTCGCGGGAAATTTCGGTCTCATTGATAATAAAAATATTTTCTTTTTCAAGCTCGCTTTCAATAATACTCAAAATCCTTAAGCTTTCAGACTGTTGCTGGATAACAATTTCTGTTATATCCTTAACTAATTGCTGCGAACTGATGCCGCCTAAAAGTTTTTCTCCGGAAACACCTGCATGGCTCAAACGACGGATAGCAGCAAATCGAACACGGAAAAACTCATCAAGATTATTGGAAAAGATTCCTAAAAAACGAAGTCTGTCTAATAGTGGTACATTTTTATCTGCGGCTTCTTGTAGAACTCTGGCATTAAAAGCAAGCCAGCTTTTTTCACGATCAATATAACGGTAATCAATTGGTGGAATCATATTTTTTTAAATCTCTAGGAAAAATCACTTGTTGCGTTTTGCCTTTATCGATCGATTGCCAGTCATTGCTCTGAAAATTAATAGAAACAAATCCGGTTGTAGGAACATTATCGATAAAAACGTTCCCAAATTTATTAACAAAATTTGTTATAGCATCATTATGTCCGAAAAGAATAACGTTGTCGTAATCATTATTACATGATTTAATAAATTTTTCGAGCTGTCTTTCATCGAAAGTATAGAGTTCGTCTTTAAAAATAATACTTTCAATTGGACAAGAAAGATTTTGTGCAAAAATGATAGCAGTTTCTGATGCCCTTTTCGCCGTACTGCTCAATATAGTAAATGTCTTAGGAAGGTGTTTTCCTATCTGCATTGAAACCATATGAGCATCTTGCATACCTCTGCTGGCTAAAGGACGATCTTTATCTAGAAGTGGAGCATTCCAACTTGATTTCCCATGTCGTATTAATATCAAATTCTTCATACAATGATAATTTTAAAAACTAGTTAGACTTTAAAAACACCTCTATTTACTAGAACAAATTACAAAAAAAAGTTTACTTCACAGACATTTTAGGCACTTTTATCGAAAAAACTACGGATTTCCGTAAGTTAAATTTTTATTAACATACATTCGCTATGTAAAAGTCTATTAACACAAACTTTAAAGACTACCATCAGTTGCAAATTTAGATAGCAAAACTTAAATACCACCTTTTGAAGTTTTCTGTCAGTCAGATTGCAAAATTTCCCTTTTAACAAATACTCGTGTCCAAAAATACTTGGACTGTTTTTCTATGCTTTTATTTTAATGATAAATCAATAAAAAAACCACAATGTTGAGAATAATTAAAAAATCCATTTGAATAAAGAGAGAATTATGTAAAAAAGATACTTTAACGACTATTTATGCTATTCACGGATAAAATTATTTATCTAGAAAACTAGATGTTAGTTTTAAACCCGAAAAGTAATTTGAATGTTCTTATTTCTATCAAAATAAGATCTACGCTTTAAAAAACTTTACCCAAAAAATACGTACATGAAAAATTTTACGCTGCGTGAGGAAATAAAAGTACCACAAACTTTTATCATCGAAAAGAAAAATGGCCGCTTAAAAAAACGAGTCCGATTAAACAACAAAACGGTTCTTAGCAAATTACTTCTGCTAAGCTTCTTGGTTTTGACAGCACTGCCTTCATTTGCACAGCAAAAAGAACTTCCTGCAAGGGCTACAAAACCCAATCTACCCTATGCTCCTGTAGTAAAAGCAAATAAAGGAGGATTGGAATATCAGACTATGGCTGTTGCCGGATCTATTTCAGTAGCAGAAAATGCAACATACAATGCTTATACAGCAGAACAATTGGTTAAAAACCTTTTTGTTACGGGTTGTTTATCGGCAAGTAATGTTAGATTTGGTTATTATTCAAAAAGTGGTAATAATTACACATGGCAAAACCACACATGGTCATCGACACCAGGTAATCGTCAATTAGCTTATTTCAACAAAGCAACTTCTACTTTTCCAATTGAAGAGGGACTATTGCTTACAACGGGAAAAGCTTCCTCTGCAATGGGACCAAACAATACTGGAGGAAGTACAGATGAAATGGTAAAAGCAGCCAATGACCCTGATTTAGCGAGTATTACAGGGCGAACAATTTATGATGCAGCAACTTTGGAATTTGACTTTGTGCCTGCAGGTAATACTTTAGAATTTAAATATGTTTTTTCGTCTGAAGAATATTTGGAATATTGCGAAACTGGCTATAACGATGCTTTCGGATTTTTCTTAAGCGGTCCTGGAATTTCAGGTCCATACAGAAACAATGCGATCAATTTGGCGGTCCTTCCAAACACTACGACTCCTATCTCTATCAATACAATCCACTCTGCAGGAACAAATGTTAATGGCAATAACTTCCCGGCAGTAAACGGGCAATATTATCAAAACAATGCAGCGGGATCAACTACAACACAGTTTGATGGAAATACTGTTATCTTAACAGCTACTTATCCTGTTACACCTTGCTCAACATACAGAATCAAATTAAGTATTGGTGATGCAAGTGATCAGAAATGGGATTCTGGCGTTTTCCTGGGAGCTCGAAGCTTTAATTCGGAAAATATTGTTCTTACGAATTATGGAAACATGATTGAAAATCAGAATAATATTTTTGAAGGTTGTAACAATAAATTCAGAGTACAAAGAACAGGCAGTGATATTTCGCAGCCTTTAGTTGTTAATCTTCTTTTATCTGGAACTTTTACCAATGGAGTTGATATTCAAACAGCTGGCGGACAGCCATTCCCAACACAGGTAACAATTCCCGCTAATCAGACTTATATTGATATACCTTATACTTCTGTAGCTGATGGTGTACCAGACAATGCTGAAACTTTTATTGTAAAAACAATAACGAGCTGTCCATGTTCTAGTGATGTAGTATATGTGACGCAAACAATGACCATTTATGAAACAGCTGTTCTTAACTCAATCAATGCAACCAATGCACAGTGTAATGGGCAAAACAACGGAACATTAACTGTAAACGTTTCTGGTGGTTCAGGAAGCTATCTATATTCTATAGATAATGGAACAAACTGGCAGAGTATCAATACTTTTTCAAACTTATCACCTGGAAACTATACAGTAGTAGTAAAAGATCCTGGAAGCTGTAAACCAAACATTAGCGGTACAGCTACTATCGGTAACCCTACTCCTATTGTAGCAAATGCAGGCCCTGATGTTACTATTTGCCCTGGTGGAAATACACAATTAAGCGGAAGCGGCGGTGTTATTTACAGCTGGAGTCCATCTACAGGACTGAATTTTAGTAATATCGCAAACCCTATTGCTTCTCCAACCACCACAACAACCTATACTTTGACCGTTACAAACGCTAGCGGACAATGTACATCAACAGATCAGGTAGTTGTCAATGTGGATGCATCGCCTGTAGCTCCAACTGCTGCAAGCGTAAACAATAACAATATCTGTTCAAATGTAGGAGGAAATATCATCCTATCTGCAACAGGAGGATCAGGTACTAACCTAAAATGGTATACCTCAAGTTGTGGCGGAACAGCAATCGGAACAGGAAACAATCTTTCTATTGCAGCACCAACACAAACAACTACATATTATGTACGTTGGGAAAGCAGCTGTGGAAATTCGACATGTGCTCAAGTAACTGTAAATGTGAAACCTACAGTTACCTTAACTGGTCCAACTAATGCTAGTATTCAGGGATGTAACCAAAGTAGTATTACTCCTTTGACTTATAGTGAAACACCTGTATCAATTACATTGGCACAATTTCAAAATGCAGGGGGAACAACTTCAAATGCTTCCCTAGCACATACAATAACTTATAAAGACACTAAAGCAGGTAGTTGTCCTACGGTTGTCACTAGAGTATTTACGGTTGCTACAGATTGTACAACTGCAAATTTTACTCAGACAATCACTATAAACGACACTACAGCTCCAACATTTACTGGAACATTGCCTGCCGCCAGCATAACTGCTTCATGCGGAAATATACCTGCTGCGGCTACGCTTACTGCAACCGATGCCTGTGGAAGCGCAACGGTAACTTTTGCCGAGACAAGGACTAATGGTTCTTGTGTCGGAAACTATACCCTGACAAGAAAATGGACGGCTACCGACCTTTGCGGGAACACTGCTGAACACACTCAGATTGTAACCGTGAGCGACGCACAGTCTCCTGTATTCGCAGGAACATTGCCTGCTGCCAACATAACTGCAACTTGCGGAAATATACCTGCTGCGGCTACGCTTACTGCAACCGATGCATGCGGAAGCGCAACGGTAACTTTTGCCGAGACAAGGACTAATGGTTCTTGTGCCGGAAACTATACCCTGACAAGAAAATGGACTGCTACCGACCTTTGCGGTAATACTGCTGAGTACACTCAGACTGTAACCGTTACTGATACGCAGGCTCCTGTATTTGCAGGAACATTGCCTGCTGCCAGCATAACTGCTTCATGTGGAAACATTCCAGCTGCGGCTACGCTTACTGCAACCGATGCCTGTGGAAGCGCAACGGTAACTTTTGCCGAGACAAGGACTAATGGTTCTTGTGTCGGAAACTATACCCTGATAAGAAAATGGACGGCTACCGACCTTTGCGGGAACACTGCTGAACACACTCAGATTGTAACCGTGAGCGACGCACAGTCTCCTGTATTCGCAGGAACATTGCCTGCTGCCAACATAACTGCAACTTGCGGAAATATACCTGCTGCGGCTACGCTTACTGCAACCGATGCATGCGGAAGCGCAACGGTAACTTTTGCCGAGACAAGGACTAATGGTTCTTGTGCCGGAAACTATACCCTGACAAGAAAATGGACGGCTACCGACCTTTGCGGTAATACTGCTGAGTACACTCAGACTGTAACCGTTACTGATACGCAGGCTCCTGTATTTGCAGGAACATTGCCTGCTGCCAGCATAACTGCTTCATGTGGAAACATTCCAGCTGCGGCTACGCTTACTGCAACCGATGCCTGTGGAAGCGCAACGGTAACTTTCGCCGAAACAAGGACTAATGGTTCTTGTGCCGGAAACTATACCCTGACAAGAAAATGGACTGCTACTGATCTTTGTGGTAACACTGCCGTACATACACAAGTAGTAACTGTAACCGATACTCAGGCTCCTGTATTCGCAGGAACACCTCCTGCTGATGTTGCTGTATCTTGCGGAAACATACCGGCTGCGGCTACGCTTACTGCAACCGATGCATGCGGAACTGCAACGGTAACATTCGCTGAAACAAGAACTGACGGTGCTTGTGCTGGAAGCTACACGCTTACTAGAAAATGGACAGCTACCGATCTTTGCGGTAACACTGCCGTACACACACAAGTAGTGACTGTAACTGATACACAGGCTCCTACTTTTGTAGGAACATTACCTTCTGATGTTGCCATATCTTGCGGAAACATTCCTGCTGCGGCTACGCTTACTGCAACCGATGCCTGTGGAAGCGCAACGGTAACTTTCGCCGAAACAAGGACTAATGGTTCTTGTGCCGGAAACTATACCCTGACAAGAAAATGGACTGCTACTGACCTTTGCGGTAACACTGCCGTACACACACAAGTAGTGACTGTAACTGATACACAGGCTCCTACTTTTGTAGGAACACCTCCTGCTGATGTTGCCATATCTTGCGGAAACATTCCAGCTGCGGCTACGCTTACTGCAACCGATGCCTGTGGAAGCGCAACGGTAACTTTTGCCGAGACAAGGACTAATGGTGCATGTGCCGGAAGCTATACGCTTACAAGAAAATGGACGGCTACCGACCTATGCGGTAATACTGCTGAGTACACTCAGACTGTAACCGTTACTGATACCCAGGCTCCTGTATTCGCAGGAACATTGCCTGCTGCCAGCATAACTGCAGCTTGTGGAAACATTCCAGCTGCGGCTACGCTTACTGCAACCGATGCTTGTGGAAGCGCAACGGTAACATTCGCCGAGACAAGGACTAATGGTTCTTGTGCCGGAAACTATACCCTGACAAGAAAATGGACGGCTACCGACCTATGCGGTAATACTGCTGAGTACACTCAGACTGTAACCGTTACTGATACGCAGGCTCCTGTATTTGCAGGAACATTGCCTGCTGCCAGCATAACTGCTTCATGTGGAAACATTCCAGCTGCGGCTACGCTTACTGCAACCGATGCCTGTGGAAGCGCAACGGTAACTTTTGCCGAGACAAGGACTAATGGTGCATGTGCCGGAAGCTACACGCTTACAAGAAAATGGACGGCTACCGACCTATGCGGTAATACTGCTGAACACACTCAGATTGTAACCGTTACTGATACCCAGGCTCCTGTATTCGCAGGAACATTGCCTGCTGCCAGCATAACTGCTTCATGTGGAAACATTCCAGCTGCGGCTACGCTTACTGCAACCGATGCCTGTGGAAGCGCAACTGTAACTTTCGCCGAAACAAGGACTAATGGTGCTTGCGCCGGAAGCTACACACTCACAAGAAAATGGACGGCTACTGACCTTTGCGGTAACACTGCCGTACACACGCAAGTAGTAACTGTAACCGATACACAGGCTCCTACTTTTGTAGGAACATTGCCTGCTGCCGAAGTGGCTGCGGCTTGCGACAACATACCTGCTGCGGCTACGCTTACTGCAACCGATGCCTGTGGAACTGCAACGGTAACTTTCGCCGAAACTAGAACCGATGGTGCTTGTGCCGGAAGCTACACGCTTACAAGAAAATGGACGGCTACCGACCTTTGCGGTAATACTGCCGAACACACACAGGTAGTAACCGTAACCGATACCCAGGCTCCTGCATTCGATGGAACATTGCCTGCTGCCGAAGTGGCTGCGGCTTGCGACAACATACCTGCTGCGGCTACACTTACTGCAACCGATGCCTGTGGAACTGCAACGGTAACTTTTGCTGAAACTAGAACCGATGGTGCTTGTGCCGGAAGCTACACGCTTACAAGAAAATGGACGGCTACTGATCTATGCGGTAACACTGCCGAACACACTCAGGTAGTGAACGTAACCGATACACAGGCTCCTGCATTCGATGGAACATTGCCTGCTGCCGAAGTGGCTGCGTCTTGTGACAACATACCGGCTGCGGCTACGCTTACTGCAACCGATGCCTGTGGAACTGCAACGGTAACTTTCGCCGAAACTAGAACCGATGGTGCTTGCGCCGGAAGCTATACGCTTACTAGAAAATGGACGGCTACCGACCTATGCGGTAATACTGCCGAACACACTCAGGTAGTGACCGTAACCGATACACAGGCTCCTGCATTCGATGGAACATTGCCTGCTGCCGAAGTGGCTGCGGCTTGCGACAACATACCTGCTGCGGCTACACTTACTGCAACCGATGCCTGTGGAACTGCAACGGTAACTTTTGCTGAAACTAGAACCGATGGTGCTTGTGCCGGAAGCTACACGCTTACAAGAAAATGGACGGCTACTGATCTATGCGGTAACACTGCCGAACACACTCAGGTAGTGAACGTAACCGATACCCAGGCTCCAACATTTACTGGAACATTGCCTGCTGCCGAAGTGGCTGCGGCTTGCGACAATATCCCGGCTGCGGCTACGCTTACTGCAACCGATGCCTGTGGAACTGCAACGGTAACTTTTGCTGAAACTAGAACCGATGGTGCTTGCGCCGGAAGCTACACGCTTACAAGAAAATGGACGGCTACCGACCTTTGCGGTAACACTGCCGAACACACACAGGTAGTGACCGTAACCGATACCCAGGCTCCTGTATTTGCAGGAACATTGCCTGCTGCCGAAGTGGCTGCGGCTTGCGACAACATACCTGCTGCGGCTACGCTTACTGCAACCGATGCCTGTGGAACTGCAACGGTAACTTTCGCCGAAACTAGAACCGATGGTGCTTGTGCCGGAAGCTACACGCTTACAAGAAAATGGACGGCTACCGACCTTTGCGGTAATACTGCCGAACACACACAGGTAGTAACCGTAACCGATACCCAGGCTCCTGCATTCGATGGAACATTGCCTGCTGCCGAAGTGGCTGCGGCTTGCGACAACATACCTGCTGCGGCTACACTTACTGCAACCGATGCCTGTGGAACTGCAACGGTAACTTTTGCTGAAACTAGAACCGATGGTGCTTGTGCCGGAAGCTATACGCTTACAAGAAAATGGACGGCTACCGACCTTTGCGGTAACACTGCCGAACACACACAGGTAGTGAACGTAACCGATACCCAGGCTCCTGTATTTGTAGGAACTTTGCCTGCGGCTAGTATCAATGCGTCTTGCGACAACATACCTGCTGCGGCTACGCTTACTGCAACTGATGCTTGCGGAACTGCAACGGTAACTTTTGCTGAAACAAGAACCGATGGTGCTTGCGCCGGAAGCTACACGCTTACAAGAAAATGGACGGCTACCGACCTTTGCGGTAATACTGCCGAACACACACAGGTAGTGACCGTAACCGATATCCAGGCTCCTGCATTCGATGGAACATTGCCTGCTGCTGAACTGGCTGCGTCTTGTGACAACATACCGGCTGCGGCTACGCTTACTGCAACCGATGCCTGTGGAACTGCAACGGTAACTTTCGCCGAAACTAGAACCGATGGTGCTTGCGCCGGAAGCTATACGCTTACTAGAAAATGGACGGCTACCGACCTATGCGGTAATACTGCCGAACACACACAGGTAGTGACCGTAACCGATACCCAGGCTCCTGTATTTGCAGGAACATTGCCTGCTGCCGAAGTGGCTGCGTCTTGCGACAATATCCCGGCTGCGGCTACGCTTACTGCAACCGATGCCTGTGGAAGTGCTACGGTAACTTTTGCTGAAACTAGGACTGACGGTGCTTGCGCCGGAAGCTACACGCTTACAAGAAAATGGACGGCTACCGACCTTTGCGGTAATACTGCCGAACACACACAGGTAGTGAACGTAACCGATACCCAGGCTCCTGTATTTGCAGGAACATTGCCTGCTGCCGAAGTGGCTGCGTCTTGCGACAATATCCCGGCTGCGGCTACGCTTACTGCAACCGATGCTTGCGGAAGTGCAACGGTAACTTTTGCTGAAACTAGGACTGACGGTGCTTGCGCCGGAAGCTATACGCTTACAAGAAAATGGACGGCTACCGACCTTTGCGGTAACACTGCCGAACACACACAGGTAGTGAACGTAACCGATACCCAGGCTCCTGTATTTGTAGGAACTTTGCCTGCGGCTAGTATCAATGCGTCTTGCGACAACATACCTGCTGCGGCTACGCTTACTGCAACTGATGCTTGCGGAACTGCAACGGTAACTTTTGCTGAAACAAGAACCGATGGTGCTTGCGCCGGAAGCTACACGCTTACAAGAAAATGGACGGCTACCGACCTTTGCGGTAATACTGCCGAACACACACAGGTAGTGACCGTAACCGATATCCAGGCTCCTGCATTCGATGGAACATTGCCTGCTGCTGAACTGGCTGCGTCTTGCGACAACATACCTGCTGCGGCTACGCTTACTGCAACTGATGCTTGTGGAAGTGCAACTGTAACATTCGCCGAAACTAGGACTGACGGTGCATGTGCTGGAAGCTATACGCTTACAAGAAAATGGACGGCTACCGACCTATGCGGTAATACTGCCGAACACACTCAGGTAGTGAACGTAACCGATACACAGGCTCCTGTATTTGCAGGAACATTGCCTGCTGCCGAAGTGGCTGCGTCTTGCGACAATATCCCGGCTGCGGCTACGCTTACTGCAACTGATGCCTGTGGAACTGCAACGGTAACTTTTGCTGAAACTAGGACTGACGGTGCTTGCGCCGGAAGCTACACGCTTACAAGAAAATGGACGGCTACTGACCTATGCGGTAACACTGCCGAACACACTCAGGTAGTGACCATAACCGATACCCAGGCTCCTGCATTCGATGGAACATTGCCTGCGGCTGAACTGGCTGCGTCTTGCGACAATATCCCGGCTGCGGCTACGCTTACTGCAACTGATGCTTGCGGAACTGCAACGGTAACTTTTGCTGAAACTAGAACCGATGGTGCTTGCGCCGGAAGCTATACGCTTACTAGAAAATGGACGGCTGCTGACCTTTGCGGTAACACTGCCGAACACACTCAGGTAGTGACCGTAACCGATATCCAGGCTCCTGCATTCGATGGAACATTGCCTGCGGCTGAACTGGCTGCGGCTTGTGATAATATCCCGGCTGCGGCTACGCTTACTGCAACTGATGCTTGCGGAACTGCAACGGTAACATTCGCCGAAACTAGGACTGACGGTGCTTGTGCTGGAAGCTATACGCTTACAAGAAAATGGACGGCTGCCGACCTATGCGGAAATACTGCCGAACACACACAGGTAGTGAACGTAACCGATACCCAGGCTCCTGCATTCGATGGAACATTGCCTGCGGCTGAACTGGCTGCGTCTTGTGATAATATCCCGGCTGCGGCTACGCTTACTGCAACTGATGCTTGCGGAACTGCAACGGTAACATTCGCCGAAACAAGAACCGATGGTGCTTGTGCCGGAAGCTACACGCTTACTAGAAAATGGACGGCTACCGACCTTTGCGGTAATACTGCCGAACACACTCAGGTAGTGAACGTAACCGATACTCAGGCTCCTGCATTCGATGGAACATTGCCTGCGGTTGAACTGGCTGCGTCTTGCGACAATATCCCGGCTGCGGCTACGCTTACTGCAACTGATGCTTGCGGAACTGCAACGGTAACTTTTGCTGAAACAAGAACCGATGGTGCATGTGCTGGAAGCTATACGCTTACAAGAAAATGGACGGCTACTGACCTATGCGGTAACACTGCCGAACACACACAGGTAGTGAACGTAACCGATACCCAGGCTCCTGCATTCGATGGAACATTGCCTGCGCCTGAACTGGCTGCGTCTTGTGATAATATCCCGGCTGCGGCTACGCTTACTGCAACTGATGCTTGCGGAACTGCAACGGTAACATTCGCCGAAACAAGAACCGATGGTGCTTGTGCCGGAAGCTACACGCTTACTAGAAAATGGACGGCTACCGACCTTTGCGGTAATACTGCCGAACACACTCAGGTAGTGAACGTAACCGATACTCAGGCTCCTGCATTCGATGGAACATTGCCTGCGGTTGAACTGGCTGCGTCTTGCGACAATATCCCGGCTGCGGCTACGCTTACTGCAACTGATGCTTGCGGAACTGCAACGGTAACTTTTGCTGAAACAAGAACCGATGGTGCATGTGCTGGAAGCTATACGCTTACAAGAAAATGGACGGCTACTGACCTATGCGGTAACACTGCCGAACACACTCAAGTAGTGAACGTAACCGATACCCAGGCTCCTGCATTCGATGGAACATTGCCTGCTGCCGAAGTGGCTGCGTCTTGCGACAATATCCCGGCTGCGGCTACGCTTACTGCAACTGATGCTTGCGGAACTGCAACGGTAACTTTCGCCGAAACTAGAACCGATGGTGCTTGCGCTGGAAGCTACACGCTTACTAGAAAATGGACGGCTACTGACCTATGTGGTAATACTGCCGAACATACTCAAATAGTGACCGTAACCGATACTCAGGCTCCAACATTCGTAGAAACTGTACCGGCAGACGTTACCGTAGCTTGTGGAGCAATTCCAGCAGCAGTAACATTAACGGCTACTGATAACTGTAGTTTGGCAACCGTTACAATGCTTGAAACTATTGAAAATGGTGCATGTGCTGGAGATAAGATTATCACAAGAACTTGGACAGCTGTTGACTTATGTAATAACATCGCTTCTGTAACTCAAGTAATAACTGTAGAAGATAATACAGCTCCAACTTTAATTACTCCATTACAAACAACTATAAATGTTGTATGTAGTGAGGTACCTGAAGCACCGGCTTTAGAATTTACAGACTCTTGTTCTTCGGTAGAAAATGTTATATTTGATGAACAGATTGAAAATCAGACAGCAACAGGTTATACTATCACCAGATCTTGGTCTGCGACCGACAGCTGTGGAAATTCAAATGTAGTTACGCAAACAATAAATGTTACGATAGCAAACCCTACGCAAACAATTAACAGCGAACTATGTATCCGAGATCTTTCAATCGATTTGTTTACATTACTTAACAATTCTATAGAAAGAACAGGAACATGGATTGATACTAATAACTCTCAAGGATTACTAGGAAGTATATTTAGTCCTACTAATGTTCCTCTTGGAAATTATATATTAAGTTATGTGATCGCAGACGGCGATTGTCCTAGAACAATTCAAGTCAACATGAATGTAAATGACGACTGTATCGTTTTAGCGCCATGTGAAATCATTGTTCACAACGCCATAACACCAAACGGTGATGGTTTGAATGAGTTCTTTAAAATTGAAGGTCTTGATTGTTATCCAAACAATACTGTAGAGATTTATAATCGTTGGGGAGTTTTAGTATTTGACGCTCAAGGCTACGACAACAATACTAAAGTATTTAGAGGTGTATCTGAAGGTCGTGCCACAGTAAAAAAATCAGAAGAATTACCTGATGGAACTTACTACTACGTACTGAAATATGTCGATGCTGAAGGAAAAACTAGAGAAAAAGCAAGTTATCTATATATTAATAGATAGAGTCAAACTTCCAGGGATTTGCATCCCTGGAACTAAACAAACAAATAAATGAAAACAAAATTTTTATTTTTCGCTTTACTGTTGACAAGTTTTGCAGGTTTTGCGCAACAAGACGCTCAATACACGCAATATATGTACAACACTATTAATATAAACCCGGCCTATGCTGGTTCCAGAGGCGTTATGAGTATTTTCGGCCTTCATAGAACCCAATGGGTTGGTTTGGATGGAGCTCCTGTAACCAATGCAGTTTCTTTAAATACGCCTATCAATAATAGTAAAATAGGTATCGGACTTTCTTTTGTCAACGACAGAATTGGCCCTACAGACGAAAATGCTATTTCAGCTGATATATCTTATACTGTTCAGACATCGGAAACCTATAACCTTTCATTTGGTATTAAAGGAACAGCAAATCTTTTTAGCCTGGACGTAAACAAGCTAAATCCTGTTGATGCCGGTGATCCGCATCTACAAAATTTCAATAACAATTTTACACCTAATGTTGGAGCCGGTGTTTATTTCCACTCCGATAAATTATATGTAGGTCTTTCGGTTCCTAACTTCTTTCAGACTACCCGTTACGAAGACAACTCTGTTTCTGTTTATAAAGAAAGGATGAATTTTTATTTCATCGGAGGTTATGTATTTGACTTAAGTCCTACTATCAAATTTAAGCCTGCTTTCCTTATGAAAACTATTGAAGGTGCTCCCCTACAGCTTGATGTGTCTGGTAATTTCCTATTCAACGATAAATTTACCATTGGCGCAGCCTGGAGATGGGATGCTGCGGTAAGTGTTATGGCTGGCTTCCAGGTTACAGATGGATTATTTGTAGGCTATGGATATGACTTAGAAACTACAAAATTATCCAATTACAACTCTGGCTCGCACGAAATATTCCTTCGATTTGAGCTTTTCAACAAATTCAACAAAGTAACTTCACCAAGGTTCTTCTAATACTGTGTAATCATGAAAATCAAATTTATATACCTCGCATTTTTAAGCATTATCTGTATCAACGGATATTCGCAAAAATCGGCTGTAGCATCAGCAGATAAGAAGTATGAGAAATATGCTTACATTGATGCTATAAAAACCTATGAGCGTGTTGCTGAAAAAGGATACAAGTCACAAGACATGCTTGAAAAACTTGGAAATTCCTATTATTTTAATGCTGATTTGGAAAATGCTGCCAAATGGTATGGTGAGCTTTTTGCAATGACGCAGGATGTAGAACCTGAGTATTTTTACCGCTATTCCCAATCTCTAAAAGGAATTGGAGAATATGATAAGGCCAATGACATGCTTCAGAAATTTAACCAGAAGTCAAGTGGTGATTCTCGTGGAAAACTCTATGAGGAGAAAAAGAATTATCTGGAAGAAATCAAGAAAAATTCTGGTCGATATAAAATAGAAAACGCTGGGATAAATTCTGAATATTCTGATTATGGAAGTGCTTTTTTTGGAGATAAAGTCGTTTTTGCATCAGCGCGAGATACCGGAAACTTTTCAAAAAGACAGCATTCCTGGACAAATATGTATTTTACTAATATGTATGTTTCTGACCTGAGTGCAGACGGTGCTCTTTCAGCTCCTAAAAAATTTGCAAAAAGCCTGAATACCAAATTTCATGAAGCTACTCCTGCTTTTTCCAAAGATGGAAAGACTATGTTTTTTACCCGAAACAATTACAACGACGGAAAAAAGGGCAAAAGCAGCAATAAGGTAACTTTATTAAAAATTTACAAAGCTACCTTAGAAGGTGACAAATGGACAAACGTCACTGAGCTTCCTTTTAACAATAACAATTATAGTGTGGCCCACCCTGCTTTGAGTCCGGATGGAAAAACATTATATTTTGCTTCGGATATGCCGGGAACTTTGGGACAATCTGATATCTTTAAAGTAAGTATCAATGCCGATGGAAGTTTCGGTACTCCTGAAAATCTGGGACCTCAAATAAATACGCCTGGAAGAGAATCTTTCCCTTTCGTATCTGACGAAAATGAATTGTATTTTGCTTCTGACGGACAGCTTGGACTTGGTGGTTTTGATATTTTCGTTTCAAAAATGGGAAACGACGGTAGCTTCAAAGAAGTTAAAAATGTTGGAGAACCTGCTAACAGTAAAAAAGATGATTTTGGATATATTATTAACTCCAAAACAAGAATAGGCTTTCTAAGCTCCAACAGAGATGGTGGAAACGGTAATGATGATATCTACAAATTTGTCGAAACCAAAAGGCTTGAATTTGCCTGCGAACAGCTTTTAGCGGGAACTATAACCGACATGGAAACCGGAGTTATCCTTCCAAATACTAAAGTGACTTTATTTGATGAAAAGTTCAACAAATTAAAAGAAACTACATCAGATGCTTCAGGAAAATATTCTTTTGAGGATGTGCAATGTGGCAAATCGTATTATGTAAGAGCTGAAAAACAAGAATACGTAACTAAAGAGTCTCGTATAACTTTACCAAAAGAAAGCGGAGAAACCGATCTTCCTATTGCTTTAGAAAAAGCAGTCAAGAAAGTTAAAGTTGGTGATGACCTGGCAAAAGCATTTGGTATCAAGATAATTTATTTTGACTTGGATAAATGGAATATCCGTCCGGATGCAGCTACAGACTTAGCAAAAATCGTTGACGTAATGAAAGAATATCCGACTATGAAAGTTGATGTAAGATCACATACAGATAGCCGTCAGACGCACAAGTATAATGAAAGACTATCAGATCGCAGAGCAAAATCAACTATTGCATGGATGATTGGCGACGGAATACAAGCATCAAGATTAACCGGAAAAGGTTATGGCGAAACACAATTGGTAAACAAATGTTCTGATGGAGTTCCGTGTTCTGAAGAAGAACATCAATTAAACAGACGAAGCGAATTTATAATAACTGAATTATAAAATATATTAATGCCATAAAAAGCAAAAGCATCCTGGACTAGCAGGATGCTTTTTTTGTTATTCGACCCATTGTAATATATTTTTAAAATATATCCCCATACAATAGTTTTCACGCAGACCTTTATGAAAGAATAATCAGAACAAAAGAACAATCTTAAATGAATATATTTTAAAAAAATAATCCACGAAAATTAAACCCCATCTAATATTAATTATCTAAAAAATAATTCCTGTCATATTATTGCAGTCAGTAAGAATGGAAAGGTGAACGTTAAATAACAATTTTTTGGACAGTCTCAAAAAAAAGACTGCAATACAAACTGCAGTCTTATAATACTGAGTCTTACCTGCTTATTTTTTTATAAACATATTTGTATAATATTTTCGTCCTGATTCCGGGCTGGTACGAACTGAGATTCCAAAATGAGTAAAATCTCCTTCAATATTAGCTTTGTGACTAGGACTTTCAAGCCAGGCTTGTAACGCGGCCTGAGGCGTATTGTAGCTATAAGCCACATTTTCATTGACTTTTACCGCTCCAAGCACCTGCATCAGGTTTTGTGATCTTTCTTCAAAGTAGGCATGATTAACAACATTGTTTTCGATCATGTACTCGTTGTGTTCTTCAGATTTGTAAGAAATGTGATTGATTGGTTGTAAAACCGGTAAATTGATCGATTGTCTGTGTTCGTTGATAATTCGCATCAATTCTAATTCTGTGGGATTGTAGTCGTAATTCTCGACTAAGGCCGAATTTCCACTAGGAAGTTTATCCTCATCAGATGAATCTGAAGAACAGGATAACATTGTGAACAATAATGCCACTGGCATTAATGTTCTTAGCATTATTGCTTTCATAGGTTAAGTGTTTTGGTTCATAATTCAAAAAAGCCTTGGGTAAACTTTTTTAAATTGTTCCGTAAGATTTATGATGGGGCATGTCTCTTACTTAACGATTCAATATTACAAAAACATCGTTGAACTGCAAAATAAAATCGATGAAATGCATCTTTTTATATTTTTCATGCTATTATTCCTATAAATCATGAAGAAAGCCTATCCTTTTTCCATGTGTTTTCGCGGTATTGGAAGCGAATCCTATCATGAAGCCTGTTGGGCCTTCCCTGCCAAAATTCTATCTCATAAGGCTTGACCAAATAGCCTCCCCAATAGTCAGGACGATCAATTACTTTTCCTACAAATTCTTCTTCGAGATTTTTTACTTTGTTTTCCAATATTTCCCTATTTGATATAATTTCACTTTGGTGTGAGGCAAGCGCACCTAATTGGCTACCAAATGGCCTGGATTGGAAATAGGCATCAGAAATGGCATCCGATGTTTTTTCGGCCTTTCCTTTAATAATTACCTGTCTTTCGGCATAAGGCCAAAAGAAAGATAGACAGACATTTGGATTATCAGCAATAGCTTTTCCTTTTTCGGATTCGTAATTGGTAAAGAAAATAAATCCCTCGGAAGTCAGCTGTTTTAAGAGAACGATTCTTGATTTTGGAAAACCATCTTTTCCAATAGTAGCAATAGTCATTGCATTAACTTCTTCGGTTCCGCCTATAGCTTCGGCTTCCTGAAACCACAAACCAAATAATTCAAAAGGATTATCGGGTATGGCTGTTTCAATCAATTCGCTTTTTTCGTATGATTTTCTGTAATCGCTTAAATCTTTCATAGCTTGGTCAATTGGAGATTTTGAAGTACAAAGTTACAAACTTTGTGAAGTGAAGATATGATATTTGTCAGTTGTTTTTTGAGGTGCTAAGTGGCTAAGGCTTTAAGGCACTAAGGTTCTGAGGCACTAAGGCTCTGAGGAAATAAGTTTGAATGGCTATCGGGAAGTTTATACCAAATAGTTAAAGTTTATTATTTCTATTGTTAGGAATTTTGCGGCTCTGCGCCTTTGAGTGAAATAGTTGCTCGCAAAGGCACAAAGCCGCAAAGCAAGAAAGGAATTTGTTTTTGGTATAAAGTTTCAGGTAATCAATTAAGTTTTTTTGAAGTTCAAAATTTAATCCTAACCAATAAACAAACCTTAGCTACTTAGCCGCTTAGAGCCTTAAAATCTTTTTAAAAAGAAAACACATTATCTTAGTTACTTAGCAACTTCAAAAAAAAGCCTTAGCACCTTAGCCGCTTAGAACCTCAGTACCTCAAAAAGAAAAACTCTCCCCATCATCTCCCAAAAAGACATTTGGAAAAATAGTTTCGGCTTCTTCCTTAAATTTCTGAATGGATTCGTATCGTGTAGAATAATGGCCTAATACCAGATTTTTGGCATTGGCTTTAAGCGCAATCCTGGCAGCTTCTTTAGCCGTTGAATGCATGGTTTTTTCAGCTAATGAAACTTCTGATTCTAAAAAAGTAGATTCATGGTAAAGGACATCTACATTTTCAATTAGTGGCAGTATATCTTCATTATACACCGTGTCTGAACAAAACGCATAACTCTTTGGAGTATCTGGATCAAAAGTTAGTTCAGCATTTGAAATAACGCGGCCATCTTCTAAAGTGATATCGCCGCCATATTTAATTTTCTTATAATACACCTGATCGATTTCATATTGCTGTACAGCATCGATATTGAGTTTTCTTTCGTTGAATTTTTCCAGGAATAAATAGCCATTCGTATATATCCTGTGTTTTAGAGGAATGGTCTTTACGATAACCTTTTCATCTTCAAAAACAGTTTCAGATTCGGTTGATTCCAGTTCATGGAAATAAAGATTGTAGTTAGTCCATGAATTAGAGAGCTTCAATTGCAGTGTAATAATCTCTTTTATTCCTTTTGGCCCATAAATATGAAGATCATTCACCCTATTTAAAAGCATATAAGTAGAAACCAGACCAACAAGTCCGTAGACATGGTCACCATGAAGGTGGGAAATAAAAATATGGTTTATTTTAGAAAATTTGATCTTGTTTTTTCGTAACTGAACCTGTGTTCCTTCGCCACAGTCAATCAGAAACATCCGGTCTCTTATTTCCAAAACCTGCGATGTAGGATTTGTAATAGTTCTGGGTGTGGCGGCATAACAGCCAAGAATGGTCAGCTTCATTTTTTACTCTTAAATCAAAAAAACTAAATCTTAAATCAAAAATTCCAAATCTTAAATCAAAAATTCCAAATCTTAAATCTTAAATCTTAAATCTTAAATCTAAAACCCTAAATCCCTTTCAATTTCTTCCATCTCAATAATATCATGAGCTTCAAGAATAGTAGGAACAACGATCATTTCGTCCGGAACTTCGTTAAAGTCAAAATCATTGACAACAATTACGAATGATTTTTTTGCTTTTCGGTGTTTGTTTGACAACGACAGGAAAGAAAGTACCTGGTCTAAGCTCACATCTTTATCTGATGAGATGTCCAAAATAAGATTGTGGTTTTTGAAGCTCCCATATTCATTTGTTACTTTTTCCAGAAAAGAACCTACATTACCTTGAGTATCTTTTATTACTGTTGTATGTCCTTTTTGATCAACTTTCATATTGTCTTGTTTTTTAGAAGTAAAGTTTGTTAAGCCCAAAGTTACAAAGGTTTTTGGCTTTTTATTCCTATTGCTTAATTTTTGATGCCAGAAGATAAATTACCGCCATACGTATTGCTACACCATTTTCAACCTGATTGAGGATAACCGACTGCTGAGAATCGGCTACATCAGAGGAGATTTCAACACCACGATTGATTGGTCCCGGATGCATAATTACGATTTCCTTATTTAGCGAATCTAAAAAAGCCTTATCTACTCCGTATTGTTGTGTATATTCTCTTGTTGAAGGAAAGTAATTCACATCCATTCTTTCATTCTGAACCCTAAGCATGTTTGCCACATCGCACCATTCAAGGGCTTTTCTAAGGTTTGGTTCAACATCAACTCCTAAAGATTCGATATATTTTGGAATTAAGGTCTTAGGTCCGCAAACCTTAACTTCCGCTCCCTGCATTTTAAGTGCATAGATATTGGAAAGTGCCACTCTCGAATGCAGAATATCACCTACAATCACGACTTTCTTTCCGGCAACTTCTCCAAGTTTTTCTCTTATCGTAAAGGAATCCAACAAACCTTGCGTTGGATGTTCGTGTGCTCCATCACCGGCATTTACAATACTCGCATTTACATTTTGTGAAAGAAAATAAGCTGCTCCGGGATTAGAATGCCTCATGACTACCATGTCAACTTTCATTGAAAGGATATTATTAACAGTATCAATCAGTGTTTCTCCTTTTTTTACAGAAGACTGTGCTGCAGAAAAGCTGATAACGTCAGCCGAAAGACGTTTTTGTGCCAATTCAAAGGACAGTTTAGTCCTGGTACTGTTTTCGAAAAATATGTTGGCTATGGTAATGTCTCGAAGCGAAGGAACTTTTTTAATTGGTCGGTTAATGACTTCCTTAAAATGATCGGCTGTTTCAAAAATAAGGTCAATATCTTGTTTGGTGATATATTTTATTCCTAATAAATGATTTACGCTTAATTCGCTCATTTTTATATGTGTTGTTGTGTTGTTATTTATAAGAACTTTAATTAGTTACAAGATATACTACATCTTCTCCCTCCTGCTCTTTCCAGCATACTTTTACCTTTTCATTATTTATAGAATCGACCTGTCTGCCTCTGTAATCTGGCTGGATTGGCAGATGGCGGCTAAAACGCCTGTCAATCAAAACCAACAGCTCAATTTCCGAAGGCCTTCCAAAAGATTGAATTGCTGTCAAAGCAGAACGAATACTTCTTCCGGTATATAATACATCATCAATAAAAATGACCTTCTTATTTTCTACCAAAAAGTTAATCTGCGTTTTATTGGCCTCCAGAGGTTTTTCTGTCCTACGGAAATCATCTCTGAAAAAAGTAATGTCCAGATACCCTAAAGCTACATCCTGTACTTTGTATTCCTTTAAAAGCAATTCCTTCAGGCGTTCTGCCAAAAAGGTTCCGCGAGGCTGGATTCCTACAAGAATCGTATCTGAAAAATCAAGATGCTTTTCAATTAACTGACAGGCCAAACGATGCAGAATGATATTGACTTCTTTTGAAGTAAGCAATATTTTTTGACTCATAATGAAGTGTTGTGTTTGGTTTGTAAAAGTAGGCAAAATTTACTTTCAAGTAAAATAAAAATACAGTTTTGCCCTAACCTGCTTCCATTTTAAAATGAGACGACTATCGAGAAGTTTATACCAAATGAAAACAAACTCAAAAAAAGCTCACTTTCAATAACTCTCCCTTTTATCAAACAAAAACACACAACCTTAGCTCCTCAGAACCTTAGCAACTTAGCACCTCTATTAAAATTATATAACCAAAAAGATTAATCATGTAATATTTTTCTTCGTTAAAAGAAGAACTTTATAATTATATAAACCAAAACAGAAAAACCATGAACAAGTTAGCCAGAATAAACATACTGCTATTGATACTCCTTACCTTTTCGAGTTGCGAAGTGGTTGAAGGAATTTTTAACTTAGGCGTTGGCGTTGGCATTTTTATAGTCGTCGCTATTATTGCCCTAATTATTTTTATCATCAGCAGATTTAAAAAATAAAACACCCAACCTAAACCAACCATTCTTAAACCAAAAAATCCCGTTACTTGTGAGTAACGGGATTTTTTATTTATTCTATTTCTATAATTAAGAGTACATTTTCTTTCTTAGTTCCTGTACCTTTTCATCATCAAGATAATCGTCAAAAGTCATGTATCTGTCAATTGCTCCTTTTGGCGTCAATTCAATAACCCTGTTACCTACAGTCTGTGCAAATTCATGGTCATGTGTGGTAAAAATAACCGATCCTTTGAAATTTTTCAATGAGTTGTTAAAAGCTGTAATCGATTCCAAATCCAAGTGGTTTGTAGGTTCGTCAAGCATCAGGACGTTTGCTCTCTGCATCATCATTCTTGAAAGCATACAACGTACTTTTTCTCCTCCAGAGAGAACACGGCTTATTTTTAATGCTTCTTCACCAGAGAAAATCATTTTCCCTAAGAAACCACGGATATAAACTTCGTCACGCTCTTCTTCTGTTTTCGCCCATTGTCTTAACCAATCAACCAAATTCAGGTCGTTGTCAAAGAACTCATGGTTTTCAACCGGAAGATACGCTTGTGTTGTTGTAATTCCCCAATCAAAAGTTCCGGAATCAGCAGCCTTATTTCCATTCAGGATTTCATAAAAAGCAGTGGTAGCACGTGAATCTTTAGAGAAAAGAACAATCTTATCGCCTTTAGCCATATTCAGGTCTACGCCTGTAAACAGCGTTTCACCATCAACAGAAGCGCTTAGATTTACGATATTTAAAATCTGGTCACCGGCCTCTCTTTCCTGATCAAAAATAATAGCAGGATAACGACGACTAGACGGCTTGATTTCAGCAATATTCAATTTGCTGATCATTTTTTTACGGGAAGTTGCCTGTTTGGATTTTGCTACGTTGGCACTGAAACGACGGATGAATTCTTCCAATTCCTGTTTCTTCTCTTCCGCTTTCTTATTCTGCTGTGCTCTTTGCTTTGCAGCTAATTGGCTGGATTCATACCAAAATGTATAGTTTCCTGAATAATGGTTAATTTTTCCGAAATCAATATCTGAAATATGCGTACAAACCGCATCCAAGAAGTGACGGTCGTGAGACACAACAATCACGGTATTTTCATAATTTGCCAAAAAGTTTTCCAACCATGCAATCGTTTCGAAATCAAGGTCGTTCGTAGGCTCATCCATAATCAACACGTCAGGATTTCCAAAAAGTGCCTGTGCCAAAAGAACACGTACTTTCAGTTTTCCTTCCATATCAGCCATTAATGTATAGTGGCTGTCTTCATTGATACCTAAGTTAGAAAGTAGCGAAGCAGCATCTGAATCAGCATTCCACCCGTTCATTTCTTCAAACTGAACCTGAAGCTCTCCAATTCTTTCTGCATTTTCGTCAGTATAGTCCAGATAAAGCGCATCCATTTCTTTCTTAACAGCATAAAGGATTTTATTCCCCATCATCACTGTTTCCAAGACGGTATGCTCATCAAACATGTTGTGGTTCTGATTCAACACAGACATACGTTTGCCCGGTTCCAAGAAAACATTTCCTGAAGTTGCATCAAAATCTCCTGAAAGTATTTTTAAGAATGTGGATTTTCCAGCACCATTTGCTCCAATGACTCCGTAAATATTACCATCTGTAAAGGTTGTATTTACTTCATCAAACAAAATTCTCTTGCCAAATTGTACTGATAAATTATTTACTGTTAACATGAATATAGTTTTAAAAAAGTTTTGCAAAAGTAGAAAAAATACTGCACTTTTGGCACAAGAACCCGATATAGTTTAAAACATAACCTAAAGTTCCGGTTTAAATAAATCTCTGCTATTTAACGGCATTCTAAATAATTGACAATGTCTATATTTAACTATGCATTAACAGAGAGTTTGGTTGCGTCTGAATATTTTTGTTTATTAGATTCAAATTAAATGCACAATTTAAAAGTTTTCAAAATCGTATCGATTTCTTTCCTTTCATTGCTGTCATTGTGCTCCTGTGAAAAGAAATTCAAAAGCGATAATTTTACTGCTTACTTTGGTGGAGAGGTTTCAAATCCATTAAACCGCTACGTTTTGTTTCTTAAGGACAATAAAGTCATTGACACTATTCCTTTGGACAGAAATAATCGTTTTTTCAAAAAATTTGATTCGTTGGCTCCCGGACTGTATACTTTTAAACATGAACCGGAATACCAATATGTCTATTTTGACAAAAACGACAGTATCATGGTACGCATGAACTCTAATGATTTTGACGAATCTGTCGTATTTTGTGGCCGTGGAGAAGAAAAGAACAATTTCTTAATGGAAATGTATCTTAAGAATGAAGAAGACAGGGACAAGATGTTTACCGTGTTTGATTATGACATCAATAAATTCACCAAATACATCGATTCTTCATACAGCTCAAAAAAAAGCTATTACAATACCAAAAAAGAATTATTGAAGTGGAGCGACGATTTTGATACCTATGCCTTAGCCTCTCTTGATTTTCCTTATTACACTAAAAAAGAAATTTATCCGGTAATACACGAGATACGGACCGGAGAAAATGTCACCAAAAAACTTCCAAAAGGTTTTTATCAATATCGCGATGAGATCGATTACAATAACAAGGGCCTAACGAACTTCTCGCCTTTTGTGAAATATCTCACTTATATGCTCAATAATATGGCAATGGAAAAAGCCGACGAAAATGCTTCCCCCGAAGACAAGGCTTTAGAAATGAATATCTCCAAACTGAACATTGCCGATACACTTTTCAAAAATCCGGAAATCAAAAATACTATTCTCGATAATATTGCCTTTGCCTATCTTTTAGAAGATCAGCATATACTGAACAATAAAAAATTTCTTGATCGGTATAATGAGCTCTCAACGGATAAAGGAAATCAGAACGAAATCACCAAAATAGGCAATGCAATTCAAATGCTGAAAAGCGGAAATCCTTTACCTAATGTCGATTTGATTGATGTTAATGGAGAAACTGTTAATAGTAAAAATATTATTAAAGGAAAAACAGTAGTTTTCTTCTGGACAGAAAATGCAAAAGCCCATTTTGAAACAGTACATAAAAAAGCAATGGAATTAAAGGCCAAACATCCTGGCTATAATTTTATCGCTATCAATGTTGATGATAACCAATCGAAATGGAAGAACAATCTTTCCAAGTACAAATTCGAAAAAATTGAGGAATTCCGGGTAAAAGATTTTGAAGAACTCAAACAGAAATGGGTCATCACCAAAATACACCGTGCCATTATTACAAATGCAGACGGAACTATCAACAACGCTTTTGTAAATCTATTTGATGTTAAATTTGTTGACTATCTGAAATAATAAAATAGCTCGCAAAGGCGCAGATTCGCAAAGACTAAAAAAACTTATCGAAGAATTCCATAATAAAAACTCCGATAATCAAATAAAAACTAAATACTACAAACAAAAAATCCCGCCTAGTAGCGGGATTTTTTATATCAAATACTAATGTATTATTTATTTCCTTTTTCAAAATCAGCTATAAACTGAGCCAATCCGATATCTGTCAATGGGTGTTTCAACAAACCTGTAATAGCAGAAAGCGGCCCTGTCATTACATCAGCACCAATTTTAGCACAGTTAACGATATGCATCGTGTGACGCACAGAAGCAGCTAAAATTTCTGTCTCAAAACCATAATTGTCGTAAATCTCACGGATTTCCTGAATCAGGTTCAAACCATCTGTAGAAACATCATCCAAACGACCAATAAATGGTGATACGTATGTAGCTCCTGCTTTTGCAGCCAATAAAGCCTGTCCGGCAGAGAATACCAATGTAACGTTTGTTTTGATTCCTTTGTCAGAAAAATATTTTGCAGCCATTACACCTTCTTTGGTCATTGGCAGTTTTACTACAATCTGCTCATGCAATTCAGCCAATTCCTCGCCTTCTTTCACCATGCCCTCAAAATCAAGCGCATTTACTTCAGCACTAACGTCACCATCTACAAGATTACAGATATCTACATAGTGTTTTAAGATATTGTTTTTTCCTGTGATGCCTTCTTTTGCCATTAACGAAGGATTAGTAGTTACGCCATCCAATACACCAAGTGCTTGTGCTTCTTTAATTTGAGCCAGATTAGCTGTGTCGATAAAAAATTTCATTTGTTATAATTTAATTTGTGTGTTTCTGCTTTAAGCTATTGAGTAAAAACTCAAAATTCGGTTGCAAAATTACAATTTATAATGGTTCATTAGCATTTTTTCATAAACTTTATCCGGTAGTACCCGCTTTAGGACAATAGAAAATTTTTGCATAAAAGCGCCTACTTTATAATGGATCTTAGGACTAGGAGAAGCTATGATTTTTGCTACGGCAATTGCCATCATATCGGGATTACTTCCTGAATCGACATGTTCGTCCATCATTTTAAGTGTATCTCCATAAGGTTTCTCATAAGCAGAACCTTTTACCAAAGGCGCATGAAATCTTCCTGAAGCAATATTGGTAGCAAAATCTCCGGGAGCTATATTGGTAATTTTTATTCCAAAATCCTTGACTTCCATACGCAGAGCCTCGGTAATCAATTCTAATGCTCCTTTTGAGGCTGAATAAACGCTCCTGTACGGCAATCCCATATAACCTGCAATAGAAGTAACATTAATGATTAAACCAGATTTCTGAGAGCGCATTTGCGGCAATACCGCTTTCATGACTTCAATAGGTCCGAAAAAATTGGTTTCGAAATTGTTTTTGATTTCTGATGTTGGAATTTCTTCTAAAGGTCCTGTAATTCCTACTCCTGCATTATTGATTACTACATCCAATCTTCCTGCTCTTTGTATGACTTCGGAAACAGCGTTTTTAATACTTTCAACATCTCTTACATCAAGTGCTACCAAAGGGAATTTAGAATCCGTAATACGCTCCGGGTTGCGGCTCGTACCAAAAACTGTATAACCTTTTTGGGTCAGATACTCCCCTATTGATTTTCCGATTCCTGAAGAACCGCCTGTAATTAATATAGTTTTAGACATTTTGACTTCTTAGAAGTTTAGAAATTGAAGCCAAATTTAGTGTTTTTTTACAACCCTTTCAGGGTTTCGAACCCTGAAAGGGCTAAAAACAAAAAATCCTCCGCAAAGGGAAGATTTAAAAAAATGGCAAGCGACCTACATCGCACCGCTACAACCGCTTACCCTTGCTGTGTTCCCACCCTGGGGGAGTCTGCAGGAGCTGGTCGTGTAGGACTTGCCGGTGCAAATATACAAACATTTTATATTTTTGCAAGGCCATTGGCGGTTATAAAATAAAGGTTGTATATTGTCATAATCAATTTTAAAACAATGAAAAATCATAAACTATTAGCATTCATTTTATTAGGAACAGTACTCGTATCCTGCGGAGACAGTGAAAATGATAAAAAAAATTTGTTCAGCATTGATCAAGCTGGCTTAAAAGCGTCATATCAGCCCCAAGAATCACTTTCTTTGAGCCTGAAAAACGATAAAAACAAGACCATCGATTCAATAGTCTACTCTATAAATGAAAAAAGAGTTGGTGCTGTCAAAGGAAATAATAAGTTCGATTTTCCTTTAGCCGATTCTAAATTTGGCTATCAACAAGTAAAAGCAACCGTTTATTATGACGGTCAAAATGTAGAAACGGAAGCCCGAATTGAAGTGGTTTCCAATGTAAAACCAAAATTGCTTTCTTATACTATTGTAAATACGTATCCTCATGACGAAACTTCGTATACGCAAGGATTGGAATTTTACAGAGATACTTTATTTGAAGGAACCGGACAACGAGGCACATCCAAATTGCTAAAAACAGATTACAAAACCGGAAAAGCCTACCAATCTGTCAATCTTGAAGGACAATATTTTGGTGAAGGAATTACAATTTTAAATAACAAGGTATATCAGTTAACCTGGCAGGAAAACACAGGTTTTATCTATAATGCAGACAATCTAAAACAAATCAGGACTTTTAAATATTTCAAAAAAATAGAAGGTTGGGGATTGTGTAATGATGGGAAACATATCTACCAATCTGACGGTACTGAAAAAATCTGGGTATTAGATCCGGAAACCATGAAAGAAACAGATTATCTCAATGTATACTCTGAATCCAACAAAATAAAAGCTGTTAATGAACTAGAATGGGTTAACGGAAAAATTTATGGTAACGTATACCAAAAAGACGCTGTAGCTGTCATCAATCCAAAAACCGGTGCTGTAGAGGGTATTATCGACTTTAGGGACCTAAAAACTAAAGTTAATATGATGGGCCACGATTTAGGAAACGACGTATTGAACGGATTAGCATACAATCCTAAAACCAAAACGCTTTTTGTTACCGGAAAAAGATGGAACAAAATGTTTGAAATCAAAGTTTCGGAATAGGCTTTTTATGTCCGGCAAAGTCAATATATCTATTCCTAAACCCTGCCATGAAAATTGGTATGGAATGACTGTTGCCGAAAAAGGCCGGTTCTGTAATTCGTGCCAGAAAACGGTATACGATTTCACGCGATTTTCCGACAGGCAGCTTATCGACAAAATTAATTCAGAATCCAATATATGCGGGCGGTTTTTGACATCACAACTCAATAAAGAGCTGAGTGTACCAAAAGAAAAAAGCAGCATCTGGATTGCTGGAATTTCAGGAATATTGAGTTTTTTGAGTTTGGGAAACCAAGAGATTTATGCTCAGGAAAATGTAAAGACAGAACAAACAGAAGAAAAAAACAATGTTGAAAAAACAATAGACAATTCTTCTGTTCCTGATATAGAAATTACAGGTTTTGTATTCGACGACGAAGATAGTTTGAGTTTTCCATTGCCTGATGTTCTTGTATCAATTAAAGGAAAACCAATTAGCACACAGACCGATTTTGAAGGTAAATTTTCAATTAAAGCTAGTAATGGCGATTTATTGATGTTTCAACTCGTTGGTTATAATGAAACGTCTGTTACCGTTGACTCTAAAAAACCGATTATAATCAAATTAGAACCAAACCTGGAAATGACGGCGTTAATTGGTGCAATAGCCCCTCGAAGAACCTTCTTCGGAAGAATTTTCCACTCCATAGGCAATCTTTTCAGATAAAAACAAATAAAAAACCGAGCTATATGCTCGGTTTTTTTATACTTGGTTATGCCTTCTTTTTCTTTGCAGGCGTTGCAGCGGGAGCTGTACTGGTTGTCTTTCCTTCAACGTACTTCTTATCAGCCGCATTAAACGCAAACGTATTCTGTTGTGTTTTGTTCTTTTGTACAATATCACCATCAGCTGTCAAGGAAAACTCAAAACCTTCTCTCCTTACCTTTTCCTGTGTTTCTGAAGCATTTTTCAATCTGTCCAGGAATACTTTCTCAGTAATATTGGTAGTCGTTTGCTGGTTTGAAAACAATTTTGTCTTTGTAGATACATCAAATATTTCAGAAAACAGTGTACTGCGTACTTCCGTCTTTAAATCGGTTTTAGTAGTCTGCTCTTCTGTCCACGTCAATAGATATAATGGCGTTCCTTTTGCAGAAAAGGCTTTGAGCGCACAATTCTTAGGAAGGCTATTTTCGTCAACCGTTTTAATTCCTATGGTGTCTTTTTTAGCTTTACCATTGTTGATGAACAGATAAAAGTTTCCTTTCACGATTTCGGCTGTAAGGTTATCTGCTTTTGCAAGTGCTGTTGAGGCTGGCTTTGCTGCAGCTTTCTTTTTGCCTCCCTTTTTTTGTCCATAACTGAATGACGCCGTTAACAGAATCAATATTAAAAATAAGGTCTTTTTCATATTTTGTTTTTTAGAAAGCCTAAAATACAAAAAATATAAAACCATAATTGTTAAAAGTGACAAACAAAAAAACGTAAGGTTATGAATTTTGCAACACCAAATTGCACCTCGTATTCGTTTTGATCAATGATTCAAAAAATCAATAAAAAATACTAAATCGTATACGGTTTTGTATTCATCATATGCCTTACTTTTTTAAAACAATTATTTTTTATGTCTTTAATCGATTAATGATATTAGCTCTCTATATGGTTGTTCTAACACATACATAAAAAATATAAAAAGAAATGTGAATAAAGTAACTGTTCTTGAAAAAGTTATAAAAGTATTAAGTAAGGAGTAGTAATTATTTCATAGTTACAGTGTGCCATTCCATAATAGGTTGACCGTCCGTTCGCATGTCTGATATTTCCAAAAACTTAAACTTATTTTTAGCGATTTTCTTGTAAAGTTTATGGAAGTCTTTTATAGCCTCATATTTTCCATTATTATAGAAAAAATCAAATTTTCCAACAGATTTCCATTTGTTTTTCTTCAAAGTCCAAATTTCGATAACTTTAAAATTACTTGCGCAACTTGAATAATATTCTGCTATTTCATTTCCGCCATCTTCGTCAATATCACCAATACTAAATATACTTTCTGTATGACAACAATTAGAATCAGTTTGTATTCTTGGAATTTTATTGTCGGTAAAATAATAGGATTGGCCTTCTTCACACCAGACTAAACCTGGTAAAATGAAAACTGAATCACTTTTTCCATCACCGTTCAGGTCGCCCAAATTTTTAAACTCCTTCTTAGATTTTTTTTCACCCTCCAGATCATATTCATAAAAGTCTTCTTTTTTTACTATTATTGGGAGACATTTCTTTTTTGCATTCTCAAGTTCGTAATTGGAAATATCTAATTTGAATTTTCCTTCGAGAATAGAATCATTTATAAATTGAATGTCATTAGAAAGAACGGAGTTTTTAGGCAAACTTTCTTTCATATTTTTTATTTGTTCCTCATAAGAAAGCTTTTCAAAAGAATTTGATTTGGGAACTACTGTTTTTTCACTTGGTTTTACTTTATTTTTTTCAACTTCTTTTTTACAAGCGAACAAACTAAAAAATGTAACTAAAATAATAAACTTTCTCATTTAACGTGTTTCAATTATTACTCATAACCTGTTTATATGTGAAACAAACAGTCGTAAAGCTATTCAAAAATATTGGATGTGTTATATAAACCGTATTGATAAATTTATTAGGTGTAAGAATGAAAAAAGCCCTTACAAATTGTAAGGGCTTTTTTAAACCTAGTAGCGAGGACGGGAGTTGAACCCGTGACCTCAGGGTTATGAACCCTGCGCTTTTAAAATATAATCTAAAAAGTGATTATTTCACTTCTTCGTAGTCAACATCCTGAACGTTGTCGCCTCCGTTAGCATCACCTTGCGGTTGTGCATCTTGTGGAGCTCCTTGAGCGTCACCTTGCTTGTACATTTCTTCAGAAGCATTTTTCCATGCTTCGTTCAATTTGTCTAAAGCTGGTTGGATAGCTGCTACATCCTGGCTTGCGTGTGCTGCTTTCAACTCAGTCAACGCGCTTTCAATAGCTGCTTTGTTACCTTCAGATAATTTTTCACCAAATTCTTTCAACTGGCTTTCAGTTTGGAAGATCATGCTGTCAGCTTCGTTCAATTTTTCAATTTTCTCTTTAGCTGCTTTGTCAGAATCTGCATTAGCCTCAGCTTCTTTTTTCATTCTTTCGATTTCTTCCTGAGTCAATCCAGAAGAAGCTTCGATTCTGATATCATGTGATTTTCCAGTTCCTTTATCTGTTGCAGAAACTTTGATGATACCGTTAGCATCAATGTCAAAAGTTACTTCAATCTGAGGCACTCCTCTACCTGCTGGCGGGATACCGTCTAAGTGGAAACGTCCGATAGTTTTGTTATCTGTCGCCAAAGCTCTTTCTCCTTGCAAAACGTGAATTTCAACCGATGGTTGGTTATCTGCCGCAGTAGAGAATACTTGCGATTTTTTAGTTGGGATTGTTGTGTTCGACTCAATTAATTTTGTCATAACACCACCCATAGTTTCGATACCTAGAGAAAGCGGCGTAACGTCTAACAACAATACGTCTTTTACATCTCCTGACAAAACTCCACCTTGGATAGCAGCACCAATAGCTACAACCTCATCAGGGTTAACTCCTTTAGATGGTTTTTTGTTGAAGAATTTTTCTACTTCTTCCTGAATTTTAGGAATACGTGTAGAACCTCCTACTAAGATTACCTCATCAATATCTGAAATGCTCAAACCAGCATCTTTCAATGCTTTAGCAACCGGGTCCATAGAACGCTTAACCAAGCTATCTGTCAATTGATCGAATTTAGCTCTGGTTAATGTTTTTACCAAGTGCTTAGGTCCTGTTGCAGTAGCCGTAACGTATGGCAAGTTGATTTCTGTTTGAGGAGAAGACGACAATTCGATTTTTGCTTTTTCAGCAGCTTCTTTCAAACGTTGCAATGACATTGGGTCTTGACGCAAATCCAAACCTTCTTCAGCTTTGAATTCTTCTGCCAACCAGTCAATAACAGCCTGGTCAAAATCATCACCTCCTAAGTGCGTATCTCCGTTAGTAGACAATACTTCGAAAACTCCGTCACCTAATTCAAGGATAGAAATATCAAAAGTACCACCACCTAAATCGTAAACAGCAATTTTTTGGTCTTGTCCTTTTTTATCCAAACCATAAGCCAATGCAGCTGCAGTAGGTTCGTTGATAATACGCATTACTTTCAAGCCAGCAATTTCACCTGCTTCTTTTGTTGCCTGACGTTGCGCATCGTTGAAGTATGCAGGAACAGTAATAACAGCTTCTGTTACAGACTGACCTAAATAATCTTCAGCAGTTTTTTTCATTTTTTGAAGTGTCATTGCTGACAATTCTTGTGGAGTGTAAAGACGTCCGTCGATATCCACACGTGGCGTATCGTTATCGCCTTTTACTACATTGTAGGCAACGTTTTTAGCCTCTTTTGAGCTTTCAGAGAATTTATTCCCCATGAAACGCTTGATAGAAGCGATAGTTTTTGTTGGATTGGTCACTGCTTGTCTTTTGGCAGGGTCACCCACTTTGATTTCTCCACCATCAACAAATGCAATTACTGACGGCGTTGTTCTTTTTCCTTCAGCATTAGGAATTACAACTGGTTCGCTACCTTCCATAACGGCAACGCAAGAGTTCGTCGTTCCTAAGTCAATTCCGATTATTTTACCCATGTTTTTATATGTATTTTGTTTTATACTAGTTTTTAAACTCGTGAACTAGTAGACAATCTTTATGCCAAGCCTAAAAATATTTAAAAATGTCAGTTTTTGTTAAAATTGACATTTTTAAATCTGACAAGATGACATTTAGCATTTATCTTTCAAAGTATTCAAATCCGTCAATTATGTCCAGGTATACACCGTCAAAATTAGCTGCCAAGATTTTATTAAGGTAGGAATCATCATTCTTATAGATAATCTTCTGCCAATCCTCGTTCCAATACTTTACCTTGAAATTGCCAGGCCAATCCGGGTTTTCCGTAGCAATCCAATCCGGTTTGGTTGTATTCCAGGATGGCTGCCAATAGTAGCGGTAATTTTCAGATTCTCCTATTGACATATAGCATATTACCAAACGCTTTCCACCATTAGCTTTATCTTTTAACTGGTTGATTTCTGAGGTTGTAAATTGCTCTTCGTTTAAAAACAAGTCCATAATAACAACATCATAATTCGTAGCCTTTACTGCATTTATAAAAGCAGTCTTTGTGGCAAAGTTTTCAGAATTTATCAGGTATAGAAAATTCTTTGCCTGTGACAGGTTTGTAATTACTGCCGTATTAGAGTTGTTAGGAGCTGTTGCCGGGATTACAGTCAGGTCTCGTTTTGGAGCAGCATAGGAAACATAACCGTTTGTGGCATTGACCTGATAGGAATTATTCATTTTTGAAGCCGTAGAACAATAATCTGTCACCAATATAGTTTTCGCATTATTCTTTGAAACGTTTAAAAAGCCTTTCAGATAATTCGAAACACTGCCAGGTGTTGCCTGATCGTCATTGTCATATCCATAAAACAAATCTTCCTGGCCGTTTCCGTCAATTGCATTCAGGTAGGCTTGCGACGGGCTTCCATCGGCTTCCCCATTTACAGTAATGAGCTCAATTCCATTTTGAGGAATTATAGCAAAACCAGGCTTAGTGTTTTTTGCTTTTTGACTGATTCCGATAACAAAATTTCGCATTTCTTGCCTGAAATCGCGATTCTCAATTGGAGTTGAATCATTATTGTTATCCTTGTCACAGCCTAAAAAGGCAAGTACTACTGCTAACAGGACTATCTTTTTCATATCTTTTTATTGTGATAACGGCAGGATGTGCTTTTTAGTCTCAATCCACTAAAAACAATGCATTACTAAATAGTAAATTTCCATTTTCCCAAAAACCTCTAAAGAGTGGATTGTCTATCATGTAGACTACTTTCCCTCTGCCAAACGGTTCAACAGCAAACGAAACCGTATTTTCCAGTTTCTTTTTCAGGTTGGTACCGATAAATCCATAGCTCTTATAATTTGCCGGAACATAAGCCACATTCCATACATTTTTAAGAACTTTAAAATACTTGTCGGAGGTCTTTAGGCTATAATAGGTATCTCCTAATCCATAAGAAAGTGGATGGGTTTTGTCTAATACATTTTCTATTATAGCACCCTGAACGCCATTTGAAATATAACGTCTTTCAGAGTTCTGGTATTTTTGAAAACGCATTGCCAGCGCATCGTCGTCGCTTTGTTTCTTTGCTGCATCTTTTTCTTCATTAGTAGCAAACTGTGTTAGATTATAGCCTTCCCTATTCTCAAACAGGCTTAAAGCATTTTGTATTGCGATTGCTTTACCTCCTTTTGAAATAAAATCATCTATGTTTTTCTTCTGCCCATCTGATAACTCATACCATCCGTCTGCTAAAATCAAAGTGTTATAATCAGCCAGATTAACTATTCCTAAATTGTCTGTATCTACAATACTAACCGGATAATCTATAATCTGATCCATATAAAACCAAACCTGTCCGAAATCTGTCGGGCTGACATATTTCCCACTTATCAGTAGTACTTTAGGTGCTTTCATCAACGGGAAATTTTCACCACCTAAATCGGCACCGCCAGTAGAAAAGCCGCTTTTGATTACACTATAATCATTTTTTTCCATCAAAAGAGGCGCTATAGTTTTTTCAAATTCCTGAAGCTGGAAATTATCTGATTTTAAAACAACCAAATCCCCCAGATTTATCTTTGTATCTCCAAAAGCAGAAGCTCTTTTTGCATAACGCACCTTGATATTCTTTTTTAATAAAGAAGCTGCAATTTTTGCAGAAGTTCTATTGTTCCAAGGAATATGAAAGGCATAGGCACTTTCAGGAACTGTTTTGACTGCAGTGATTTTGTCTTTGGTTTTTATTGTCAGGCTATTTTTAAGCGCATAACTTTCTATCCCAAAAGCATGAGGCAGTGCCCAGGCTGTAATATCATAGGTAAGGCTATCAGACAACCTCTGGTAAGGCTCAAACAATACTTGTGTCAGCACTGACTTTGGCTGGCTTGCCTGTATAATCATATCTCCAGATTCAACAGAAAATGATTTTTCTTTGTCTGACTGGTAATGATAACCTGATAGTTTTCTGGTTTCATCAGCATAAGCAAACTGTATATTGTTCTGCTTCAACATCAGAGCAAGCTGTTCTGCTTTTCCATCATTTTTTACAACATAGGTTTTATATTTTCCTTTTGGATTTTGCCTGCTGTCTTTAAAATACGCCTTAAAATCAGATACTAGCTTTTCTTTTCTGTTTGAAGCTGTTTCAACAGCGGTCAACACTGCAACCGAATGGTGGTTTATCCTATCCTGTAAAGTAAGAATGTTGCCATTCTGCATTACAATAGCTCTTCCGGCTCCAATTCCTCCTTGTTCATACGTCATTCCTATTGCACCGTTAAAACTCGGATAGGTATCGCCATAGCTTGGGTAGAATAAATCAAAACGTTCTCTGGTATAGTAATTCCAACCTTCAGCATCAAACTTTTTAGAAGTATTTTCTCCTATCGCATTATGAAAATCACGTTGTGGCTTGGTTATAAAATCATGGAAAGGTTCTGCTGCCGGAGGAAAAAAATACGGCTCATTATATCCCATTTCATGGACATCAACATGCACTTCTGGCATCCACTGATTATATAAAACTATTCGCTGTTGGGTTTCAACCTGTGTCTGCCACGCCCAATCTCTGTTTAGGTCATAGGCATAATGATTTTGTCTGCCGCCCGGCCACGGTTCCATATGCTCACGATCAGTTAGTCCCGGATGCAGGTTTTTTCCGGTAACATCGCGAAGCCAGTTTCCATATCTTGAAAAACCATCCGGATTTAAACATGGGTCTAGTATGATAATCGTATTCTCAAGCCATTGTTTTGTAGTCGTATTTTTTGGATTCAATAATTCATAAGCCACTTTCATAGAGCTTTCCGCCGCTCCTATCTCATTGCCATGTACGTTAAAACTGAGCCAGACTATAGCTTTTTCAATTGCTGTAGCAGGCTTTTTGTCTGTCATACCAATAGAGTACAAATGATTTTCACGGATAGCCTCCAGATTTTTAAGATTTTCAGGCGTAGAAATATAATATACATTCAAACTTCGTCCCTGCGAAGTAAAACCATAAGGGTCGTGTTTGATATAATCAGAATTTTCTTTTAGGTATTTAAAATAAGCCTCTAGTTCATGATAAAAACTTACCTGTTTTCCATATTCTGGTAAAAATTCGGCAGGGCTTTTAAGTTGGGCATAACCTGAAAGGCTGAAAGCTAGCAAGAATGCAAAAAGTAGCTTTTTCATAAGACTGTTTAAGTGTTTGTGCTTCAAATGTAGGAAATTAACCTTTAGAACCTAAAAGTTACTAACATGGATGCTAAATTTTGTTAGAAAAACGAAGAATTCATAAAATCGGCATTCTTTATTTTACTATTTCTATTGGGTAAGCAATTATGCCCCACCGCTATTATATATTTAATAAATTTACAACGTTTTCGCAATCGTAAAAAATATATATTTGCATAAAATTGCCTCTCATAACTATGGAAGAATGTATCTCGGTATTTGATATGCTTAAAATTGGCGTTGGACCCTCAAGTTCCCACACTCTTGGGCCTTGGCGTGGTGCAGAACGTTTTTTGAATGAACTTCGTGAAGAAAATATCTTAAGCAAAGTAATCCGGATTAAAGTGGATTTGTTTGGTTCCCTTTCTCTGACAGGAAAAGGTCATGCAACTGATTTTGCCGTTATGTTAGGACTTACCGGTGCTGATCCGGAATATATTCCTATTGATAGTATTGATAGAACCATATCTGAAATAAAGAAAAACAAGCAGCTTCATCTGGCTGGCGAAAGGATGATTCCATTTGATATGGAAACAGATATTGTATTTAATAAAAACTTCCTGCCTTTCCATTCTAACGGATTTACATTTACAGCCTATACGCCGGATAGCGAATACGAATCGACATTCTATTCAATAGGTGGCGGTTTTGTGGTTAAGGAAGAAAGAGCAAACGCTATTAAAAAAGAAGCGATCAAATGTGCTTTTCCTTTTCCTATACAAAATGCGGTAGAATTACTTGACTATACAGTCAAAGAAAATAAAAGTATTTCCGAAATCGTTTATGAAAACGAAAAGTCAATGCGTACTGAGGAGAACATCCACAGCGAACTGATGCGTATTTGGAATACAATGCTGGAATGCATGTATATTGGCTGTCATTCTGAAGGTATTCTTCCCGGAGGATTAAACGTTCGCAGAAGGGCGTTTGACATGCACCAGAACCTCATCGGACTGGCAAACTACAGCAATCCACAAGAATGGTTGGAAACCATCCGCAAAACGGAAGTAAAATTCCGCCAAATCCTGAAATGGGTAAGCTGTTTTGCATTAGCTGTTAATGAAGTCAATGCCTCATTAGGAAGAGTCGTAACCGCTCCTACTAACGGAAGTGCAGGAGTTATTCCTGCCGTATTGATGTATTATATGGTTATTGAAAACCATCAGGCTGGCGAAAAAGAAATCAAGCAATTCCTTATGGTTGCAGGAGAAATTGGCAGTATCTTCAAAAAAGGAGCTACCATTTCAGCCGCTATGGGAGGTTGCCAGGCAGAAATAGGCGTTTCTTCTGCTATGGCTGCGGGTGCGTTATGTGAATTGATGGGCGGTAGTCCGGCTCAGGTGCTTATGGCAGCTGAAATCGCAATGGAGCACCATCTTGGAATGACTTGTGACCCTATAGGCGGATTGGTTCAGATTCCGTGCATAGAAAGAAATACAATGGGTGCCATCAAAGCAATCAACGCAGCGGAACTCGCCCTTGAAACCGACCCTAAAAATGCCAAAGTTCCTTTAGACAAGGTAATCAACACCATGTGGGAAACTGCCAAAGACATGAACACTAAATACAAAGAAACATCAGAAGGCGGACTGGCTATCAGTGTAAATATGGCAGACTGCTAAACGATGCTTTTTATTTGTCCGTTTTTGCAAACTCAATTGCTCTTTCCAAAATTGGGTCTTTATCGTTTATAAAGTCTTGAATTGTGTATCTAACAGGAATATCGATAGGAATGCCCACACGTTGAGCTTCTTTTCCATCTGCCTGATAGATGCCAAGTCCTGAAAAAGATATTTTATAATTTCCCGGAAAAATCATCCTCGTCTGATTACCATCCGCTCCAGCGGTTTGATTGCCAACGATAATCGTATTTTTATAAGCCTTCAAAATCAAACAATTAAATTCAGGCAGGCTCTGGGTACGATAGTCAACTAATAAAATCAGTTTTCCCTGATAAGGATTTGGGTTTTCCTTTCCTACTGTTGCAGCGACTGTTCCTTCATTTGTATTTTCATAAATCAATAATCCCGGATAATTGAAATTATTTCTGGTCATCATACTGTAAGTAGTTGGTTTGTCAAGAAAGTAATTTGCTATGTGGTAAGAAGGCATTGTACTCGGGTAATTCCTCAAATCCAAAATGATTGCTTTGGTATTCATCAGAGGTTTCATTATGCTGTCCATATTTTTATAAGTAATATTAGAAGCATACAGATATGTGATATCGTTTGTTATCATTTTTGAAGTAATTGGGCTTGTCATCTCATGAAAGTCCAGAAAATCGTTCAGATAATTTCGTTCGCTTAATGCTACTGATGAAGAGAACTTTACTCCGTCAGGATTATAACCAGAATAAACAGCTGATTTTTCTTTACCTTTTAAAATCAATTTGTGCAAATCCCTATATTTAGCGGCTATATTTCCTGCGGAAACATAATCCCACAGTTCTTCTGCCCTTTTTTTAAGTGTGATACCGTTGATTTTTTCAATTACACTACCTTTTCTGATGTTTGCCTTTTCACACTCGTTTTTGTCAAGTATTTTGGTTACTACAGCCTTATTGTCAATTAACTTAAAATAAAATGGGGGACTAAATTTTCCCGAAACCTCTATATCAAGAAAAGGAAAAACACCGCCATGACCATCATCAATTAAAGCAGCCATCTTTAAAACAGCTTTTTGATAGGAAAGTGTATCGTTTGCCTTAACAAATTCAGGAATCAATTCTTTTAAAACTGTATCCCAAGGCTTGTCGGTTGCATATTTATAAGGATAATAATAGTTTATCACATTCCAAAATCTAAAAAGTCCCAGAAGTCTGTATGCAGTTTCAGGCATCTTCATTTCAGGATAAGGATTTTCATTTGGAGTACCAATATTTCCATCGTCATTAGGATTGTTTTGAGCATAATAATTTTGTCCCTGATAAGGATGGCCATAATTATATTTCAATTTTTGCTTTTGGTTTTTAGTCAGGTTTTTGCTTTTATCAATCCAAGAATGATTTATATTCCTGTAAGTATAAGTATGTGCTGAATAATCAATCTTAAATTCGGGCGAATTATTTTCTCCTGCTATTTGGAATATTTTTTCCACTTCCTCCTGAAAAACTTTCTTATCTCCCGATTTCAGTATTTGATTAATGGAGGACACTACTATTGAATCCCAATTATGTTTTCCCGTTGCAATTTCAGGATGAAAATATTTCAGATTTCCCCAAACATTACAAAGTTCATTTAATTGAGAAACTTGTTGTTTGGTTTGGGCACTAGTTACATTAACTATCAGTAAGAGGAGGAGGATAATTACAATTTTGTTTTTCATTTTACGAAGCTTTATGGCAAAGAGAAGATGTTACAATTACTTAAAATTGTAAAAATGGAAACTTTTATTAAATTTCTATGTCTGTATCAGCGTCTTTAATCTTTACTCTATATTTACTAAAATTTTCATTTAAGATTTCCCGTTATAAAATAGTAGCAAAAACTACAAACCAATACTGCAAAACACTAATTTTGCTTAAACTCTTATTCCCTTTTTCGCTTGAAAAAAATTCTCATCATTGACGACGAAGAAAAACTAAGAAGCCTCATGGCCCGAATTATTGGTCTGGAAGGTTTTGAAGTCATTGAAGCCGGAGACTGCAAATCCGGACTAAAAAAGATCGAACAGCATACTTTTGATGTTGTGCTTTGCGATGTCAAACTTCCCGATGGAAATGGTGTTGACCTGACCATTGCTATAAAAGAAAAATCGCCACAAACTGAAGTGATTCTGCTCACTGCTTACGGAAACATTCCGGATGGAGTGCAAGCCATAAAAAATGGTGCTTTTGATTATATCGTAAAAGGTGACGACAATAATAAAATCATCCCGTTGATTCATCGGGCTATCGAAAAGGGAAACCTGACAAAACGGATTGCGCAATTAGAAGCCAAACTCGAAGATAAGCTGTCGTTTGATGGTATTATAGGAGATTCCAAATCGCTGTTGCAATCTATCAATCTGGCCAAAAAAGTAGCACCTACAGATACTACTGTCCTACTAACCGGAGAAACCGGTACCGGTAAAGAAGTATTTGCGGCTGCTATTCACCAATCAAGCCCAAGAAAACATCAGAATTTTGTTGCGATAAACTGTTCTGCTTTCAGTCATGATTTGCTGGAAAGCGAAATGTTTGGGCATATTGCCGGTTCATTTACCGGAGCTACAAAAGACAAAAAAGGACTGTTTGAAGAAGCCAACGGTGGAACAATATTTTTAGATGAAGTTGGTGAAATGGCATTGGACCTTCAGGCGAAACTATTACGTGTCATTGAAAATGGCGAATTCCTAAAAGTAGGCGAAAATAAACCCACAAAAGTTGACGTACGCATTATAGCTGCCACCAATAGAGATCTGCCTAAAGAAATAGAATCAGGACATTTTAGACAAGACCTGTTCTACCGTCTTTCCGTATTCCAAATCCAATTGCCCGCTTTACGCGAACGCGTTACCGATATTGAGCCTCTTGCCAAACATTTTCTGAATTTCTTTGCCTTGAAAACCAATAAAAAAATCAAGACATTGTCTGATGAATTTGTACAATTATTAAAATTGCATACCTGGCCGGGAAATATCCGTGAACTAAAAAACGTACTCGAACGCAGCGTTATCCTGGAAACTGAAGCCATCTTGACAACGGATTGCCTTCCTATGGAAATACAGCAGTTAAAAACATCAGATGCTTCCGGAGAATCTCCTGTATTATCAGCTTTTTCTTTGGCTTCTGCTGAAAAAATCCATATCCAGAAAGTATTGAATTATACCAATCACAACAAAACAGAAACTGCAAAATTGTTGAATATTGCTTTAACAACCCTATACAGAAAACTGGAAGAATACAAAATCAGCTAGATATATTTGATTACACCTACGCTACCGGTAACGTAGGTGTATCTCACAATTTAGTTACTTAACAACCACCTTTGCGTGGAGCACGTTTATAAAGTACTTTACCATCTCGTTCTACATAGTCGACCGATACGATTGGATAGTCATACTTGGGCGCATACGACACAGAATTGCTTCTTATAATTATTTTGTCGTTACCTTTCAGGCTATGTAATTGCTCAAATTCATTAGACTTTTCGAGTCCAAAACTGAGAATGTAATAATCATCATTAATCCTGGCCATCACTCCAAAACCTAATCGTGAGCCTGGCGGAAGGGAAAGAGAAGTTATAACAGCCTCCATATTCGTAGAATAATTTATATGACTTCTTATTTTAGCGGCACTGGCAAGTACTTTTTTACCTTCGGGAGACATTTCCCATTCTTTCAGTTTTATTCCATCAGGGCTAGCCTCCCATTTTTTCTTTTCAGCTTTCACTTCAGTAGCAGAAAGTAGCTTTGGGTCTGATTTTTTAGAAGTTTCATTTTTGATTTCGCAATTAGCAAATACCAGTCCGCATACCACAACCAGCGATAAGATCAGCACATAAATAATTTTTTTCATCTTTTTTGTAATTTTAATTAACATTGATAAATCAGAATTCGTTTAAGGCATTTCTTTTATTTTTGATACCCTAACAAAATTGTTTCAGCGAATCTACTTTGTTATTTTTTGGCTTGAGGGAGTTAGATTGTAAATTAAAATGTAAACTTTGTAAATAAATCGTAAATAGCATGTCTAATAGTCGAAATCTCTTCTCCGGGAAACGCAAGTATCTGTTTGGATTGGCATTACTCTTGTTTATCTCAGTAATCTTCGCAACTTTTAGTATAACGAGCAACGACGATTTTAATATCTCCAAAAGGGAAATTTTGCTCCGCAGGATTGGACATGAACTACTTTTACAATCAGGTGACAGTGTGTCGAGAGTTCTTCCTGTAAAAAAGATAACCGAAAATGAGTACCAGATCAGATTTGAAAATGAGTTTAGTTTTCAACCGGACTCTCTGGTGAATATAACCCAGCGTTTGCTGACTAAAGACCCGTTGGTATCTGATTATGTTGTTACTATTTTGAACTGTGGCAACTCTAGTATGGCTTATGGATATACTATATCCAAAAACAGAAAAGAAGACAATATACCCTGTATAGGGAGAATACAACCCAAAGCATGTTACGTGATCAACATTAAATTCAAACCGACAGGCATACATACAGTAAAGAGTGGGTATCTTTTAGCCGGCCTGCCGTTTCTAGCATTGGTTGGTTTTCTTTTTTTTAGATCTGCTACTCCCCGAAAGCGAAAAACTTTACCTGACAGTCAGGATACAAACACGTTTACTTTGGGCTCAGTTTTGTTCGATGCGAAGAATAGAAAACTGATAATCAATGAAAACACAATAGACTTAACGGCAACAGAAACCCGTGTATTGCTTATTTTCGCATTGTCTCCCAACGAGACGATTGAGAGAAGCCGATTACAAAAAGAGATATGGGAAGATGAAGGCGTTATTGTTGGGCGCAGTTTGGATATGTTTATTTCAAAACTTAGAAAAAAACTGGAACTTGATTCCAATATCAATATCGTTGTTATACGCGGCAAAGGATATAAACTTGAGATTAGCTCTTAAAAAAATAAAATGCCTATCGTTTTGAAAGTACCAACCCTATCGTTTCGATAGGGTTTTTCTTTTTGGTTACAGGCCAAAAAAATATAAATCCTAGATCCTAAAGGGTTTACACAATTAGCTAAAAAATTGGTTCTGAATTTGGCATTAGGCATTAAAAATATCTTAATCATTATGAGAAATTTCAATGATAGCCTAATCAAAAAAATGGAGCGCCTTGCTGAGATAACCATCAGCAGCCTTCAGCTCGGTAAAATGGCACGCACTAAAAGATGCCTAGCACTTGCCGAAGAATTGCTTCTAAAGGGCAATAACGAAATGAAAAATGCAATCACAAATGTCTATCTGTTTTCCGTATCCCATTATATGGAAATAAACAAGTTGGAAACATCAAGGCTGCTACCCATTACACTTCACAAAGAATATGTCAAACAAATTAATGCCTCAGGAGTATGATAATTACCATCCTCACCACCGTAGGGCTGCTCTGCTTCGCCCTTTTTTATGTTTCCATTTACTATTTCGATAAAATCTAAAATTATGATAGCCTTATTAATTATTGCTCTAGCTGTTTTTGCCTATATCGTTTATGTCTTACTTAAACCTGAAAAATTTTAAACCATGAATACCGAAATTATAGGAATTATAGCCATGTTTGTCCTGACGCTGATTCTAGCGATACCGTTAGGAAAATATATTTCAAAAGTATATTCAGGTCAAAAAACTTTTTTGGATCCTGTTTTTCTCCCAATCGAAAAACTATTTTATAAAATAAGCGGTATCGATTCCAAAAAAGAAATGAACTGGAAACAACATATGGTTGCTTTGATTGCCATTAATGTTGTCTGGTTTGTCTTAGGAATGATAATCCTACTCTGCCAGGGTTCACTACCGTTGAATCCAGATAATAATCCTGGCATGACGCCAGACCTGGCTTTCAACACCATTATTTCCTTTTTAGTAAACTGCAACTTGCAGCATTATTCCGGAGAAACGGGAGTCAGCTACCTGAGCCAGTTATTCCTGATGTTCCTCCAATTTGTTTCTGCGGGCATCGGATTAGCCGCTGCTGCTGTCCTTTTCAATGCATTAAAGGAAAGAACTACTGAAACACTGGGCAATTTTTACAATTACTTTATTAAGTCTTGCACACGTATCCTTTTACCAATTTCCGTAATCGTAGCAACCCTATTGCTTTTTAACGGAACTCCAATGACTTTTGAAGGAAAACAAACAATGACAACGCTTCAAGGTGATTCAGTTGAAGTATCAACCGGACCAGCTGCAGCATTCACGGCAATAAAACACGTGGGTACAAATGGCGGTGGATTTTTTGGTACCAATTCAGCCCATCCTCTTGAAAACCCTAATTACCTGATCAACATTGTGGAAATGATTGCTCAAATGATTATTCCATTTGCCATGGTCTTTGCCTTAGGGTTTTACTTAAACAGAAGAAAACTCTCCTGGATGATTTTTGGCGTAATGACTGTCGGGTTTCTTGCGCTGACTATTCCAACTGTTGTTACAGAAATGAATGGAAACCCTGCCCTGACACAAATGGGAATTGATACAACATCTGGCGCTACCGAAGGTAAGGAAGTACGATTTGGAGCTGCTGCCTCAGGATATTGGAGCATCGCTACGACCGTTATCTCAACAGGTTCTGTCAACTCCATGCATGACAGCGCCATGCCATTATCCGGAATGAACCAGCTGCTTGCCATGATGATCAATTGCTTTTATGGCGGATGTGGCGTAGGAATATTAAACTTTTACATTTTTATCATCCTTGCTGTTTTTATCAGCGGACTGATGGTGGGAAGAACGCCTGAATTTTTGGGTAAAAAAATCGAAGCCCGCGAAATGAAAATCGCCATGATTATTGCCTTACTGCATCCTTTCCTGATATTAGTAGGTGTTGCGCTTTCAACAGCGTTTCCGGAACAAGGCGCCAGCACATTGAACAATCCGGGATTCCACGGATTCAGTGAAATCTTATACGAATTCACATCTTCTGCAGCCAATAACGGAAGTGGTTTTGAAGGTCTTGGCGACAATAATCCATGGTGGAATATTACAACAGGAATCGTGTTGCTACTTTCCAGGTTCCTTCCAATCATAGGCCCTGTTGCTATTGCCGGAATCCTTGCTTCTAAAAAACACATTCCAGAAAGTGCCGGAACCTTAAAAACCGATACTTCGACTTTCGGATTGATGGTATTTGCTGTTATTTTCATCATCGCAGCGCTTTCCTTCTTCCCTTCTCTGACTTTAGGACCTATAGCAGAATATTTCACGCTTTATTAATCAAATGATTTTCAAAAATGAAAACTCAAAATAAATCACTGTTTCAGAAAGAATTGCTCAAAGAAGCATTCGTACAGTCTTTCCTGAAGCTCAATCCTGCAACCTTGTTCCGTAATCCGATTATGTTTACGGTTGAAATTGGAACAATTGTCATGCTCTGCGTTTGTTTGTGGATATTGACAGGTGAGCAATCCCAAGGCAGTTTTGTATACAACTTTACCGTCTTTATCATCTTATTATTCACGTTATTGTTTGCCAATTTTGCCGAAGCAATTGCCGAAGCAAGAGGAAAAGCCCAAGCCGATAGCCTTAGAAAAACAAGAGAAGAAACACCTGCCAAAAAAATCTTCCCTGTTGGAGAAATGTATATCGATGAACTTCAGATTGTTCCTTCTTCCAGCCTGGCTAAAGGAGATATCTTTATCTGTGAAGCCGGTGATACTATTCCAACCGACGGAGAAATCATTGAAGGTCTGGCAACTATTGACGAAAGTGCCATAACCGGTGAAAGTGCTCCTGTAATTCGGGAGGCCGGCGGCGATAAAAGTTCAGTAACAGGCGGTACAAAAGTTTTGTCTGACAAAATTAAAGTACAAGTAACAACTGAACCTGGCGAGAGCTTCCTTGACAAAATGATTGCATTGGTTGAAGGTGCGTCAAGACAAAAAACACCTAACGAAATTGCACTGACTATCTTATTAGCAGGCTTTACATTAGTCTTCATCATTGTCTGCACCACTTTAAAACCATTTGCTGATTATGCCAATATCACAATAACCATTGCTTCTTTTATTTCTTTATTTGTTTGTCTTATCCCAACAACCATCGGTGGATTGCTATCTGCCATAGGTATTGCCGGAATGGACCGTGCCTTGCGTGCCAACGTAATTACAAAATCAGGTAAAGCAGTAGAAACTGCAGGTGATATTGATGTATTGCTGTTAGACAAAACAGGAACCATTACGATTGGAAACCGAAAAGCAACGAATTTTTATCCTACAGCTGGCGTATCAGAACAGGAATTCACAAAAGCAAGCATACTTTCTTCCCTAGCTGACGAAACGCCGGAAGGAAAGTCAATCATTGAATTGGCCGGAAAAGATGCTGCAAAAAATCTTTCTGTAGAAGGTTCAATACTGATAAAATTTACAGCCGAAACACGAAGCAGCGGTGTCAATCTTCCTGACGGTACCAGAATCCGAAAAGGCGCTTACGATTCTATCCGAAAACTAAGCGAACAAGCAGGAATCTCTTTTCCAGATGACACATCTGATAGAGTTACTGAAATTTCCAGTAATGGCGGTACGCCTTTGGTAGTTTCCCAAAACGATAAAGTTTTAGGAGTAATCGAATTACAGGATATTATCAAGCCTGGAATACAGGAGCGTTTTGAAAGATTGCGAAGAATGGGTGTCAAAACCGTAATGGTAACAGGCGACAACCCACTAACAGCCAAATTTATTGCAAAAAAAGCAGGTGTTGATGATTTTATTGCAGAAGCCAAGCCCGAAGACAAGATGAATTATATCAAAAATGAGCAAATCAAAGGTAAGTTGGTTGCCATGATGGGTGATGGTACAAATGATGCTCCCGCTCTTGCGCAAGCTGATGTGGGTGTAGCAATGAATAGCGGAACACAAGCTGCTAAAGAAGCCGGAAATATGGTGGATTTAGATAATGATCCTACAAAATTGATAGAGATTGTAGAAATTGGAAAACAATTATTAATGACACGAGGAACATTAACCACTTTTAGTATCGCGAATGACGTTGCCAAATATTTTGCTATCATTCCTGCTTTGTTCATCACGGCTATTCCCGCCTTGCAAGGCTTAAATATTATGCATTTGCATAGTCCGGAAAGTGCCATCCTATCGGCGGTAATCTTTAATGCTGTAATTATTCCGTTTTTGATTCCGCTGGCTTTAAAAGGAGTCACTTATAAACCAATCGGTGCTTCTGCTCTATTAAGACGAAACCTATTGTTTTATGGACTAGGCGGTATCATCGTTCCATTTATCGGAATAAAAATCATCGACATGATTGTCACATTATTCATCTAAACTGATATCAAAATGAAAAATTATTTATGGATTGGAGTAAGGTTAACGCTAGTCACTCTCGTCTTTTTCGCCGGAATATATACGCTGTTTATCCTTGGAGTTGCACAAATGGCTCCTAACCAGGGAAAAGGAATCATGACAGAGAGCAATGGAAAAAAATTTTATCGCAATATAGGTCAGTCGTTTACCGATGCTAAATATTTTAACTCCAGGCCTTCTGCCGTAAACTATAATGCGGCAGGTTCCGGAGGAAGTAACAAAGGACCAAGTAATCCTGAATACCTGGCTGAAGTCCAAAAAAGAATTGACACTTTCTTAATCCAAAATCCGGAAATCAAAGCCGATGAAATTCCTGCCGATATGGTAACGGCCAGCGGTAGCGGATTGGATCCTAACATCTCCGTACAAGGTGCAAAAGTACAGGTCAAACGAATTGCAAAAGCAAGGAATATAGATGAAAAGAAACTCCATGACCTTATTGCCCAAAATACTGAAAAGCCGCTTTTAAGGCTATTCGGACCGGAAAAAATAAACGTATTACAACTAAACATCGCTCTCGATAAACTCAAATAACAATGAAAAAATTAGCTACTGTAGCTTTTATCGCAATGGTCTCGTTTGCACAAGCACAGACTGACACTGCAACAACTCCTGAATCTCCATTAAAAATAACAGGCTATGCTGAAATCTATTATCTGTATGATTTTGGCGCACCTGAAAACAATATCAGACCCGGTTTCATATATTCACATAACAGGCATAATGAAGTTTCTTTGAATCTTGGATTTGTCAAAGCCAACTATGAAAAAGGAAACGTCAGAGCTAATCTGGCAATCATGGCCGGAACCTATGGCAACGCCAATCTTGCTACTGAAGAAGGTATCATGAAAAACATTTATGAAGCCAATGCCGGTGTAAAACTCTCAAAAACAAAAAATCTTTGGATTGATGCCGGGATTTTTGCATCGCATATTGGTTTTGAAAGCGCCATCAGTAAAGATTGTTGGGCATTGACACGCAGTATTCAGGCAGACAATTCACCTTATTATGAAAGTGGTGCGAAACTATCGTATACTACAGACAACGGAAAATGGTTTGTGAGCGGGCTCGTTTTAAACGGCTGGCAAAGAATCAAGCGTGTTGACGGCAATAAGACACTGGCTTTTGGACATCAACTAACCTATAAACCAAACGCCTCTATCCTATTGAACAGCAGTTCTTTCATCGGGAACGACAAACCGGATATTGACAAAAGAATGCGCTATTTCCACAATTTATACGGCGTTTTTCAGTTGAATGAAAAATGGGGACTTACAGCTGGTTTCGATATCGGTGCCGAACAAAAAGAAAAAGGAAGCGACAGTTATAACTCGTGGTACTCTCCTATCCTGATTGCCAGATATAAAGTTTCTGATAAAATTCATGTTGCGGCACGAGGAGAATACTATGCAGACAAAAACGGTGTAATAATTGCGACAGATACTCCAAACGGGTTTAAAACTTTTGGCTATTCTGTCAACTTCGATTACAATATCTATGACAATGTTGTATGGAGAGTTGAAGCCAGAAATCTGAGCAGCAAGGATGAAATTTTCACAGAAAATGGTAATCCTACCAAACAGAATTTTGCAGCGGCAACTTCGCTTGCCATATCATTTTAATCTCTAAGCCTAATTTATTTTGGAAAGTAAAAGAGAAGATAGCGTACAGCATTTTTTAAACCTGATCCAAAAATCAAGGAGAGGAAAGTTTAAGATCTACATCGGCATGAGTGCCGGTGTAGGCAAAACTTTTCGTATGCTTCAGGAAGCCCATTCCCTGCTAAAAAATGGAATCGATGTCAAAATAGGTTTTATAGAAACTCACAACCGTAAAGAAACACACGAGCTGTTAGCCGGACTTCCCATTATTCCGAGACGTTACTTATTCTACAAAGGAAAAGAGCTTGAAGAAATGGACGTTCAGGCAATCATCAGCCTTCGCCCAGAAGTAGTAATTGTAGACGAGCTTGCCCATACCAACATTGAAGGAAGCAAAAACGAAAAACGTTGGCAAGATGTTTTTGAAATCCTGGAAGCCGGAATCAATGTAATCAGCGCCGTGAATATCCAACATATCGAAAGCCTTAATGAAGAAATAAAGCACATTACAGGAATCGAAGTCAAAGAACGCATTCCAGACAGCGTTTTAGCTCAGGCTGACGAAGTCGTAAATATCGACCTCACTGCAGACGAGTTGATTTCAAGACTAAAAGAAGGGAAAATTTATAAGGCTGAAAAAATAGAAATGGCGCTCAAGAATTTTTTCAAGAACGAGCACATCCTGCAATTAAGAGAACTCGCTTTAAAAGAAGTTGCCAGCCAGGTCGAAAGAAAAGTCGAAATTGAAGTTCCTAGAAACAAAAATCCACGACATGAAAAGTTTATGGCCTGTATTAGCAGCAATGAAGTTACCGCCAAAAAAGTAATCCGAAAAACGGCGCGTCTGGCTAATTATTACAATAGCAGCAAATGGTATGTATTATACGTACAGCTGCCGCATGAAAGCGCAGACCGCATTGCTTTAGACAAACAAAGACATCTTATCAATAATTTTAAGCTGGCTACAGAGCTGGGAGCCGAAGTCATCAAAATTGAGCATACGAGAATAGCCAAAGCCATTATTGAACAAGCCGAAAGCAAAGGCATCACTACTCTTTGTATTGGAAAACCAAAAATGAACCTGATGAAAATTATTCTTTCTACCAGCGCTTTCAAAGAATTATTAAATAAGCTATCTTCGAGTGAAATTGACCTAATCATTCTTAGTTGATAATTGATAGTGGATAGTGTATAGTTAGTTTAAGCCATAAAAAAAATGATTATGAAAAATAGTATTGTTAAAGACAAATCATTTGTATTTGCCGTAAGGATTGTGAAGTTATATCAACACATTTCTTGAATTGATAATGGATAGTGTATAGTTAGTTTAAGCCATAAAAAAATGATTATGAAAAATAGTATTGTTAAAGACAAATCATTTGTATTTGCCGTAAGGAT
>NZ_JBGCCI010000006.1:0-279679 GCF_041262125.1 Flavobacterium sp. 28YEA47A
TAACAACTCCGTCGACCAACCCAGGCGTGGAATTAGATCCGGCAACAGGAACGGTAAGCGTAGACCCACAGACACCTGCTGGAACCTACACTATCATATACCAATTATGTGAGATACTAAACCCGACAAATTGTGAGTCGGCTACTGTAACCATAATTGTCAATCCGGCTCCAATTGATGCCGTAAATGATGATTTGAGCGGTACAATTGTAAACGGAAATGAAGGAATGGTAAATATCGGAAACGTGTTTGCTAACGATACGCTTAATGGTGTAGCGGTTATTCCATCAGAAGTAACCTTGACAACTATAAATGCAGATGCTCCACTGACATTAAATCCTGACGGAACAATAACTGTTGCGCCTGGAACACCAGCTGGAACGTATACATTAGAATACAGTATTTGTGAAGTATTGAATCCAACCAATTGCGATACGGCTATAGTAACAATTTTGGTTCAGGTACCGGGTATTGAAATTATCAAGCAAGGAACTTTCAATGATGCAAACGGAGATGGATTTGCACAGGTAGGTGAAACCATTACTTATAATTTCACGGTAACCAATACCGGAACTATGCAATTGACAAACATTACGGTATCTGATCCTTTGGTAGCTGTAAATGGCGGGCCTCTTGCAACTTTAGCAGCAGGTGCTACTGATTCGACTACATTTATTGCGGTCTATACATTTACACAAGCTGATATTGACGCAGGATTTGTAAACAATCAGGCATTGGTAACCGCTACTCCGGTAGTTGGGACACCAATTTCAGACCAGTCAGACAGTAATGACCCTACATTGCCAGGAAATGATGATCCGACTGTAACTGTATTACCTCAAAATCCTAAGTTTGAATTATTCAAAGAAGGAATATATCAGGATGCAAACAATGATGGAATCGTAAATGCCGGAGATGTTATCCAATATAGCTTTACGGTAAAGAATACTGGAAACGTAACGATTACGAATATTACTGTAACCGATCCTATAGTTGCAGTTTCAGGTGGGCCTATTGCTTCTTTAGCACCACAAGCCTCTGATTCGACAACTTTCACGGCAACTTATACAATAACTCAGGCAGATATTGAATTAGGAGCGGTTTATAACTTAGCATTGGCAGAAGGAACTGATCCGGCTGGAAATCCAATCGATGTGGAATCGCAAGATCCATCTCCGATAGATCCGAACGATCCGTTATATGAACCGACTTGTCCAGATTGTACAGTTACGATTATTGAACAAAATCCAGGTATTGCGCTGATTAAGACAGCAACTTTCAATGATAGCAATAACAACGGAATTGCAGAAGTAGGAGAGACCATCACTTATGCCTTTACGGTAACCAACACAGGAAACGTGAGCTTGAGCGATGTAACTGTTACGGATCCGCTACCGGGAGTTGCTGTAAGTGGAGGCCCTATAACTCTTGCAGTTGGACAAAGCGACAGCACGACATTTACGGCTATCTATACCATCACGCAGGCCGATATTAACGCAGGAAGTGTTTCTAACCAGGCATTCGTATCAGGTAAGAGTCCGCTGGATGTAGAAGTTACAGATGCTTCTGACCATACAGACAATACAGGAAACAATCCTACGATTGTAGAAATTGACGGATGTACAATCAATGTATTTAATGTAGTTACTCCAAATAACGATGGCAGCAACGAATTTTTATACATAGGAGGATTAGGATGCTATCCAGACAACAAAGTAGAAATCTTTAATCGCTGGGGCGTTGTAGTTTACGAAACAAGTGGCTATAACAACAATGATAAAGCCTTTAGAGGATACTCAGAAGGAAGGGTTACAGTAAACAAATCAGAAGGATTACCTGATGGTACTTATTTCTACGTCTTGAAATATAAAAAACAAGACGGTACTGTAAGAGAGAAAAGCGGCTATTTATACTTAAGCAGATAAAGTTAAATTCCTGGGAATCGGAATGGGTTCCCAGGATAAACAAATTAAACCAATGAAAAAAATAATCATACTTTTCGTCTGGATTCTTGTAGGTGCAAGCGCATTTGCACAACAGGATGCGCAATACACGCAGTATATGTATAATACCATCAATATCAATCCCGCTTATGCAGGTTCACGAGGCGTATTCAGCGTTTTTGGACTTCACAGAACGCAGTGGGTTGGTTTGGATGGAGCTCCGGTGACCAATACGGTTTCTATTAACACGCCTATCAGCGGTACTAATCTTGGAATGGGATTGTCGTTTGTGAACGACAGGATAGGGCCTACAGATGAAAATGCAATTTCTGCAGACATCTCTTATACTGTTAAGACGTCAGAAACATTTAAGTTGTCTTTCGGAATTAAGGCAACGGCAAATATGTTCAATTTAGATGTTAATAAGCTGAATCCGGCTGATCAAGGAGATCCACGATTAATGAATCTGAATAATAACTTTACGCCAAACATGGGAGCAGGAGTTTATTTTCATTCCGATAAAATGTATTTGGGACTATCGGTACCGAACTTTTTTGAAACACACAGATACGATGACAATTCAGTATCTGTAAATCAGGAAAGAATGAATTTTTATCTGATTGGAGGTTATGTTTTCGATTTGAGCCAAAGCATCAAATTCAAGCCGGCCTTTTTGATGAAAGCCGTAAAAGGAGCACCGCTTCAGGCTGATGTCTCAGGAAACTTTCTTTTCAATGACAAGCTGACGCTTGGAGTTGCCTGGAGATGGGATGCAGCTGTGAGTGCTATGGCAGGATTTCAGATAACAGAGGGACTATTTGTAGGCTACGGATACGATATGGAAACGACAAAGTTGGCAAACTACAATTCAGGTTCGCATGAGGTTTTCCTTCGTTTCGAATTATTTAGCAAATTCAACAAAGTAACCTCTCCAAGATTCTTCTAAAAGCAGCAACTATGAAAAAACAATTATATACAGTCTTGGCAGTCTTTTCTTTATTGACTGCCCAGGCACAAGAAGCCAGGCTCGCGGCTGCCGACAAGCAATATGAAAAATATGCCTATGTCGATGCAATCAAGACGTATGAAAGAGTAGCAGAAAAAGGATACAAATCAGTAGACCTGTTCCAAAAACTGGGAAATGCTTACTATTTCAATGCAGAACTAGACAAAGCTAACAAATGGTATGCTGAACTTTTTGCAATGAACCAACCGATTGATGCCGAATACTATTATCGCTATTCGCAAACCCTGAAATCGGTAGGCGATTATGAAAAGGCTAACGAAATGCTGGCGCAGTTCAACCAAAAGAATGCGGCCGATTTGAGAGCGCAGCTATACACTAAACACAAGGACTATCTTGAAGAAATAAAAGCGAATTCGGGCAGATACAAAGTAGAAAACATTGGTATCAACTCAGAATATTCCGATTACGGAACTGCTTTTTTCGGAAACAAGCTTGTTTTTGCTTCAGCCAGAGATACGGGTGGTATTTTCAATAGAAAGCACCAGTGGACGAACCAGTCGTTTACAAAGTTGTATGCTTCTGAAATCAGTTCAGATGGTTCTATGTTGGAGCCGGAACAATTCAACACTTCCCTGAATACAAAGTTTAATGAGGCTACTCCGGTTTTTACCAAAGATGGAAAAACAGTGTACTTTACCAGAAATAACTATAACAAAGGGAAAAGAGGAAAGAACAGCGACAAAGCGACGTTATTGAAAATCTACAAAGCTACCCTTGAAAAAGGAAAATGGGTAAACGTAACGGAATTACCTTTCACGAGTGACAATTATAGTACCGCGCACCCTGCCTTGAGTCCAGACGAAAAAACCTTGTATTTTGCGTCAGATATGCCGGGAACTTTAGGGCAATCGGATTTGTTTAAGGTGGCAATTAACGCTGATGGCAGTTTTGGAACTCCGGAAAATCTGGGTAAGCAAGTCAATACGGAAGGCCGCGAAACTTTTCCTTATGTTACAGACGAAAACGAATTGTATTTCGCTTCTGACGGACAACTTGGATTAGGAGGTCTGGATGTTTTTGTAACTCAGATTAACAAAGATGGAAGTTTTGGCGAAATCAAAAACGTAGGAGCTCCGGTTAACGGGCCAAAAGATGACTTTGCTTTTATAATCGATACCAAAACCCGATTTGGATTTTTCTCTTCGAACAGAGATGGCGGTAAGGGTTATGATGATATTTATAAATTTCAAGAAACAAGACAGTTGAAATGTGAGCAATTGTTATCAGGAGTTATTACGGATAAAGAAACCGGACTTCCTATTGCCAATGCAAGAGTAACGCTGTCAGATGCCTCGTTTAAGGTAATCAAGACCATTTATGCTGATCACGAAGGAAAATACAGTTTTGATGTAGAATGTGGTAATGCTTATTATGTTAAGGCGGAAAGCAAAGACTATACGCCAAACGAACTAAAAGCCATTATCCCGAAAGAATCTGGAGAAACAGACCTTTCTATCGAATTGGATAAACCAGTTAAGCAGATTACGGTTGGAACCGATTTGGCGAAAACATTTGGTATCAAGATTATCTACTTCGATTTAGATAAATGGAATATCCGTCCGGATGCAGCCATTGATTTAGCTAAAATCGTTGATGTGATGAAACAATATCCGAATATGAAAGTAGATGTTCGTTCGCATACGGACAGCCGCCAGACGCATAAATATAACCAGAAACTTTCTGACCGCAGAGCAAAATCTACCATTGACTGGATGGTTCAGGATGGAATTGCAAAAGAAAGAATCACAGGTAGGGGCTATGGCGAAACCCAGTTAGTTAATAAATGTGCTGATGGTGTTGAATGTACTGAAAAGGAACACCAGCAGAACAGAAGAAGCGAATTTATCATCACAGCCATGTAATGTTTAGATAGTTTTAAAATTGAAAACCGTGCTTTTTACAGCACGGTTTTTTTATTTAGAATAATTGATTATCTGAAGTCTTATATTAAAAACATTAAAAACAAACTCCAATAGGTTTATATTTTTATTGCTTTGCGGCTCTGCGCCTTTGTGTGGAATAGTTGCTCGCAAAGGCGCAGAGCCGCAAAGAAAAAAGTAATGATTCATGAAATTTGTCCTGATATAAAGTTTCCGGTCAATAAAAAAGCTCCCTTTAGGAGCTCTATAGTAATAAATCCGGATTGTATTACCGGGAAATAAAATCTTCAGCGTCAGTAAACTGTGACTTAAAAGCAGTAACCATTTCCTTTAGGTTCTCGGTTTTGCAGTTTAGCTTAAAAGCATAAAAACTAAGTTGTCCGTGATTTGGAAATTCCTTATCCAATTCCGCTTCAATATTGAGAATATAATTCAGAGCCTGTTTTTTGACATAACCCCAAAGTTCTCTGATTTTTGCTTTAGTGAAAGATTCTTTATGATTGGCTCCGAAAGCATCACTAATGCACTTTTCAGCAATCTCTTTAAAAAAAGGTTCCTCTGGAAAAGAGTACTTATAATATCGGTCGGCATACACCTTAAATTTGCGCATGATGCTTTGTACTACTGAAACGCCGTTGTCCAGAGCATGTGTCTTATTATATTCCATAACGTTCACCCTCGTGGTAAAAGGGATTTTTTGTAATTTTAAGTAATAGATTAGGGTTCTACAAACTTACTTTAAAATTTGTTCTTTATCAAATTAAAGGACTTAAAATAGGTTAAAAAAAAGCCTTATTTAGACTGATTTCATTCAAGTTATGGGAATTATTTAGACGTTTTCTTAGATTCTGTAAGATTTTTCTTTTTATACTTCGTATCGAATAGTTTTTTGATTTTGTTGCTCACAAGTGATGCTTTCACATTAATAACTCTTCCATTGTTAAAATGAAATTCATATTCGTCAATTAGCTTTTCGATTTTGTATACCTGATCCATATTGTATACGACATCTTCGTACCTTTTTGGTTTGATGAAATTCATGCTGTGGTATTTAAAACGAACAATAAATTAGAGCATTATCTTTTCAGGGCAAAATGTGCCTTAAATTCTTTATTAACACCATCACGGCTCTTATAAAGCAATTTGAACCAATAATCTGTTGCAGGTAGAGGATGTCCGTTATAAGTACCATCCCATCCCGCAGATGAAGGGAAAATTTGCTTGATTAGTTTTCCGTAGCGGTCAAAAATATAGATGGTAGCTTCTGGCTGGTTAGAAAGCCCGTCAATGTTCCAGGTGTCATTATAGCCATCCGCATTAGGCGTGAAATAATAAGGATAATTCAAAGCATATACAGTGAGAGTAATGAATCCACATCCTTGTGTATCTCTTACGGTAATTTCATATTCGCCTTCGTAAATATTCGTAAACTGATTGCTTGTCTGTGGCGCACCACCATTCAGTTGGAATTCATATTGTCCTGAACCGCCAGTAACGTTAATCGTAATAATCTGGTTTTTGTTAAAATCTCTTCCCACAGTTGCTTCTGCAATGGCAATAGACGAAGTGCCTACAGTTGCTGTTGCTGTTGCCGTACATCCGGTAACCAAATTAGTAACGACTACCTCATAAGTTCCAGGTTCGGTCGCAACATGTGTATTGGTTGTAGTAGGAAGAACGGCATTGTTTCGTGTCCACACAAAACTATGGTTCGCATTTGGAATCTGGCAATACAGATTAACAGTCGAAATAAAAGCGCCTGTTTGATTGTCAAGACAGATAAAACCATCCTTAAGAACTGGCTTTGGCGGCGAAGTTACCGTTATAGGCTTTCTGACTGATGCGGTACAGGTACCATTGTTCGCAGTATATATAATCATTACTGATCCTGCACTAATTCCGGTAACATTTCCGGCTGCATCAACTGTTGCTATATTAGTGTTGTTACTTGACCAAGTTCCGCCAGGAGTAGAATGAGTGAGTTGTATGCTGTTTGAAATACACACTGAACCTGGGCCGGTTATAGCAGGTAAGACAAAACTGTTGATAGTAACTGTAAGAGTCATATTTGTAGCACACTGGCCTGCGTTAGGCGTAAATACATAGCTTCCGCTTGCCGTGTTGCTTATAGTGGCAGGACTCCAGGTTCCGCTAATTCCATTAGGCGATGTCCTTTGAAGTGCCGGTACCGTATCACCGTTACAGAAAGTTAGTGCGGTAGGGAAGTCCGGTAAAATAATATTGGTAACTGTTACAGTTAAAGTAACCGTTGCAGCGCATTGTCCTGTATTTGGTGTAAATACATAATTTCCGCTTGTTGTATTACTTATCGTGGCAGGACTCCATGTACCCGTGATTCCGTTAGGAGAAGTTGTATTTAATACAGGAGCTGTACTTCCATTACAGATTGTCATTGCTGTTTGGAAGCTCGGCACGATTCGAGGTGTAATAGTCACTCTCAACGTCATAGTAGTCGCACATTGACCTGCGCTTGGAGTAAATACATAATTTCCGCTAGCCGTATTGCTTATTGTCGCAGGACTCCATGTTCCGGTGATTCCGTTAGGTGAAGTTGCCTGTAATGCAGGAACTGTTTCTCCGTTACAGAAAGTCAGGGTTGTAGGGAAGTCTGGCGTGATATTGTTATTGATAGTCACATTCAATGTAGCTGTTGTAGCACACTGTCCGGCATTAGGCGTAAACACATAGCTTCCGCTAGCCGTACTGCTAATGGTTGCAGGACTCCATGTTCCTGTAATTCCGTTTGGCGAAGTTGCCTGTAATGCCGGAATAGTCGCTCCGCTACAGTAGTTCAACGCTGTAGGAAAGTTAGGCGTGATAACGTTATTGATAGTCACGTTCAGGGTGGCCGTTGTGGCACATTGTCCTGCATTTGGAGTAAATACATAGCTTCCGCTAGCCGTGTTACTAATGGTTGCAGGACTCCATGTTCCTGTGATTCCATTAGGAGAAGTTGCCTGCAATGCAGGAACTGTGGCTCCGTTACAGAATGCCAATGCAGTAGGGAAGTTAGGTGTGATATTGTTATTGATGGTTACGTTTAACGTAGCTGTTGTAGCACATTGTCCCGCGTTTGGAGTAAATACGTAGCTTCTGCTGGTTGTATTACTTATGGTTGCTGGATTCCATGTTCCCGTGATTCCGTTAGGTGAAGTTGCCTGCAATGCAGGAACCGTAGCTCCGTTGCAGAATGCCAATGCAGTAGGGAAGTCTGGCGTAATGTTGTTATTGATAGTTACGTTTAAGGTAGCTGTTGTACCACATTGTCCCGCATTTGGCGTAAACACGTAGCTTCCGCTGGCCGTGTTGCTAATGGTTGCTGGACTCCATGTTCCTGTAATTCCATTAGGCGAAGTTGCCTGTAAAGCGGGGATAGTCGCTCCGCTACAGTAGTTCAACGCTGTAGGGAAGTCTGGCGTGATAATATTATTGATGGTTACGTTCAGGGTAGTCGTCACGGCGCATTGTCCTGCGTTTGGCGTAAACACGTAGCTTCCGCTGGCAGTATTGCTTATGGTTGCAGGACTCCATGTTCCTGTAATTCCATTAGGCGAAGTTGCCTGTAAAGCAGGAACCGTAGCTCCGTTACAGAATGTCAATGCAGTAGGGAAATCCGGCGTAATATTGTTATTGATGGTTACGTTCAGGGTAGTCGTCACGGCGCATTGTCCCGCATTTGGCGTGAACACATAGCTTCCGCTGGCCGTGTTGCTAATGGTTGCTGGACTCCATGTTCCTGTAATTCCATTTGGAGAAGTTGCCTGTAATGCAGGAACCGTAGCCCCGTTGCAGAATGCCAATGTAGTAGGGAAATCTGGCGTGATGTTGTTATTGATAGTCACGTTCAATGTGGCTGTTGTAGCACACTGCCCCGCGTTTGGCGTAAACACATAGCTTCCGCTGGCAGTATTGCTTATGGTTGCTGGACTCCAAGTTCCTGTAATTCCATTTGGAGAAGTTGCCTGTAATGCCGGGATAGTCGCTCCGCTACAGAATGCCAATGCAGTAGGGAAATCCGGCGTAATATTGTTATTGATAGTTACGTTTAAGGTAGTCGTCACGGCGCATTGTCCTGCGTTTGGAGTAAATACATAGCTTCCGCTGGCAGTATTGCTTATGGTTGCGGGACTCCATGTTCCTGTAATTCCGTTTGGCGAAGTTGCCTGTAAAGCCGGAATTGTAGCTCCGTTGCAGAATGCCAATGCAGTAGGGAAATCTGGCGTGATATTGTTATTGATGGTTACGTTTAAGGTAGCCGTTGTAGCACACTGTCCTGCATTTGGAGTAAATACATAGCTTCCGCTGGCCGTATTGCTTATGGTTGCAGGACTCCATGTTCCTGTGATTCCGTTTGGCGAAGTTGCCTGTAAAGCCGGAACTGTAGCTCCGTTACAGAATGCCAATACAGTAGGGAAATCCGGCGTGATATTGTTATTAATGGTTACGTTTAAGGTAGCCGTGGTAGCACACTGCCCTGCATTTGGTGTAAACACATAGCTTCCGCTGGCCGTGTTGCTAATGGTTGCAGGACTCCATGTTCCTGTAATTCCGTTTGGAGAAGTTGCCTGTAAAGCCGGAATAGTCGCTCCGCTACAGTAGTTCAATGTTGTAGGGAAGTCCGGCGTGATGTTGTTATTAATGGTTACGTTTAAGGTAGCTGTTGTAGCACACTGTCCCGCGTTTGGTGTAAACACATAGCTTCCGCTCGCCGTATTGCTTATGGTTGCAGGACTCCACGTTCCTGTAATTCCGTTAGGCGACGTTGCCTGCAATGCGGGAATTGTAGCTCCGTTGCAGTAGTTCAACGCTGTAGGGAAATCTGGCGTGATGTTGTTATTGATAGTCACGTTCAACGTAGCTGTAGTGGCACATTGTCCCGCAGTAGGAGTAAACACATAGCTTCCGCTGGCCGTATTGCTTATGGTTGCAGGACTCCATGTTCCTGTGATTCCGTTTGGCGAAGTTGCCTGCAATGCAGGAACCATAGCTCCGTTACAGAATGCCAATGTAGTAGGGAAGTCCGGCGTGATATTGTTATTGATAGTTACGTTTAGCGTAACATTTGTAGCACACTGTCCCGCGTTAGGAGTAAACACATAGCTTCCGCTGGCCGTATTGCTTATGGTTGCAGGGCTCCAGGTTCCAGTAATTCCGTTAGGAGAAGTTGCCTGTAAGACAGGAACTGTAGCTCCGTTGCAGAATGCCAATGCAGTAGGGAAATCCGGTGTTAGGTTGGTGTCGATAGTAACATTCAAGGTAGCTGTAGTAGCGCACTGTCCGGCATTAGGCGTAAACACATAGCTTCCGCTGGCAGTATTGCTTATGGTTGCAGGACTCCATGTTCCTGAGATACCGTTAGGCGACGTTGCCTGCAATGCAGGAATTGTAGCTCCGTTACAGAATGCCAATGCGGTAGGAAAATCTGGCGTGATATTGTTATTAACGGTTACGTTTAATGTAGTTGTTACGGCACATTGTCCTGCGTTTGGTGTAAACACATAGCTTCCGCTGGTTGTATTGCTTATGGTTGCTGGACTCCATGTTCCTGCAATTCCGTTAGGTGAAGTCGTATTCAATGTAGGAACTGTAGCTCCATTACAAAGTGTCAGTGTAGTAGGGAAATCCGGTGAGATTGTATTTGTAACTGTCACGTTGAATGTTACGTTGGTAGCACATTGTCCGGCATTTGGCGTAAACACATAGCTTCCGCTCGTCATGTTACTTACAGTTGCAGGACTCCAGGTTCCTGTGATTCCATTAGGCGATGCGATATTCAGGACAGGTGCAGTAGCTCCTGAGCACAAAGTGAGGGCTGTTGCAAAATCCGGAGTAATACTGCTGGAAATAGTAACGTTTAATGTAACACTAGGAGAACATAGTCCTGCAGTTGGTGTAAATACGTAGCTTCCACTAGTGGTATTGCTAATGGTTGCAGGACTCCAAGTACCAGTAACTCCGTTAGGCGAAGTAGTGCTTAAAGCTGGTATAGTTGCGCCCGTACAGTATGCAAGTGAAGTTGGGAAATCAGGAATTGTTGATGGATTTACTTTCAACTGGGCAGCATTACTTATCAAAGTATGCTGGGTAGAAGTAACCTGGCAATAATATTGGCTGTCATCGAGCGTCAAAGGTGCAGGAGTGATAGTAAGCGTATTTGTATTTGCTCCTGAAAATGGGGCTGTATTGGTAATGTTAATCCAGTTTCCAGCTGTGTCGAGTCTTTTCCATTGGAAAGTAAAGCCTGTACTGTTTGCAAGAGAAGCCGTATAAGTAACCGTATTATTCTCACAAATAACCCTGCTGGTTGGGTTTGATAAGGTTGGCGGAACAGGATTAGTTACATTATGGATTCCAATATTGGCACAACTTTCAGTTGTTAGAGTATTCCAATCGCTACCATTAAAAACAGGTTTTGGGGCTACAGCATTTGGATTTCTGATAACAGAATAACCTACATTGTTGGGAGCATGGACATTATCGATAAGAACTCCGTTTTTAAGCAATTGAAATTCATCATTGGCATTAAATCCGGTAGGATAGGTTTGGTTTGAAGTAATACCGCAAGGAATGGTACCTGTTCCAATTCCTATTAAAAAAATTCCTCCCGGAGGTATGGAACCGCTCAATACGATTGTATAAAAAGTGGTGCCGCCAATATCTCCATATCTTCTTATGGTGTATCCGGCAAGATTGACAGTAGATGCCGTTCCATTATATATTTCTATAATCCCACCATCGCCTGCCTGTGCATCATAAAGTTCGGAAATATAGATATCGCTAGAATAATTACCGACACTTGTTGTCGAAATTTTAGTAAAATTGCCTGCTGAAAATCCTTCACATCCGTTTGTAGTAATGCTGATAGGTCCTGCGGAAGCGTTCCCAGCCGGTACATAAGCTTTGATAACCGTATTAGAAACTACAGTAAAGCTGGTGGATGGAATGCCATTGAATTTTACGGCAGAAGTTCCGCTACCATTCGTAAAGCCGCTACCGTTTATGGTAACCAATGTATTTTGAGGTCCTGAAGTAGGCGTAAAAGAAGTAATCGATGGTGCGACACAATTGGAAGTCACGCTTCCGTTTAATGTAAAATCATCCAGACGTAATGTACCATTTCCAGTAGATCCGGTAAGCGAAATCACAACAGTAACAGTTCCGGTAAGTCCGGAAACCGTATTGGCAACATTGGTGGTTCCTATAGCGCCGCCAGTAGCATCAACAGTACCGCTTCCAACATTGATACCGTTAATGGTCATTGACCAGTTTTGAGGCCCAAAATTACTCCTCTGTCTCCAAAAATCAAATGAAGTAACGTTTACCTGATAATTGGCAGCAACGTTAAATGTCAAGGTAATTGTAGCATTTGTTGACGTAGTAAGACGGATAGCTTCTCCTGTAGCTCCGGCTGTACTTGTCCACGTATTAAGGCTGTTGCTCCATGATGAACCGGACAGATTCGTATTTAAAGTCGTTGGAGCTACCGTATAAGGATGTGCCGAAATAGTGGTTGTTCCAAAATTATGATAATAAATCTGAGCCGTAGTACTGGATACGGTCATCAAAAAAAATAAGACCAAAAAAATAAGCGTATTTTTTTTGACAGAATTGCTAAGGTTTCTTGACATAGTATGGGAGATTAGCATTATTTCAAAACCTACGAAAAGTAATGTTTATTCTACTTTAGAAGGATCGGTTTTCTTTATTAAATGTTTAATAAACAGTTACTTTATTGTTTTTTATCGTTGTCTGTTGACGTAAACCCATCCGGTTACTGTTTGCCCGTCACTTTTGGTGATGGCATAATAATATGTTGCATCCGGCAGTTCTTTTCCGTTATCAGATTGTCCTTTCCATTGATTTGTATAATTCTTGTATCCGTATACTTTTACACCATATCGGTTGAAAATAGTAAGTTCTTTTACACCTAATCCGCTAAGGTCGAATTCGTCATTCTTACCGTCGTTGTTAGGAGATATTCCTTTTGGAATGCTGCAGAAAATACCGTAAACAGTTTCATCTCGTGTTAAAGTACAGCCTTGTGCTGTGGTAACCTCTACGGTATACGTTATTGGGAATTCTTCCTGAACAGGAGTAGAATTCAATAGTTCCGTTACGTTCAAATATGAATCGGTTCCCACTCTGATGCCCAGGTTGTTTTTCCATTCATAATTGGCATCATTTATTTCAAAACCAGATAGAGGAGCAACTGTCAGCATATAATTTCCGCCTTCACATCCGTTTTCAACTTTAAAATCAATTTGTCCTATCGTTACATTCAATGTTACATTAGCAGCACATTGTCCTGCGTTTGGTGTAAACACATAACTTCCGCTTGTTGTATTGTTGATAGTAGATGGATTCCATGTTCCTGTGATTCCGTTTGGTGATGTTGTAGCCAAAGCGGGTACGCCATCTCCATTACATAGTGACAATTCTGTTGCAAAATTTGGAATGATGCTATTGGTAATAGTTACATTTAAAGTTGTGCTTGTACCACACTGTCCTGCATTAGGAGTGAAGACATAGTTTCCACTTGTGGTATTGCTAACAACCGCCGGACTCCATGTTCCGGTAATTCCGTTTGGTGAAGTAGTATTCAATACAGGCGCCGTGCTTCCTGAGCATAATGTAAGTGCAGTAGGGAAGTTTGGCGTAATGCTGCTAGACACGGTTACGTTTAAGGTTATATTTACAGCACATTGTCCTGCATTTGGAGTAAATACGTAGCTTCCGCTTACAGTATTGCTAACAACTGCCGGACTCCAAGTTCCAGTGATTCCATTTGGCGATGTTGTGTTCAATACAGGTGCCGTACTTCCGGTACATATTGAAAGCGCAGTAGGGAAACTTGGCGTGATGCTGCTTGATACGGTTACGTTCAAAGTAACATTTGATGCACATTGTCCTGCATTTGGAGTAAACACATAGCTTCCGCTAGTTGTATTGCTAACAACAGCCGGGTTCCATGTTCCCGTAACTCCGTTTGGTGAAGTTGTGTTTAATACAGGTGCGGTACTTCCGGTACATAATGAGAGTGCAGTAGGGAAGTTTGGCGTGATGCTGTTTGTTACGGTCACGTTCAAGGTTACATTTGAGGCACATTGTCCCGCATTTGGAGTAAACACATAGCTTCCGCTTGCAGTATTGCTAACAACCGCCGGACTCCACGTTCCTGTGATGCCGTTAGGCGAGGTTGTGTTCAATGTTGGAGCTGTGCTTCCTGAACATAGTGAAAGAGCAGTAGGGAAGTTTGGCGTGATATTGTTAGACACAGTCACGTTCAAGGTTACATTTGAGGCACATTGTCCCGCATTTGGTGTAAATACATAACTTCCGCTTGCAGTATTGCTAACAACCGCCGGACTCCACGTTCCAGTGATTCCATTTGGCGATGTAGTATTCAATACAGGTGCCGTACTTCCGGTACATATTGAAAGAGCAGTAGGGAAGTTTGGCGTGATATTGTTAGACACAGTCACACTTAAGGTTACATTTGAGGCACATTGTCCCGCATTTGGTGTAAATACATAGCTTCCGCTAGCAGTATTGCTAATCACAGCCGGACTCCACGTTCCTGTAATTCCGTTTGGCGAAGTGTTATTCAATACAGGTGCCGTACTTCCGGTACATAATGAAAGTGTCGTCGGAAAATTAGGCGTAATGCTGTTAGATACTGTCACGCTTAAGGTTACATTTGAGGCACATTGTCCTGCATTCGGAGTAAACACATAATTTCCACTTGCAGTGTTGCTAACGACTGCCGGACTCCAGGTTCCTGTGATTCCGTTTGGTGAAGTAGCGTTTAATACTGGTGCTGTGCTTCCGGTACAGATTGAAAGTGTAGTAGGGAAGTTAGGCGTAATGCTGTTAGATACAGTCACGCTTAAGGTCACACTAGAGGCACATTGTCCCGCATTTGGCGTAAATACGTAATTTCCACTTGTTGTATTGCTAACCACAGCCGGACTCCAAGTTCCGGGAATTCCATTTGGCGATGTAGTGTTTAATACAGGTGCTGTACTTCCGGTACATATTGAAAGCGCAGTAGGGAAATTAGGTGTAGTGCTATTAGTTATTGTAAGATTGATTGTATCTGTGATTTCAAGTCCACAACTGTTTATAGCTGTCAAGGTAATAGTAACAACACTTCCTGGTGAGGCGGTTGAAGTATAAGTAGTCGCCAGACTGTTAGGTGTTGTAAAAGTACCGCTTGGGGCTGACCATCTTACCGATTGATAGCCTTGCGCAGTTCCGTTCAAAGAGATTGTGACTCCTGCACAAGATGACATAGTAGCAGGCCCGGCATCAACTGTAAATGGAGGAACAGGCGCAGAACAGCCATTGTTGATATATGTTGCTGCTCCTGCTGGTGTATATTGTACTATTGCGCCATCGGCAGCAGCGGGATTACCGTTGGTGTCAATTAGCAATGCACGATCATAGGAAACTGTATCTGAACAGGAACCAAAAGAAATAGTCAGTGTTCTGATTCCGGTTCCGTAATTAGCAAAATGCCCTGACGCTGTACTCGGGTTATTTTGGAAAATGATATAAACGTTATCGGTTAAAGCTCCAAATGAATTCAGGGCTGTATCAAAATTGTGGCTGGTGACTAAAATCACGCTGGCATTGGCTGGTAGAACGCCTCCTGTAGGTTCAATTAATTGGCCACATCCGCCAGCATCAAGAATATCAGCATTTAGAGTAGCTACTTTTGCAGCAGTGACAGAGTTTCGTACAAGTCCCTGCCATGGATTGTTTGGCCATGACACGCTCATATTGCTTGTGTTTATAGCGGTGTTACCCACCTTAAAGCGTACCATTTCATTCAATCCTTCCTGTACACCACAAGCATCGACTAAGATACTTTCGATTTGAAAACATTGAGAAAATGCGTCTTGGTAAGACATAAGAGCTAGAACAATTATAGCCAGAAAATGTTTGAACTTTTGTAATTTCATTTGAGTCAGTTTAAAACCGGCGCAATCTAGGATTAAGAGATTAACTGAAGCCTTTGTTAATTTTATGAAAATGTTATGTAACTACCCTCTAATGTTAAGTTTGTGTTACCTTTTTGTTAACTATATGAAAAAAGCCCACTGTATCAGCAGGCTTTTTTTAAGAAATTGTTTTCTCTTATTTCTTTAATACTCTAAAAGTTTTCTGTGCTTTTCCAGAAGAAACTCTAACAAGGTAGGCTCCTGTTTCTACATCAGATAAGTTGATGGTTACCTGAGTGCTATTAGTTGCTTTGTCCATTATCTTTTGCCCTATCAGGTTGAAAACTTCAACAGAGATTATGTTTTCTGAATAAGAAATAGATAACATATCGGTCACAGGATTCGGATAAGCCTTAAGGTTCTTAAGATCAAATTCAGGATTGCTCAACATCATTGAAACAGTTACTGCCAATGGGCTGCTGCTGCATCCATTGATTGTTTGTACAGCATAGTAGGTTGCACCGTCAACAAGCAGTTCGCTCAAATCTAATGTTGGTGTTCCAGCTTCGGCTGCTGCTTCAGTAGCATACCATACCAGATTTGTTCCTGTAACTTCCAAAACAGCTAATGTTTCGCCTTCTGTGAAATCCTGATTTTCATCACCGTTTGGTTGGGAAACAGAATTTAAAGTTACAGACGTTAATATTCTGGCGCTTTCACATCCGTCTATTGTCATAGTCGCATAATAATCACCGCTTGCCAATGCCTGAGTTGATGATAATGGCGTACTTCCGGTTGGAGCATCATACCATTGGATTCCTGTTGTGTTTGGCAACAATTCGCTTACAGTTGCAGCGTTGCAGAAAGTCTGAGCTGTTGTTGTTGGAGCCGTAACCGTATTTAAGATAACAGACGTTAGTGTTCTGGCACTTTCACATCCGTCTACTGTCATAGTCGCATAATAATCACCGCTTGCCAATGCCTGAGTTGATGATAATGGCGTACCTCCGGTTGGAGCATCATACCATTGGATTCCTGTTGTGTTTGGCATCAGTTCGCTTACAGTTGCAGCGTTGCAGAAAGTCTGAGCTGTTGTTGTTGGAGCCGTAACCGTATTTAAGATAACAGAAGTTAGTGTTCTGGCACTTTCACATCCGTCTACTGTCATAGTCGCATAATAATCACCGCTTGCCAATGCCTGAGTTGATGTTAATGGCGTACCTCCGGTTGGAGTGTCATACCATTGGATTCCTGTTGTGCTTGGCAACAATTCGCTTACAGTTGCAGCGTTGCAGAAAGTCTGAGCTGTTGTTGTTGGAGCCGTAACCGTATTTAAGATAACAGACGTTAGTGTTCTGGCACTTTCACATCCGTCTATTGTCATAGTCGCGTAATAATCACCGCTTGCCAATGCCTGAGTTGATGATAATGGTGTACCTCCGGTTGGAGCATCATACCATTGGATTCCTGTTGTGTTTGGCATCAGTTCGCTTACAGTTGCAGCGTTGCAGAAAGTCTGAGCTGTTGTTGTTGGAGCCGTAACCGTATTTAAGATAACAGAAGTTAATGTTCTGGCACTTTCACATCCGTCTATTGTCATAGTCGCATAATAATCACCGCTTGCCAATGCTTCTGTTGATAGTAGGGCAGTTCCTCCGGTTGGAGCATCGTACCATTTTATTTCGGCAGTGTTTGGTAGCAATTCGCTTACAGTCGCAGTATTACAAAATGTCTGAGCCGTTGTTGTTGGAGCTTCAGTTTGATTAACCGTAATTGTTGCTATAGCTGAATTAGCTTCTGCACAAGGTGCATTTTGTACAATCGCACGATAATAAGTAGTTTCTGAAAGATTGGTGTAATCCAGTGTAGTAGAAGTATTTTGGATATCAGTAACTGTACCGCTAAAGTCTGCAACATTCGAAGATTGCCATTTCAGAATACTTCCTGTATGATTTTCCAGAGTAAGTGTTCCGTTGTTTGCCTCGAAACATACAGTTGCATTTCCTGTTATTGTTCCGCCATTGCTGGCTTCTACTACAGTAACAGTAGCACTTCCGCTCATGTCAGCAGTTTGAGCGATACAATTAGCATCCTCTACAGCAGTTACTGTAAACGTTTTTGTCTCAGTAGGTGTAACTGTAAAAACATAAGGCGAGGCCTGGATATTGGTAACAGGAAAGGTTGAAGTTCCATCGGTATATGTAATTGTCCACGGAGCTGTTCCTGTCAAGGCAATACTCAGGTCAGATGAAGTCGAACCCAGGCAGATGGATTGATCTCCACTTATTACTGCTGTTGGCCTAGAATTGATAATCAAAAGTGTGCTTATGCCTGTAAGTGTGCTTTCGCAATTTGGAGTAAGGTCGGTTCTGGTAATAGAAATAATTTCTAATGCCAGACCATTATCTGTTGACAATACCGGTACTTCAAAACTGGCTTCTCCAGAAGCATTAGCTATGATTCCAGTAACAACTACTGCTGTTTCGCCTGCTATAGTATACGTAATATCTGAAGTACTGCTTGCAATTAACCCGGTCAGGCTGATAACAGCGTTGCCATCCGTTCCGCATAAGGCAGTTGTAGATGCAGCAGTTACAGTAGGGGAAGGATGTACTGATAATGTAACAGAATTGTTTGCAGCAAGTGTGTTTGGACAGGAAGCAACATCAGTTCTCTCAATAGTTGTTACAACTAAAGATTGTCCGTTGTTACTGTAAGGAAGGCTTGTCGTAAAGCTGGCATTACCGTTAATGTCTGCAACAATACCTGCGACGTTTTGCGCAGTGCTATTATTAATAGTGTAGCTGATAGAAGAGGTTGATTCAGGAATAAGACCGGTTAGGTTGATAGTAGTTGTACCTCCGTTGCACATAATATTGGATTGTGTAACTCCCGAAAGTGTTGCTGCTCCTGTAATTATAATATTATGTCCGTTGTCGTTGTCGCTGAAAGTTAACGGATCTTCATTATAAACTCTTACTCTGTAATTGGTGCTTGGTGTTATATCTGCAGGAATTATCACAGTTATAGGACTGGTAGCAGATACTCCAACGATATTGGTTAGTGTTGTAGGGAAACTTCCGTCAGCATTAGAAAGCTGAGCATAAAAATTAGCGCTGTTGAAAGTACCTGTCGGTGTAAAATCTAAATCAAAGGTATTATCGATTCCGTTGCAGTAAGGGCCGTAAGGTTCGTCGTCAACAACAATAGAACTTACAACCGGAATACCGTTTCCGGTAACCGAAACCAATTTGTCTGTAGCTCCTGGTGATGTGAATACGATATTTCCCGAAGCTGTTCCTACGGATGTAGGGCTGAAACGAACCCATACCTGTATGTCATTTAATGTGCCTCCAACCGGGCTGATGTCAGTGCCGGGATACCAGTTGATACCATCCGTGCTGATCTCAAATCCTGCCGGAGCCAAAATGCTTACGTCATCAGTAAGTCCGACACCATTAAATGTAAAGCTTGTTGCCGCTGAGTTGTTCCCTACCATAACATCACCAAAAGAAACCAGTGAAGTGGTAGAAGGAGTTATCAGAGGATTCACCGCAGCAACAACGCTACCATCTATCTTTAAAGAGTTTGTTCCACCGGTGATGTAATAATTTCCTGTAGAACCTTGCGGAATAATCCTGAATTTAACAACGACACCTGCCGCAATATTCTGCAAAGCGCTGATTCCTGATAGAGAAACCGAGTTAGGTGTTCCGGTAGTACCGCTCGTAGATGAGGTTGTCCATGAGGCCACGCTTGTAAAAGGTCCTCCATTTATAGAATAATAAACAACGCATCCGGTTGGGCCCGAATTGGATCTTCGGGTTGCGGTTGAAATAGAGCTAAGGCTGACCTTGTATCCGACAGCTGCCTGGAAAGTAAAATAAAAGCTGTTGGAGTCGGATTGGCCTGTTGACCATCCTCCGGAACCTCCCCAGCAGTTTCCTGCCGGTGTACCGCTTGTGGCAATACTCGAACCTCGGATAAGCCCAGAGGTTTGCAAGTTGGCATTTCGTGTTGAAGGTGTCCAGGGGCTGACACCAAAACCGCCGCCAGTATTATTGGCATCCCAAGCTAGAATCTGAGCATAATCAGTAGTGGGATAAAGTAGGAAAAGAATAAAAAGAAATGGGAGAATGAATTTTTTGTGTAAAGTTGTATTCATAGGGCTGTAATTTTGAGGAATCTGTTTTTATTTGTTCATTTACAGATACATACAAAGATTATCAATATATTCCCGTTGGACTTTATCTAGGTGTTTTATTACTGTAAAATCAAAATTATGATTATGTTACCTATATCAATTAAAATTTAATTGGTTGTCAGGAGCCTGAAGATCTTGGATTTTTGATTTTAGCTCCAGATTAGAATAATTACACGAATTTAGAAGTCTATTAACCTCAGCACCTTAGCGCCTCAGAACCTTAGTACCTTAGCCACTTTTAAATAAAAAAACGGCTGTAATTTCTACAGCCGTTTTTATCAGTATTCTTTAAAAGAATTTATGCTTCCTTAGTTCTGCTTTTTAGCAATTTGTAGCCTAAATAGACTCCAGCCAAAAGCATCGGAACAATATAGTCATTGATTGGTGCTGAAGGAACGTCTTGCGTATCGTCGTCGAAATCTTCCTGGGCATTCATGGTTTGAACTCCAGCCGACAGCATCAGGATTATAAGTAAAGTTTTGAAGTTTTTCATCTTGATAGGGATTTATTTTACTGCAATTTTTTGTTTTACCGAGCTGGTTCCGTTAGATACCTGAAGGATATAGATTCCTTGGCTTAATTGCAATGATGGATTTACGGTTATGATACTTGAACTTTCTACGCTAGTCTTGTAGATTTCCTGTCCAACAAGGTTGAATAACGTGATAGCTACTTTTCCGGTAACATTGTTTGGTAATGCAATGTTGAACTGGTTGTTCTGTATTGGATTCGGATATACTTTTACAGTGCTGCTGTTCCATTCTCCATTTCCTAAAGCAGCAGAACGGAATACTACGCGAAAACGGTCGTTTCCGTAAGAACTAGTTTCTGATGTTGTTGCAAAATTTACAGAATTAGTTCCAGATAAGTTCAACTGGGTTTCTGTATTGGCATATTGGTCAATAAGATAAGCCTGCATGTCTTCTGAGAAGTTAGCCGCATTGATTTTGAAAGTATAGCTTTTACCAGCCGTGAATTGAAGTGTTTTTACTTGCAATTCATCATTAGCTGCAACAGGAGCCAAAGCATCAATAGCTAGGATTTTGTTGTTTCGTCCAAATGCTAAGTGTTCGCCTGAACCATAAAGTTTTTCAACATCACCTAATCCGATAGCATTATTATAATTGCTTCCAAATACAGCAATTGTACCGTCGATAGGATATCCTGCTTCTGCTTCATTAGCATCATATACAGCTATACGGAATACTGATTTTTCTTCCGTAGCGTTGGTTCTGAAAACATTTGTAGACTGTGAAGCTTTGTTGTTTTCTTCAAAAGTAACTGCACCGGCTATTCCTGTTATGGAGTTTTTTACGAAAAACGCCTGTCCTGGTTGGATATACTGGTTAACTGCAGATTCAGGTAAGTTGTTGCTTCCCACAGTCTGGCTGTAGGCTACATAACGACCTCTTTGTGCTGCAGTACCCATATTAGGATCCCATGCATAATATACATCTTCTACACCTAATTTAGTTACTAAATCCCAATTCACCGGGCTTACGTATGGATTTCCGATAAGGCTATAACCGTTAGTTGTAGTATTTTCAGTAGCGTTGATAGCTGGAGTACTCACAGCATCAAATACAACCTGACCCGTTTTTAAAGTTCCTTTTGCAGATAAGGTCACGGCTGCATTCATGTCGGCTGCAGAAGTCTGTCCTAAGTCTACATTTCGGTCACCGCGGATCAAGATTCTGTAACCGTTTCCGGCCATTAAATTAGTAGCATTTGTATTTGCTATTGCACTCCAACCGCTGCCTGAAGGCGTGTCGTTATTATACACATACATAGATGGATTTCCTGTCAATGTAGTGTCGAATCCGTTTGCACCTGTATCAGAACCTGTAATATGAGTTCCGGTTTGCCAGTTGTTGCTGATAAAGTTGGTGGTAGTAACTCCCGGTGTTAAAAATCGGAAAGCACGTTTTCCCTGAGGAATATAACGTTCTACGGTAACTTCTCCTGTAATTGAACCAGTTACAGCAGCGATTCGTGCAGAACCTGAAGCTGTCGATTTCAATACTAGGTTGCCATTAGTAGCTAAATTACCTGATATTACATCAAGAACTCCTGTTAGGTTGGTCGTACCGTCTAATGTTAACCCTGCAGTATTGCTTAGGATTAATTTCTCTACAGTATTGTTTACAAAAAAGTTAGCCGGAAGCGCCTGTGCTGTAGTTCCTGAGAAAGTAATGTCTCCAGCCGTAGCATCGATAGTTCCGCCAGTTTTTGACAATGTTTCTTTTACATTCAATCCGTTAGTACCGATAACTACGGTACCCGAAGTAATGCTAAGATTTTTTGATACAATAGGACCTTGCGGTGCTGCTGTATTCGTATTATAGTTTCCACTGATAATTGCATCAATTGTAGCGGTTGGATTTCCGTTGCTCCATGTTGAACCGTTCCATGTAGTAGAAGTAATAACTCCTGTTCCAGAAACGGAGATGGTCTGGTTAGAAGCTCCTGAAGTAGCTAAAGTAATAGAGCCAGACTTAGGTCCAGTACTTAGAGGTGAGAAACGCACATAAAGCGGTCTGCTGGTTAGCGTACCTGATGTTGGAGTAAAGCTCACAGAGCTTAACCATGTTGAATTGTTTGTACTCACCTGGAAATTTGTAGGAGCTGTTGCAGTAATATTACCGGTAAGGTTAGTACCTGCCACATTAACAGACGAACTGTTAGATGAAGAACCTACATTGATATTACCGAAATTGGAAATAGATGTAGAGCTAACTGTAAACGCAGGAACGACCGGTGCCGCTGTAACGATAACATCATCCATATCACAGTTACCGGTAGCTTTGGTATAACTCCATCGGATGTAACGCGTAGAAGAAAGCAAAGCCAAGTCAAAATCAGAACATTGGGCATTCGTAATTGATGTTGCACCCGTAGCTGTACCATATCTTCCTAATTCAGTATAATCAGTACCATTAGCAGACTGTTCTACCAAAAGATAAGATTGCCCTGACATTCCTTGATTTTTTAAGGTCATCGACAAAGTTCCAGGAGCAGCATTAATAAAAAGTATCCTGTTGTCACCTGTCCCATCAAAAGTCGTTGCACTGTTGTTTGAACAGGCAGAGCTTGTAGTTCTGTGTGCGCATCCGTTGTTTGTCCATCCGGCGGGCTCAGATCCCCATGAAGTCCTGTTTACTGGCAATGTGGCCTGCCCCCATGCAGTGCCGAAAAATAACCCAAGTACCGCTAGTCCCAGTGACTTGATGTAATTTGTTCGTAGAATTGTTTTCATCAATAAAAGTTAAAAGTTTAGAAGTCAAAGTTATAGGATTGATACCCAAGGCTCTTGAGCTTTAGATTACCTTTTCGTTAAAGAACTTTTACGTATGGAGATGTTATTTTAATAAAGCGTGACCTTAAGGTTAAGAAGTTTATTATATGTTTAAATTTTTTTAAGGTTGTTTAAACGTTAAATCCTTGTTTTATGCGGGATAAGAGAGGAATAGCTAAAATTTAATTAGAAATCTCTTACATTAATAAGTGATTGAATTGAGATTACGGATTTCCGTAAGAAGGGTTGGGATTAGGTTAAAAATCTTCAAAAATAGGTAGTGATAAAAAACGAATATGTTTTAAATTTCTACAAATCTCAACTAAAAACAAACGCTTGTACATTCGTTAATTTCTTTAATTTATTTTTCCTGTATTTTTGAATTGGAATTTAAATCTTATTGATTAAGAGAAGATGTTTGAAGTATTTTTTAAGGTACTAAGATGCAGGGCTCTGAGGAGCTGATTATGGAGTTCATGTAAAATAGAAAGTTATTGGAAGCAGGCTTTTTGTGTCTTTTTTCATTTGGGATAGCCTACTTAAATCTGTGTAATTATTTAATTTGTGGCTAAAACATCCAGCTTTAATATTGCACTTTCGAAGGCGATACTCCATACTTTTTCTTAAACGCAAATGAAAAATGCGACAGGTCTTCAAAACCCACATCGATATAAACTTCAGATGGTGTCTTGGCCTTTTTAGTAATTAGATAATACGCTTCCTGCAATCGGCGTTGTTGTAGCCAGTGGCTTGGCGTATCCTGAAATATTTTCTGAAAATCACGTTTGAATGTAGCCAGGCTTCGTCCTGTTAAATAAGCAAAACGCTTGAGATGCACGTTGAAATGGAAATTTCTGTTCATAAAAGCTTCCAGGTCTATTTTGCCGGGCTCATTAAAATCAAATAAAATGTCCTTCAGTTCCGGGTTGATCTTAATCAAAAGATATATGGCTTCTTTGGTTTTTAACTTTAAAAGCTCCTTGTTGTTTTCCTGCGGCAATTGCAGATAGGCGAGCAGGGATTCCATAAAGCTGACATAAAGCGGATTGGAAGCAATAGGAAGAATTGCCCTTTCCGTAGCCGTTTTTGTAGCTGTATAATTGATTTCCCGACTCACTTCACGTAGCGTATCCCGATCCAGAAATAAGGAAAGAAGTTTGAATTCTCCGTTTTCCGGCGGCTGTTTGGCAAACTTAGCCAGCCGATTTCGAATGCTAAGACGGAAATCGCCCTCTTTGCTTTCATAGGCATTTTTAGCATCCCAGGCCGACATCGTACCCGATATCTGGTAGCTAAAAACATGTTCGGGAATAAAATGTTCGCCCTCTCTGCTGCGCTGGTAGTAGCAGGAATATAATACTTGCGGAAGGTCTTCTCTTATTGCTGTCATGAGCGTAAAGTTAAAAAAATAGCTTCAGAAATACAGCCGTTTTTTGCCGTATTCCTGAAACATTATTAATTGTAATTATCCTATTAAGGCCTTTGGTTCCAAATAAGCTTCCAAACCATAAATTCCAAATTCTCTTCCTATGCCGGATTGTTTAAATCCTCCAAATGGCGCTTCTGGATCGTGATTTAATCCGTTGACCAATACGCGTCCGGCATTAATCTGAGAAGCAACACGTCTCGCTCTTTCGTTATCGGCAGAGCTTACATAAGCCTGTAATCCGTAAACGGTATCATTGGCAATTTCAACAGCTTCGGCTTCATCTTTATAGGTAATAATGGATAACACCGGACCAAAAATTTCTTCCTGTGCGATACGCATTTTGTTATCTACATTATAGAAAACGGTAGGTTTTACGAAATTTCCGTTTTCCAATCCTTCTGGATGCCCAAGTCCGCCTGCAAGCAGTGTAGCGCCTTCGTCAATACCCAATTGGATGTAATTTTGTACGCGTTCGTATTGCTTTTTGCTTACCATTGGCCCAACAGCCGTGGTTTCTTCTTTAGGATTGCCAACCGGAAATAAAGGAAGTATCGTTTGTATTAATTCTTTGGCTTCTTCCAATCGGCTTTCCGGAATCAAAAGTCGGGTTCCTGCTACGCAAGCCTGTCCGCTATTCATAAAGGCAGCTGCAATAGCCGTTGGAATAGCTTTGGTAAAGTCGGCATCTTCTAAAAGGATATTTGGCGATTTGCCTCCAAGTTCCAGAGTATAACGTTTAAGAGTAGCCGCAGCTTCGCGGGCAATAATCTTCCCTACATTGCTGGAACCGGTAAATGAAATTTTGGCTATATCCGGATGGCTGCTGATTTCGGCGCCAACCACATCGCCCAATCCGTTTACAATATTAAATACACCGGCAGGCAATCCTGCTTCATCCAAGCATTCTGTCATGATTTGTGTCTGCAAGGCACTCATTTCACTTGGTTTGATAACTACCGTACATCCGGCAGCAACTGCTGTGGCTAGCTTTCCGGCAATAAAGCCGTTGCTGGCATTCCAAGGAATAATAATACCTACAACTCCTAGTGGAACCAACTGTACTTCAGAAAAGCCCATCTTTTTTGTAAAGTCGAATTTTTCCAAAGTAGCAATGGCAGAAGTAAAGGAACTCAACGTAAATTCCATACTCATTTTAGAGAATTGATACGTGCCGCCATATTCTTCAACCATCACATCAATAAGCTCGTCTTTTCGTTTCGAAACGACTTCATGCAAACGTTTCAAATAGTCGATACGTTCTGCTTTGGTTGTTTGAGAAAAAGTCTTGAAGGCTTCTTTGGCTGCTGCAATAGCATCTTGAACATCCTGCTTATTTCCCAAAGTAACCTGTCCGATTAGCTGATTGGTTGATGGACTGATAAGGTCAAATACCTGATTTCCTTTTGGCTTTACAAATTCGCCATTGATGTAGATTTTGTCAATCGTTTTCATATCTATACATTATTTGATTCATTTTTATAGGACAAAATTCGGATACAAACAGCCGATGTGCTTTGCTGGAAAGCTCAAAGTTACTTTGCTGTATGGCTCATGCCTCAAAACAAAATGTATATGCTTTACCGCCTTTTGTATAAATTTTACGGCGGGTCTCCATTCTAACTTTGTCCTGTTATTAATCTAAACATATTTACTGATGTCAAAAATCATATTTATTACAGGAGCTTCCCGAGGATTTGGGAAAATATGGGCAGAAGCCTTCCTTAAACGAGGCGATAGAGTTGCTGCAACAGCAAGAAATCTGGATTCGCTCAAAGAATTAAAAGCACAATACGGCGATGCGATATTGCCAATACAATTGGATGTGACTAACCGTGAACAAAGTTTTGCAGCTGTTAGCCAGGCCAAAGAATATTTCGGAAAACTGGATGTTATCATCAACAATGCTGGTTACGGACTGTTTGGTGCCATAGAAGAAACTTCTGAAAAAGAAGCCAGAGACATGATGGAAACCAACGTTTTTGGATTGTTATGGATTACGCAGGCAGCACTTCCTATTTTGAGAGCGCAAGGCCACGGACATATCATTCAGCTGTCGAGCGTATTAGGAGTGGCTACATTGCCAACTTTAGGTATATATAACGCATCCAAGTTTGCCGTTGAAGCTATAAGCGAAACGCTTGCCAGTGAAGTTAAGGAATTTGGTATCGCTATAACTTTGGTGGAACCAAACGGTTTCTCTACAGATTGGGGGCCTACTGCACTTCAGTCAGAAGCTAACACAGCCTATGATAATGTGAGAGCTGCCTTGCACGCCCAAATGGCTGATACGGATTCTTTCGGAAAACCGGAAGCGACTACAGAAGCCATATTGAAATTGGTTGATGCTGCCAATCCTCCATTGCGTCTGTTTCTTGGAAAAGTTGCCCTGCCTTGGGTAAAAGAAGTATATGCGCAACGCCTTTCAGAATGGGAAGAATGGGAAGAAGTATCCATAAAAGCCCACGGAAATTAATCTGTTTTTTTAGTATATTTACGTACCTAATTTTAAAAAGAACTACGCCTTTAAAAGCGTAGTTCTTCTACTTTTTTATGAGACATTTTAAGACCATAAGCGAACTGCACCGTTCCATTGGCTATCCGCCGCCGGAAAATCCGTTGGTTAGCCTGGTAATGTGCGAAAAGCTGTCCGAATGTTCTATTGGACAGAGCGAGTTCACTACCGATTTTTATATGATTGCTTTTAAGAAAATCAAATCGGGTTATGTGCTTTACGGGCGAACCAAATACGACCATGACAATGGATCGATGATGTTCATGAAGCCAAGACAAGTAATCGAAATCAACAATGTAGAACTCGAAGAAAAAGGATTCATCATCTGGATCCATGAAGATTTCCTAAACGGCTACCATCTGCATTCTGAGATAAAAAAATACGGCTATTTTGATTATGAGGCCAATGAGGCGCTCCATCTTTCGGCACGCGAAGAACAAATTATTTGGGACCTACACAGCAAAATTGAGCTGGAATATTATAATAATCAGGACGAATACAGCCGGGAAATTATCATTGCCCATATCGATTCCATACTGAAATATTCACAACGTTTCTATAAACGGCAGTTTATCAACAGGACGGAATTGTCTGGAAAGACAGTTTCTAAGTTTAATGATTTGCTGGCATCCTATCTTGAAAAAGGAAAACTGCAAGAAAAAGGACTTCCAACAGTCAAATCACTGGCAGATTTATTCAACCTTTCGCCCCGCTACCTGAGTGATCTTTTGAAGCAGGAAACAGGAAAAACGGCAATCGAACTGATCCATATCTTCTTAATTTCTGAAGCTAAAAACTTGTTGCAAGGTTCTGAAAACTCGGTTTCTGAAACGGCTTATGCCTTAGGTTTTGACAATCCGCCGTATTTTTCAAGGCTTTTCAAAAAAGAAGTAGGCATGAGTCCAAACGAATACCGCAAAAATTTCGTGAATTAAGATATTCTATTCAAAGTCATGCTGTTAAAATCAGCTAACATGACAATTATCATTCTTTAAAGAGAACGGTAGCAGTAGCTTTGGCATAAAATTACCGATTATGCCAAGCAATTCCCTTATCCAGAAATATAATGTTCCCGGCCCAAGATATACGAGTTATCCAACTGTTCCGTATTGGGACAATAGCGATTTCAGTTATGAGGCATGGATGCAATCTTTCAAAAAATCATTTCGTGAAAGCAATAGCGCAGAAGGCATCAGCATCTATATTCACTTGCCATTTTGCGAAAGCCTTTGCACATTTTGTGGCTGTACCAAGCGCATTACCAAAAACCATAGTGTAGAACAACCTTATCTGGAAGCCGTTTTAAAAGAATGGCAGTTGTATTGCCATGAAATGGATGAAAAGCCTATCATCAAGGAAATCCATTTAGGAGGTGGGACACCTACTTTTTTTGCCGTAAAGCATTTAGAAGATCTGGTAAATGGCATATTAAAAACCGGAACCAAAGCGAAAGACTTTGAATTTAGTTTTGAAGGACATCCCAACAACACTACAAAAGAACATCTTCAAAAATTATACGACCTTGGATTTCGCAGGGTGAGTTTTGGCGTACAGGATTATTCTGAAACCGTACAGAAAGCCATCCATCGCATCCAGCCTTTTTCCAATGTGGCAAAGGCGACTTTATGGGCAAAGGAAATTGGCTATACGTCAGTTGGGCACGATTTGGTTTTCGGCCTGCCGTTTCAGACTTTGGAAAATGTGGTCGATACTATCGAAAAGACCCGTTCACTGATGCCAGACCGTTTGGCATTTTACAGCTATGCCCATACACCGTGGATTAAAGGTAACGGACAGCGAGGCTATAAAGATGAGGATATTCCAAAAGATGAAGAAAAACGCAAATTATACGAAATAGGCAAAGCCTTACTGCATTCTAACGGCTATCATGAAATTGGAATGGATCATTTTGCATTGGAAACCGATTCACTTTATAAAGCAGCACAAGAAGGAAAACTGCACCGTAATTTTATGGGCTACAGCCATTCCAAAACACAACTCATGATTGGATTGGGCGTTTCGTCTATAAGCGACAGTTGGTATGGTTTTGCCCAGAATGTAAAAGATTTGGATGATTATTATCAATTGCTCGAATGGAACCAGGTACCCGTAAACAGAGGTCATATCCTTACCCAAGAAGATTTGATTATCAGACAGCACATACTCAACCTCATGTGCCGTTTTGAAACCGAATGGAACCATACAGAAGCGCATTTCCCGGAACTTCCTGCCGTACTCAACGAATTATCCGAAATGGAAAATGACGGTCTGCTACACATTGAAAACAACAAACTTGTCATTACCGAAGCCGGAAAACCATTTTTGCGTAATGCCTGTATGGCGTTTGACCTCCGTTTAAAACGCAGAATACCGGAAACGCAGGTGTTTTCATTGGTGGTGTAGAGATTTTTAAGGTACTGAGGTACTAAGGTTCTAAGGCGCTAAGGTTGAAAAGTATTGAGGTTAAAGGTAAAAAGGCTCTAAGGTGCTAAGGTTGAAAGATATTGAAGTAAAAAGGTTCTAAGTTTTTTGTTGAGAGGTAAACAATAAACAAAATTATTTATAAAGAAATCTCTTTTTCCAAAAACCACACCAAACCTTAGTACCTCAGAGCCTTAGTGCCTTAGCTCCTTTATTTACAATCTGGAGCACTCTTCACAAACAAACTCATATCGCCAGGCGAAACATACATAATATCCAATCCCATACCGCGAAGAATAAATAATGTTCCTATGATTACGGTAACGACAGGAATCACTTTCTGTAATTTACTTCTGAAGCCGTTGCTTAAAAAACTGCCGGCATAAGCCGCAGCACTTAGCATTGGGATAGTTCCCAGTCCGTAAAGCGCCATATACGCAATTCCAAGAGGTGCGTTCTGCATGGCTAGAGCGCCAAACAAAGCGGCATAGACTAATCCGCAGGGTAGAAATCCGTTTAAAAGTCCAATGAGAAATAAGGAACTGTTGCTTTTTTTCTTGAATTGTTTCCCAAGTGCAGATTTTACTTTGGAAATGATGGTATAGACTGGTCTTGAAAAATTATACCTCATAAAAATCTTTTCCGGAATGACAGCAATCGATATCATCAAAACACCAACAATAATAGACAATTGCTGTTGCATTCCGGCCAGATAAAAACCTTTTCCTAACAGACCAAATAGAAGTCCCAGACTGCCGTAAGCCGTTAATCTCCCCAAATGATAGAGCAGGAGCTGGGCTGTCTTTTTCGCCTGACTGCTACGGTCGAGTGGCAGCATCATGGCAATAGGACCGCACATTCCCACACAGTGGAAGCTGGAAATAAGCCCGAAGAAAAAAGCAGAGTATAACATTAGGGTTTAATCAAGCGTGAGCTGTTTTTTATTGATATAGCCGGTACCGTTGTAATTCCAGTCGGCAATAATGTCCCATCGGCCGCCAGCCAAATCACTTTTAGGTATGAGCAAATTGGAAGAAGACAATGCGATTGGAATCTCAAAGTCTAATTTCTGGCTTGACGGCCTGTAAAGGGACACTTTTCCTGTAATATTTTTATAGTCGAAGCCTACGGGAAATGTTACTGTAATGCCATTTTCTCCGGCTTCAAAAGATACTTTCTGTTCGAGTTTTGAAGCATTATCCTCCTTATCGAGTTGTGCCTGAAGTCCTGTTTCGTATTTATAATAATCTTCAATGACGAGTTCGTTATCGTATTTATGGTCTGATTGTACCAAAAAGACAAAGAACAAGATAAATGACATGAATACTGCAAAGGCAATAAAGATTCCGGTTCCCCAGTTTATTTTTTTCATGATTTCTATTTTTTAGCACCATCAGATCTTGTGAACCTGACGGTGCGATTATTTTAATTAAAGCTCCTAGGACCAAGGAAGTTGGTACGCTCGGTTTCAATGAGTTTTCCACCTTCAAAAACACCTATTTCAATAGTAGTGCGGTCGCCTTTCAGAAAAGCCGGATGGATTTCTACAAACAGCGTTCCCTGTGCCATTCCTTCCTTAGCAATACCGAACCACGATTTCCCTACGGTTTTTATGGTTCCTTTTGGGCTGAGCAGTTCGAAATGTATATCTTCAAAATCGTTTACCGTCTTGTTGACAATCTTGTAGGTATATACATTGCTGATATTTTCGCCCTTGTGCTCAAACAATTGTCCGGGTAGTCGCAATATGGTCGCTTCCACATCATTTCTCAGGAATAACAATCCTATAAAAATTGCGGTAAGAATCAACAAAACAGAAGTATAGCCTTTCATACGGGCAGTAAATTCAAACTTCTTGTTTTTTGTAATCTCGTCTTCAGAAGCATAACGGATCAATCCTTTTGGCAAGCTGACTTTTTCCATAATGGCATCGCATTCGTCAATACACGCCGTACAGTTGATGCATTCCAGCTGAGTTCCGTTGCGGATGTCAATTCCCGTTGGGCAAACATTGACACATTGCCTGCAATCAATACAATCGCCTTTACCGCTAAGTGTCCGGTCTTCTCTTTTATCGATTTTGGCACGGCCTTTTTCTTTTTCACCACGCACATGGTCATAAGCCACGATAATCGATTTGTTGTCCAGCAGTACGCCTTGCAATCGACCGTATGGGCAGGCGATAATGCAAACCTGTTCACGAAACCAGGCATAAACAAAGTAGAAAACTCCGGTAAAAATCAACAAGGCAATAAAAGTGCTAAGGTTATTGGAGAGCGGTTCTTTTACCAGCCTTATTAATTCGTCACTGCTAATGAGATAGGCGAGAAATACGTTGGCAATCAAAAAAGAAATGATAAAAAAGATGATCCATTTCAATACCCGTTTTCGGATTTTCTCTGCATCCCATTTTTGTTTGTCAAGTCGCATTTGCGCTCCACGGTCGCCATCAATCCAGAATTCGATCCTGCGGAAAACCATTTCCATAAAAATAGTCTGCGGACATATCCAGCCACAGAAAATCCTTCCGAAAGCCACTGTAAATAGTGCCACAAACACAACTCCTACCAACATTGAAATCACGAACAGGTAGAAATCTTGCGGCCAGAACGGAAATCCAAAAATGTTGAATTTACGTTCCATCACATTAAACAGCAGAAACTGGTTGCCGTTAATTTTTATAAAAGGAGCTGCAAACAAAAACAGCAGTAAAAAATAGCTGACAATCTTCCGCTTTTCATACAGTTTTCCTGTAGGTATCTTAGGATAGACCCATAATCTTTTTCCTTTATCATCTACTGTCCCAATCGCATCGCGAAAAGACTCATCCCGCAATTTTGGCATAATTCTTATTTTTTAGCCGGCAGCCCTTAATTTTGGGCTACCGTTTTTGCTTCTTCCGTTTTTGTGTCTGCTGCCTTTGGTGCCTTTTCATCTACCCATATTTCACCTTCAGTAGGCTTAGGGTCTTTAGGATTTGAACCTTGCAGTGATAGTACATAACTAGCGACCTGCTGGATTTCAGAAGGTTTTAATGTGCCTTTCCAGGCTACCATTCCTTTACCATCACGACCACCTTCTGTGATGGTATGGAAAACATTTTTGATGCCGCCTCCCAAAATCCAATGGTCGTCAGTCAGGTTAGGACCAATAGCACCACCGGCATCCGGCCTGTGGCAAGCCACACAGTTAGTTTCAAATATTGTTTTTCCTGCTGCAATATCGCCTGCATCGGTAAGCAGCGTTACCGTTTCGGCATCAATCAGGTCCTTGGCTGTTTTTTTGTATTCTTCAACAGCTAGTTTGGCTTCGGCCATTTCGGTTTCAAATTCTTTGGCCTGGTCGTCATGTCCAAAAATGTGGTATTTAGCCAGATAGATGAAGGCAAATACAATACAGGCATAGAACAATTTCGTCCACCAGGGCGGCAGGTCATTGTCGAGCTCCTTAATACCGTCATAATCATGGCTGAGCAAAATGTCGTTTTCGGTTTCGATAGGACTTTCTTTGACAAACCATTTTTTGATTTTTTGAAACAGCTTACTGTCGGTAATTTTTATTTCATTGGCTTCTTCCAGTTGTTTGCGCTGCTCGTCTGTCAATAAGTGATAGGTCACATTATCTACCGCTGCCACGACTATTTCAATGGCAATAAGCAGGAATAGGAAGACAACCAAAAAGACTGAAATCATTGGATATTTCACAAAAGCGGGCCTGTCGCCAGAATCTATAAAATACTCCATAGCCAGAAATACGGCAAAAAAGATAATCGGTACTCTTAGGTATACCGGAAAGATTTTTTTCATGGCTTGTCGTTTTTAAGGTTATCGATTTCGTTTTCGCTTTCAAAAGGAATATGGCTCAGTTCTGTAATCTTTTCTTTCTTGTACGTATACGTCCAGGCATACAGGACTACAAAAAACAGGAAGAAAATCAGCAGTGAAATGATGGGATAGATCTCGATACCCGAGATGGTTTCCATATTGTGTTTGATAAATTTCAGCATGACGTTAGTTGTTGGTTTTTGCTTCTTTGACTTTGATATCGGTTCCTAAACGTTGCAGATAAGCAATCATTGGAACAATTTCTCTTTGATGCATTGGCACAAAGGTTTCGCCTTTGACAGCTGCTGCCTTTTGGCTTTCCTCATAACTTTTCTTGAAATCAGGATCAGCATACAGGTTTTTTTCTATGGCTAACGCCTGTTCTTTGATGGTTGCCTGTGCATTGGCAATTTCTTCTTTGGTGTAAGGAACACCTAACTGTACCATGACTTCCATTTTTTTCTGGATATCGGAATAATCCATCGGTTTGTTGTCAAAAAGCCATTTGTAGGACGGCATGATTGATCCGGCTGATGTGCTTCTTGGATCCCACATGTGGTTGAAATGCCAGTTGTCAGAATACTTGCCTCCAATTCGCATCAGGTCTGGCCCGGTTCTCTTAGAGCCCCAAAGGAATGGGTGGTCATAGACATATTCTCCGGATTTGGAATATTCACCATAACGTTCCACTTCAGAACGGAACGGACGAATCATTTGTGAGTGGCAACCTACGCAGCCTTCACGGATATACAAGTCACGTCCTTCCAGCTCCAGTGGAGTATAAGGTTTGACGGATGTAATTGTCGGAATGTTTGATTTTACCATAATGGTTGGCACAATCTGTATGATACCACCAATCAGGATGGCTATAGTTGCCAATATCGTTAACTGTATAGGTCTTCTTTCCAACCAAGGGTGGAATTTTTCGCCTTTCAATCTTTTATTTGTGATTTTCTGCAAAGCAGGAGCTTCGGCTAATTCGTCTTCGATTGCTTTTCCTTGCTTCACGGTTTTTACGATGTTATAGATCATCACAAAAAGTCCGATGATAAACAGGGTACCTCCAATTGCTCTCATCCAGTACATCGGCATAATTTGTTTTACGGTTTCAAGGAAGTTTCCATACACTAAAGAACCGTCAGGATTGAACTGTTTCCACATAGAAGCCTGAAGGAATCCGGCAACATACATTGGCAACGTATACAAGATGATTCCTAAAGTACCAATCCAGAAATGGAAGTTAGCCAGTTTTTTAGAATACAATGATGTTTTTGCCATACGTGGTAATAACCAGTAAATCATACCGAATGTCAGGAATCCGTTCCATGCCAAAGCACCTACGTGTACGTGAGCTACGATCCAGTCTGTAAAGTGGGCAATAGCGTTGACATTTTTAAGCGATAACATTGGTCCTTCAAATGTTGCCATACCATAACCTGTGATGGCTACGACAAAGAATTTCAATACCGGTTCTGTTCGTACTTTATCCCAAACGCCGCGTAATGTCAGCAATCCGTTAATCATACCACCCCAGGACGGAGCAATCAGCATGATGGAGAATACAACGCCCAGGTTTTGTGCCCAATCCGGCAATGAAGAATAGAGCAGGTGGTGAGGCCCAGCCCAGATATAGATAAAAATCAATGACCAGAAGTGGATAATAGACAATCTATAGGAATAAACCGGACGATTGGCTGCCTTTGGTACGAAATAGTACATCAGTCCTAAGAACGGAGTTGTAAGGAAAAAGGCCACAGCATTATGTCCGTACCACCACTGTACCAACGCATCCTGAACTCCGGCGTATACAGAGTAACTTTTTAACGCTCCAACCGGAAGGGCAAGGCTGTTAAAAATATGCAGTACGGCTACCGTTACAAAAGTAGCAAGGTAGAACCAGATGGCTACATACAGGTGGCGTTCTCTTCTTCTGAGAATCGTTCCTATCATGTTGATACCAAATACTACCCATACTACTGCAATCGCGATGTCTATAGGCCATTCCAGTTCAGCATATTCTTTTGAAGAAGTATAGCCCAGCGGTAACGTAATGGCGGCAGCTACAATAATAAACTGCCAGGCCCAAAAGTTGATTTTGCTTAGCACATCGCTGAACATTCTTGCTTTAAGAAGACGCTGTAACGAGTAGTAAATACCTGCAAAAGTAGCGTTACCTACAAAGGCAAAAATAACCGCATTGGTATGCAGCGGACGCAGCCTTCCGTAGCTGAGCCATGAAATGTTTTCCGTAAGGTTAGGGAAGAGATACATAGAGGCAATCAAAAGCCCCACAAGCATCCCTACCGCTCCCCAGATGATGGTCGCGTAAAGGAATTTCTTTACGATCTTGTTGTCATAGTAAAACTGTTGTACTTCCATGCTTGATTTTGGATTTATTGGATTATCAGATTGTTAAGGGTTGGTTTTCGGACTGCTTTTCCGGATTTCGGTTTTGGGTTCCTGCTTTTTCGAAACAACTTCATCGTCAAAAAGCACCCGAACCGATGGAGTATAATCATCATCGTATTGTCCGCCCTTGACTGCCCTGACAAAGGCAATAAAGAAGCCAACAGCAACGACAATGCTGATGGAGATTAATAAATAGATGACACTCATACCTTAGATTTTATAAGAACAAAATTACTTTGGCGGCTTCGGGAAAAACATGATATTTATCATGCCCGGCCAGTTTTAGATTTTAGTTTTCGTGCATAATAATTACTTGCCAACGTGACAAAACTGATGATGGTTACCGTGCTCAGAGGCATGATAATAGCAGCCACTAAAGGAGATAGTTTTCCGCTTACGGCAAAGCCCAGTCCAACGACATTATAAAGCAGCGAAAGCGTAAAGCTCATTTTGATAGTGGTGATGGCTTTTTTAGAAAGTTTCAGGAAATAAGCAATCTTTGAAAACTCCGTTGCATCGAGTATACCGTCACAAGCCGGGGAGAATACATTCACATTCTCAGAAATGGAAATCCCCACATTACTTTGTGCCAGTGCTCCGGCATCGTTCAATCCGTCGCCAATCATCATTACATTATGGCCAGCATCCTGCCACTTTCTGATGGCTTCCAGTTTTTGTTCGGGTTTTTGGTTGAAAAGCAATTCTGTACCTTTTGGCAGCATCTGTTCCAATTGTTCACGTTCGCCATCATTATCACCCGAAAGGATTTTTATATCATAATTCTTGCTCAGGCTGTTGAACAGCTGTTCCAAACCTTTGCGATATTGGTTGTCGAAAACATAACTTCCCTTATAATCGTTGTTGATAGCAATATGTACGGCTGTTTGTGTTGTTTTTGAAGTTTCATATCCAACATAGGAAGCAGCGCCTAATTTGATACAGTTTCCATCAATAATACCTTCAATGCCTTTTCCTGTAATTTCTTCGAAACCATGCACGATGCGGAGTTCTGCAACCGGCAAGAAATCATACAGTCTGCGGCTTAGTGGATGATTAGAACCTCGCAACAGGTTTTTGATATAGGAGAGTTCAATAGCAGAAAGCGATTTTCCTTTAAAAGAAATGTCAGACGCCTTGCTGGTTGTGATGGTTCCGGTTTTGTCAAAAACAATCATGTCTGCTTTGGCAAGCTGTTCGATGACACCGGCATTTTTAAGATACAGTTTCTGCCTGCCCATAATTCGCAGTACATTACCTAAAGTGAAAGGAGCAGTCAAAGCCAACGCACACGGACAGGCTACAATTAAAACGGCGGTAAACACATTAAAGGCCGTGTTTGCATCTTTAAAAATCCAGTAGGTAAAACCGAGAAAGGCAATCAGCAGCAGGGCAGGCGTAAAATAACGACTAATGGCATCGGTAATGCTTCTGCGGTGTTCGGCATTTTTCTTTTGGAAAATATCATTGCTCCACAATTGGGTAAGATAGCTTTGGGAAACGGAACTTAGTACTTCCATTTCGATTACTTGACCGAGCAACCTTCCTCCTGCAAAAACCTTATCACCCGATTTTTTATGGATAGGATCTGCCTCTCCGGTCACAAAACTGTAATCAATCTGGCAGTCGTTACTAATAAGTATGCCATCTACCGGAATCAGTTCCTGGTTGCGGATAAGTAGTCTGTCTCCTTTTTGGATATCGTATACGGGAACCGAAACTTCTTCCTGCTGTGCCTTGATTTGTGTGACAGCAATTGGGAAATAGGATTTAAAGTCTCTTTCAAAAGATAGAAAACTATATGTTTTTTGCTGGAACAGCCTGCCTACAAGCATAAAGAAAACAAGAGCGGTAAGGCTGTCAAAAAATCCTTGTCCGTAACCCAGGACAATATCTACGGTACTACGAACAAACATCACGATGATTCCCAACGCAATCGGGATATCGATATTAAACATGCCGTTTCGGATACTCTTATAAGCAGAAACATAATAGCCGCTGGCGGAATAAAGGAAAGAAGGAAGTGACAGCGCAAAAATCAACCATCGGAAAAAACCGCGATACTGGTCGAGCCAGAATTCTTCGGTTTCAAAATATTCAGGAAAAGAAAGCAGCATGATATTTCCGAAACAGAAAAAAGCTACACCCAATTTATAAATAAGGCTGCGGTCTGAAGCGGTCTTGCCTTTTTCGTAATTCTCTAACGAAATATATGGCTCATAACCTATGGTGCAGAGCATCAATACGATGTCTTTGAGGGTAGTTTCTTTGGGATTGAAAATAATACGTACTTTCTTTTCAGAGAAATTGACCTGGGAAGAACCTATGCCGCGATGAAGTTTGTGGAGGTTTTCCAAAATCCAGATACAGGAACTGCAATGGATGTGCGGAATATAAAGAGAAACGATACTCGTGCCTTCTTCCTCAAATTCCAACAGCTTAGCAGCTATCTTTTCATTGTCTAAAAAATCATATCTTCCATTTACGGCCTGAGGCGAAGCGCCCGGCATTTTTTCAAAGTCATAGTAGGAAGTAAGTCCGTTGTCTGCGAAAATTTCATATACCGTTTGGCAGCCTTTACAGCAGAACGATTTTCCGTCAAAAACGATTTCTTCTTTTTTAATAACTTCAAGACCGCAATGGAAACAACTGTGCGTGTCCATAATTTGCTCATTTACCTGATGCAAAGTTTGGAAATGCCTTAGGCGTAAACTATGATAATTATCATGCTTTTCCGTATCTTTGCAAAACTAATTCCCATCCCGCCCATGAGTAAGTGTGAACAATGTATCGTTCGAGAGTTTAGCTCGCTTAAGGCCCTCAATAAAGAGGAACTGCTTAAGATAGCGGACTGCAAGTCGTCTTATATCATCAAAAAAGGAGAGCCTATTTTTGAAGAAGGAGAGAATGTAAACGGTATTTTTTGCGTTAGGGATGGAGTCTGCAAGCTGTCTAAACTGAGTGCCAATGGCAAAGATCAGATCATCAAGCTGGTATCAAAAGGAGAATTGTTAGGACAGCGTTCCATGATAAGCGATGAACCTGCCAATTTGAGTGCTATTGCGCTTGAGGACATGGAAGTGTGTTTTATACCAAAGAGCGAAATCATGCCATTATTCAACCAGAATAATGCGTTTTCGATGAATGTGATGCGGGCCATTTGTGGCGACCTTAAAGAAGCCGACGATCATGTGGTTGATATGGCACAGAAAACGGTAAGAGAACGTCTGGCAGAAACACTTTTACACTTGCAAGATACCTTTGGAATGCACGAAGACGGAAGCCTTAAAACCCAGCTGACCCGTGAAGAAATTGGCAGCATGATTGGAACGGCAACGGAAAGTTGTATCCGCCTGCTATCTGACTTTAATAAAAGCGGACTTATTGAGCTCAAAGGCAAGAAAATATTTTTAAAAGACATTAAGGGTTTAAAAAGAGAAGCAGAGTAATACGCTTTCTTAGCCATAAACATAAATTATATAAAGCACGGATTGGATTTCAGCCCGTGCTTTTTTTATTGTAACAAAAACAGGAAAAAACCAACTAATAACCCATAATTGGGTTAAGCCTAAAGAATTAGATGGAGCAACAGGAAAAAATAAATCTTAGAAAAAGGAACAGCATAAAGAATGTACTGCTGATTACTTTTACGTTTGTTGTATCCTATGCAACCGTCTTTCTTATTTTTCCTTATTCTTATTGGCAACGTTTTTTTGCCATGCCGGCATACAAACTGGTGCAAGATGTACTGATTAATTTGGTGTTTTGTACTGTAGTTGTATGGTTCAGTCTTTTTATAGACCGTAAACTGAACAAATGGATTTCATGGATGGTTCGTCCTTTGAAACGATTGCTGATTCAAGCCTTGTTTCAGATTTTAGGAGCATTATTTCTGATAATCTGCCTGACGTTTGTGTACCTGATATTTGGCGCAGCCGATACGGTTCAGCCTTCGCCTATTGGTTTGCGTGAAGGATTATATACCGTTATTTCGATTATGCTATGGGCGTTAATGGTCAGTGCTCTTAATACAGGCGATTTTCTGTTGCGTAACTGGAAAGAAGCTACTGTAAAAGCAGCAGAACATGAAATTAATGCCGCCCGGAATAAGCAATTGGCTTCTGAAATCGAATTGCAGGCGCTTAAACTACAACTCGACCCGCATTTTGTATTCAATAATCTGAGCGTACTTTCAGAATTGATATTGAAAGACCAGCAGCTAGGTTATGAGTACACAGAAAACTTTACTAAAGTCTACCGCTATCTGCTTGTCAATTCTAAAAAAAAGCTGATACCTTTATCTGAAGAATTGAAATTTCTGGATGCTTATCTTTTTCTGATATGGCATAGGATGGGAGAAGGCTGTGTTTTTAAGATTGATATTGAAGCATCGAAACTCAGAATGATGATTCCGCCAGTGACGTTGCAGCTATTTATTGAAAATGCCCTGAAATACAATCGCACGGAAGAAGAAAATCCGCTCATAGTAGCCATTTATTCTAATGATAATGACGAATTGGTCGTATCTAATAACTTGCTGCCTTTGGTAAATAAGATGGATTCTACGGGAATCGGACTAAAAAATATAATCGATCGCTATGCTTTATTAAGTGATAGAAAACCTTCTGTAGAGCAGGATAGCAAAACCTTTACCGTTAAAGTACCACTTATCTCATGAGCGCATTACGAAACATATTGATACTTGAGGACGAAAAGCTAAATTCAGAACGCTTGCTGAGATTATTGTCCCAAATCCGGCCTGATGTCAAGATTACAGGCATTATGAGCAGTGTTGCTAAAGCTGCGGACTGGCTTTCTGAAAACGAATGCCCGGATCTGATTCTGATGGACGTACAGCTGGCTGACGGGCTGAGTTTTGAAGTTTTTAATCGGGTTGAGGTTAAATGTCCCGTAATATTTACAACCGCTTATGACGAATATGCTGTCAAAGCCTTCAAATACAATAGCGTCGATTATTTGCTAAAACCGATAGATAAAGATGAATTAGAAACTGCTTTAGCCAAGTTTGAACAGACTGCGAAAGCACCACAATTGTCACACGATTTTATGGAAGGATTGCTTGCCAAAATGCAACCAAAAGAATACCGTACGCGTTTTCTGTTACCGTATCGGGATGCCTATCGTAAAATCAATGTTGAAGATATTGCCTTTTTTTATTCACATCTGAACATTAGCTATGCCTATCTTTTTACTAATGAAAAGGTCGTAGTGCCACAAACTTTAGAAGCCTTGGAGCAAGAACTGGAACCCAGAAATTTTTTCAGGGTGAACCGCCAGTATATTGTACAGGCAAATTCTATTGAACAGGTACAGAATTACTTTAATGGCAAGCTAAAACTTAAAATCAAAAATGCTCCGGAAGAGGTTATCGTTAGCCGTACAAAAGCGCCTTTGTTTAAAGAATGGCTGGATTATTAGAAATGGTAATTGATAACAGAAAACTCCACACCAAAATAGATTCCAAATAAGTTTATTTTTTACTTTGCGGCTCTGCGTCTTTGCGTGAAATAATTGCTCGCAAAGATGCAGAGCCGCAAAGTTCACTTTCATTTGCTGTAAACTTCATAAATCTGTGTAATTGATTTAATCTGTGGCTAAAATAAAAAGAGGCACTAAGGTTCTGAGGCACTAAGTTTAAAAGACTTCTTAAATCCGCGTAATTATTTTAATCCGTGATAATCCGCGTGCTAAACAAAAAAATACAACTGAATCTAGCCTGTTAAAAATCACTTCACTTCGCACCACATACATTTCACCTTTTAGTTTGGACGTTTCACTCAGTAAACCTTCCAAACGCCCAAACGCTGCTCATAATTTTGCCACATCAAAATAATAAATAACAGAAGAATTATGAAAAAAAGTAATGCAATGGGCAGAATGGGAATGGCTCATGGAGAAACAAAATTGGGAGTGCAGAATGGAATGAGATTGCTGCTGGCTCTTTTTATGGTATTGTCTGCAATGAGTGTTTCAGCTCAAAAAAATGCAGTGTTGGATGCTTTTGCAAAACATGGTATTGATACAGGTGTTCTTAATCCTGAAAACCTGCAACTTCCTAAAAATTATGCTTATGAGCTTCAACAGACCACAATAACATCCGCAAGTCAAAAAGTAATCAGGGCACAATTTGATCCGTCATTGCCTAAAGAAGAACAATGGACAGTACTTACGGTAGACGGTAAATCGGCTTCACGTTCTGATACGAATTCCTTTCGCAAAAATCAGAAAAAAGAGCAGCCGGCAGCACAGACAGATGATGCGACCTACAGAATTGAAAAAGAAACGCCGGGCCAATTGGTTATAAGCTACAAACAGAATCCGAATCCTTCTGATAAAGATGCCGCTTTTATGAAAGACTGCCGTATGTATATGACCATCAATCTTAAAACAAAAAAAGTAGAACAGGTACAGGCAATCAACGAAAAACCGTTAAAAATCAAAATGCTGAATGCTGAAAAGTTCGATCTTACTATAAAATACAGCTGGAACGAACAGGCAAAACGTTATTTCACTACCACCGAAAATTTGGATATGATGGCTAAGTTCTTAGGACAGGCAACACCAGTTCAAACACTTTCAGAATATTCCAATTATAACAAAAGATAACGGTATTCAGCCCATTAGAGTTGACTGTTGATTTTTACCGCCCCGCAGGCACCTTATTAATTCCTATCTTGACCCAAAGCCAGGGAATTAATGTAGGGAGTTTGCGGGGCAATTTTTTTGAAAGCGCATTAAGAGGAAATTGATTATATATGTTTAATCATTTCAACCTTTTTATCTCTTCACTCCAACCATCTCCCCAATACATTTTTATTGCATTAACACTACCATCTATATCACTTAAAAATTCTATCTGATAATCTTCGCCCACCTGAAAAAAGTTTTCCGTTATAGGTTTCAGGCTTTTAAATTGAATAACAGACTGATTGGTGTCTCGCATTTTTAGTTCATTATTTTCAAATTTCACTTCAAATTCAGCATAGCGTCCTTCATAGCTTTTAGCTTTACTACTGCTAACGGTTATAACAGTGGTTTTTGATTTGTAATAATTAAGCAGCCAGTTTGTTTTCTTATTTTCGTTTTCATCTGCTGATAGTAATTTCTTGTTTAAAATGTCCTGTTGTGCAATTATCAGGCTATTTTCGGAGGCCGCAGGAATATCAGGAATAATGCCTTTGCCTTCCCAATCCGTTTTGGTTACTGCGTTTTCAAATCGGGCATAAGGTATGAATCCGACGAAACCATTGCCTAAGCTAAAACTTCGTGTAAGATGGGCGCCACCACGGGTAGTTTCTCCAATAACCAAAGCGCTTTTCAATTGCTGCAGCGCATATGCAAAACCTTCAGCAGCAGAAAAAGTAGCAGAACTGGTCAGGATATAAATGGGTTTGTTGTAAATCAATCTACCGGTTTTATTTTCAGTACCAATATAGCTGTCGGTCCATGTATTGTCTATTCGGTTAAAAGCACGGCCTGCATAAGTTCTGTCCTTAAAAAAGTAACCGAGCATTTCGTTTACCATAGCTCCATTACCGCCATAATTATTCCGCAGGTCTATAATCAATGCATCTGCATGGGTGATAAATTGCATCACAGCTTCAAGTGTCTTAAGAGCTTCTTTGCTCGATTTGGCAAAGTTGGTAAACTCAATATAACCTATGTTGGATGGAAGAATCTGTACTTTCCTAAAGTAGAAATTCTTTTGCCTCTCTTTCTCAAGATCAACTTGTGATATTTTGTCGGCATTTTTCCCAGAAGCATTGAATTTTAGGATGTCATTTTCAAGTCCGGGATTATACTCTATGCGAATGTGTTTGTCTTTGCTGATAAAGAAAATATCCTGGGTCAATTCATTTCCTAATTCGGATGGACTGCGGAGCGAATCGTATTTTGCAGTCGCATATAATTTCTTCAGATGTATTGTTATTTCTTCTGCCTTATCTGGATAAACATAATAAGAACTTACCAACCGTGTCACATTTTGCAGTAACTGTAGTTTTTCTCCCTGACTGATGTTTGTCGTCTGTGCAAAAAGAAAAGAAGGGCATACAGCGATTGAAATAAAGAATAGAAGATCTTTCATGTAATATTTTTTATCCGAAAGTAATAGAGATCCGCAATAACAGCTGTTTACAAAAGCTTTATATTATCTTTAGAAAATATTATCAGGCATAATACTGGCAAAACTCTCTTATTTTTACAGTCATCTTTTACTTTTAAAAATGAAGCAGCAGGAATTTATCATCAACGGACATTTTTTGATTACGCCATCTTTAAACGCTATCAGAAATCTGCAAACCCAAAAAGAAATGCGATTGGAAGCACGCCTGATGCAATTATTATGTCTTTTAGCCAATACTAATGGTGAGGTTATAACACGCGAACATATCATTAAGGAAATCTGGAATGATTATGGCGGCGGTGATGAAGGTCTTTCACAGGCCATATTTTATTTAAGAAAGGCCTTGGAAGACACCAATAAAGAAATTATAGAAACAATCCCTAAAAAAGGATACATACTACATGCCGTCATTACAGATACGAAAAATAATGCTTTAGAAATTCCCAGGCCAAAATCAGGAAAGTTTATGTATGTCATTTTAGCAATAGCTGTTGGCATAGCTGTATTTATTATTCTTACCAACGCTAAAAAAGACGGACAAACAGAGAAAGATATAATGGAAATTCCTTATCCTGAATTAAATGAAGATAGTCATACTATTATAACAGTCGATGCAAATGGAACAAAATATAAGCTGATACAAATTGGCGATGGCAGACCCGATTTTTACATCAATGACAAACAGGTTGGGATAGAAGAGCAGGAAAAATACTTACCGTTGATTAATGAAATGAGTGAGGCTCTGCAGAAAAAAAACAGCAGCACTAAAAGATTATAAATAAGGGAACTAAGGGGATTACAGTAAAAATATTTTTTCAATAAAAAGGAGGCAGCTGTCTCCTTGTCATTTATTGGTTGTCCTTGATCAGTCCATAGAATAATATCTGTTCCTCTAGAAGATGAATCCTATTTTGACTCCTGCCCTGATGACTAAGTTATTTATGTTTTTATTGTCGATGTCGCCTTTTCCTTTTACTTCCCATTTCCAATTGGCTCCAATTGATGGGTCGATGCAGAAATTTTCCCCGATCATGAATTTATAACCTACGTTAGGGTTGATTATACTCCAATAAGAGTACGTTCCTTCAAAATAAGTGGTTCCAGATTCTCCGAAAAATGAGCTGAATTCCAGATTTCCATACGAAATAAAGTTTTCAGCATAGAAGCCGTTCCATTTCCCTTTTTTTACGTAAGTTCTGCTTCCCAAATCGACTACAACACCAAATCCGTTAAAATTTGCGATGTTATTGTTATAATCCAGGGCAGCAGCAGAAATGTTTAGCAAGTAAGAAGAATTTCTGTTGCCGCTTAGGTGTTTGCTTTTATACTCAGCGCTCAAGCCAAATTGTGCAGGGTCAGAAGAAATCGAATAGAAAGAAAGAGTCAATTTCGGTTCTGTTACTACTGTCCCTGGAGTGCTTTCTTGTTTTTCTTGCGCATAATTGAATGCCGGCAACAATAATACTAATAATAAGATACGTTTCATTTGTGTATTTTAAAAATTGTTAGTGTTTCTGTAGCCGATCAAAACCGACTTCTATTAGCATAGAGGGGCTGGTTTTAAAATGGTTGCGTGGCAGGCAAAAAAAAAAAAGGAAGTAGTAGATAACTATGGTTGAAAATTTCATGTATAAAAAATGGTTTAAATGTGATCTTCTCCTGGTTGCCATAAATAATTAAAGTTTATAATCGAACCTAATTTTTCATTTAAAAATCCCCATAAACAAAGACACAACAATTTTTTAAAATAATTTGATACAATACACATTATAAAATTTGTAACAAAAAATAATAATGTATGACAAATGTGTAATTGTAATAACATAGAGGTATGTTATTAGTAAACTATTACTATTAAGCTTAAAACTAAAACCGAAATGACAAACAAATTATTTAAAATCATCTTATCTGCGGGTTTCTATGGGGCGGTATGCTTCATGGCTACAGAAACCGTGACTGCGCAGAATCTTAGCGAGAAGCTGACTACAGATCCTAAGACAACTACAGGTGTATTGAAAAACGGAATGAGATATTACATCCGTCCAAACAGCAAGCCTGAGAAAAAAGTAGAACTTCGCCTGCTTGTAAATACAGGTTCTCTTATGGAGGATGATGATCAGCAGGGACTTGCTCACTTTACAGAGCACATGCTTTTTAACGGAACCAAAAACTTTCCAAAAAATAAACTGGTAGATAACCTGCAGTCAATGGGAGTACAATTTGGTGCCGACCTGAATGCAGAAACAGGATTTGACACAACGGTTTACATGCTGCCAATCCCTACAGATAATCCTAAAAATCTGGAAACAGCTTTCCAAATCCTACAAGATTGGGCGCAAGGTGCTTTAATGACAGATAAAGATATTGACGAAGAAAGAAAAGTAGTACTTGAGGAAGCAAGAGCAAACCTGGGTGCTATTAGCAGACTTAGAAAAAAATTCCTTCCACCACTTTTAAATTCTAAATACAGCGAGAGACTTCCAATCGGGAAAGAAGAGCTGTTAAAGACATTTAAACCGGACGTTTTAAGAAGATTCTACAAAGACTGGTACCGTCCGGATTTGATGGCAGTAGTAGTAGTAGGAGACGTTACTACAGCACAAGGAGAAGCTTTGGTAAAAAAATATTTCAGTTCGCTTGTTAATCCAAGCAACCCAAGAGAGCGTGTAGCTTATGGTTCTGCCGGATATACTAAACAAGAAGTAATGTTCTTGACAGATCCTGAGCAGACTACAACAAGATTATCGCTTAATTTCTCACCAAGAAAAACAGAAGCTGACAAAACAGTTGGCGATTACAGAAATACATTAGTTGAACAATTAGCTTTTAGTGCTATAAACCGTCGTTATCGTGATCTTGCTGCAGAAGGAGTACCGCCTTTCGCAGCTGCACAGACAGGTAATTCAAGCTATATCAGAAACTATCAGGCACTAAGCCTTACAGTAGTACCGGTAGCCGACTTAACTACGGCTCTTAATGCTGCTGTAAAAGAATTATTAAGCATTGAAGAGTACGGTTTTACCAAAGACGAATTAGAACTGGTTAAAAAGAGTTTGTTAAGCTATGCTGAAAAACAGTATAACGAACGCAACACGACCAATTCTGCGGCTTATTTGGACGAATATGAACAAAACTTCTTTATAGGCGAGGCGGCTCCTGGTATTGAAAAAGAGTTGGAACTATACAAAACATTACTTCCTGGCATTACACCTGAAGATGTGACTGCTGCATTCAAAAAACTGTTTTCAAAAGAAGACAAGCAGAAATTCTTTGCCTATGTTATGAGCTCTGAAACAAAAGATGCGCTTATAAACAATGACGCTACCTTGTTGGCTGCTATACAAAAATCATTTACCCAAAAAGCAGAGAAAAAAGCAGAAGTTGCAATAAGCACTACTCTTTTGGATAAAATGCCTGCAAAAGGGAAAATTACTAAAGTAGAGAAAGACGCTAAATTAGAGGCAACTACCTATACTTTAAGCAATGGAGTTAAAGTTACCGTAAAACCAACTACATTCAAAAGCGATGAAATCCTTTTCTCAGGAGTTAAAAAAGGAGGTACAAATGGGTATGGAGCTGCTGATAAAGCAACGGTATCTATGTTGACTACTGTTATTGAAACAATGGGCTATGGCAAGTTTACGCCTACAGACCTAAACAAATCACTGGCAGGAAAGAATGTTTCGGTAGATCAGTCTATGGGTGAAACTACTAATGAAATAGGAGGAAGATCTGATATTAAAAATCTTGAAAGCCTTTTGCAATTGAACTATTTGGAACTGACAGAACCTCGTCTTGACCAAAACCTATTCAACGGATACGTTAGCAAAATGCAGATGCAGCTTAAGTTTATTAAATCAAATCCTCAGGCAGCCTTTGTTGATACGCTTGTTAATGTAATGTATAACAACAATCCGCTTCGCCCTATGGTAATACCTACTGAAGCGCAAATCAAATCGATAAACCCACAACGTGCTGTAGAAATCTACAAGAACGAATTTGGAAAAGCAGATGGTTACCACTTCTTCCTGGTAGGAAATATAGATGAAAACACATTAAAACCTTTATTGGAGCAATATTTGGCTTCTCTGCCAACAAGCGGAAAAGAACCTAAATTTGTGGATAACGGTCTGAGATTAAAACCAGGAAACAACAAATTCATGTTCAATAAAGGAACAGAACCTAAGAGTCTTGTTGTGGTGCAATATTTTGGAGAACTTCCATATACTGAAGACATGGCGCTAAAAGCGGATATGATGGGTGATATCCTTACGATCCGCGTTATCGAAAAAATTCGTGAAGAAATGGGATCTATCTACAGTGGAGGTTTTAGCGGATCGATGGAAAAAGAACCATATTCTCAGTATGTTATCCAAACACAATTGCCTACCGGGCCTGAGAGTGTTGATGCGATCCTAAAACAAACTGAAGCTGAGGTAACTAAACTTAAGAAAGACGGTCCGGAACAGAAAGACCTAGAAAAAGTAAAGATTGCCATTATCGAAAAAAGAAGAGAACAGATTAAAACAAACCAATATTGGCTTGGCAAACTGCAACAGCTTCAATTCTCAGGAAATAGCGTAGATAGATTCTTGAATTTTGAAAAAGAAATCAATAAGATTACAGTTCAGGATATGAAGGCAGCTGCCAATAAATTCTTTGACGGAAAGAACAGCTTCATAGGAGTTCTTAACCCTGAAAAATAAACCTGATTAGTTGTATAAATACAAGAAAGCCGCCCAAAGGCGGCTTTTTTTATGTTGTTTAGGCAATGTGCTATTTATTGCTTGACTACTCTTAATGTCTTAACCTGTTCACCTGTATATACTTTTATCAGATAGGTACCGCTAAGCAAGTCAGACATATCGATTTGGAATTTACAAAAGACGGAAAGTTTCTAAAAAGAGATTAATTGGCATCATAAATACAAAAAAGAAAAACGCAGGATATCCTGCGTTTTTTATTATAATTTGTCCCAGTCTTTCAAACCTTCGATCTTTTAACCTTCAACTTTTTAGTCATTTTATGGAAATCCGTAATGAAACTAAGATTGTTATTCGTAGGTTTGGATAAGTTTATAAGATGTTAGCTATAAATTTAAGATGGTTTTCGCTGGAGACTATTGAGAATATAAAATAAAAAATCAAGTCTTTACAAGACTCTAACCAACCAATCAACCAAAAAAAACGCAGGGCATTTGCCTTGCGTTTTTTATATATAATCAAACCCAAAAATTATTTTTCCAATTTTTTAGAAAGCGTGAAACCTGTAAATAGGCTGATTCCCGCCATGATAAAGACTATAGCCGTATTTGCAGCATCGCTGTCAAGCATAGTGTAAGCATTTAGAATAGAAATGATAAGAAGTCCGATTCCGATACCTATAAGCAATAAAGACAGATTCAGAAGTAGCAGCTTCCATACAGGAATATTTTGCGGACTGCTCTTAAACAGGCTGGCATCTGCACCTTTCTCTATCAATGCAAGACGTTCGCGGTTACGGGTACTCAAATAGATATAGAAAATTCCAAAAAGTGTAGCGAATAAGCTAACTGGTATAACAATTTTTTCCATGATTGATGATTTTTAAATGTTTATTAATTGTATCTGCATCTTATGACGACAGCTTTCAGATTTCGGTTACATCTTTTTTGAAAAAATAATTATATAGAAAGTTTATACCCAATAAAGAAAGCCAATTTTGATCGACTGCCTCCGGTGGTGAATATCTGTTTTAGCACGTATTAAAATAAAGTCTATGTGAAACAAAATTGCTTTGCGGCTCTGCGCCTTTGCGTGAAATAATTGCTCGCAAAGGCGCAGAGCCGCAATGTTCCTAATAATAGAAATAATAAACTTACCTGTCTGACATAAACTTCCGGATAGCCATTTAATTTTTCTCTCCACAAACTTTACACCTTAGCAACTCAGAAGCGGGCAACAAATATTTTTTTTACCTTAGCTGTAACCTATCTGCTTTTAGTATCGTCTTATTATCCATATGGCACTACCTAACGACCGATATTATATTGACCGGATTATGGAAGGCGATTCCCAGGCTTTTGCGCCATTGGTGGATCGTTACAAAAATCTTGTTTACACCTTAGCCCTACGGATGATTAAAAATACCGAAGAGGCTGAAGAAGCTGCACAAGATACTTTTGTAAAAGTATTCCGGTCGATAGAAAAGTTCAAGGGAGAGTCGAAATTTTCGACATGGATCTATAGGATAGCCTATAATACCTGTCTCGATAGGATAAAGAAACATAAATCAGTACCTTTAGCTGTAGCCATAGACGATTATGGTACACACCAGCTCAGGTCGGCCGAAAATGTGTTGGACACTTTAGATGAAGAAGAACGGCATCGTGCTATGCAGGAATGCCTGCAACAGTTGCCGGGCGAAGATGCTTTCTTACTGACTTTGTATTATTTTGAAGAACAATCACTTGAAGAAATAGCCAAGGTAATAGGCATCAAGGCCAATAACGTAAAAATAAAACTTTTCCGGAGCCGGAAAAAACTAGGTGAAATATTAAGAGCAAAGCTTGAACCTGAAATTATTAGCGAATATGAAAGAGAACGAAAATAAAGAACTGGAAAATTTGGTAGACAAGGCAATGAAAAACCTGCCGTTGGAAACACCTTCCTTTGATTTTACATCCCGTATAATGGCTCAGACTGCTATAGTTCCAAAAAAAGTCATTTCTGCCTATAAACCCATATTACCAAAAACTTTTTGGCTGGTACTGGCAATAATCCTAATCGGATTGCTCTGTTATACCTACTTCTCAGGAGCGCCACAAGAAGAATTATCCTATGGAGTGGATTCAAAACAGATTTACATCAGCAAATTTAGTAACATAACAAACGGGTTAAATTACTCTAAAACAACCATGTATGCAGCTGTAGCTTTATTCTTGGCAATGTTGGTACAAATACCTATTATTAGAAATCATTTTCAAGGGAAGTAAAGTTAAAGAGGTGCTAAGCTACTGAGGAAAAAAGGTACTAAGGCTCCAAGCAAGTCAAAACCTTAGAACCTTAGTGCCTATTAAAATAATTAAACAAAACAATTTATAATAAACAAAATTATTTATATTTACTAAATTATAGCCAAATCCTATAAGCCGGTAAAAATGAAATTATTATTATTTGTCTTGTTAAGCGCCTTACTGTATCAGGCAGAGCCTTCTAAAAAGAAGGAAGTATATATTTGCAACAGCCCTAACGGAAAAAGATTCCACTACAAAGAAAATTGTGAAGGGCTACAAAACTGTACACACAAGATAGAAAAAATAACCCTCAAAGAAGCCCGGAAAGCAGGGAAAACACGTTGCGGTTACGAATAATAATGCAGCAATTTATTCCAGAACTTTAATAAGCAACTTACCATTAGGATCCAATCGAACCTGCTTGGCACCGGCAAACTTAGCGCTGGAAAGCTTAAAACGGTGCTGCTTGTCTTTAATAGGAAAAGAAGCCAACGTTTTTGTACCGTCGCCTAGCGTAAACTCAACTTCCAGTAAAAAAGGCAAAACATCACCTTCCTGGGCAATCAACAAAGCATTATCCTTCAAAGTATAACGCACATGAGGAACCTGCTTGCTCTTTAGCCAAGGCTCCAAAAACGGCTGTACTTTTTTTCCGGTAGTCTTGGTGAGCTTATCCATAAAAAACTGAATAGTCATAGGCTCTCCAGATTGCATAAAGGCTTTCAGCCCTTTTTCAAAATCTTCTTTTCCTAATAACTGCTCAAGCATATAAAACACCCAAACACCCTTATAATAAGAAACACCATCATTAGAAACATCATTCCATAAAGAAACCTTGGTATCATAACCTTCCGAAAAATAAATATTCTTATAACTAGTCAGATAATCGTTGAAAATAGCTTCTCCGTACTGTTTTTCAAGAAAATAACGTTCCGCATAAGAAGCCCAACCTTCCGAAAGAAAATTAGTTGCCGGGCCAATAGGCGTTGTCCAGGCATGGGCCACTTCATGGGCAAACGGAGCACGAGGCGAAGGCTTATCTCTCAAAAAGTCGCTACCTTGTTTAGCGGCAACAATCATATCATTGCTTCGGTTAAGCCAACCGTTTGAGGCATTTGAGCGATCCTGTATGATTGAAAGATATTGACCTCTCGGACTTCCGAATTTTTCAGCCAGCAAATCATAAGCCTCAAGGAAATTCTTATGGACAATATCCGGATTCGGTTTGAAATCAGTATCGCAGAAAATTTCCAACTGATAATCGTTCTTCTTATAACGATACGTTTTCCATTTCTTATCGTAGTAAAGTCCCAGTGCAAATGTAGGTCCGGCTGATCTGGCTTTTATAATTCTCTGATTTTCTGAAACAGTTTCCTCCTGAGGTAGACTGGTGGCCAACTGGTAAGCCGAAGGTATTGCTATACGAACAGAAAAATTGGCGCGATCGTTCGGACTTGAAAAACTAAAAAACGGATGCCAGAAAAACTGATTTCTGACGTGTCCAAACGTATCATCAAAATAACCGGAATTTTTGTCCTTCTCTAACTTGTCAACAGTAAGCGTATAAGAAAGAGCCAACTGCTGTTCGGCATTGATTTTAGTGCGAACCCAAAGTATACCTCCGTTAAACAGATAATCGGCATCTTTGCCATCAACCTGTAGTGACGTTATCTTCGCTTTATGGTTTAGCATTACAGTAAATCCGTAAGACTCTTGGGTAAGGATTTTCATACTGTCGCTCACAGTCATATTACTGCTAGCAGGATCAATAGTAGCGTTTATAATATGCCCCATCAGAAGATTGGAACGATCTATTGGTAGTTTTTCAGTAATAACCCACTTGCCTCCGCTATATTTAAAACGGTAAATACCGGAGTATTTTCCGGAATAAAGGGTTTCATTTCCGGAATTGCCAAAAAACAATGTACCCGTTAGCAATACCAATGCACTCTTCTTGTCGCTTTCAAGTATTTTTGACGGCCCGGCTTTGCGGACAATCTTTGTTTTGCTTTTATCAAGACTAAGAAGCAATTCCTGCTGATCCGCTAATGGGAAATTGGTCTTGATATCGTCTTCTGTTCCAGACTCAAAAGCCTTCTCGCATCGGATTATGGCAAAATCAAGGTCGGTTACAGGAACTTGCGCAAACATAGAACTGCTGGAAATCAACAAAAATAAAAGGGCCAATCGGAATACTCTCATGGTTTGTAGGTATTATAATAATTGTATCAAAAGATATATTGTCATTTAATCAGTCGGGGGAAGTAGCATGATACGAACATGCATAAGGCAAAAATGCAAATTTTATCTTATATTTTTAAAAGAAAACAATTAAAAAATGACAGTTTTTTTCGATAGGCAGTTCTCATTAAGATAAAGAACTGTAATGGCTGTAATGGGACTTCTACAGAAAATTCTTAATAAGATACCACTGTTTTTAAAAATAAAATTGTAACTTTAGTTTGGTTCACAGTGATTTATAATAGTTTTTACTGTGATTTTTTCTTTGCCTTACACGTCATCAATCTTAAATCTATATCTATGAAACAGCCTTACTTTTATTCCCGATTGGTTTTCTGTTCCTGTCTGCTATTTGTTACTGTAAGCAAAGCCCAAGAAAAAACGGTTTATCCTTCTGCCGCAGAAAGCGATCCTGTAAAAATGGGATGGATGGTGGGTTCGCCGCCGCCAGCAAATCGTATACTCCGTTTTGAAGATGGCAGCTTTTTTGAATTTCCGGCCTTGCGATGGAGTGTAGCACACATGCGACAGTTTATGCCTACTGCCAATGTTTCACGAGGTCTGGCTCCTACTAATGCGTTGACAGAAGCGCTTCGAGGCGATATTGGAGATGTGACTTTTATACCGTTAGGAGAAAAAGAACCCATGACTTGGGAAGAAAGCCTTCAAAAAACTTATGCCGATGGAGTTGTCATATTGCATCATGGCAAAATTGTGTATGAAAAATATTTTGGGGCTCTTACGCCAGACGGACAGCATGCAGCCATGTCTGTAACAAAATCGTTTACCGGCACACTGGGCATAATGTTAGCCAAAGAAGGATTGATTAATGAAAAGAAAAAAGTAGCGGACTATATACCGGAGCTCAAAAAATCTGCCTTTGGTGATGCTACGGTAAGAGAGGTTATGGATATGACAACAGCTTTGCAGTTTAGCGAAGACTATGCCGATCCGAATGCTGAGATATGGCAGTTTTCTGCAGCCGGTAATCCGCTACCAAAACCAAAAGATTACAAAGGCCCGAAAAGTTATTACGAATACCTGCCGCTGGTTAAGAAAAACGGCACGCATGGCAAGGCTTTCGGATACAAGACGGTAAATTCTGATGTACTGGGTTGGATCATTGCCCGTGCTACAAAAAAAGATGTGGCAACGGTACTGTCTGAAAAAATATGGAAAAAACTGGGAACTGAGCAGGATGCTTATATATCTGTTGACGCTACAGGAACACCTTTTGCTGGCGGCGGTTATAATCTAGGTTTAAGAGACATGGCACGTTTTGGCCAGCTCATATTGGATAACGGTTTTGCAAACGGATATCAAATCATCCCGAAAGTTGCCATTGAGGATATCAAGAAAGGAGGTAACAAAAATGCTTTTGCAAAAGCAGGCTATCCACTGCTCAAAGGATGGAGTTACAGAAATATGTGGTGGATTACCCATAACGAACATGGTGCATTCTGCGCCCGTGGAGTTCATGGCCAGGTTATTTATATTGATCCCAAAGCCGATATGGTAATTGTGCGTTTTGCCTCTCATCCTGTTGCCTCAAATGCAGCCAATGACCCGTATTCAATTCCGGCTTATCATGCAGTTGCGAAGTTTTTAATAAAATTAAAATAGTTGATAGGGAATAGGGAATAGTGGATAGTGGAAAGTGGAAAGTGAAAAGAGTGGCTAAGATTCTAGGAGCTAAGTTTAGTTTGAAAACTTAAATCTGTGTAATCATACTAATCTGTGGCTAAAATCCCAAATCCAAAATCCCAAATCCAAAATCAAAAATCATAAATCCCAAATCCCAAATCAGAAATCCCAAATCAGAAATCTCAAATCAAAAATCCCAAATCATAAATCCCAAAAATCTCAAATAAAAAAGAGCAGCTGTAGGTAAGGCTGCTCTTTTCATAATGAAACTAAACAAAATAGTAATTTTACTTTTTCACAAGTCTTTCAATAGAAGTTTCATTATTTGCTGTTTGAATTTCTACAAAATATAATCCGGACTGTAACGAAGAAATATCAAGCATTTCTTTGCTATTCGAGAAACGGGCGGCTAATTTTCCAGTAGCGTCATAAATCACAACCGATTTGATATCTTCATCTGTCCTGATTGAAAACTGGCTGCTGGAAGGATTCGGATAAATGGCAAACTTTTTTGCTGCCTCTATATCGTCAACACCCAAAGCCGGAGCCAATGGAACATCAATCTGGTAACCTCTGTTGGCACCGTGATAGGCTAAAGCATAACTGGCCGAGCTCATTCTTGAAAAAGCAAAATCGATAGAAGTATTAGCATATACAAAGGTATAATCGCCTGAACTTGCCGTGTTAAAAGCTCTGGTAGCTACAATGGTCCTGGTTCCTGAAGCCACTGTGTTTGACGTAACTGTCCAGTTATTTGTATCTGGAGTTGGAGCAGAACCTATGCCATTATGTACGGCATCTATCAAAGTAGTTCCGTTGTAGTAAACCACATCCTGTCCGGCTTCCATTCCTTGTCCTTCACTAAATGATCCGAATTGTAAAGCAAACCAGCGGTCAGAAGGCCCGGTTAGCGTTAATGTAGCAGTAGAATTGGTACTGTTCAGATCGAGTTTGGCAGTCATTCCGGTAAGCAGATTAACTGTTCCGGTGGTTTTTGTCTGGGCGTGAGCAACAAGTGCTAAAAGTCCCAGAGACACTGTGAGTAGTGTTCTTTTCATAGTTTTTAGTTTTTAAAGAGGTTAATGATTTCTTGATTTCTGGTATCGATGGCATATTCAAAAGGAGCCTTGCCTTGTTTGTCTTTTTGCGTTTTGTCTGCCTTATAGCGCAGTAGCAATTCGATAAGTTCTTTATTCTTGAACTGTATGGCATAAAGCAGCGGAGTCATTCCGGCAGGATCGGCAATATTCGGATCGGCCTTTCTTTTCAGCAAGGCTTCCGCCAGCTTAATGTTTCCTTTAACAGCAACTGCAGCCAGCGCTGTGCCGCTTGAACTGCTATAATTGATGTTTTTTGCGTTTTCTGTAAGATATTCGGCAACAGGCAGATTGCCTCTGTAGCAAGCTAGAATCAAGGGCGTAAAACCCATTGCATTGGTTTTGTTGATAGTGTCCGGATTTTTGGCAATCAAAGCTTTTATTTCTTCAACAGTACCATATCGGGCGGTATCAAAAACGTCTTTAGGGCCTTTGTTTTGTGCAATGGCAGAAGCGCTAACCAGAAATAGGAGTGATAAAAGTTTTCTCATGTCTTATTGCTTATTGAGTAAGAAATTATAATCTACTGCGACCTTGTCGGCTACTTTTTTGCTGACAATTTTTGGAATTTCAATACCAAAATCTTCAGGTTTTACGCTAAAGCTGCCGGTAATCTTAAAAGTAGTGCCGGATTTTGAGATTTTGGCCGTGCTCGATACCCTTTTAGTTTTTCCATGCAGCGTAAGATCACCTGTAATGGTAACAGTCTTTTCTGCGGCAGTAATCTGTGAAGCATCAAAATCTTCTATCTTGCCTTTAAAACTCGCTTTTGGGTATTTATCAGATTCTACATAATTTTCATTAAAATGTTCCTCCATAAGGGCTACCTTAAAACGAAATCCTTTCATCAGCGTAAGCGCGGCAAAGTCACCTGTAGAAGTTTCAAAAACGGCAGAAGTGCTTTTGCTTTCTGCGGCAACTTCTTCAAATGAAGGAACAGAGGCTTCAAATTTTACGTTTCCGCTTTTGGTAATGTATTTTTGCGCATTGGAAGACACTGCAACCAACAGAAACAATGTTATTAACGATAATTTGTTTTTCATCATTTTTATATTCTTTAGTTTAGTTTTCTGGTAAGCCGTCAGTTCTCCATTGCAGGAGCAGGTTGATTTTGTCTTGCGGCATTCTTCCCGTTTGCGGCATCTGGCCTGTTTCTCCGTTTTGTCTTTGTATCCTGTCAAGCAGGTTGGTGTTCTGTACCGCATCTTTAACTTCAAGATAGGTAGTCAGCGGACGGAAAGCAGATACGCCTCCGGGCGAATGACATCGTACGCAGTTGGCATCAATAATAGCCTTTGCGGTGTTTTGATATGTGACCGGGCCATTAATGACGGTAGGCTCTTCTAAATCTTCATAAGTATTGGAATCGCAACCAAAAATTACACCCAGAGCCAATAATAATAGTATCTTTTTCATGTCAGCTAATTAAAAAACACGGTATAAATTAAATCCGAAGAAAAAATCGCCTTTGCCCCAATCTCCGGCAGCACTTGTCAGATAGCCGCTTTCTGTCATCGATTGTGAGTTGGTGAACAACAGTTGGAAGATATGACCTCCGGTTTCCACATCAAGCCCTACAGACAGCGGATTATTGTAAAAACCGGGCTTGTCGAAATTATAGGCATATTCCAGATTTACAGACAATCTTTTGGATATCTTCATCCTGCCGCCATAACCCAGAGCAAATTGATTATCATTTTCTATTTCAGGATTGTATAGGTTTTTATGGATGTAGGAAGGCACGAGTTCTAAAGAAAGCCTTTCCGATATTTTTCTGGAAACAATCAACTGCGTGATATAAGTCAGCCTGTCTGAGAATTCAATTTTTGGATAATCATCCTTTTTTAGCAGACTATTGATATCTAACGTATTGTAACCTACAATTTCAAACGGGAACATATCGCTCTGACGTGCCAGTCTGTATTTTACAGAAGCCTCATATACTTTAGAAAGCGTATGCCTTGAACCACTAACCGAAAGCCAGTCCGTAAGGCCATAAATACCACCAATTTTAGTAGTAGCATCATCAAACCCAAAAAACTCGGAAATACCGCCTTTTACGGTTCCAAACCGGTGGGATACGACAAAATAGAATTCTTTTTTGGCCGGCATTTTGGTTGACTGCATAGTAATGACCTGCAATCCTTTGAATGCGGCAGTAGCATAAGTATCTTGCACCTGGGTAGAATCCAGTTGCGACAGCAGGTCTTCCTGAGCCTGGGCAGAAATGGCAAGCAACAGGCAGGCCAACTGAAAAAGCATTTTTTTCATGGGTAGTATTAACGTATTAGCGTACATTGGTCTAGTTTTACTTCTTCCATCAGTTCATCAAAGCCGATGCATCTTCCTTTTAAGGTTATTTCCTTGCCTTGGATATCAGCGCCCATCTTTTTGCCAAAACTGCAGGATATGCCGGAATCAAGAGTCAGCAGTGAATCGGAAACCTGTGTGACTTTTCCCCGAACTTCTAGGGTTTTATTCAGGTAGTTTGAATCGGATGCAGGCAGGTTGGCCTTATATTCAGCAGCAAGTTGCAGGGAAGAGAGCCTGAATGCGGCTTTTTCTTCTGCAATATTGCGTGCTTCCTTATATAGCACGCCATTGTAGAGATAGGATCCGCAGATAATCAACAGGGCTATTGCAGCAATCCACGCGTATCTTTTTTTGTTCATGATCTTGGATAATTTGTTTTGTCTGTTTTAAGTCCCCGGAAGAAGATTTTTAGAAACTAGAAACCTATTCCCGGGAATTTCTTAAACAACCAAAAACTTTTATCAAAATTAATTGATACGCTCGTAAGCCCAGAAAAAATCAGGTAGACAAAAGGTAGACAAGCCGTGGTAATACAGTAGAAAGTAAGTAGACAAAGGTCTTTTTTAGACCGAAAGAATAAAATTGGTAAGGTTTTCGTCGGCCGCAAGCTGTAATTTTTTACGCAAGCGATAACGGGCAGTTTTCACACTATCCGGAGATATGTTTAATATGGAAGCCATTTCCTTGATGGAAAGGTTTAGCTTGATAAGCGCACATATTTTTAAATCGTTGGCACTGATTTCCGGATAAAGTTGTTTGAGACGCGTGTAGAAGTTTTTGTTAATACTCTCGAAATAAAGATTGAAATCGTCCCAATTGTTGTTTTGCTCAAAATGGCGGTTGACCATTTTGATAAGCTGCTGCTCAGATTGTGGCTGTTGTTGTTCAATAGCAGACTTGATGTCGGTTAACAGTTCGTTTTTTTGCAACATCTGCAAAGTAATGGCACTCAATTGGCTTTCCTTATGGTCAAGATCATTCTGGAAACGTATTTCCTCCAATTCGCGCTGTTTTTCCAATGCTTCAAGTAGTGCTTCTTTGGTTTTCAGCAGCTTTCTGTCGCGTTTGTTTCTGCTTTTAAGATAGAAATATCCGGTTACTAATGCTGTCAGAAGTACTATAATACAAATGGCCAAAAGATAGTTAGTAAGCCTTGCCACTTCTTTTTCTTTTGAAATCAGAGCCAGCTTTCTGTTTTTTTCTGCCACTTCAAACTGCATTTCAAGACTTTTGACAATCTTTTCTCTTTCTAAAGAGTGAAGTTGGTCTTTAAGGAAAATCAAACGTTTCTGAAGCTGTGATGTTTCAAAATAGTTTTTTTCTTTTTCATTTAATTCGATCAGCGCTTCAACCGTCATAATTTCAAACAGCTTGTCCGAAAGTGCTTCCGATATCAGATGCGCTTTTTGGAAATAATGAAGGGCTTCTGTTCTGTGGTTGTGATTCAGATGCCATCGGCCTATGGCAAGGAGAGCGGAGGCCTGTGCCTGTTTATTTTCGGTAGTATTGGCTATATCCAGTGCTTTCTGGAAGTATTCGAGTCCGTTTTGATCGTTATGCCGTCCGAGTTCGCTTTCGCCTATGTTGATATAAGCATTGGGTAAATAGGCCTGATTGCCTGATTTTTCGAAGTCTTTCAGTGCCAGTTTATAAAAATAATAAGCTGAATCCCGAAGCTGTTGATGCTCGTATATTGAACCCAAGCTGGAATAGGCGAGTCCTAAAGTACCGCTTTTGTCTTCGCGGCTTTCAAGAATACTGATTACTTCACGGCTGATGGGTTTGGCCTGGGCATATTTTTTCTGTCGGGAATAAATAGTGCTGATAAGCTGCAGGCATTTACTGCGGCCTACTTGCCCAACATCGTGATTGGTTTTTTCTAATCGGGTATAAATAGTAAGCGACTGGAAAGCATAATCCAGTCCTTTTTCATAACTGGAACCAAAAGAGCAGATTCCCAGATAAAGCAGAGATTCTGCCATATCCGTTTCATTCTTCTCTTTTTTTGCTTTTTCGTAAGACAAGAAAAAATGTCGGAAAGCCTCATCATCATGGTCTTTTACAAGAGCATCCCAGCCTTTTTGTATGAGTGCATTTTGTGAAGAAGGCTGCGCCATGCCGCTTAAGGATAGCAGCAACAAAAGCAAGAGTAGGAGCAGCCGGTTATAGCGCATGGCAATTTTTTGATAGTAAAAAGGATTTCAAAGATATAAATATTTAGTCACTGTCCGGAAGTTTGTACCAAATCACAAAAGACACAAATGGCTTTCACAGAAATTGATGTGCTTTGCGGCTTTGCAAGCAATTATTTCACGCAAAGGCGCAGAGGCGCAAAGTTACAGAGCCACTATCGGCTGCTGTTTTTCCTACGGTATTCTGTGGGTGACAATCCTATGTTCTTTTTAAAAGATTTTCCAAAAGATGACTGGTCGCTAAATTGGAGTTCGTCTGCTATCTGTGCAATCGTCAGCATAGGATCAGATAGCAATATACGTGCTTCCATCAGAATCGCTTCTTCAATTAGTTCTCCGGCTGTTTTTCCGGAAACTTCTTTTAGTATTTTGGTAAGATGGCCGCTGGTAACGCAGAGTGAATCAGCATAAAACTGCACACTGCGCTGCTGTTTGAAATTGGTGTCGAGCAATTTGAGAAATTTTAGGGTGAGTTCTTCTTGCCGCGACAGTTCCGACCTGAGTCCTGAATTTTCTTTTTTATAACGAGAAGCAACAATATACATCAGCAGGCTAAAAGCATGGTGAAGGACTTCTTCACTATAGGGATTATGGCTTTTTTCAATATTTTCCTGCATCAACATCCGGGCTAGAAAAATAAAATCCTCCCGTTCTTTCTCTGTAAACGTAAGTTTAGGAATGGCTTTAGAAGCAAAAAACTCAAAAGCATCAATTTCGTTTTTATTTCGGTTGGACTGCCGGGCAAAATCGGAAGTAAAGCTGACGGCAATCAGTTCAAGATTTCCCGTAATCTCAAGTATATGGTTTATGGTTCTTGGCGAAATGATAACCAAATCATCAGGATAGGCGGTATGCGAAATAAGATCCAGTTGAAGTTTCATAGTTCCGGAAAGAATGAGCAATACCGAAAAATTATCAGAACGATACGGATATGGAAATGGAATTGTTGTGAGTGCACCTTTCCCCATATACACATGCAATCCCTCAGATTGCGGTACATCGCCCAATATTTCCAGAATATCGCTGATTGACAGCTTTCGGATGCTTGTCTTTTCCAAATCAAACGTCTTTAGTGTCGTAAAGTTAGTCATTTTATGCAACAGTTCTTTTTTATGGCAGTAGAATGCTCGTCATTAAGCTGTTGTAATAAAAAAGGCGGGTTTCAGACCAATTTCGGATGGATTGGCACGAAGCCTTAGTAGTGATTTAACCGTAAATTTAAGACAACTATTAGTAGCTCATTAAAACTTAAATATTATGAAATATATCCCTTTGATTGGTAGGTTTCTTTTCAGCATCATCTTTATGTATTCTTCTGTTGCTAAATTTTCAGATACGTTTGTGTATGAAGCAGCAGCTAAAGGAATTCCATTATCATATATACTGATTCCGCTTGTTGGCGTATTAGAAATGGCGGCAGGACTTAGCATATTGTTTGGCTTTATGGCCAAATGGGGAGCCTGGCTTATTATTATTTTCCTGGTTCCGGTTACTTTTATCATGCACGATTTTTGGATGGTTGATGACCCAATGCTGCACCAACTGGTTCTGATGACATTTATGAAAAACATGTCAATTATAGGTGCTGCCCTGATGCTAGCTTATTTTGGCGCCGGACCTTATAGTATCGATGCATTGCGGGATGAGAAAAAAGAGGCTTAAAAATAGACTTTCACATAAATCTTAAATCATAATTCACAAATCCAAATCAATACAAGTAGTATGTATTAAGGACTTTCCTATATTAGCTTTCTAAAAATTTAGAAATGAAAAAGTATGTCCTTATTCTTTTCGTCTCATTTTCTTTGCAAATGAGCGGACAGACTATCCAGCAAATAGATTCTTTATCTTCCAAAATGTGCGAATCGTTTAAGGCATTAAAAGGTGTAAAAGATCAAACTCAAATCTTGATGGTTTTTCAAAAACACACGCCTAGATTTTATAAAATGGTAGGAGTGACTTCTAAGGAACAGGCCGATTCAGTAGCCGATAGGATTTATTTCAGGCTCCAAAAAAATTGCCAGGCTTTTTTAGATGTTTTGGGGCATCTTGAGGAAAATAAGAGTGACTGGCAAAAACTTTTGGAAAAGCCGAAAGCCAAAATTTCAAAAAAACAATGTGATGCCTTCTTTTCAGGCAAAAACTTTTACTATAAAGAATACGATGGAAATATTGTAAAAGTCACGCTTTCTTCCAGCCATTGGATAGAAACATTTCACGATAATACTACTTCGACTTTACTAATCCGAAGAAAAGACAATTGTGAATTCGATCTGGAATTTCTTGAGAGCAATAATAACATGCGAAAAAATCTCAGTGTTAAAGGCGATGTGTATCACTACGGAGTCTTTTCAGTAGAGGAAGGTGTTTATAATTTGTGGAATCTTACAAAAGACAATCAATATTATTCGGTTCGCCTTTATCCTCAAAAATAAGCTGATTTAGCTTTATAGTTGATAGTTTTTAGTTGATAGTGGAAAGTCGATAGTTGGGAGTTATATCAAAAATCAGAAATCCGCTTTTAAAAATTAGATTGCAGTTGGCAGAAATCAAAAATCCCAAATCAAAAATCCCAAATCATAAATCGGGCTGCAGAAATCCAAAATCTCAAATCATAAATCCCAAATCAATGCGCAGTCGTTTTCGAAAAAACATTAATCACAACCACGCCGGCTATAATTAACAACATCCCTATAATAGCAGGCAAGCCAGGAACCTGTTTAAATAAAAAGATACCTGCTAGCGAGATAAGAACAATGCCAATTCCCGACCAAATAGCATAAGCAATACCCACAGGAATCGTTTTCAGTGTCAGGCTAAGAAAATAAAATGCGGCAATATAACCAATAACTGTTATAAGGCTTGGAACAAGTTTCGTGAATTGTTCTGATGCTTTTAGGGACGAAGTCGCAATCGTTTCAAAAAGAATAGCGACCATTAAAAAAAGATAATTTTTCATAGGGCAAGTGTAATTAAGGTATTCTGCTAAAATACGATTTCAAAAGAAAATAGGAATCATCAGGCTATGGTAAATCCAAAAGAAATCTTCATTTTTTCTTCATTTTTAGATACTAAATTTGTTTAGGATTCTTACAATAAGAATATCTGAAATCGAATTAAAAATGGTAAATTCGTTATAGAATGAAGTCTCTTTTGTATAATTTTAAAACCTATGCATCATGAAAAATACTTTTTTAGCAGTCTTATTGCTTGTTACAGCCAGTTTTTACGGTCAAACAGATAAAAAACAACCTTACTCTCCGCCTGATGAGGCACGTTTAGCTTTTGAAAAAGACTTTCCTAAGATCAATGCCGTGTGGCGAAGTGAATTTGACGGTGATGATGGCGATGAAGAATTGTATGTAGCAGATTTTACCGTACAAGGAACTAAAGTTTCGGCTTACTATAATCTAAAAGGGGAAATGCAGGTGTTGGAACACGCTGTTAAACCCAACAAGCTTCCACAAAATATTCAATCCTATCTCAAAAAAAATTATCCAACCTATAAAATTGTTGAGGCAGCACGAGTGCGTCAAAATCCAAACTATTATACTTATGAAGTTGGACTTAGCAGCGACTCCAAATTTTATGATGCCGTTTTTAGCGACCAAGGCGACTTTTTGCAAATGCAGGAAAAAGACCGCTAGTAATTGCTTTGCCTAATTTTAGGAACGATTTGCAAACAATAAACAAGCTATGAACGTTCTGATTGTAGAAGACACCAGGGAATTAGCCGTAGAACTGATAGACTATCTTGCCAAGAGCAGTTACATCTGCAAATGGGTAGCCAGTTGCGAAGAGGCTTTAGAAGAAGTTTCCGTAAACCAATATGATGCGCTATTGCTTGATTTAGGCTTGCCGGATGGTAGCGGGTTTGACGTGCTAAAAAACATACGTCGAACCAAATCAAAAATGGCGGTTATAGTAATTACTGCCCGTGGTGAGCTCGATGACAAAATCAACGGACTGGATTTGGGAGCAGACGATTACCTGACCAAACCTTTTGCTTTGACAGAACTGGTTGCTCGTTTGTATGCCGTTATACGAAGAATTCACGGATTTACAGTCAACGAGCTGGATATTCACGGATTCAAGATTAGGTTGCAGGACTATAAAGTAAGCTATCAGGAAAATGCCGTAGCGCTAACCAAAAAAGAATTTGATATTTTTCAATACCTGGTATTGAATAAAAACCGTGTCATTACACGTCTGCAACTCACAGAACATGTATGGGGCGATGTATTGGAAATCAGTTCCGATTCCAATTTTATAGATGTACACGTGCGGAACCTGCGTAAAAAACTAGACAAACATGCTTCTATCGAGTGGTTTGAAACCGTACGGAATGTAGGCTATAGGATCACAAGTTAGCATGAAGCTCAAAAATAAAATCTCAATATTCAGTGCCGTAACCCGCCTGTTGTTACTAACAATCATATGGTTTACGCTGTCTTTTGTAATCGAAAAGGTAGCCTATAAAAACATTGAAACTTCAATGATTGAAAAACGGGATAAGTTTGTCAAGAATCTCAACACTTCCGAAATCAATGCTTTTATAGAACGAAATGACAAGACTGAATTGTATGTGAGCTTTTCCAATCTTCACAGCGAATTTCTTCAACTATATCGCTCCAATGATACAAAACATCCAAAAGATCATTTTGTTGACGAGACCAGGATTGTAGAGAACGAAACCAACGAATACCGCGTGTTCTACCATCATTTCAGCTATAAAAATACCAACTATGTCCTTGAAATAGGTGAGCGGCTCAGTGAAGTAAACGAATTGCTAGATAAATTTCATCTGGTTATCTTATTATTACTTACGGCAACGCTAATTGTGTCTCACTTTGCCCAATCGGTATTTATAGATTATTTGCTAAAACCTTTTCAGAAAATAATCGATACAAAAATCAATCTTATTAATGAACCGGAGCTGTTTGACCATTCCAAAGTACATACAACCACGTCAGATTTTGCCGTACTGGATGATGGTTTGAATCAGATGATGGATCGCATACAAGAACAATTCAAGAAAGAAAAGCAGTTTATCGCCAACGTTTCTCATGAATTGCTTACTCCGATTTCTATTCTTCAAAACAGACTGGAAAACCTACTTAATAATGAATCCATCAACGATGAAGGCGTCGATAAGATTGTCGTTTCGCTCCGAAATCTGGACACGCTAAAACGCATCATCAATAATCTATTGCTGATTTCGAGAATAGAAAATCACCAATATTCCAATTTTGAACCGATTGATTTTCGCAGTCTGGTTTCCGAACTGCTGGATGATCTTGACGATCGTATCGAAATGAAACAGCTTCAAGTTTTGAATACGGTAGAAAACGATTTTGTTTTTGAAGGCAATAAAACGCTGATACATATATTAATTTATAATATTGTTTTCAATGCCATCAAGTTTACGCCCAACGGTGGCAGCCTGACTATTTCTGATTCTTTTGAAAAAGGACAGTATTGTATTGCTATTTCAGATACGGGCAAAGGAATGTCAGAACAGCAATTGTCGCAGATTTTTAACCGGTTTATGAAAATAAATCTTGAAGAAGATGGACAGGGCTTAGGGCTGGCTATTGTGTCTAGTATTGCTAATCTGCATAAAATAGAAATAAAGGTAAGTTCAGAACTGAATGTAGGCACTACTTTCCGGCTTGTTTTTCCGGAAGTGAAAAAATAAAATGTTAAATTATTTCCTGACGGCAAAATCTTCATTTTATCTTCATTTAAGGAATCTAACTTTGACGTATAATTAAGAAACAAATAATATTCTTGTTTAATTCAAAAAAATAGAAATCATGAAAAAATTAATGATGTTAGCAGCTTTAGTTCTAGGAACAAGCGCAATGGTAAATGCTCAACAAAAAGCACCTGCAAAAGCAGAAACAAAAATGGAAGCTAAAGCTGATGCAAAAGAAAAAAAGGCTGAAAACAAAGAAATGAAGAAAGCAGATAAGGCTAAAAAATCTGAAGTAAAAAAAGTTAAAGAAGAAGCGAAGGCAAAAGCCTAAGGTTCTTTGCCTAATCTGCAATAAACTGTACCAAGAAAGCTCCTGAGATATCAGGAGCTTTTTTTATGCCAATAGGTATGCCTTAACAATATAACTATCTGGTTAACACAATCATAATTTTTATTTGTTCGTTTTGAAAACTTGGCGTAATACAGGAAGCATAAGTTTGTTCCGCTTGAAAATTAAGCACTTAGGAATTAACTAAACTTGTATTACAATTATGAACAAAAAATTACAAAAACAAATAATGCAAATGGCCTTGTTTCTTATGTTGGCTATTACAACAGATTCATGGGGGCAAATCGCTCCGGATGCCAATGGCGTTTTATACGTCAAAAAAGGTGCAACCGGAAATGGTAGCAGCTGGACTAATGCTCTTGGCGAACTGGGCAATGCGCTTAAAGCCGCAAGAGATCTGACTGCGGGAACTGTTAGCCAGATATGGGTAGCTGGCGGAACGTATTATCCGCAATACCGACCGGATAATTTTAGCGGAGCGAATCCTCTCGACAGGAATAATTCTTTTATGTTGGTGAAAAATGTCAAGGTATATGGTGGATTTGCAGGTATAGAAACGCAATTATCACAAAGAGACTTGTCTTTGACAGCAAACGCTTCTATTTTGAGCGGAGATTACAATAACAATGATATAATAAGCGGTAACGGGAGTACGTTGGCTATAACCAATAATGACGAAAATGCGTATCATGTGGTTATGAGTATGGGTGTTAACGCATCGAATCCAATTACTAATTCTACAGTTTTGGACGGTTTTACAATCCGTGGTGGTAATGCCAATATGGTAGGTACAATAATACCTATGGGAACTACCAAATATGTTGGTAATAATATAGCCGGCGGAATGTATAATTATTTTTCATCGCCAACCATTTCCAATATCATCATTATTGGAAATGTGGGAGAACAGAAGGGAGGCGGAATGTATAATATTTCTTCATCGCCAATCGTTACCAATTTTACGATAAATAAAAATATTTCACTACAGGGAGCTGGAGTACAAAATGACGAAACCCAATCTAAACCGTACTTCTCAAATGGAATATTTAATGGAAATGTGGCCAGAGGAGGAGATGCAGAAGGAGGAGGAGCTATGAATAATTTTGCATCATCGCCAACACTTATCAATGTTGAAATCAGTGAAAATCATACGACTAAATTAGGAGGAGGGATAGTTAACAATACTACCGTAACCATAATGACTAACTTAGTGATTAAGAACAATTCGAGCTTGAATCAGGGAGGGGGAATTTACAGCAATAATTCAGAAGAGGTTATCACCAATTGTATTATTACGGATAATACGGCAGTTTATGGGGGCGGAATGTATATAGAGCGCTTTACCGGTACTAAATCGCCATTTCTGACTAATGTCACCTTTGCAAAAAATTCAGCAACTGTGAATGGTGGTGCTATATATAACACCGCAATGGCATTAAAAATACGCAATTGTATTATTTATGATAACCTTACCGGTGTTTATTATTCGCCATCCCAAGCATTTGCAGCACCTCAATACAGGCATAGTCTTGTTCAGGGTGCTACTACAAATGATGCCAATGGAAATATAGACGGTGCTACCAATCCGCTATTTGTTGATGCTGCGAATGGTAATTATAAAATACAGCAGGGAAGCCCTGTTGTTGATGCAGGAAGCAGCAGTTATTATGCTTCAGGAAGTACGCCTGACATATCAGCAATTACTACCGATATAATTGGAAATGACAGGTTTTATGACGGTACTCCGGATATGGGAGCTTATGAGCTTAATTGTGCCGTGCCTAATGCTCCAAGCGCTTTACCGCAATCTTTTTGTGCTTCGGCAACCGTAGCTGATCTGGATGCTACTGTTATTACCGGAGCAGTTGCCATATGGTATGCTTCTGCAGATGTTTCTGCTGTTGCTTTAGAAGATACAGCGAGCCTGACTTCTCAAACGTATTATGTATCACAAGCTCTGGGAATTTGTGAAAGTGCAAGAATTCCTGTTGTAGTAACCGTTACTGAATTGCCTGTAGCTCCAACTGCTGCCAATCAGACTTTTTGTGGTGTTACGACTGTAGCTTCTTTAGTTCCTGCACCTTCTGAAACTATTTTATGGTATGCCACTGCAAATGCTACGGAAGCATTGGCGGAAACGGCTACATTGGCAACCCAGACTTATTTTGTATCACAAAAATCAGGAAGCTGTGAAGGGCCAAGAACAGAAATTTCTGTGCTAATCAATACGCCCGATCCTGTAGTTGTATCTCAAACCTATTGCGAAGGTGCTACTGTAGCTCAATTACAGGCTACAACCATAGAAGGTGCTTTGGTACAATGGTATGCCGGAGGTACTTTTGGCGAAGTATTGGGCAGTACGTATCAGCTCACAACAGGATCTTATTATGTATCGCAAACCGTAGACGGATGTGAAAGCAGAAGAGTTCAGGTTACAGTAACGATAACAGAACAGGCTGTACCGAATTTTGCCACGATGGAACCAATCTGTAAAAATGCAACCGCTCCGGTTTTGGAACTGACTTCTCCAAATGGTATTGCCGGAACCTGGTCGCCGTCAACCGTTAATACAACGCAGACAGGAACTACTGACTATGTATTTACACCGGCTGAAGGAACCTGTGCTGCAATCCAGACCTTATCAGTAACCATCAAAGAATTGGTTGCAGCACCTACAGGTGAAGAAACTCAGGACTTTGTTGAAGGAGCTACACTTGCTGATTTTGAGGTAACGGGACAAAATATTCTTTGGTATGATGCCCCAACAGGTGGCAATCTGTTATCATCAACAGATGTGATCGTGTCAGGAGGAATTTATTATGCTTCCCAAACTTTAGATTGTGGTGAGAGTAGTGACCGATTGAAAGTTATAGCTGGAACCGCTTTGGGAACACCGGTTTTTGGGAACGAGAATTTCAAGTATTATCCGAATCCGGTTAAAGATATAATGACCGTTAGCCATACCGAAACTATTGACTCGGTAGTAGTATTTAATGTATTGGGGCAGCAGTTATTTGCAAAAACAGTAAACGGAAAAGACTTTACGTTACCTTTTTCAATGATGCCTTCGGGAACCTATATTATCAAGGTAATAGCAGGCCAGACTTCTAAAGTTTTTAAGGCTATTAAGGAATAAATTTGTTTTTACAATCCATAAAAAAAGCACCTGATTTCAGGTGCTTTTTCTAGTATATCAATAGATTTTCAGGACTTTTTATTGTAAGCCTTAATTGCTTCTTCAAGCGGAACTTTTTCATATTCGCCATCTTCGCCAGGATAACGCAATGATGGAGAAATGCTTTCTATTTTTTTAGCACATTGCCATATAATACTTTCTCCACAAGGAACAATATCCGGGGCCTGTTCGAATACAGGATCTTTGAAAGCAGTTTCGGCATTAATCAGTTTCCAGCCATTTTTTTTAAGAGCCGCTAACAGGTCATCAAGAAACAAAGCATTTAGTAATGAATGATGAATCAGGAGCGTATGTTTTACAGGTCTGTTGAACACCTTAAATGCAAGAGAATCATAATAACCGGCACGGTCAAGAATGTGCTTTATGTAATATTCTTTATAAGGAGTTAGGTTGGCAGTAGGATTTTCTTTTAATGCCTTGGCTATTTCGGCATCAATATACCAATCCGAAGCATCAATTGTAACCGCACCATTTTTGTAATTGGCTTGCGACATGAATACTCTCATGGAATCTCTTTTTTCAGCTGTATTGCCTTCTTTTAGATAAGGAAACCTGAAATATTTGGAATAATGACGGTACTGCCGGATTATACTGTCGCCTTTGCTAAAATCAGCACTGAATTTTTTAAAGGAATTGGATTTGGAATTGAAGTATAAATGCGAATAAGAATGATTGCAAATCATATGGCCCTGGTCGTCCCATTGGGTTAACAGGGTTTTCCCATTAGAATCGGCAACCCGCATACCGCAAACAAACAATGCTGCTTTGATATGGTGTTTTTTTAATGTTTTTAAAATCGCATCATTCCGTTCCTGCCATCCTAATTTTGGTGTAACGGTGGTATTTGGATCGTCAATAGTGATTGAGATTTCTTTTTGGGCGAATAAGCCTGTGTGTAGTAGAATGGATAGTAAAAAAAAGACGTGTTTTTTGGTAAGTATCATTGTTGGGTAAATCAGGTTTTAATCGAAAAAGCAATAAACAAATAAAAAAATGTTTATTCCAACAAAGATAGAATTTCCCTGATTGAAAAATGTGCACCACAAACAAATTCATCGGCAGCGCCGTAATAAATGGTGAGTCGGTCACCATCAATAATATGTCCGTTGGTAAAAACAACACCGCCAAAAAAGCCATTGGTTTCATAGGCTTCTGTGGGAACCATTATAGGTTCTACGGTGCGGGAAATTACTTTTGAAGGATTGTCTAAATCCATCAGGAAAGCACCCAGGCAATAGAAGTTTTCAGCATTGGCACCATGATAAATTTCCAGCCATCCGAATTCTGTTTTTATAGGAGCAGCTCCGGCACCAACTCTTGTGCTATCCCAATGATTTTCTCGGGTTTTGATAATACACTTATGGTTTCCCCAATGCAGTCCATCGGGCGATTCGGCTATCCAGATATAATTGCCGCCAATTTCCTTGCTGCTAGGACGATGCAGGGCATAATACTTACCGTTTATAAGTTCTTCGAAAATGGCACAGTCTTTATTGTGAGGTGGAAAAATCATTCCTTTTTGGTCAAAATCTTTCCAATTGGTCGTAGTCCGTAAACCAACTCCAACACCATTGTTTGAAACAGCCGTATACGTCAGATGGTAAGTAGAACCTATTTTGCTGACGCGGCAATCTTCAATGCCAAATTTTTCCTGAAATCCAATTCCTGATAAGATGGGATAACCTTCGGGTTCTTGAAAACGGATACCGTTGTCACTACTCAACAGTCGGAGATGCGAAAGAGTAGTCAAATAGTCGTTTCCCTTATAATTGATTACCCGGGCATCATTAGCAATAAGATGAGGATCGTCTAGTAATATTTCGAGAATTTCAATTTCTCCTGATTCATCCATGATAGGGAAGAAGATAGAACCTTCTTTTTGGGCTATATTTTCGGCAACCCTTACGATGAGCCAGATTTTATTTTCATAAACAAAAACACCCGGATTAAGAAGGCAGATTACCTGAAATTGGTTGTTGCTGGCAGACAGGTCTTTAGGGCTGAGTAATGGATTTTCTGGGAAACGGTTGGCAATATCTCTCATAATCACTTTTTATATCTGACTGAATTTACGAAAAGTTTTTTTCGAATAGGCTTAATAGAATCCTAAAATACAGTAAGTCAAATTCTAATGAGGTGTTTTAAAAATACAAAAGCCTCCAGATGGAGGCCTTTGCGTTATTAAATGCTTATAATTTTGAATTAGTTTACCACTACCTTAATGGTATATACTTTATTAGAATGGATTTTTAATATATAAGTTCCCGAAGGCAAACTTTGGTTGATAATTGAATAATTGTAATCGTTAATGTTTTTTGAAGAGTAGAACAGGTTTCCAGTCATGTCAAACATATCGATCTGGTCAATTGGATATTTTGATTTGATATAGGTCTTTTCACCTGCTTTTACCGGGTTAGGATAGACTTTTACTCCGTTTTGAGAAGAAAACTCTCCGGTTCCCAATGCTTCTTCAACCACAAATGAAATTCGGTTAGATACTTCATTATAAGAGTCGTTTGTAAACATCACAATAAAATAATCTCCGGCTTCCGTTGGAAGTTTCTCTTCCTGGATTACTTTTGTTCCTTCAGAAAGTCCTTCGAAATACGTAAAGCTCACCAATTCGTCTACATTCGGATCATCTCCGGCATGGTAAATTCCCAACCAGTCTTTAACAATTCCTGGCGCATTTGTCCATGTAGCGATAATGTTTTCATTCAGGTTGTAGATGGTCTTGTTGATATTTAGCTGTGTAATCTGGTTTCCAACCTGGAAAAATACCTTATTCCCAACACTGTTATAACCATCCTGAAGGAAATATTCGGCGAAGTAATAACCATCGGCCAAATTGTTGAATGTAAAGTTTCCGGAAGCTGTAGTAACATAACGCCATTGCGTTGATGCAGGACCACCGGGAGTTTGTCCAACTTTATAAATTCCGATCCAGTCATTGGCAAGTTGAGGTCCGTTTGCAAAAGATAATGTTACCGGACTGCCTGAAGCATAAGTTTGAGCATTTGAAGAAAGCGTTACTAATGGACCTACATAAAATTCTTTTCTGCCTGCCAATTCCGTATAACCGTCATTTTCTAAAAATGTTGCATAATACCTTCCTGATTGTGCCAAGCCGCTAAAAGTAACGGTACCGCTTCGCTGACTGTTTACATAAGTCCACAATTGTGAAGGACTTGCGCTTCCTGGTGTCTGACCAACCTTATATAAAGCAATCCAGTCTCTTTGGTTACCCGGACCGTCAGTAAAAGAAACGTTTATTGGAGTATTTGGTCGGTAGGCAATAGTGTCAAGTTGAATCTGCGTATTTGCAAAACTACTGTTTGTAACATTAAATGATTTGACGGCACTCCAAGGAGACCAATTTAAGTTTCTGTCTCTGTGACGTACCTTTACAAAATACTGCCCATTAGGAATTTCATTTGCTGCCAGACTAACCTTTGTGATATCGACTCCAGCATTAACATCTTTTGATACGTCAACTTGTCCGTTTAATGGACCGTATAGGTTTTCATAATCTCTGTAGACATCTTTTTCAATAATTTCGAAATCTGCTGTTTTTCCAATCAGGAATTCTGTAGAGTTTAGCAATTGGTTGGAAGTAGTAGTATAAGCAGAACTTGAGATTTCAAGAGGTAATTCTACATTACCACCATTAAAATCGTTTACTATTGTTGGCTGTTGAGGTGAATCCAATCCTTTATAACGGTGGAATACATCCATAAGTTCATTGTTTTTCCAAGTATAGGCACTTCCAATAGAATACGACTCAACTTCAAAAGTATCGTTATTTACATCAACATCTATAATCTGGTACATCCAGTTAGAAATTGTCTTCTGTACGTCATCAAAGTCTTTCTCGGCTGCCATTCCCCAATATTGATCCCAGGCCACACCTCCTGAAATAATCTGATAGGTTGGTGTGTTTTTTAATTGGCCTCTGTGGTATAAGTGATGGTGGGCTCCAATATGCAAGATGTGTTTTGAAGAAGTGACCAAAATAGGCATAGCAGAATTTCTGATCCAGGTAGAAATATCGCCTACATACTGTTCAGCCTGATAAGGTCTGTGTCCTAAAGAAACGATCCATTTTACTGTAGGATCTGTATCGGCTGCTTGTACTACCTGTGTCAGCCAGTTTAATTGCTGGATTCCGGTATGCTCTGTATCCATAGCTATAAAAAGAACATTTCCTACCTGGTTGGCATAATAATTCTCTGTTCCTGATGAAATTCCTCTATACGACATTTCATCAAGCACATAGTGGTCATAATAGGCCTGCATAGCTAATGTACCATAAGTTTCGTGGTTTCCTACCAAAGTTTGGATCGGAAGATAACCAGATAATGCCTTGTTCTTTTTGAAATGTACGTTTTCATAATGATCTAAAGTACCAACATCTACCTGATCTCCAACCATTACGGTCAACGCAATATTGTCGGATGGATCGGCCGTGATTCCCCATTTTTCTGCAATTTTTCTTTTGGCTTGGGCTACAAGCGTATCAAATCGAGGAACATTTCGCATCTGGTTGTCACCCAGAACCAAAAAACGCAAGTGGCCGTCTGCTGTGGCAGCTTGTCCAGGAAGCGGAAGCGTTTTGAATGACATGGTTTGTGAAGTGCTGGTTCCGGTTTTAACGCGGTAATAATATTTAGTATTTGGGTTAAGCCCCGTTACTTTTACGCTGTGGTAATAGTAATTGCTCGGATATCCCGTATCCGTAAATATGCTGTTTGTTCCGGTAACAGAATTGGTAAGCGCATTGGGTGTGCTTCCATATTCTACTATCGATTCCGGATTGCTCTCCGTTTTCCAGTTGACATAAATAGAATTGGTCGTAGGAGCTTGCAAATAGGGCGACAATGTTTGTGCCTTGCCCATCCATCCTGCAAAGAGCAGTAATAAAATGTAAATTTTTTTCATGATGTGTTATGTTGTTTGATGGCACAAAAGTAGGTTGACCAGAATTGTCGGGAATTAGAATAAGATTAAGTTAGAGTTAAAGAATGAAGGCTTTATAGACAGTTGGTTTTAAGAGAAGTTTAAGCAAGAAATGTTTAGCAAGATGTTGTTGAGTTTTGTTTTACAATCTGTAAAACCAGTTATTCTTGAAAACAACCAGTTATTCTTGTATACTGCCAGTTACTACTTTTTGCTACCATTTTATAAGTAAGCCTCCCATCTTTGTATAACGATTGGGAGTTATAAATTCATCAATCATATGGCTAGACCTGGCTATCTACAATCGATTAGGATTACATAAATCGGCCTATTTAAATATTCTGGACAGAATAGAGGACCGCCCCCACAAGTAGATTATTCATGATAATTACATTCTCCATGAAAATAGCTTTTCAGGTTGAAATTATCTTGTCAGGGTACTAGCTTTTGGAATATAATAATGAAAAAGAATATATAATAAAAAGCGGGTCAACATGCTTCTTTCATAGGACGCTCGTCCTGCATGAGTGCTGTATTGTGGTAGAAACAGCACAGCCGCTTTTTCAGGTTGCGGAAGCGGGAAAGCCGTAAGAGTTTTAGGGGTAAAGTTCTTCGTACGGATCCCGCTGGGCGCACCAAGTAAGGCTTGATATAAAGAAATAAGGCAATTCAAATGAGTTGCGAAAAGTAGGTATGAGTACTTAAACATTTAGAAGATTTATTACTTCAAGATAAAAATTAAATGATTAGATCCCGGTTTATGCAAGTAAACCGGGATTGTATCTTTTGTAGAATACAAAAAAGACAGAATGTAAGACAACATTTTTGATATGAAACCCGACACCATAAAGAATAGTAACCTTAAATTTTATATATATGACTTTTACGCCAGCCAAACAACATCTTACTGTTCGAGATACTACTTTGTTGATAAGCTACACAGGCAAATACCAGGAATTTAGTATTGACGAGCTTAATTCCCTCTATATAGGTAAAAGGAAAATCCCTTATCATGGCCTTGCCCGTATTATCCTTTTAATCCTCCTGATTCCTTTAATACTATTATGCATAGAGTTGGAATCGCTTTATTGGACCATAGGGTTAGGTCTTTCATACGCTTTACTGTATGTATTGCATGATCTGAAAACCTATACGCTTTGTGTGCAAACCAAAACCGGAAAAAGATGGAGCCTTGCTGTCAAAAGACGTGACAAGAAACGACTGTTGGCAGAAATATCTGATTTTCTCGATGATTTTTATGAATTGATGAAGAAATAAATAATGAATTTGTACTAAAAAAGCGTTCCTACTAGGAACGCTTTTTAGTATGTATTTATTGGAGAAGAAGAGTTGTATTAAAAATAAAGGAGGTTACCAATGCCATAATGTATAACGATGTTTTTTTCACATAGCTACTATTATATTTTGTGAAACTGGCCGATAACCTCCTTATTATTGTAAAGTGCCTCTTTAACTAGATATTATGAATAACTAGAAGCCCAAATCTACCATTCATAGTAACATATCTGAGGATTAAGAAAGTTATTAGAGGCACTTATTTTATTATAATTTGATGAAAGAAAGCGGCTTTTTTATTTATCCCTAAACTTGTTGCAATTGATCAAAATAACCCATTATGAAAAAATATAGAGCCCACTTTCTTATAGGTGTCGTATTTTTATTCGCTAATAGAATGCTAGTGTTATAGCTGTTTCTAAGTAATATAGTGTCTCTCGTTTATATTTTTTATCTAAACTAAACTTTATATTAAGAACGTAGTGAGAGACACTATATCTGCCAGATAAACCCTATAAAAAAAATATCAGCTAATAAGTAATATTCTATTGTTTTTGAATTTTGCTTACACAAAGATTGTAGATTATAAAGAAATAATCAATCACAAAGTAATAACTGGTCTCTATGAAGAATAACTGGAAGAATAGAAGTATAAGTGGTTTTTAGCTTCTTTAAAAACCACACATTGAAAAACAAAAATTAGGAAAATGAAGGTTAATTTTTGATTTTAAGAAAACGATGAAAGTCTTCCAACTTTCGTCTGGCGATAGGCAATAGCGTACCGTCTGATATTTCACAGTAGCTTCCATCTTTTTTAATAATCGTGACCAAGTGCTCGATATTGACAATAAAAGAGTGGTGGACCCTAAAAAAACGAGTTTTGTCTAAGGTTTCTTCAAAACTTAAAAGGTTTTTACTGGATATATATTTTTTGCCCTCTTGGGTATGGAAAACGGTATATTTAGAGTCAGCCTCAATATAGGTAATCTGACTGCTTTTAACCATATCAACCTTATCCAGAGAAGGAATGGCAATATATTCTTTATTGTCAGAAAAAGATATGGCGTCGTTATTAAACGATGTGAGTTTGCCAAAATCGAAAAAGTCTTGCTGCTCGATGTTTTTTATGGCTTTGTTTACGGCCAATATTATATCTTCGATAACGATTGGTTTGAGTATATAATCAACAGCATTGTATTTGAATGCCTTAAGAGCATATTCGTCATAAGAAGTGACAAAAATTACCTGCGCCTTAAGGTTTTCAAGTTGATCAAGAATTTCGAATGAATTGCCTTCGTTTAGTTTTATATCCAGAAAAAGGATATCCGGTTCCTTGTCCTTAATTTCAGAAATGGCTTCGGCTATAGTCATTGCTTCTCCCACGACTTCTACGTTGAGGCAGTATTTCGTAACGAAGTGCTTTAATATGGCAATATTGTTGACTTCGTCATCAATTATGAGGGCTTTATGGGCGTGCATATATTTTGAAATTGGTGGTGATTAAAGTTATAAATATTATGTATATGTTCCAATAAAGTTAAATAATTAACCAAAAATTAAGAATCATTGTAAACCTGAAGTAATTTTAAGGTTACACGAGTTCCAAGAATTGTGCCATTTTCTTCTAAATCATCAATTTCTAAAATAACGGCTTTTGGCTCATTATTAGAGTAGTTCATAATACTGATACGTTCATTAACTATGGTAGTGGCCCATGATCTGTGCGTTTCTTTTTTGTTTTCAGCATGTTTAGCAGCCGCGATCCTGCCAATTCCATTGTCCTCGATAACAACTACCAAATAGTCTTTTTCCATAGAAAAATCGATAGTTAGTTTTTTGTCTCGTTTTTGAGAAAGTCCGTGTAGGATCGCATTTTCCACAAAAGGCTGGATCAGCATGCCGGGCAGAACTATCTTGCCGGTATCGTTAATACTATTTTGGACATTTATAGTATATTTTAATTCATTATTTAACTGAAGGTTGTTGAGCAGCAAATAATTGTCAAGATATTCTATTTCGCTTTTGAGTGTAATGTGTTCCTGTCTGGATATATCGAGTGTCTGTCTGAAAATTTTAGAAAAAGCTCCAAAATATTTGTTCGCCTCGGCTTCTCCTTTCAGAATCAGTACGCTCTGCATATTGTTTAGGATGTTAAATACAAAATGAGGGTTCATCTGGGCTCTCAGGGCACTGGATTTTAATTCCTTTACTTCTTTTTCTCTTTCAAAAAATTTCTTCTGTATTCGGTTTCGCCTGATAAAGAAATAGATAACGGAACCTATGATAATAAGAGCCATTAAGAAAATAAAAAGCGGCGTCTTGAAAAAGATTTGTTCTACATGGAGGTTGATTTTTATTTCATTTAGGGTTTCAACATTCTTGGCATCTTTTCCTTTTACTCTTAATACATAATCTCCCGGAGGTAGGCTGGGAAGTTCAACAAGACCCGATGTTCCGGCGTTAATCCATTCGTTTCTAAGTCCTTCTATTTTGTAGAAATAGATGTTTTTTTCGATATAAAACAATTCGTTAATTGAAAATACGGCAGAAAAATAGTTCTTGTTATAAGGAAGATTAATAGTTTTTTTGTGGAGGCTCAGGTAATTCGTTACATTTTTGCCCTCATCTTTAGAAAAATAAGTAGAACTATATAAAAAAATGGTATGCGGATGTTTTCCCTTGAGTTCTATTTTTTCAGGATTGAATTCTATAATACCATTCAGACCTCCAAAATAGTAAGCATTGTCATTCTTTTTATAAGTGGATTTAGTATTGAATTCGTTATCAGCCAGTCCATCTTCTTTATAATATACCGCAAAGAAACCTCTCTGTTTGTCAAATCGTGAAAGTCCATAGTAAGAAGAAAACCACATGGCATCTTTACTCTCTAATATGCCACAGATTATGTTGTTTGAGAGCCCGTCAGACTGTGTTAGGTTTTTGAGTTGATTTGTTTTTGGGTCCAAGAAAACGATTCCTTTTCCATCTGTACCAATCCATAGGTTGCCCTTCTCGTCTTCATATAATACCAGTAGGTTTTTATAATCAAAGGAAGGGTTGAGTTTATGGTAATCTATAAAATCCTTTCCTTTTTCTTTTAAGAAAAGTCCTTGGCGGGTCGCAATCCATTTTTTCCCATCTTTTGCTTCTATGAAACCAAAAACAGGGATATTTCCTAAAAAATAACCATCTTCTACATAGGGGCTTACTTTTTCCGTTTTTTTATTGAAAACATACAAGCCTATATTAAAACCTATCCATAACTCATCTAGCGATTTTTCCTTCATGTACTCAACCTTGAAACCTTTAGGAAGCTCGATGTCTTTTTTAGTATGGGTAATCAGATTTACCTTTTTAATTCTATGGTATTCTTGTGAGCCCCATAAAATGGAATCATTTTTTTCTAAAACGAGGATATCATATAAACCATTTTTCTCACCCTTAATTAAAAATTGTGTTGGTTTTTTACCATTCTCTTGCTTGTAAAGCCCTTCGTATGTGGCTATATACAAATTGTTTTTTGAATCGGAAACAATACCTCTTGTACTGTACTGCTTGTCATCAAATTGAAGGCTTCTTTTAAAATTATTTGGTATGATCAGTAACTTATAAAGCTCATCATAGGCAGATATCCATATAAAATTAGGATTATGCTTGTTATTGGATATTGAAATTTGCTTTTTGAAATGCAGGGTATCTATTGTAGTAATCTCATTAGTATTCTTATTGATGCTGTTGATGAAGAGATTTGCGTCATCGGCTATATAAAATTTTGAATCAGCAACCAAAGCATTGGCGTTCCAACTGCAATTGCCTAAAAAACAGTTTTTCTCATACGGATAGTTAAACAACTGTACGTCCAGTTTCTGTATATAGATATATTTGTAAGAAACGTTGTTGTATTTATAGTAGCCGCTGCTGTTTTCTGCAGCAATTTTACCATTCTCAAAAAGAGCAAATTCGGAATTAATATCCTTATCTATGGCCTGAAGATTATCAAAAAAATGGATGCCTCCGGAATCTATATAAAAAAGGTTATATCCCGATTTTGCAATGATTTTCCCGTTATTTAAAACCTTAATTATCTCAATTTCCTTTTCGTTTTTCAAAAAGGGATGAGTAACCTGGGCTACTTTCCGGTTGGGAGCAATTTTGATTAAGAATCGAGATCCGTTGCTAATCCAAAGGTTGTTTGATTCATCTTGTGCAATAAAAGATTTGGAACTTAACTTTTCCGTAGGATATTGGATGCGTTCGACTTGAAGTTTACCAGGCGTTATGATATAAGCCTTATCGAGTTCGGCAGCCCAAATCGTATTATTATGGTCTTGTATCCATGCATTACTGGATAGGTAGAAGCTATCATCATAACTGTTTTCATCTTTATAAAATTGATATCGGAGCTTATTTTTTCCGTCAAACCTATAAAAATCACCATCGCGATTAGTAGCATACCAAATAAACCGGTCTTTGTCCACAAAAGCGGAGCTTGAAAACAGGTAAGTATTAAATCCATCCCTAATTTGCGCTTCTTTCAATGCGTAATCCTGTCCAAATACATGAACGGCAAACAGCATAAAAAGTATAGATATGCGGAAATGCATAAAAAATAAATTATACTACCAAAGTAAGTTTTTTTATGCAAATAAATAACAATATGTTCTGAAAAGCGATTTTACCAGTTATTCCAAAAAATCAACCAGTTATTCCTATATACGACCTCTTGCTACTTCTTGCTTTAGGTTTTGGAAAAGAATTCAAATCTTTGGACTATTAAAGATGGGGGGAATACGCTCTCCTTACCAGTTTTTCACGACAGGCAAATAAGTAAATTGTGGGAGTATTTTATTTTTTGCCTGTCTTTACTGGTAATGATTAAGCTACAATTTTGGAATGTGTCTCCATAGCTTTATTAATAATCGGGTTGGATGGAACAGCATAGCTAAAAATACTACCAGCTATAGTACGGTTTTCTGCCCAAATTCTTCCTCCAAGTTTTACGATAAAGTCTTTACTAAACGAAAGTGCTATACCTGCGCCTTCATGCAGCGAACCGCCTTTGCTGCTTATAGAAAACAGTTTTTCTATCTGGGTGTCTGATAATCCCGGACCTTCGTCTTTTACAGAAATAACAATTTCCGAACCGTTTTTGAATGCATCTACAGCAATTGTCTTGCCTTTTGGGGAAAACTTTAGTGCATTTGACAATAGGTTCCTATTTACAAATTGCAGCATTTCTTTGTCGGATGTGGCAAAAATGCCTTCAGGCACATTATTGATAATGCTAATGCCTTTTTCATTCAGCTGTGCGTTGTATCCGCTAATGGCTTCGTCAAGGAGCGAACGGATATCGACGGTTTCAAAATTAATCTTGAATTCGCCAAGCTGTCGTTTAATCCATTGCAGGGTAGCGTCAAAATTTTCAAGCGTTCCGGAAATATCGTTACTTATTGTCAGGTAAAAAGATTCTTTTTCAGATTCGGTAAGTTCGGTGTTGCGCTCCAGCAATCGGATCATATAAAGTGTTGAAATAAGAGGCGAACGGAAATCATGTGCCAAGATGGAGACCAGGTTTGATTTCATGGCATCGGCTTCAGATAAAGAAACATTCTTCTTGTCGATGATTTCGTATAATGCCGCTTTCTTTTTGGAATCGGTTCGTATTTTTTTATAAGCACGGAATAGGAGCAATAGCAAGACACCGCAGATTATAGAAAAGATAGTCAACATCATAATTGTTTGTCGTGATGCTTTCTGAGATTTTTCTAAATCTTTGTTGTTTTCCTGTAATTGGTAGTAATGGACGTAGTCGCCTATAAATTTTTGCAAACTTGCTTGTCGTCTTAGTTGTGCATCAATCATCTTTTCGCTTAATTCCCGCTCTTTATCAATATTGCCCATCATTTTGGCAAACCGCAGCATTGAAAATAGGGCTGGTGCTTTTAATTCGTCATAACCGCTGGATTCAATTATTGCCATCTGTTCTTCCATGTATTTCATGGCTAGTTCCGGATTTGTGGCGTTATATTCTGCCATAGCGTTAAGACCTTGGAGCTCCAATCGTTCCAATTTGGCTTCCTTTGCCTCTTTGAGAGAGCTTTCCAATAGAGGCAAGGCTTTATCTCTTAAACCACGCACCATGTAAAAAATACCAAGAATCTGCTTGTTGCCTATAAGCAGTGACTTATCATTTATTCTTTCACCAATTTGATTGGATCTTCCCAAATAATAGTGGACGCTATCTTCAGGAAGTTGGGTGTTTGCCATGCAATAGTTGGCATACACCCTGCTCATGATACTGTCAGTTGGGATATCTTTTCCTATTTTCATAGCTTCCTTGTTATACTCTATGGCGCGAAGTTGATTTCCGACCTGCATCTGAAGACTCGCTAAATTCATGTAGAGTTGGACCGTATTGGGTTTGTCGCCCATTTCTTGGTAGTCAGCCAGTACCTGACTGAATATATTTAGAGCTTCTCTGCTGAGTCCTTTTAAAGCTAATGAAATCCCAATAACATTTTCTGCATCGACGGCTCCTTTTTTATAGTTGATTCGAGCTGCTACCGTACGGGCATTCATACCATAAATCAGACTGCTGTCAGCATTTTTCATGTACATCAACATACCAATACGGTTGATTTTATTGACATAAGAAATACTGTCTTTTATAAAAGGCAGGCTTTTTTGAAGTTTGTGTATTTCCTGTGTTTGAGAGTAGGAATAGGAAAAACAAAGGAAAAATATAGCCGAAAGTAAAAAGTGTCTTGTGGGGAATGGTTTGGGCATCTTCTTATTTTTTGATTGTAAAAATAAGGATTATAATCATGCGAAGTGGTTTTCTATAAAAGCAGGAATAATAATATATTTTTTTTCACAACAGCAATTTCTACTTAAAAGATACTTATAATTAATAACCCAGTAAAAACCGGGTTATTGCTTATTATTTCTTTGAGGAATAGTATTCTGTGAAAAAAAATAACAACATATCATATTCTTATTTATCAGTGTTTTAAGAAATAGGAATGGTTACGGAATTGATTTTTTGGGCTGAAATTGATTTCAGGAGGTATTTTATTTTTAAAATAAAACAATATATTTCGTTGATTATCAATAATCATTGACTACATTTGTCGGCGATAATTATATAACAGGTTTCTGTTGCCTTTTCTGGAATAGTTTAAAACACTCTTTTTCTCTCTCTCAGTTTTTGCTTTTTCAGGTGCCATTTTTTTAATCTTAATCTATATTACTTATGAATATTTTTGTTGGCAACCTGAATTTTAGGACTACAGAAGAACAATTGTTTGACTTGTTTGCTGCTTTTGGTGAAGTTACTTCAGCTAAAATCATTACAGACAAATTTTCCGGAAACTCCAGAGGATTTGCCTTTGTAGAAATGCCTGATAACGAGGAAGCACAGAATGCGATCAACAACCTGAACGAATCAGAACTTGACTCACGTACAATGGCAGTAAAAGAAGCATTGCCAAAAGAAAACGATACACGTTTTAATAAAAAACGCTACTAGATACATACCTCATTTTTGGCCAGAGCTGCCACATATTGAAAATTATCAATCGTCGGATGTTTCTGAAAACTATGTTCGGCGAATCGGAAGAAGTGTATATGAATGCTAATGCATTCGAAAGCTCATCTTCTTATCCCATTTAAACTAAAAACCCAGCATGGCAGATTCGTTTTTTAAAAAAGAAAACAACAAGAAAAAACAAAAAAAACAACAGGATAAAATATCCAGAAGAGAAGAACGAAAAACAAATAACAATAAAGGGAAAGAACTTGACGACATGATTGTTTATGTCGATATCAATGGTAATTTCACTTCATTACCTCCTCATGCCCAGAATAGGGAAGAAGATGCAGCAAAAGCAAAGCAAGCTAAAGATTCCCAAATGATTACAGCAGATACAGTTTTCTCTGGAATAGTTTCTTACATGAGTGAAAAAGGATATGGCTTTATTACAGAAGAAAATAGTAATGAAAATATTTTCTTTCATTACGGACAATTAAATGAGCCTGTCAAAAAAAATGATAAGGTACAGTACAGAAAAGAAAAAACAGTAAAAGGATATCAGGCAACTGACATAAAAAGTAATAAATAACAAATTAAAAAAAAGATGCAAGAAGGCACAGTAAAATTTTTTAATGAAACCAAGGGATTTGGATTCATTTCACAAGAAGGAAGTAATGAGGATATTTTTGTCCACAGTACTGGATTATTAGATAAAATTCGTGAAGACGACAAAGTAGTTTTTGATATAGAAAAAGGACAAAAAGGGCTAATCGCCGTTAATGTCAAAAGAAAGTAATTACCTGTACTAGTTTGTAAAAAGGTGTATAAATAATTTTATTTTATACACCTTTTTTATTTTTAAAACTTGTAGACAAAGGCATTGATATTCATACCGGCTCCTACGGAAGCAAAAAGAACAACATCGTCTTTTTTGATAGAATGCTGAGGCAATTCGCCTTTTAAAATCATGGTTAGCAGTGATGGGATTGTAGCTACGCTGCTATTTCCGAGCTTATGGATAACCATTGGCATTATATTTTCAGGTACTGGAGTATTGTAGATTTTATAAAAGCGGTTCACAATCGCTTCATCCATCTTTTCATTAGCCTGATGAATTATTATTTTAGTAAGGTCACTGATTGAATAGCCGCTATTGTCCAGACATTTCTGCATTGCGCTAGGAACATTCAAAAGGGCAAATTCATAGATTTTTTTACCCTCCATTTTTAAGTAGCGTACACTGGGGCAATTTTCAATATTATAGGATTTTCCAAAATGCAGGTAGTCTTTCTCATTTAGTGTGAAAGAACCTGATATATGTGATTTTATTCCTGATCCATCTGTACTGCCTTCGAGAATAGCAGCACCGGCTCCATCAGCATAAATCATGCTGTCTCTATCGTGAATGTCGACCACGCGGGTAAGCGTTTCTGCGCCTATAACAAGACATCTTTTGGCTATGCCGGATTTAATAAAAGCATTGGCCTGTATCATACCTTCAATCCAGCCCGGACATCCGAACAGGACGTCATAGGCCACACAAAAATTATTCTTGATTTTTAAAAGATGTTTGACCCGTGCCGCAAGACTTGGAACCATATCAGATTGGATAGTTCCTGTTCTGACATCGCCAAAATTATGTGCAAAAATAATGTAGTCTAATGTTTCCGGATCGATTCCTGAATCTTCTATGGCAGATTGAGCAGCGAAGAAACCCAAATCAGAAGCTACCTGATCAGAAGTGGCATAACGCCTTTCTTCAATACCTGTAATTTCTTTCAGTTTGTTGGCAATGGTTGCATTGTCCTGTTTTAAAGCATATCCTGTTTGGTCTAAAAAATGATGCTTGTCAAAAAATAAATTGGTAATGGTTTGGGAAGGAATATAGTTTCCCACCCCGATAATTTTACTCGTCATTAAAAAAAGGTCACTTTTTACAGTAACTTCGTTTATGAAGAGAATTAAAGTGATGCCGTAAATATAATGATTTTAGATTATATGCGTATTATCTAATTCTTTTGAATTTCAAGGTGTTGTTTTTGACCGTGATAATTAAATTGTTTTCAATTAATTTGTAACTCCCTTTTAAATAATTCTCTGCTTTTTCTGAGGTGGTTTTAGAGCCTATTAAAGTTAAGGAGTCTTTTGTGAATGTATAGTTACCGTTTACAAAATTCTCCAACTCATTTCTTTTGTTGATCTGAAAAGTATTGGCAGCTTCAAAATGCAATCTTTCTGCTGTTTCGACATTTTCCCAGGTTCCATAGAACTCGTTTTTACCCATATACTTATTTTTTAGGGTATATATCAAAACAAAGAAACCAATGAATACCAGTGGTATATAAATGAATTTGATTTTACTTATTTTGTTCATTCGCATTGGTCTGTCGCTATCTTGGAATAATGGCGGCTCCTGAACAAAATATTTTAATAAAGCCTTGTAATCTGATAACAACACAAATAAGGCCATCAGGGTTAATGTCAGTGCCATTCCTTTTGCTCCCTGAATATCATAAGCAAAATCCATCAAAAGGATATTAACCATAAAGGTGAGAAACAGTATGATTCCGATTCTTGTGGTTTTCCTAAAAAATAATAATATGGAGCTAATTATTTGTGTAACGGCTATTACAAGTCCATACCAATAGGAATATCCATAATAATACCACGTAAGCTGGAAACCACTTAATGAACCTATGGGTTTGTCATATATGTTTGGCTGAGAGGTAAATTGTGTTTCAAATATTTTGGCAAATGCGTACGAAATAATCATCGTTGCTAAAAAATACCGACAAAATGTATAGAGGTATAAATGTGCCTTTTTTAAATCCATGCTTTTTAAATTAAGAGGTAACCCTGTTTTTGTGTACTACTGCAAATGTAGCCTGTCTTCCAATCATAGGATTGTACTAATGGAAACACTTAAATAAAAAGCCATATATTTTCTTTGTCCAGATCGACATTTTTAAAAAACAGCTGCGGATTAATGTGGGCAAGTTCCTTAAAGTTTCTGATAAAATGAGATTGGTCATAAAAACCACATAACGATAAATCGGTGAAGTTTTTGCTTCCTTTTTGCTGAATCAGGGAGTTCCTGAAACGGTGTATTTTTCTATACTCTGAAAGCGATTTACCCACATGCTTTTTAAATAGCTTATTAAGATATTGCCTTGTGATATGGTGTTTTTTGGCAATGTATTCAATTTTGATATCAGACTCAATATCGACAAGTATTTTTTCAATTAAAGAAAAGTCTTTGGTTTGCAGTTTTGATACTAAATAATCTTCCAATTCCTGAATCTGTTGGTCTCTGTCCAGATTAAAAATCTCTAATATTTTAGCATTAAAATCCGGGAAAAAGGTAAAATCCAAAAGCGTATTATTCGAAAATACCTCCTTGGTATCCTTTAAAAAGTGATTGATGCCTAAAGGCTTAAAGTAAATGGTAATTTCATTTATAGGATGCTTATAATGAATCTGAATGGGCGATGTATATCGTGATACGACACAAGTCATCATGTTTTCTTCTGCCGAAGATTGTATCGTAACTTCATTATTTGTGACTTCAACCGCTATGTTCTGATTGGTGGTCAGTATGCAAAAGTTATTTGGGAAAGTCCGGTATTTTACCTGATTTAGGTGTTTATCTTCGGAGATGAAGTAATAACCTTCAATATATTTTTCTAAAATTTTACTGTTTGGTTTATAAAAATGTAGTTTCATTAGTGTTTACTGCGTATAAATTTAATGTTTGGAAATACAGTGTTCCCCATGATTATTCCGATTATTGATCGCAAAGGTAGGAGTTAATAGGTCGCCTTAGCGTGACATACAAAAAAGCCTGCAAATATAATTTTTGCAGGCTTTAATAACTAAAACTTTTTAGACGTTATATACTTGAATTAATTAAATGCCAAGCTCTGTAAATAATTTGATTAATTGTTCTTCTGATGGTCTGGGAGCGTCACCAGAAACAATGTTTCCGTTAGGGTCAAGTAAAATAAAACGAGGTATACCATCAATGGCATAATCCTTCACAAATTGGGATTGAAATGCGTTATCTGCATGGAGTTGAACTCCTTGCATTTCTCTCTGTGTGACAACTTTTTTCCATTTTTCAGAGTCTTTTTTCTCATCAACAGAAATGCTTACAAAAGCAATGTTTTTGCCATGATATTTCTTTTCAATTTCTTTCATAAAAGGGAGTTCTTCCATACAAGGACCGCACCACGTTGCCCAAACATCGATGTAAACAAATTTCCCTTTCAAATCATCGAGTGAGGTTGTTCCTCCTTTGATGTTTTCATAATTGAATTTAGGAGAAGGATTTCCCTTGGTAAGTTTTTTTAATTTATTGTATTTCTCAGTCAATTCCTTTTTAAAATTATCATCTGTTGAAATCGATAAAAGGTTATTATAAAATGCTTCCATTTTTTGAATAGAAAGAGAGACTTCGTATGAAAACGTTTCTGCCAAAGCATTTTTAATATTTTGATTTTTTAGTGCTTTTATTTTTGCTATCACGGCATCATGAAAATCCCCATTCTTTTTAGCTTCTTTCTGAGTTTCATCATCAAAATGTGTTAGGACAAGTTGGCGGTATGATGTTGAAAAATCAAAATCAGCTCCATTGTCAAAATCAATAGCATCATTGGTTTTTGGATAATTTTCAGAAACTTTAAAATTTTCATTTCCTGCAAAAACGCCATGATAATCAGGATAAATTTTTAAAAGATATTCTTTATGATAATTTAAGTTTCTAGCTTCTTTATCTTTAAAATCGCTAATTGTAAAAGTGCTGCCTTCTAATAGTTTGTTGCGCTTTTTAGCCAATTCGTCAATTTTTGCCAAATAATCGGTTTCTTCAAGAGAAAAAAGCGTTTTGGCATCACTGCCTATTATTTCTTCCTGAAGTTTTCCTTTCTTAGCAATATAATTGTTTTCGGCGGCCAAATCTCCGGTAAAAACAATATCATTCAGTTTTTCGAAATTAGCCTCAAAAGAAAGATTTTTGCCCTTGTGCAGATAAATGTTTTGTCTTCCAATTTCGTATGTTCCGTTATATCCTAGCTGAAGCGTATCAGTAAAACTTCCGTCTTCTTTTACAGTGATTTCTTTTTGGAAAGAATTTCCTCTAATAGCAAATTTCCCGTCTTCTGTATTGGTCATCTTCCCCGAAATAATAGTGTATTCCGGAGCGGCTTCTTTTGCACATGAAAATAAAAGCAAGGATAAGGCAAACGTAATTAGTTTTTTCATAAATCTCTATCTTAAGTTTAAATCAAATATACTTACTTTAAGTAAACATCTTTCAAAATAACATCTTTCATTTTTTGATGTTAAATGCAAGACATCATTAACTCGACAAGCCATCAGATTGTTAGAAACTAGATTTCAAGTGTATTTTTAGTTGCTGCATTAAAATATATGATTGATTAAATCTTGCCTATTTCAGATTATTAAATGAGTTTAAGTAACTATTTAAAAACCATAAATTGTTACCTTTGTTTAAGTGAGAAAATTTATAGCCATATTACTATTGTCTTCATTTTTATTTTCAACTACTGAGTTGTTTCAGTTGTTGAAAGTTCCAGTATTGGTGTCACACTTTATAGACCATAACAAAAACAGTAATATGGATTTCTTGCATTTTATGAGCCATCATTATAGAGGCCATGAAAAAGATGCAGACAGGGAAACGGATATGAAACTACCCTTTATGCGACATTCTGATTTGTTGCAGGTAATGGTTATAACTCCTAAAAATATATTTGTTTTCCATAGTAAAAAAGTAGTTATCCGATCTAAGGATCTATTCTCTTTTTACAAAGAAAAATTTGTTCCCTCATTGGTATTGCCGAAAATCTGGCAGCCTCCTAGATTATGTTAATCAAGAGTGCAACTTCGCATTCTATGAAAAAATCGTATAAGAACACCTTTATTGGGATATGTTGATTTATTTCAATGGATTAACATAGTAAACTTTGATATATAAACTTGTAGCACTATAAGTGTTCCTGTTAGGCTTGATGTATTTTGTATTTTCATTTCATGTGCTACAAAATAGGGCAACTTGCAGGCTACTCCTTAAAAAATAGTATTAAAATACTAATGAAAGAACAAACTTTAGAGCAAAAGGCTATTAAGGCTACTTATTTTAGTATAGTAGGAAATTTTTTTCTTGCCATGTTAAAATGGTTAGCCGGATATTTTGGGAATTCGTATGCACTGATTGCAGATGCAATTGAATCTACTACTGATATTTTTTCATCTTTTTTAGTTCTTTTCGGACTTAAATATGCACAAAGACCCGCAGATGAAAACCATCCCTACGGACATGGGAGAATTGAGCCTTTGGTTACTTTTGTGGTAGTTGGGTTTCTGATTATTTCAGCCACGATTATAGCTCATGAAAGCATTCAGAATATTGGCACTCCGCACGAGCTACCCGAAAAGTGGACATTATTTGTACTGGGCGGTATTATTATATGGAAAGAAACCTCCTATAGAATTGTATTACGCAAGAGTAAAGAGACGGGAAGTTCATCCTTGAAAGCAGATGCCTGGCATCACCGCAGTGACGCTATTACTTCTGTTGCGGCATTTATAGGTATTTCAATAGCGCTGATACTTGGAAAGGGATATGAAAATGCAGATGATTTTGCCGCACTTTTTGCATCAGGCTTTATCCTTTATAACTGTTATCTTATTTTTCGACCGGCATTGGGAGAAATCATGGATGAAAATGTTTATCAGGAACTCATTCAGGAAATAAGAGAAAAATCTCTAAAAGTAGAAGGAGTAAAAGGTACTGAAAAATGTTTTGTTAGGAAATCTGGAACCAAATACCATATCGATTTACACGCTTTGGTAAAATACGACCTAACAGTGGAGGAAGGGCATATTATTGCTCATAGACTTAAAGATTATTTGCGGGAACAAATGCCGCAATTAGGTCATGTGTTGATTCATATTGAACCATTTAATGAAATGTAAAGTTTAAATAAGTAGGTCTATTCATGCGCAGACAAAGAATCTGAAATATTGTTAGATTTTATGTCAATAGAAAAAAGTATAAATTTTTAAAATCAATATATTATGAAAAAAATGATAGTAGCGAGCGTATTCGCTTTCGTGTTTTCGCAAACTTCGTTTGCACAATTTAAACAAACTCCTCTTCCGTATGCCTACAATGCATTTGAAAATGCAATAGATGCGCAGACAATGGAAATCCATTACACAAAACATGCGGCAGCTTATGTAAATAATCTTAATAAGGCTATTGCAGGCACACCATTGGAAAAAGAAAGTTTGGAAAGTATCTTTTCAAAAATATCTGAACAGAGTGCTACCGTAAGAAATAATGCGGGTGGACATTACAATCATGAACTATTCTGGACTGTCCTGACGCCGAAAAAGGATACGAAGCCTTCTACAGAGCTTTCTGAGGCAATCAATAAAACTTTTGGAAGTATGGATGCTTTCAAAGAGGCATTGAGCAAAGAGGCTGCCGGAAGATTTGGTTCGGGATGGGCTTGGCTGATTGTCAGTCCTGATAAAAAGTTAGTAATAACATCCACTCCTAATCAGGATAACCCGCTAATGAATGTTGCGGAAGTAAAAGGCACTCCAATTTTTGGAATTGACGTATGGGAACATGCTTATTATTTAAAGTATCAGAATAAAAGAGCTGATTATCTTTCCGCTATATGGAGTATCGTAAATTGGGAAACAGTTAGCAAAAGATACGCGAAAGCTATTGGAAAGTAATTTTCAATAGAATACGTAAATAGATAGGATGTAAATCGACCTCTTGAGTAAAATTTGGAGGTCGATTTTATTTTATATTATTGTTTTGGCATAGCTCAAACTATATATCAAACCCATTCCGATACATTTTTTTAAAACGCGATGCCATAAAAAACGTTACTAAACAAAAATGCCATCAATTACGATGGCATTTTCTTTACAAAATAAAATTTTGATTTTTATGTGGATTCAGGAGAGTCAAGAGGTGGCTCTATACCTCCATAAATACTGATTCATTGGGTAATTATTACAAGTTAAATTTGATTAAAGAATCGCCCCCAAAATGGAAATAAATTATATTTGTACGTAATATGAAAGGCCTGTATAAATATCTTTTAATATTCCTGGTAACCGCTTGTTATTTGCAGGCGGCCTTGGAGCTGAATATTGGTCCCCTCACTAATACCTTTGATGACATATACGATACATATGTCCAGGCAGACGATCTGTCTACCGTTCAGAGCCAAAAAACTGAAAAATCTTTTGATTTTGTAGTATTACCTATCCAAGCGATGTATGAACAGCCGATTTGTTTTTTAGAGTCGGATTATACTACAGTATCATATAATACTGATGAACCTTATTATAAAAAAAGGTATATTTTCTTCTGTAAGTTGTTGATTTGATTAAGGACTGTATTGCCTTAGGGTATTTATTGTTCAATATAAAATCAAATTAAAATGAAAACATTCTTTTTGGTGCTGGCATTGCTGTTCAGCATCGGTTTTGCATTTGCGCAAAACACACTAAAATTGACATTAAAAGATAATAGCACAAACGAACCGATCAGGTTTGCGTCCGTGTCTATTTTAAAAACAAATATTGTTACAAAAAGTGATAGTACGGGAGTTGCAATCCTGGATAATGTGCCAGATGGCAGACAAACCGTCTTATTGAGTCTTATCGGTTATAGATCAAAGGAGATACAATATGACTTTCCCATAGCTGATATTTCCGAACAAATCATATTGATGGATAGCGAAGCGCAGGATATGGAAGAAGTCGTCATAACGGCTACCCGTTCCAGTAGGGCAATTTCTGATATCCCAACCCGGGTAGAAACTATTGGTGGCGAAGAATTGGATGAGAAAATTACGATGCAGCCAGCTAATGCTAAAATGATACTTACGGAAAGTACGGGCATTCAGACACAGCAAACATCTGCGACATCCGCTAATGCCAGCATACGTATCCAAGGACTTGACGGTAAGTATACCCAATTATTAAAAGATGGCTTTCCTCTGTATTCAGGATTTTCTGGCGGATTAAGCCTCGTCCAGATACCGCCGTTAGATCTCAAAAGAGTGGAAGTGATAAAAGGAGCCACATCGACTTTATATGGAGGGGGAGCTATTGCCGGCCTTATAAATTTCATTACGAAGGAACCTACTGATGAAAGAGGGCTGTCGTTTCTGCTCAACGGTAATATTACAAATGCAGCCGATTTTAGCGGGTTTTATAGTCAAAAGTTTAAAAGAACAGGAATTACCGTATATGCAGCGCAAAATATACAGGCAGCATACGATGCCGATAAGGACGGACTATCTGATATACCAAAGTTTTCACGCTTTACCTTGAATCCAAAATTCTTCTATTATATCAATCCCTCCGCAATACTTTCATTTGGCCTTAACTCCTCATTTGAGGATCGTCTTGGGGGAGATATGATATTAATCGAAAATAAGGCAAGTAATGAACATTCATATTTTGAAAAAAATAGATCTAGCCGAATTTCTTCCCAACTTAAATTTGAGAAACATTTTGTTGATGAATCCGTTTTTTTCTTCAAGAACAGTATCGGGATATTTAACAGAAGCATAAGGAAATCAGATTATTATTTTTCGGGAAAGCAGCTCTCAAGTTTCTCAGAACTTTCCTATCTGTTCAATACGGGAAAGTCAGAGTGGATTTTCGGAGGTAATTTGTGGACAGATAATTTTCAACAAGATAATGCTACACCATATTCTCTTAACAACAATTTGTTTGTAGGAGGTGCTTTCATACAAAATAGCTTAAAGGCAAGCGAGAAATTTATTATTGAGAGTGGTTTACGGGTTGATGGCACAAATGAGAATGATTTTTTTATTCTTCCCAGAATTTCAGTACTGTATAAAATTACGCCAAAATTTACTTCAAGAATAGGGGGAGGATTGGGCTATAAGACACCCACGCTTTTTTCTGAAGAAGCTGAAGAAAGAAGTTTTAGGGATATTCAACCGCTTGATCTAAGTAGGGTCAGATCTGAAAAATCCATAGGTATGAATTTTGACTTAAATTATAAAACCCGCTTGTTCGAGACAGTCTCTTTTTCAATCAACCAAATGTTCTTCTACACTCGCCTTAACCGGCCCTTGATTTTAGATAATATACCCTTGTCCAATGGTAGATATGAGTTTACTAATGCCGAAGGTTATCTTGACAGTAAAGGTTTTGAAACCAATGTAAGATTGCGCTATGATGATATATCGCTATATTGTGGCTATACCTTTATAGATGCTATCAGACATTTTAATAGTACAAAGGTCATTAACCCGCTCACTGCAAGGAATCGAATTTATACGACGCTTTCTTATGAATGGGATGAAAGATTAATAGCTAGTTATGAGCTTTTTTATACAGGCAGACAAACTCTTAGCAATGGAGAAACAAGACCAGATTATTGGGTGATGGGGGCATCTGTTCAATATAGGTTCAAACATTTTAGCCTATTTGTTAATGCAGAAAATTTTACTGATACACGACAAACACGTCACGAGAGTATTTATACGGGTTCTCTACAGAATCCACAGTTCAAGGAAATTTGGGCTCCTACCGACGGTTTTGTCTTTAATGGAGGCATAAAGATAAACTTGTGATTCTTATGTCATAGTTTTAGAGATTGAATATTCTCATAGTTTTTTGCGTAGTCATAAAATGTTAGAAGCATTAGCTTGCTATAAAATTAGATAGTAATCTTTTGCTCCTTTCTTTACTGATTGGCTTCAATAAAAAATTGCATTACCTTTTTGTAGCAAAAATGGGAGCAGTTCCAATCAACTATTGTCAGGATGTAACCAGACTACTTTTTGGGCTGGTTTATGTTGCTGGCCGATAATCTCGCGGTAGAGGTCGGGCCGTCGGGCGCTCATGTAGCGATGTCCGCCGGCCTGTATTAGTTTTTCGGGTGTCACTATTGCAGTGACAAAACTATCTTCAAATGTATGGCATTCGGCCAGAATATCCCCGAATGGGTCCAAAATCATAGAGCAGCCATTTTTTAACTGATCGTCATCCATACCAATAGGGTTTGAGAAAACAACATAAACTGCATTGTCATAGGCCCGGGATGGCAACCATTTCATCAGCCAGCCGCGTCCTTTCATTCCGTCGAATTCCAAGCGTAGAGAGGTCGGATCGTTTTCACGGTTTTGCCAAAGCTGAGGATCTACAAAACCTGCTCCAGGCCGTGATGAAGGTGTACACATGGTCACATGCGGCATAAAGATGATATCAGCTCCCAATAATTTTGTCGCACGTACATTTTCAATGATATTGTTATCGTAACAGATCAAAATACCGCATTTCCATCCTTTGATTTCAAAAATAGTATAGTCCTGTCCTGCTGTTAAGTGGGGATTGATAAAAGGGTGCAGCTTGCGGTGTTTTGCAATTAAGCCATTTTTGTCTACGCAGATGTAAGGCTTGTATAAATTGTCGCTTTCATCTTTTTCAAACAAACCCGCAAGAATAATGATGTCATATTTGGATGCTATTGCGATCAGTTGCCGGGTACTTTCACCGTCGGGAACAAGTTCAGCGATAGCAAGCATTTGCTGTTTATCTAAATCTCGCGCAAAAGTATAACCTGTAATAGAGCATTCATGAAAAGCAATCACGTCAGCTCCCTGGGATGCAGCCTCTTTTGCTAGTCGCTCTATGACAGTTAGATTATAGGCTTTATCCGCACTTTTATGCTCAAATTGTGCCGTCGCAATTTTTAATTTGTCCATATCTCCTTAATTGATCTATTGACAAAGCTAACCCAAGGGCATTAGGTAAAATTGTACAAACCCGACATTTGATTAGGGCTGTCCTTGAATTCCATAAAATTTACAGCGAGTCTATTTGTGCTGTTCAGATATTCAGAAGGTGTGATACCCGTGTATTTTTTAAACGTTCTAATGAGGTGAGACTGATCAAAATATCCCGATTGATAGCAGATCGTAGTCAAATTGGTTTCGGCAGTTTTATGACGTAGCAACTTCAAAAAGGAGTGGAGTTGGACGATACTGCCAAATTTTTTGGGACTTATTCCAACCTGTTCCGCAAATATCCTTTCCACATGCCGCTCGGTATAGCCGCTATAACGGACAAGTTGTTCAACAGTCACTAGGCCTTTGTGGTGAGTAATATGTTGTAATATCGTGGAAAGTAAAGTATGACCAGGAGGCTTGCGTTGAATAGCTAATTCGTAAAAGAAGGTATTTAATGCATTTACTTTTTCAGTTGACTGTTTAAGATGTAGAAGGCTATCGTAGAGCTTTTTTGCTGCCTGTCCAAACACATCCTGTGTAGCAACAATCTGCTCTTTTAGTTCAAGAGCGGACATGCCCAGCAACTTGTAGAGTCCATCCGGCTGGAATACAACAATAATAAAGGATGTCTGTTCAGTCAAAGTGAGATCTTGAAAATTACTGATCTGACCATACGCAAATGAAGAAGGTAGATGTTGGCTGTGATTGGTAGATAAATGAACTTGTTCAAGAAGAAATACAATTCCAGTGTTGCCGTCAGGAAATAGACGAAGTGTTTTATGCGGATCACCAACACTTTCCAGGAAAAGATAATGTTTGATATATGGGGACAAGACTTCTGGCGGGAGTACCTGCATAATTTAATCCGTGAATTATATCCCAAATGTACATATTTCTTGTTGTCGTAAATTAAATTTAGCATACCTTTTAGACATGGACTTAAATAGATGCTTATGTAGAGAAACCAGAACACCCTTTCATTTGAAATGTAAACGATATTACTGCGAGTATTAATATGTTATTCAATCCCATGCTCTATTGCAATTTAGTCAACACCATATCTTCAGGAATTACAAAATCAGAATTATCCGGTCTTAAGCCATTATCACAAAGCATGTCATGAAAATATCTGGTTGCGGTCTTTCGTTTCCATGAGAGTTTTTGCGGATTATTACCACTGTATGTAATATGTAAACTTCCAACCTTTCTTCTATGGCAATCATTGGTTGAAGGTTCTGTATAAATAAAACTTATAGTAGTGTTTTTAACAAAGCTGCTTTGTATCTCGCTTGGTTTAGTATTCACCAGTCCTTGATCTCTTGAATAACTGCTTGTGCCATAATTATCATAAATAATCCTACCATCTTTTTTGTATAGAAATTTTGCAAAAAGCTTGTCCCCAAATACGTTATAATGCTCATTTTCGATTACTTTCTCTTTATAAAAGGTAATCTTAAAGTAATCGGCTCCATTATCATAAACCCAGCTTCCTACAAGGTTTTGCAATTTATTGTTGGTGTCCTTATAATAACTGTTAGGGTAATCCATATAATTATTACGTAGACGGTCTTCAATAGGCCTTACAATTTCTTGTGCTTTCATTGAGAACGCAACTAACATTAACGCTATTACTAAGAAGCTATTTACCCTCATACTTTACTGTAATTTAGTCAACACCATATTCTCCGGAATAACAAAATCAGAATTATCAGGTCTTACACCGTTGTCGCAAATTCTATCATTAAAATATCTGGTCGCTGTCGTTCGCTTCCATGAGAGTTGAAGCGGATTTCCATTAGTATATGAAACATCTAAACTTCCAACTTTTCTTCTATGGCAATCATTATTCGAAGGCTCGGTGTAAACAAAACCAATAGTCGAGTTTTTTACAAAGGAACTTGATATCTCGCTTGGTTTATCATTTATAAGTCCTTGATCTCTTGGATAACTGTTTGTACCATAATTATCATAAATAACCCTACCATTCTTTTTGTATAAAAATCTTGTGAACAGTCTGTCTTCATACACATTATTATATTCATTTTCAATTACTTTTTGTTTAAAAAATGTAATTTTAAAGTAGTCAGTTCCATTATCATAGACCCATGTCCCTACAAGGTTTTGTAATTTGTTGTTGGTGTCTTTATAATATGTATTAGGATATTCACTAGTATTATCATGTAGTAAATCCTCTATTGGCTTTACAATTTCCTGAGCGATTAAACAAGATGATGCGCACAATATTACGATCATTGTTGTAATTTTTAATATTGTCATAATCAACAACTTTATTTCGATAGCTATTGTTTCACCAGAGTCATCGTTATGGGAATCTTAAAAGGGATCTCAGCTTCCATTGTAGAATAGTAACTAACATTCCATTCGAGAATTTGTCGATTTTCTACTATTCGATATTCAATTAGCAGATTACCGGTAGGCCTTTCAGTAAACCTTCGTTCTTGGGCGGGTTCACAATAAAATAACTTCATTTTATTATTGCTGACAATCAATCCCGCTTGGTTAATAAAAGAACTATTAGGAACTATCCACGCCCCAGAGATTGAACTATAACCATCATTATACAGGTCGAATACAGTTACACCGTCGACTGTATACTTATATTTGCTAACCAATTCATCTGTAAGACTTGACCCTCCTCTATCAACCTTTTCGTTTTTCGAAAAGGTAATTATAAATGTCTTATTTGAACCTATATCAATGCTTTTCCATGTACCTATGAATTTGTCCATTACACCATTTATATCTTTATAATATATTTTTGGTCTTTCAAACGGATCATGTTGTGATTTTTGTTCAATGGCTACAATATTCTCCTGAGCATAGCAAGTCAAAATACTAAGTAGAGAAATTAATATTACAATATTTTTCATATTTACTTTTTTATCCAGTTAATAATATTTTGCTGGTCGTCATAAATAGCTTGAAATAATATCAAACCAATAGGATGTTCTTTGACTCTGTAAGTGTTGAGAAATTCAACAAATTTAGATACATTACAACTATTAGGGGCATCTTTACATGGATCTATTACTTCTTCCATAAATTGCTTTTGAAAATTCTCAAATGCTACTGAATCATTTGAAAGGGTGTTGTAGGTATCTTCCAGATCATTTTTATTGCCAACTCTAAGCGCAAATGTTCCTTGCTCACTGACCAATATGCTTGTAAAGTCTTCATCATTATTAAGATCTGTGAACTGCTCTGCTGTTTTAAAAATATCGGCGTCTGAAAAAATGGGAGACAGCTGCTCATATACTATGCGAGGTAATCCCGTAGCAGGATCTACTCCACATCTCACTTCCACTAAAATGGTATGCATATGGACGACTACTTTTGTATTAGGTAATACACGGTCACCATTAGAATATTTAACCCAATAGCTACCTCGGGATGTTGGCAGCCTTATCTCGTAGCTGCGCCCTGTCTTGATGAAATGAGCACCATCTTCCATGAAATCTGTTGCTACTCTTGGTCTTAGTTCGTCTATTTTTTCTTTTATTTTTGTTTTTGAACCGTCTCTGTTGTTTTTTGTTAGCTTGTTAAGAGTAACGTTATGCCGTAGAGATTCATCTTGCAAAAGTATAGGCGTAGTCCTTATCGTGTTCCCGTCTTCGGTTATGCTTCCTGATCCTGTGCCTTCTCTGCCCGGACTTCCGGCACCACCGCCACCGCTGCCCGGGCCTATGCTAACACCACCTGTATTACCGCTTCCCGATGTTGGCCCGTGGCCTATTCCCGGGCCTGAAAGACAGTCTTTATTGATAAAAAAGACTGTATATTCCTCCTTCGTCCAGTTTGAAGCGCAACGGCCATCGTTGTCTCCATTGTGGGTAATCCTGTTTCCGTTCCTATCATCGCAATAGTCTCTGGTTATGATTGCTATCCTAACGCAATTACTGCCATTACCGCCAATATTGATACTTGCTTTTTTTTCAACCTCCAGTAAAGTGCTCGGAATTATGTTTTTAGGCTTTATTCCTAAAACCAGCATTTCTCTGTCTTTATCCGTTAGGATGTACCCTGCAATGTATGCGGTATAATCCTTTCCGTTAGAAACAAGGATGAGGTTTTCGATGATCTTGGCACCAGGTTCGCCTTGGATGCGGAACGTAATGCTGTGAAAGTCGCCCTGGGTAATTCGTATGGCACTTTCGGTATCAACATCATAACCATAATCTTTTACATTGACAGATCTTCTTTGCAGCGAGCTACTTCCTGCTGATTGTACATCATTCAGTTTTTGCAGGGCTGCATTGTTTTTACTAAAATCTGAAAAACTGAGCGTTTCCAGTTTCAGTTCAGTACCGTCACTTGATTGGTTTTGTTCGTTCAGCGGATCAGTCTCGCATGCAATGGCAAATATGGACAGCCAGAGCAAAATTCTAGGATGTTTTTTACGGATTTTCATTTGGCGTATAATCTTGGTTAAGGCGTGTCTGTTTAGGAAAGATGAAGAACGTGCAGGAGTAAAGAATACGGCTTGTCCTAAAACAGTTAATAAAGTTCTATGCAAGGTGCTGGTAAGCACCTGCATTAAGTGTGATTAGGTAAACATAGTGCTTTTTTGTTGATTAACTGTGAGTTACGTGTTTTTCATCCGGTATTAAGTGTTTAAAAACGGATAAGCAAACTTAATTGATGTCCTTTCAAGCTGCTTAAAAAAAGATATTCAATAGCCGCAAGGTTGCATATGATCGTTTTGATCTTGATACAGCTTATGAAGATGTAGTAATCGACAAAGACATCGTTGATGATCGTCCTGATGAAAACACAAACAGCGAGATTGAAGATATTGAAAGTCTTGTAACACAGATAAAGGATTTCCTTTCGTCTCAGAATGCAAAAACAGCTCATAAGGACGATCTCATGCAATATATAGGTCTGATGCTGGATGAATATCAATCCCTCAAAACTCTCAGTTGGGAGAATCTATTAACGAGTTAATCGCATCGGAATGCGAAAAGAATGGCACTGCCCAGATCAGCGAACGTGAAGCAGATTTTTTATGATAAAAAGGTAGCAAATTCACTGCTTGATACGCCACAAACTTCTTTTACATTTTTATAAATTTTGTTTGTTGCCAATTAAAAATAATAAAGCCTGCAATTATCACAATTGCAGGCTTTATGTTGTATAAAACCAAACAACCATTTTGATTAACATTAGAAGATAAATAAAGAATATGCTAACAGTCGTTTTGCGCAATAACCAGTAATTCTTACACTAGAAACTTTTTGTGCTTAGAAACTTTTGTAATAATTTTATGCCACCACCGCTAAGCTGCGGAATGTTAGCAACAACTTTTGAAAAAATCGTAAAATGGCTCCAATTAAATATCTTATCTTATTCTTTTTTTTAATTAGCTGTACTAAAAAGTATGATGAAAATGCAATTATTAAAACAAACGAGGTAATAAGTAAAAAAGATACTACAGAATTAGAAAGTGATTTTAAGAATAAAGTGAATGATTCCGTTTATGTTATAAAAAATGAGAATCGTGAGAGTTTTGTTAATCTGTTCTATTCTAAAGACCAGAATAAATATGTTTTTTTTGATTCAATCATAATACAAAACAAATCGGATAAAACTATTCAGAAAATTAAATTAAAAAATGAATCTTTTTTATCAGATTGGGAAACAGAATATTGTTTATCAGTAGACAAAGATATTAATTTTGATGGTTTTGATGACATTAGCCTCATAAATTACAAAGGGTTATATAATTCATCACATAGTTATTGGGTATATAAAAAGAATTTTAAAAAATATAAACACATTAAATCCCTGGACAGTATCTATAATGTTGGTTTTGACAAAAATAAAAAAGAAGTTTATTCAGAATGGAGAGTAGCTCTTCAGGAATTTCACTCTGAAACCTATTTTTGGAAAAATGACCAAATCATTTTAAAAGAAGAAAATATCAGATTCAGCACACTTGATTCACTTAATCCTGAAGTTGAGTATCATCGAAAATTAATCAATGGAAAGTATATTGAGAGCGGAGTTAAGTATTACTAAAGCTGCTACTAACAGCGATTTGGCGTTATAGCAAATCTTTGGCAAATTTTCAGAAAGCATCTTATCGCTTGTAAAAAACAGATACTTCCTTCTATTATTCATGATAATGATGTCATTGATGATGCCAGTATTTTGCTACAAAGTTTCTGTGTTTTTTTGTAAAGTTTGCTTGTTACCAATTAAAAATGACAAAGCCTGCAATTGTGATAATTGCAGGCTTTATGCTGTATTCAATTTTTTTACTAAAACCAGAACCATGTTAGTTTAAAGTACACTGTGGAGTCGGGGAGAGTCGAACTCCCGTCCAAACAAGCAACCAAAAGGCTTTCTACACGTTTAGTTCCTGATTGAATTTTCGTCATTGTGCGAGGCCAGGAACAGCCACACAACACTTATCTTCTTAGTTGTCAAAACAGCCCCGAAGCTTAACTGTTTCTAGGTTTATTTTTACGGTTCCCCTTTTAAGAACGCCACAAACCAAGGCTTTCAAGGAGAATCTAGCTTTCCTGCCTTGCAGGAACTAGGCAAATCGTACTATAATTCGGATTAAGCAGCTAAAGCGTAATTATTTTCGCCGTGTAAAAGTGTAGGACCATTTAGTAACGAGAATTGTCCCAGTTCTCGACGTGCTTACTTTTCAATTCGACTCGCTGTCAAAACCAGTCGACCCCCATTATGTTTAAGAACTCTGCTATAAAGCAAAAAACATACCGCAAAAGTAGTCAAAAAAACTACATTTCCAATTTCCGTTAATTGATTACGTCGTCTTTGTCAAGTTTAATCGGATAAGTACCAAAAAGAGGCGCCAATTTCCAGATTTTATAGGTCTTTAGAGTGTATTTGTTTGAAATGGCAAAGAGTGCCACCGTGTCTTTTTTCAGTTTTACATAGGATGACGTATTTCCATGCCACCATCCGTTATGGTAAAATAACTGTTCGCCGGTTTCCCATTCCAGCATACGGATACCAAGTCCATAATTTTTGGTGCCGCGATGTTCATAGCTGTACCCTTTGAACGCTTCACTAACCAGTACCGGATTCAGGAACTTGTCAGAATAGGTAGCCATGTCAAATTTGAGCAGGTCGCGTGGCGTAGAATAGATATTTTTGTCGCCATATACATCATCCAGATGATTCAGTTCATAAAGTACTTTGTTGCCCTTATAAGAAAGACTTGCCGTTTCTTTATCTTTTGAATAATCGTATACATAGGTGTTTTTCATACCAAGCGGCTCAAAAATCATTTCTTTCATTGCCTCACGGTAATTTTTTCCTGTAATCTTTTCGATTACCAATGCCAGGATCGCATAATTGGTATTGCAGTAGCCAAATTTTCTGTCAGGCTTGAAATACAATCCAAATTTATGTTGTGCCAGTAAATCAAGAATATCCTGGTTATGAAGCATTTTTGAGCGGTTCCAGACTTTAGCATCATCTGCAAAATAAGCATAATTAGGCAAGCCGCTCCTGTGACTCAATAGCATCTTGATGGTAATTTCATCATAAGGAAATTTAGGAAGAATAGAATTGACCTTGTCTTCCAGATGTAATTTTTCCCGGTCTATAAGTCTCAGGATAGCTGTAGCTGTCAATACTTTGGAAACGGAAGCGATATGTAGCGGAGTGTTCGCATCAATGTCTTCGTTTTTTGAAAAATTGGATTTCCCTTCATACTTTTCGAAAATAATCTGTCCGTTCTTAGCTACCAGAAAACCACCATTCATGGAGTTGTTAGGCCAGTTTTTTTCATAAAACTTTTCCAGGCTTTCCTGTTTTGAATTGACATAGCTGGCCGGAAGTTTTTTTGATTTTATGCTGTAAGGTGAAAGAGCATCTGTATTATTTTCGGTTGGTTCGTTAGAGGCAATCTGTTTATTTTTTTCCTGGCATGATGTAAACAACAATGCCGAAGCAAGTAAAGGATATATATATTTTGAAAATGTCATTGCAATTATAATGGTTGGGTAGCAAATATAGAAAAACAGGCACATTGTGGTTTCTATTTTAACAAAATAAAAAGTAACTTATTGTGTCATATTCTTCCTTTAACATTTTCCTGCGCTAAATGAGAAAATATATAAAATATTTATGGATAAAAATTTTGGAAGGCTTAGAGGTTAATGTTATATTTGGAACAAATTATAACGTTGTAGTTATAAAGTTATAATTAAAGAAGTGATTTTGTTAAAATATTGCAATACTCTCAATCATTTCGAAAATTAACCGAAACACCACCCTTTATTTTTTAAAAACTATTATGAAATTCGGAATTATTAAGGAAAGAAAAAACCCGCCCGACAGAAGGGTTGTATTTACCCCAGAAGAAGCCTCAAGATTACTAAAAGAACACCCGGAAGTAGAACTAAAAGTTGAAAGTTCAGATATCAGAATCTTCAGCGATGACGAATACAGGTCGCAAGGCTTGCAAGTAACGGAGGATATTTCAGATTCTGACGTGTTTTTTGGAGTAAAAGAAGTTCCGATTGATGCATTGATTCCTGAAAAAAAATATTTTTTCTTTTCACATACCATAAAAAAACAGCCACACAACCGCAAGCTGCTGCAAGCTATTCTGGAAAAGAATATTGATTTGTATGACCATGAAACCATAGTGGATTCCGAAAATAGACGACTTATCGGTTTTGGCAGATATGCCGGAATTGTTGGAGCCTATAACGGAATAAGAGCGTTCGGGATTAAGTTTGAGCTGTTTAATCTGCCAAAAGCAGAAACGCTTTCAGGCAAAAGTGATTTGGTTGCACGATTGAAGCGACAAATCCTTCCTCCAATTAAGATTGTTTTGACCGGACATGGAAAAGTAGGGATGGGCGCAAAGGAAATTCTTGACGGAATGAAAATTAAGGAAGTAACGCCCGAAAACTTTTTAGCCAAGAAATATACAGAACCTGTCTATACCCAGATTGATGTACTGGATTACAACAAGCGAATGGACGGAACCGTTATCGACAAAGAAGATTTTTATAATAATCCGCAAGACTATACCTCAGATTTTGAGCGTTTTTCACAAGTTGCGGATATTTTTATGGCCGGACATTTCTACGGTAATGGCGCTCCGGTAATCCTGACAAGGGAAATGCTCAACTCAAAAGACAATAAAATCAAAATCATAGCGGATATTTCTTGTGATGTAGACGGCCCAATTGCATCAACTATCAAGGCTTCGACAATAGCAGAACCGTTGTATGGTTATTTGCCAAGTGAACACAAGGAAGTTGAGATTTTTCACCCGGCAGCAATAGTGGTTATGGCGGTTGATAATCTGCCTTGTGAATTGCCAAAAGATGCCAGTGAAGGTTTTGGCGAAATGTTCATGGAGCACGTTATCCCGGCCTTTTTTAATGGCGACAAAGATGGCATATTGCAACGCGCCAAAATAACCGAAAAAGGAAAACTGACTAAAAAATTTGAATACTTACAGCCGTTTGTTGACGGTAAATAAAATCTGGCCTCGAATTATCGGGGCTTTTTTATGTCTTGTTTTGTCTTTTTAAGCAATGCTATTTTTATCTTTATGAAAATTATAATCACTATGAAAAGACAATTTTTAAAAGCATTGGTATTTGGAACAGTACTAGCTATTTCCAGTTGTAACTCCAACAAACAGGCAACAATTAAGGAAGACGGAACTGAAGTGGTAAAAATCAGGACTCCGGAAGAAGGAAAAGAAGAAAAGAATGATACGATTGCTGTGCAAGGTAAAGTCAATGAAATCAACAGAGGAAAAGATGGCTACACGGCTATCCTGACTGCGGAAGATGGAAAGATTTATTATGCCACAATCAGTATTCCTAATTTGAAAGATCCAAAACAGTATCGTTCTGTAGCGATTGGCGAAACCATCAAAGTAAAAGGGAATTCATGGAAAATGGAGGATGATAATTATATTACTGTTCGGGAGTTAGAGAAGTAAAACAGCATTCAAAACTTTGCGGCTTAGCGTCTTTGCGTGAAATAGGCTCGCAAAGGCGCTAAGCCGCAAAGTTTATAAAGAAAAAAGGTCTGACACTCGTCAGACCTTTTAGTTATACTATAGATTAGTTTTCTTCTTTTATCGCATTCCAATCAATTTTTCTGGAAAAATACATCACAAGTCCCAGGATAATAAAAAGCCCGACACTGCCTGCTAAAAGCGCATAATTTTCTAGCTGAATGATAACAAAAATAAAGGTGTAGAGCGCTGTTAGAGAAAGGCCAATAAAGACAGCGAATTTTTTACTCTTTAAGATCGAAACGGAATACAGCGAAATCATCAGGACGACAGAAATTCCGGCAATTAAATAGGCTTTCAAAAAGCTGCTATGCTCCGTAATGGATATCAGAAGCGTATAAAACATAACCAAAGCCAGCCCAATCATGGTATAATTGAAAATATGGATGCTGATTTTACTAATAGATTGGATAACAAAAAAGACAAGAAACGTCAACCCGATTACTAAAAAGCCATATTTTGAAGCCCGTTCGTTCTTTTGGTATTCGTCAACAGGAATTATAAAATCAACTCCAAAGGAATAATCTTTCAGCTCCGGAAAATCTCCAAAATAGTGTTGTGCAAAAGGCCTGTTAAAGTCAAGGACTTTCCAGCTGGCTTCAAAACCTGTATTATCAGACTTTTTCTCACTCCCGCCAGGTAAAAAATAGCCTGTAAATTTTGGAGTTTTCCAATTGGATTTCATGCTTACAGAAGTTGTTTTTCCGATAGGAACAATTTTTAATTCCTGGCTTCCATCATAAGAAACATCAAAATTAAAAGCAAGTTTCTCGTCTATAAAAACCTCAGAAATAGAGAAGCTGGGCGTTTCTAAAGTTGAAACGGATGTTACCGGATCATTTGTGGCCGTTTCAAAAGCCATTACTTTTTCTCCCAGTTTTATTTTCATACCGTCTTTTATGCTTTTGAGATTGTTTGCTTTAATCAATAAGGAAGCCTTATCCCATTGGATGTTTTCAGGTGCGATACCTTTCGAGCTGAAATCAGGCTTACTAAAAGTTCCATTAAATTTCATAGCCGAACTAAAAACTACAGCTTCATAATTATTTCTTTTTTTCTCGGTCGTATTCACATCAATATGTCCTTCAAGCTGCTCAGGAAAAAAATAGGCATATTCGATTTCAGACATTGTTTCGGTTGAATTTTTTATGGGATAATTAACCCTGTAAGGAATTTTAATTATTGGACCATAAAGCAGGACGCTGTCGCCCCATTTTGCAGTAATCTCAGAAATGACTTCCTGTTTGCGTAAAGAACGTTCGGTAATAAGATCCTGAACAAATGTCAAAGGAACTAAAAGGACAATAGTAAGCAGGCCTATCATAATTAGCTTGGCTGTAGTCGATTGGAGAATAGGAATCTCGTTTTTCATGATATGATTTTTTAGGTTATTAATTAGTTGTTATTTCCTGATAATGATTTCTTGTTTGGTTTCATGAACCCGGATTTTAATGCCTTCATACTTCCATTCAGAACCAATTTTTTGGGCAGAAATATCCATTTTCCCTTTGGCCTTTTTTCCGGTAACTCTTACGGTGGCTTCAATCGCTTTGTTGTCGTTGGAATATCTCGTATTCCCTTCAAGAATCGCCATGTTATCCAAAGGCTCCAGGGTTCCGAGGATTTGAATTACTTCATCGTTTTTGTTTGCTTCGGTTATGGCTTTTTGAAATAGGACAGGATCAGCATAAGCCTGTGCCATATCCTTAAAACTACCTTGACTTATGGCATAGGCCAATATCAGGCAGGCTATAATAAAGGCGGATAATGAAAGGAACCATCTGTAATTTATTTGCCACCAGCTTTTTAAATTGATCTTGTTTTTCATAATTATTTGATTTTAAAAGTATTTCGGATTGTTGTCAGGGGAATCGTAAGCATTTTGGAATAGTCGAGATTATGAAAAGACAAAGCGTTTTGGCCTCTTTTATACTGTTTCTTAAAATACCCTAGCTGGTCAGGATAGAAAAGAGTTCCGGTAGCCATTACCATATACAGATACAAGCTCCGTTTGCCGTTTCCAAATAAAAAATACTGCATGCCTATTTCTTCAGGAACTGTAACTCCCGTTTTGGTGAGGACATGAAAAACATCATGGTCTTCGAGTTTGGATTGCATATCGAAATTATATCGGGTAAGAAAACTGCCTAAATGGAACCCTAAGGTTTCATAAGGCATAAGGAGCAACTCTTCTTTGGTGATCTTCCAGGGCGCATTCTTTTTAAAATATTTTTGGTATGGTTTTTTGCTCATGTCGTATAGCTTTTCGATAAATAAATCTCTCATATTTTATTTTTAAAAGTACTTTGTATTTCAAAGTTAATGGATAAAAAAAATCTTAGCTTTTTTGGATTAGTTTTTCAAGGGCATCGATATGCTCTTTAAAGGCTTTCTTGCCTTCTTTTGTAGCGATGTAGCGGGTATTTGGTTTTTTGCCAATAAATTGCTTTTCAATAGAAATATAATTTTCGGATTCCAATGCTTTGGTGTGGCTTGCCAAGTTACCGTCGGTTACACCCAAAAGCTCTTTCAGCATATTGAAGTCAGCAGATTCATTTACCATCAATACAGACATGATCCCGAGCCTGATTCTGTGGTCGAATGCTTTGTTTATATTTTGGATGATATTTTTCAAATTATAATTGTGAACAGGTTATAAATACATTCTTTGTTTCCTTATCAATAAAAATCTTGAAATCATTATACAGATTACTTTCTTTAATGATATAATGGTCTTCTGTTTTAGGCGTGAACCACGACGGTTTTTCGGTTATTTCTACGACCTGAAAATCCGAACTGTTCTTTAATTCATATTGTTTCTCAAAGGCATCCATCAGTTTTTTATTGGATTTTATTTCCATAAACGACTGAAATTCGTAGCTCCAATGTGATGAAACCCAAATTTTTGAATTCAATAGGATTATCTCTTTTGGCTTTTCTGCATTAAATGTTTTTTCCCAAACAGCATCTCCATTTTCCCAGGTTCCTCCGCATGAAAGCAGTGCCGCCAAAGATACTATTTGTAAGGCTTTAAATATAAATTTAATTTTTTTCATGCTTAAAATACAACTTGAAGCCGTAAAAAATATGGCAGACACCAAAGCCTAATGCCCAAAATAACAATCCATATCCAATAAAATAGGAGGAAACCAGACCTAATATAATCAGTGTTATACCCAAATAACGAATATCTCCCAATGTGTATTTACTGGCATTGACACAGGCAAGCCCATAAAAAATTAGCGTTACAGGAGCCACAAATCCATACACTTCCTTTTCAATCAGAAACAGCACGAAAAAACCTCCGGTTGCTAAAGGAATTGCAAAATTAATCAGCAATCTTTTAGAAGACGCATCCCAGATTTTTTCGTTTTCCTTTTTTGCTTTTTTGATACTTAATGTAATTCCTGTTATGATGGAGAGGACTATAACGATTATGGCAATAGAAAAAAGCCTCATCATGGAATTTTCTCTAACGACAAGGTTTTTATAAGTACCTAATGGAGTCGAATCGCTATAGATGGTTTGATAAGCCAGCCAGGCACCAATCAGGGAATAGACTCCAGCCAAGACTCCGGACAGGCCGCTCAAGGAAATAAATCTTGAAGAACGGTTCATCATGTTCTTGATTTCTGAAATGTCATTAAGATATTTGTTTGTCTCCATATAAAAGTACTTTGAATAACAAAGTAAAATAATAAAAATGAAATGACAAAAAAAATCCCCCGAAATTTTCGAGGGATTGCAAATTATTTTTTTTAAAGCCTAAAGCCTGAAGATTCCACCTACGGTAATGATTCTTTGGAAGAACCCGAAGTGCTGTGAAGCGCTATCGGCATTGCTTGATGTAGTCTTGATATCTTGCATGTCAATATAACCTCCTTTTAATTCGCCCTGAATAAAAAAGTGCTTGAAGAAGGTTACGTTTAAACCTACCTGAGCTGATACTCCATATCCGGAAATGTGAAAATCATCATGTCTTTTTTTGCTTAGCAAGGTTGCATTGGTTTTTGGATATAGAAGTCCGCCGCCAATACCTTCTGTCAGGTTAATCTGGATCTTGTCTGTATTCCAGATTCTGAAGAGCTTAGAAATATCATCTACTCGGTTGATTTGTGCATGCACGTAGTTAAGTCCGTCCGTATGTTCAAATTTTAGAAAGTCCTCAGACATTACAGTTGGTGTATTGTTATACGTACCGTTGTGTATTGCCCCGGCTTCTGATGCTGGAAGGTTGATTTCTCCTGTAACGTTGGCGGTTTGGCCCTGTGTCATTACATATTTCATGTGGTCAACACCAATCGAAACGTTGTAATGGTCGCTGATAAAATAACCAATCCTAAGGTTTGTTTGTGGGATGGTCATTCTACCCGGGTTCACATAATCTAAATGGTACCCTTTAGGCTTGTCATGCGCTTTCACATCGTTTACTGTGAAATTGTATCCATCGCCCTTGAAGGTAATGTCTGATTTTGTATATGATTCTCTGTTGCCACCCCAATAGATAAAGAATTTTCCTTTGTTGTGAGCAGTGTATTTTTCAGGACTCGGTGCCAATTCTTGGGCAAAGGTGTACTGTGAAAAAGCACAAAAAAAAGTTAGTACACCCATTAGTAATGGATGTTTCAAAATAAGGAATATTTATATTAAAAATTATTTACGGTTTTTCTGATAGCTACCAGTTTTGTCATAAGTCCTTCGAAATATTTCAAGTCCAACATGTTCGCCCCATCACTTTTTGCATTTGCGGGATCGAAATGAGTTTCTATAAAGATTCCGTCAACACCAACGGCAATTCCTGCTTTGGCAACGGTTTCAATCATATCAGGTCTTCCACCGGTTACACCAGCAGTCTGGTTTGGCTGTTGCAAAGAGTGGGTTACGTCAAGAACTGTTGTAGCATATTGTTGCATTGTAGGAATACCACGATAGTCAACAATCATGTCCTGATATCCAAACATGGTTCCTCTGTCAGTTACCATTACTTTTTGGTTATTGCAGTCCAATACTTTTTGTACGGCATGCTTCATGCTTTCCGGACTCATGAATTGTCCTTTTTTCAGGTTTACGGTCTTTCCTGTATTGGCAGCCGCAACAACAAGGTCGGTTTGGCGAACCAAAAAGGCAGGAATCTGAAGCACGTCAACATATTCTGCAGCCATAGCTGCATCTTCGTTGGTATGGATGTCAGTAACAGTTGGAACATCAAAAGTTTCAGAAACTTTTCGTAAGATTTTCAGAGCTTTTTCATCACCAATTCCAGAGAAACTGTCTATTCTGGAACGGTTGGCTTTTTTGAAAGAACCTTTGAAAACGTAAGGAATTTCTAGCTTGTTAGTAACTTCAACAAGTCGCTCAGCAATTTTAAGAGCCATTTCTTCACCTTCGATGGCACAAGGGCCAGCTAAAAGGAAAAAGTTATTACTGTCAAGATGCTTTATTTTTGGTATATCTAGTAGATTCATATGTTGTTTTTTGAAAGCGCAAATTTACAAATTATATCAATCGAAAGATAATTTCTGTTAAAAGTTTAAGAAGCAAAAACACAGGGATTTATCAGTTTTCTTTTTTCTTTTTTTGGACACCTGTTTTTGGGCATAAAAAAACACGAATTCAATATTCTGATTCGTGCTTTTCGTTTTATTCATTTTTCTTTAGTCCAAATCCTTTTGGAACAAAAAGATATCCTTTTTCGAAGATATTAAAATAGAGGCGGATAGGTTTTGAAAGTCCGGGCCAGGTGATTTCATACACATCTAATAATCCGGCTCCCATATCATTCCTTTTAGTCGGGAAAGGGCAACAGCTCTCTACTTTTTTATAAGTTATGGTTTCGCCTTTTGGCCCGGTCAGGGCATCCAGAAAGCGTTTTGGGTTAATATCTTCATCCGCTACACTGCGGTAATACACATTAATTGGGTAGTCTTTGTCGTAACCGTATTTTTTATCCTTGCTGAATTCCGTAAGCAAAAACCAGCCATTTTTTGTAATGATAGGTTCAGGTGCGTTGTTATCAATGTTCTTGATGGTGGAACGCGTACTAATACAGGAAACAGCAAGAATTCCTGTAAACAAGACCAGGATTAGGGTTTTGATTTTCATTTCGTTTGCTTTTTTGTTTGGACAAAATAGGCCACGATAGCCGAAATTACCATTCCAATAGATAACGTAAAAAAGATGCTCTGTATGATATAGCTTTTCAGATTAAAATAGTTTGCCGCTGCTTCTTTATCTTTAGAGGCATTAATCATGTTTTCAAAAAACTCAGGAGCAATTAATTCGTGGAGCGAAGCTTGCGCCAAAGGCATTAATAAGGCTATAACAATAGTCATATAAAGTCCTGTAGCACAGCCTTGTTTCCAGTCCATATTTCCATTGAAATAATGTGTCTTTTTTTCTCTTAGCGCCAAAGAATAGATAAGTCCGGCAAAAATGTAAAAAAACAGAGAGGATAGCATATAAAAGCTCATGTTTTCTCCGTAAATGCCTAAAGTTTTTTCAAGAATGGCCCATGCCAGATAGCAAAAAATGTATCTGATGCCCCATTTGATTTCAATCGCAAATTTTTTCATTATAGGTAAGTGTAATTCTGACCCAAAATTAAGTGATTATTTTAATTGGGCTATATTTTAAATGGGAATATTATGGAGGTATGGGAGCGAATGTCTATTTTTGTGCAAATAATTTTTAGCTATGTACAGTTTTTATGGCACTTGGCCTTGGTATATTTCCGGTTTTTTAATTGGAATGATAATGCTTATTTTGATTTATTTTGGAAAGACATTCGGAATGTCATCCAATCTTCGTACGCTATGTTCCATTTCCGGAGCTGGAAAATTTTCTGATTTTTTCAGATTCGACTGGAAATCCCAGCGTTGGAATCTGGTAGTTGTACTTGGAGCCATGATTGGTGGTTTTATAGCCGTACATTTTTTAAGCGATGGTTCCGGAGTGAATTTAAATCCGGCTACGGTAGCTAAATTGCAAGAGATGAATATCGATGCGCCTAATGGAAAATTGCTTCCGGAATTGTTTACTTCAGGAGAAAATGTTTTTACTCCAAAAATATTCGGATTCCTGTTGTTTGGTGGCCTTTTAGTAGGTTTTGGTTCAAGATATGCTGGCGGATGTACTTCTGGCCATGCGATTACAGGAATGAGTAACTTACAATTACCATCATTGATTGCGGTTATCGGATTTTTTGTTGGTGGATTAATTGCGGCTCATTTTTTACTTCCTTTGATTTTTTAAGACGATGAAATTTATAAAATATTTACTTGTAGGAATCCTTTTCGGGATTGTATTGACTAAATCTGAAGCGGTATCATGGTACCGTATTTATGAGATGTTCCAGTTTGAATCTTTCCATATGTTTGGAATTATCATGACGGCTATTGCGGTAGGTGTTGTAGGTATTCAGATTTATAAAAGAAATAAAGTGGTAGGGCTTGATGGCAAGCAGATCCAGATTGCAGATAAAGAAAAAGGGTTTAAGAATTATATCATTGGAGGAACAATTTTCGGATTAGGCTGGGGGATGATTGGAACTTGTCCGGGACCTATCTTTATCTTGATTGGAGCTGGTTTTTACAGCATCGGTATCGTATTTTTAGGAGCCTTGATTGGTACGTTTCTATACGGTTTATTAAAAGACAAGCTGCCTCATTAATTGATTAAAACGTATAAAAAAGCCCCAGAAATTTCTGGGGCTTTTTTTATGTGAGCATTGATTTTTCAGCGTTTTCAAGTGACATAGCTTCTCGGTCAGCCAAAATCACACGTTCGAGTTCTTCGATTTTTTCGCGTACGGCGCTGATATATTCGTCCTGATTGCGGATACTGGCGAGGTACTTTAGCGTTTTTTCATCATGTGTGAAAAAGGTTCTGGCAGAACGCGTAGCTTCATGAGTATTATGTCCCAGTAATTTCATAACATCTATGCCTACACGCAGACTGGTGTCAAGAGTTTCTCTGTAAATGTGCATAATACCGGCATTCATCTGGTCATAGGCATCGTCTCTGTTTTCAGAACGTACCAGTATGTAAAGATTGGGAAAGTGTTTTTTGACCATTTCAATCATTTCCATTCTTTTTTCGCGATTGCCAATGGCGATAATAATGATCTGCGCCCTGCCGGCTCCTGCAATTTCCAAAAGATCGTGTCGTGAAGCATCACCATAATAGACCTTGAAACCGAGTTTCCTCAGTGTATTTACGTTGTCGCTGTTATTGTCGAGTACAGTAGCTTGTATGTTGTTGGCTCTGAGAAATCGTCCTACGGTATTTCCAAAATGACCATAACCGGCTATAATAACCGGATTGCTTTCAGAGTCAACATCGCTTTCGGGTTCTTCTTCGCTTCCAATCATCGAACATTTTGATTTCATCAGTACTTTTTCATTGAACATCATCAGCAAAGGCGTAAAAGCCATGCTTAAAGCAGTAACGGCCATCATTAGGTCTGTAATTTCTTTGCTGAGTATGTTTTCCTGCAAAGAGAAACTCAGAAGTACAAAGGCGAATTCTCCTACTTGGCTAAGGCCGAAACTAAAAATAAAGTTTTGGGTATATCCAATTTTAAAAAATTTCCCCAAAAGATACAGTACTATAATCTTGATTGTAATGATACCTAACACAAGTCCCATAATAAACCAAGGCTTTGACAGCAGAAGCTGAAAGTCTATTGAACTGCCTACAGAAATAAAGAAAAGTCCCAGAAGTAAACCTTTGAACGGGTCGATGGCAATTTCGAGTTGGTGTTTGTATTCGCTATTGGCCAACATAACTCCGGCTAAAAAAGCACCTAATGCCGGGCTTAATCCCACGGAAGTCATCAGTACGGCAATACCCACTACCACAAGCAATGCCATTGCGGTAAACATTTCACTGAGTTTTGTTTTTGCCATAGCATGAAAAATAGGACGTAAAAGATATTTACCGGAAAGTAACACTACAGCTATGGAAGAAAGTACAAAAAGGGCTTGTAACCACTTCGAAAAACCATCCATTAATGTTGGATGCGCAGTTATCGCTGCCTGTTGTAATTCTTTACTGGCGAGCAACGGCAACAAGGCGAGCATGGGTATAATAGCGATATCCTGAAAAAGTAATACGGCAAAGGAACTTCTGCCGGCTACCGTTTTTATCCAGCCTTTTTCGTTAAGGGTTTGCATGACTATGGCGGTTGACGACATAGAGATTATCATTCCCAATACTAAAGCTGTTTTCCAGTCCAATCCAAAAGCGAGTGCAATGGCTGTGAGCACGAGTGTGGTTCCTGCAACCTGTATGCCTCCCATACCGGCTATTTTTTTCCGCATTCTCCAGAGACGTTCGGGTTCGAGTTCCAGCCCGATAACGAACAGCATCATGACAACGCCAAATTCAGCGAAATGCATAATGTCATGTCCTTTGGTTCCAATGAGACCTAAAAAGGCGGGACCAATGATGATTCCTGCCAGGAGATATCCCAACACGGAACCCAAGCCAAGTCGTTTGGCAATTGGAACCATAATTACAGCTCCGGCCAAATAGATCATTGCCTGAAAGAAGAAAGTGTCCTGCATATAATTCATTTACTGTTTATAAAAATAGCTATTTTGAAAAAGATTTTAGTTTTTGGAAATAAAAAAAATCAACTGCCTGAATTGATTTCCAGACAATTGATTTCAAAAGGCCATGGGTAGCCGTTATTTCCAGCCGCCGCCTAATGAGCGATAAAGCTCAACGTCGGCATCAAGGCTAGTGCGTTTTAATGTGGCAAGTTCCAACTCACTTTGGAGCAGATTTCCTTGTGCCACGATAACTTCAAGGTAAGTTGCCATTCCGCTTTTGAAAAGCATGTCCGCATTTTTTACTGCTTTTTGCAAAGTAGCGACACGACCGGCAGCTATAGATTGTTGTTCTTTCAGTTTTTCAACTTTTACAAGCGCATCAGATACTTCGCCAACAGCTACAAGAACCGCCTGTCTAAAGCTAAGTACGGTTTTTTCTCTTTCAATTTTTGAGATTTCGTATTGCGCTTTAAGGCTTCTTCCGTTTAACAAAGGCTGAGCAATGCTTCCGGCTACCATTCCAAACAATGAGGCCGGAGTGTTAAACCAGTTGCTTGATTTGAAAGAGGTAAGTCCACCAGCAGCCGTAATATTCAGGCTTGGGTAAAGAGAGGCTTTTGCGATGCCAACTTTTGCGTTTGCAGCTTGTAATGCCAGTTCTGCATTTTTAACATCAGGTCTTCTGCTTACCAGTGCGGAAGGAATACCGGCAGATGGGTTTTCTTTTAAAGCTATAGTTTCCAACGTAGTGTTTCTTTCTTTAGCACTAGGAAAACTTCCTGTGATAACACTTAGTGCATTTTCCTGCAAGGCGATAGCCTGTTCTAATTCAGGGATAAGCTGAGCTGCCACAGATTGCTGTGCTTCGGCTTGTTGTTTTGCTAAAGAAGTTACCTGTCCGGACTCAAACTGCAGGTTGATGACAAACAGCGTACTGTCATTTAGCGCAAGGTTTTTTCTGGCAATTTCCAATTGAGCATCCAGCATCAGAAGGTTATAGAATCCGTTAGAAACATTAGCCACAATAGTAGTTTGCAATGCTTTTTTTGCTTCTTCAGATTGCAGGTATTCCGCCAAAGCATTTTTCTTCCGGCTTCGGATTTTCCCCCAAATGTCTGCTTCCCATGAAAGGTTGAGCGCAGCATTGTAATCTTCGATATGTTTTCTTCTCAAAAATGTATTGGTGCTCAATCCGTTCAAGCTGTTGTCAGACAGTCGGGTAGAGGTAGCTGTAGCCTGAAAGTCAAGTTTAGGAACATTTCCCCATTTAGACTGTGTCAGTTGCCATTGTGCAGCCTCAATATTTTTTTGAGCTATGAGCAGGTCATTGTTTCTGACGATGGCACTGTCTATGAGTTTCTGGAGCGATGGTTCTGTAAAAAATTCTTTCCAGCTCAAATCGGCAATGCTTGTAGTGTCCTGAGAAGCTGTATTCCTGAAACTTTCGGGTAAGGCATCTTTTGGAGCCTCGACGTCTTTCGAAACTTTACATGCTGTAAATGTGGTAATCAATACCAATACAGCTATATATTTATTGATGTTTTTTTTCATTTTAGTTTTTCAACATTAAATTTCTGTACAATTATACCACAGCACCAGTTAACCGAGACTGTGGTATAATTTCCCATTTTTATTTTTCTTCGTTATGGATTACGGCTATTGGTTTTCCACTGACTTTTTCCTGTAAGTATTGGAAGACTACAAATAGAACCGGAATGATTAACAAACCTAATATTACTCCTGAAAGCATACCTCCGGCTGCACCAATACTGATAGAGTGGTTACCTTGTGCAGATGGACCAGTGGCGCTCATCATTGGAATCAAACCTACAACGAAAGCCAGCGAGGTCATGATAATTGGTCGTAAACGGAGTTTCGCGGCATCAATTGAAGCTTTGCCCAAAGCCTGACCGGATCTTCGTTTTTGTGCCGCAAATTCCACAATCAAAATGGCATTCTTGGCGAGCAATCCGATAAGCATGACGAGTGCGACTTGTACGTAAATGTTATTTTGGATGCCAGTCAAGCCGATGGCTGCAAATACTCCAAAGATTCCTGTTGGGATGGATAAGATTACCGCCAAAGGCAAAATATAACTTTCGTACTGTGCTGCAAGCAAGAAATAAATAAATACCAGACACAAAAGGAAAATTGTTGTTGATTGTCCGCCGGAAGAAATTTCTTCACGGGTTTGTCCTGAAAATTCATAACTATAACCTGCCGGCAATTGCTGTTCTGCTACCTGTTCAATCGCTTTGATGGCATCACCGGAGCTAAAACCAGGTTTCGGAATAGCATTGATCGAAATCGAATTAAATAAGTTATATCTCGAAGCGGTTTCTGAACCATAAATACGGGTTAGTTTTACTAAAGTATTTATCGGAACCATTTCGCCGTTTTTATTTTTTACAAATACACGGTCAATAGCTTTCGGATCAGCTCTGTCAGCAATATCAGCCTGGACAACTACTCTATAGTATTTTCCAAATCTATTGAAGTCAGAAGCCTGGGCACTACCAAAATAAGCCTGCATTGTTTGTAAAATATCTTTTACTTTAACGCCTAACTGGTCTGCTTTTTCATCATTAATATCCAATTGCAATTGCGGATAATCTGCTTTAAATGAAGTAAAGGCTACAGCAATTTCAGGACGTTTCATCAATTCTCCGATGAAGTTTTGTGAAATACCACTAAATTTATCCAATTTACCACCTGTTTTGTCTTGCAATACTAAATCCAATGCTTCAACATTACTAAAACCGGGTACGGTTGGGAAACTAAATACGAAGAAACTTCCTCCGGAAATAGCACCTAGTTGGCCGCGAACCTGATTCATAATATCATCAATATTTTTAACCTTGCCACGTTCTTCATTTGGTTTCAGCAATACGAAAACCACTGCCGATGATGGGCTTGTAGAGTTTGTTAAAAGGTTGAAACCTGAAATAGCCGTTACAAATCGTGAAGATTCCAACGCTTTTAATGTGTTTTCGGCTTCCGTCATTACTTTTTGGGTTCCATCTAATGAGGTTCCTGAAGGTGTGTTTACTGCAATTGCAATAAATCCTTGATCTTCTGTTGGGATAAATCCGGTTGGAGTTCTTTGAACCATAATAACTGTGGCAACAGTAATCAGAACCAAACCTCCCAAACTAACCCATTTGTTACGGATCAGGAATCTCAATCCGCCAACATAACGGTTCGTCAAAGCGTTGAAACTTTTATTAAAACCGATAAAGAATTTTTCTTTAAATCCTTTTTTAGCATGTGGAGCTTCTTCATCGTGTGCTCCATGATTGTCTTTCAAGAATAAAGCGGCAAGGGCAGGGCTTAACGTCAAAGCGTTTACTGCTGAAATTACAATTGCAATTGCCATAGTAAAGGCAAACTGGCGATAGAAAACTCCTGTTGAACCTTCCATAAAACCAACCGGTAAAAATACCGCTGCCATGACTAATGTAATCGAGATAATAGCACCCGTAATTTCGTGCATCGCCTCATGCGTTGCTATTTTTGGAGACAGACGTTTGTGTTCCATTTTAGCATGCACGGCTTCGACAACGACAATCGCATCATCGACGACAATACCAATGGCCAAAATCAATGCGAAAAGCGTCAATAGGTTAATCGAGAATCCGAATAATTGCATGAAGAAGAACGTCCCTAAAATCGCTACCGGAACTGCAATTGCCGGAATCAAAGTCGATCTGAAATCCTGAAGGAAAAGGAATACAACGATGAATACCAGGATGAATGCTTCCAATAAGGTATGCTGTACTTGTGCAATCGATTGATCTAATGATACTTTTGTGCTATAGAATATATTGTGTTTTATTTCTTTAGGAAAATCTTTTGAGGCCTTGACCATCAATTTGTTAATTGCAATCTGAATATCGTTTGAGTTGGAACCTGCCAACTGTATGATACCAATTACAACACCTTTATTTCCATTCAAACGCGTTAAGCTGTTGTAAGAATACGCACCGAGTTCTACTCTGGCAACATCTTTCACACGAAGGATAGAACCATCGGCGTTGGAACGAATAGCTATGTTTTGGTAATCTTCCGGTTTGGTTAGCTTTCCTTTGTATTTGATAACATATTCGAAAACTTCTTTACTTCTTTCTCCAAATTTACCTGGCGCGGCTTCCAAACTTTTGTCCTGAATCGCAGCCATAACTTCATTTGGCGTCACATTATAAGTTGCCATTTGCGTTGGATTTAACCAAACGCGCATAGAATAGTCTTTTGTACCTCCAAAAATAGCAGCAGAACCCACACCAGGAATACGCTTGATTTCCGGAATAATGTTGATTTGCGCGTAGTTGGCAACAAATGTCTGGTCGTATTTGGCTTCATCTTCGGTATACATACCAATCGCCATAATAAAACTGTTTTGCTGTTTTGCCGTAATAACACCTTGTTGTACTACTTCTGCGGGCAACTGGCTTGTAGCTTGTGCCACCCTGTTTTGTACGTTAACGGCAGCCTGATCGGCATCTGTACCTAATTTAAAGAAAACTGTAATTGCTAAAGTACCGTCATTACTGGCAGTTGAGCTCATGTAGGTCATGTTTTCAACACCATTTATAGATTCTTCTAACGAAGGAGCTACAGAACGCAAGACGGTTTCAGCATTGGCTCCAGGATATACTGCGGTAACCAAAACCGATGGCGGCGCAATATCCGGGAATTGTTGTAGAGGTAATTTTGTAAGTCCTAGTACACCCAATATCACCAATAAAATGGAGATAACAGTAGCCAGTACAGGTCTCTGTATGAATATTTTAAACATTTTTCGCGAAAATTATTTTTTGTTAATTACTTGAGCAATTTTATTCGATTTTTCAGGCTGAATTGCCTGACCTTCCTGAAGTTTGTCGATACCACTTAATACAATCTGATCGCCTGATTTTACACCATCTTTGATAAGATAGTTGGTGCCGCTTTTTCCAATAATTGTGATTGGCGCTTTGGTTACTTTGTTTTCTTTGTTTACGGTAAACACGAAAACTTTATCCTGCATTTCGATTGTAGCCGATTGTGGAACCAGAATAGCATTATCATGCTGAATTCCTAAACGGATCCTACCTGTGTTTCCAGAGCGCAATGTTCCGTTTGCATTAGGAAAAGTAGCACGAAGTGTTATGGCTCCTGTGGTTTTATCAAATTGGCCGTCAACCATATCAATTTTTCCTGTTTGAGTATGGGCATTGTTATCAGCCAATATTAAAGTAACCGGTGGCAATTTTTTAATCTTGTCATCGATAGTATTTCCTGCATATTGTGCCTTGAAGTTAATGAAATCACTTTCTCCTAAAGAAAAGTAAGCATATACTTCGTGAACGTCAGAAAGTTTTGTCAATGGCTCAGCATCTGTTGCTGAAACTAGGCTTCCTTGTTTTTTTGGCAATCTTCCAATGTAACCGCTAACCGGTGCCGTGATGGTTGCATAACCCAAATTGATTTTTGCAGAAGCTACCATTGCTTGCGCCTGATCTAAATTAGCCGTGGCAATTCTGTGAGAAGCTTTAGCTGTTTTTAATTGGTATTCAGAAACGACTTTGTTTTGAACAAGAGGCGTTAATTTATCAATTTCCAATTGAGCGTTAATCAAAGCTGCTTCAGCACCGTGAAGGCTGGCAAGCGCATTGTTAAGCTGTTCACGAAAAGGCTGTTCGTTTATTTTGAACAACGGCTGACCTTTAGAAACGAAAGCCCCTTCGTCAACATAAATTTTTTCCAGATTTCCACTTACCTGTGGACGAATTTCTACGTCAACAGTTCCCTGGATAGAAGCTGGATATTCAGAATCTGTAGTAGTATTTGCACTTTGGATGGCGTAAACTGGCAATGTTGGTGGTGGTGGAGCTGCTTGGGTTTCGTCTTTACCGGAACATCCCACAAGGACAACAGCGAGAACTAGGCTGGTTAAAATTATATTTTTCATTTTTTTTTGATTTTTGAATTTGTTGAACATTTGGATTGATTCTTGGTTTTTGCTGGGATACATTTTTTGTAAGGATTTTAAAATAGAGCTGATTGTTTTGAAATCAGCATTTCATGTTGTTATAAACCATTTCTGTTGTTCTGTGAAGCGTTCTTCCTGAGAACCGCTTCACTGCTTTCTAAACCGCTACATTGTCATAAGTGTTAGTTTGTTGGTATTCATTGTAAAAATTATAATTAACCTTATTAAATTATCTAACATCGTTAAGTAATAAAACGAAAAAACGCATAAATATCCTGGCTTACCTAGCACTATAGATTAGCATTAAATTATTTATCACTGTTAAGTATCAGGTCAAAAAAATAGAATTGATACTTTATATTATTGTTATTAAATCATTTATCAGCGTTAAGTGAAGTTTAAAAAAATTAGACTTCTACTACTTGAATTGATTTAATGATTCCTCCAATTGCATCCTTAAGTATTTGATTATTAATACTTGACGCCAACCCATTGCCTACCATGTTGATTGAAATCAGTCCGTGGATAACTGAGAAAAAAGTGAAATACTTTTGCTTTATGACATCGTCTGTTGGTTTTTGTCCTTTCATCAGCTGAGCAATTGCTTCCGTGAATAATTGGAAGGGAGCTTCAGCTTCTGGTACACGCTGCATACAACACGTCATTTCTACGCCAAACATTACCTGATAGAGTTCTTTATCTTCAAAAGCAAAATTCCAGTAAGCCATCCACATTTCTTCCAGCTGTTCTGCCGGATCCGCCGATATAGATTTTGCTTTTTCAAGATTACAAGTCAGGCACAAGAACCCTTTTTTAGTGAGTTCGTGAAGTATGGCTTCTTTATTTGAAAAGTATTCGTAAATAATAGGGGCAGTATATTCGATGCGGTCTGCGATTTTTCGCATGCTCAAACCTTGCCATCCTTCTTCTTTCACAATATAATAGGCAGCATCCAGGATGTTATGCCTGGTCTCTTCTTTTTGTCTTAAAATTCGATCTTTGCTTGCCATTTTATATAGTATTAAATAGTTTAACACCGTTAAGCAAAATTACTGCTTTTTTATAATACGAAACAAGTGGGTTATAAAATTTTCTTATGGGACTATAAAGAATATAGTATTTCTCTATAAAAAGCTGGTCTTTAGTTTGAAATAAAGATCATTTTTTTGGTTCAGGTTCATACCATTTTTTAAGATGATGATTAGTTTTATACTAATGATCGCTATTAGAAAAACCAAAAAGAGCGGAAATTGTATAGAAAGTGCTTTTTGAACGAACGGACTCACAATCATGAGTATCGAGGCAACAACCGATAAGATGATATGGATACTTACTATGTTCTTTCCTAATTCCTTATTTTTTGCGTCTTTGGTCTTATAGGTCAATAGTAAAGGTAGTATGACGTTTCCGTATGGAAATATAAGGCCAAACAAAGCGGAAAGATTAATCAGTTTTGCCCTGTCGATTTTGTCGTTGTCATTTGTACTAACAATCAAACTTTCGGGCTGGGTTTCTAATGATTCGGCAATGGCTTTTAGCGTAAAACCTTTAAGAATGCTTCCGGCTTCAATCCTTTGAACGGTTCGCAATGAAAGTCCTGATTTTTGGGCAAGTTCCATCTGGGTCATGTTTTTTGCCTCTCTCAAAGTTTTAACGTTGTTCATCATAAGCCGGTTTTCTGCTTTTGCATCACAAAGTTAAATGAAAAGGGATGATTATAGAAAACTTTACATCAAAATAGATTTTAATAAATGTAACCTTATGCTTTGCGGCTCTGCGCCTTTGCGTGAAAATAATTGCTCGCAAAGACGCGGAGCCGCAAAGGAGCATGATGAAAATGGTTACTCTATAAAAAACAATCGCAGGAAACGAATTCCCTGCGATTGCTACTAACTCAAAACCTAATACAAAAATTACTTGTTGGAGTATACTCGAACATAATCAATGATAAATTCTTGAGGGAAAATGGAATCGTCAACTTCCGGACCGCCAAAGTTTCCGCCAACCGCTACATTTAATATAAAGTAGAAGGGTTGGTTGAAAGGCCAGACGTCTTCGGTTTTGTCTGTTGGATTAAAAGTATAGACCAGGATGTCGTCTACATAAAAATCCATTTTGTCTTTAGTCCAGTCTACACCAAAGGTATGGAATCCTTCTTCAATGTTATCGAATCGGGTTTTGTGTGAACTGGCATGGTCGCCGTGATTGGCTTTGGTATGTAATGTTGTATAAACCATATGCGGTTCTTTACCTACGTATTCCAGAATGTCGATTTCGCCGCTTTTGGGCCATCCGACTTGTTTTATATTAGAACCAAGCATCCAGAAAGCAGGCCAGATGCCTTGCCCGACAGGAATTTTGGCACGGGTTTCCATGTAGCCATATTTGAATTCTTTTTTTCCGGCCGTGGTAATTCGGGTGGAGGTATATTTATCACCGTTTTTTTTCGCAGTGATAATCAGCTTGCCATCTACAATTTTGTGGTTTTCTTTGGTATAGAACTGACGTTCGTTATTTCCCCAGCCACAAATATTAGGACAACCGTCACCTAGCTCATAGTTCCAGATTTTTTCATTTAGTTTGTTGCCATCGAAATTTTCTTCCCAGATGAGTTTTCCTTTTTTGACTTGTCCAAAAGCAGAATAGCCGGCAAGCAGTAGTAGGATTGCTGTTTTTTTCATAAATGATTTTTTAGTTGCTGTAATTAAAATCTACCTGTAACGTTGCCATAGAACTGCCACCTACAAATAGTTGGAAGTCTCCCGGTTCTGCTTCCCATATTTTTCTTGCCGAATAGAACTCGATTGTTTTTTCGTCAATAGTAAATGTGATGGTTCTCGTCTGTCCGGCTTTTATTTCTGTCAATTCAAATCCTTTCAATTCTCTAACCGGCCGCGTAGCACTTGCAATCAAATCCCTGATGTAAAGTTGCACGACTTCTTTTCCGTCAACCGTACTGTTGTTTTTTACATCAACAGAAACTTTTATTTTTCCGTTTTTTCGCAAAGTCTTCGAGTCAAGTTTGAGGTTAGAATACTCGAATTTTGAATAGCTTAATCCGTATCCAAAAGGATATAGGGGCGTGTTTTCAATATCGGTATAATGTGACCAGAATACGCTTTCCGGGTTGTCTGTAGATGGCCTTCCTGTGTTTTTATAATTATAGTAAATAGGTAACTGGCCTACATTTCTAGGGAAAGTCATTGGCAGTTTGCCGCTAGGATTGTAATCTCCATACAATACCTGTGCTATGGCATGGCCGCTTTGTGTTCCTAAATGCCAGGCTTCAACAATGGCAGGAATGTTTTTTGCCGCCCACGGAATAGCAAGCGGACGACCGTTTTGCAATACGAGTACAATATTTGGATTGGCTTTGTAAACGGTTTCAAGCAGTTCCTGCTGTACGCCAGGAAGCGTAATGTCGCTGCGGCTTCGTCCTTCGCCACTTTGTAAACCATGTTCGCCTAATACCATAATCACTACATCGGCTTGTTTTGCAGCAGCAATAGCTTTGTCAAAACCACTTTTGTCAGTGGTATTTATTTTGGTTTCTAACATGAATCTTGGCTGGCCTAAAGCAACGTCGGCTCCTTTTTCATAGACAAGCTGATTGCCTTTGTAATTCGCCATTCCTTCCAGGAAAGAAACAGCCGTATTATCATCGGCACCAATTCTCCAACTGCCTAACGGACTGGTCTTATCATCAGCCAATGCTCCGATAACAGCGATTTTCTGTCCTTGTTTTTTTAAAGGAAGCAGGCTGTTTTCATTTTTTAGGAGCACGATTGATTTTTTCGCCATGTCCAGAACGCCATCGTGGAATTCTTTCTTTCCGGTATATTCTTTTTCCCGGTTTTCATTGCAATATTTATAAGGATTGTCGAAAAGTCCCAATTCGAATTTTACTTTTAAAATTCTTCGCACCGCATCATCGATTTTGTCCTCAGAAACTTTGCCTTCTCTTACCAAATCTGCTAAATGGCTCACATAACCGTAAGATTCCATATCCATATCAGAACCTGCATTGGCAGCTTTCATGGCGGCATCTTTAAGGTCTTTTGCATAACCATGAGGAATCATTTCGCCAAGCGAGCCCCAATCTGAAACGATAAAGCCGTCAAACTTCCAATCTCTTTTGAGCAGTTCTCTCTGCAAGTAAGTATTTCCTGTGGCAGGAATTCCTTCCAATTCGTTAAACGAATTCATAAAAGTCAGCACACCTGCATCAATAGTTGCTTTAAAAGGAGGCAGGATGATGTTATGCAACGTATTATCGCTGATATCAACCGTATTGTAATCACGGCCGGATTCAGAAAAACCATATCCTGCAAAGTGTTTTGTACAAGCCGCAAGCCGGAACTCATCTAGTTTATCACCTTGAAATCCCTTGACACGGGCTATTGCAATTTGGCTTCCGAGATAAGGATCTTCACCGGCACCTTCCATAACACGTCCCCAACGGGCATCTCTTGAAATGTCAACCATAGGAGCAAAAGTCCAGTTTAATCCTGCAACGGCCGATTCGGCAGCGGCAATCTCGGCTGATCTTTTCATGGCTTCCAAATCCCATGAAGCAGCTTCTGCCAACGGAATGGGGCTGATGGTCTTATAACCATGAACGACATCAAAGCCAAAAATCAACGGAATACCCAAACGGGTTTCTTCCACAGCAATTTTTTGCAATGCCTTTACATCCTTAACACCGCGCACGTTGAGCATGGAGCCTACAAGTCCTTTTTTTAGGTTTTCGTATTTTTTAGCGGCTTGTCCGTCTTTAGGAACCGGTCCGGTAACATCCCAAAAGCCATTGTATTGGTTCATCTGACCTACTTTTTCTTCCAAAGTCATCAGTTTCAATACAGAATCTACTTTCCGGTCTATGGGAAGCCTGCTTTTTTCTGAAAAATTATGTTGTTTGGAGCTGCTGCATCCCATAGCTAAGAGCACGGCTGCGGCAAATCCGTATCGTATTGTTTTATATTTCATTTTATTGGTCTCGAAATTTATGATAGGCAATAATCAAGAAGGCTAGCAAGGCTAACCTTCCTGATTAGAAGCGCAAGAGTTGGATTATTGGTAGACTCTTACGTAATCGACTTCCATTGCAGATTGTGTAAATGCTGGGTCGACAGTTCCGCCAAAAGTTCCTCCCATAGCAACATTCAGAATTAAGAAGAAGTCGCTATTAAATGGAGTAGAAGCTGAGTTTACAAATGAATGGAAAGCCGGCTGATTGTCAATATAAAATTTAATTGACGTTGGACTCCATATCACTTTATATATGTGAAATTCCGATGAGACATTGCTGGCTGTCGTGGTTCCTGTATCGGCATTTCCACCTGAACGGCCTGGATAATGTAAGGTTCCGTGTATCGTATTCGGGAAATTGCCTTTGTGTTCCATGATGTCAATTTCTCCGCATGCTGGCCACGGATTGGTTGCATAGTTTTCACCAAGTGCCCATATAGCAGGCCATGTTCCTCCGCCTGACGGCAGCTTGGCTCTTACCTCAACCTTACCGTATTTGAACTCAAATTTATTTTCGGTAACCAATCGGGCAGATGTATAGTTTGAACCAGAGAAATTCTCCGCTTTAGCAATGATTTTTAATACGCCATTCTGTACAACTGCATTGTCTAGCCTGTCAGTATAGTGTTGCAATTCGCTATTGCCCCATCCGCCGGCACCAAGATTGTACGACCATTTAGTCGGATCCGGAGCGCCATCAACATCAAATTCATCATTCCATACCATATTGGTATAGTCAGGGTCATTTCCGCCACCTTGAACCGGTGGTTGGTTGCTGAAAGTATGGTACCAAGCCAATGCAGGATTACCACCCATAACGGCTCTGACTACCAGCTTACTATCTGTAAGTTCCATGATTTCATAAGTGCTTTGTCCAATGTAATAGCCCATAAATCCGTTATCTGAGAAAGTCATTGCCGTACCACGTTTTTTATCGGCTGGCACTAACGATTCACTAGGACTTAAGGCAACTGTTTTGACACCGCTGGTATTGTAGTTCAGGCAAAGATCTGAACTTCCGGAACCGCCTCCTACACCTAAGAATGCAGAATTAAAGAATGTTTTGCCTCCATTATTTAATTCATATTTCAGGACACCGTTTTCTACGAAGAAACGAAGTTCATTGTCATACAGACAGCTGCTATCTGGTGATCCTGCTTTTTCAAAAGGAGCCGCAGCATAATAGTTAGGATAGAAATTTTTAGTGATATCTCCATCATTTTGCCCAACACCCAAATGGCCTGGTACGGCTGCAGCCCAATACCATTTTTTTGAGCTTCCGTTTGTTAAAAGTGTGATGGCTTCCGGATCAGAGAAGTTACTAAATACGGTAACTTCGAACGAAGTATTACTCGCTGTTCCTCCTTTCCCGAAGGCAACTACATTAACGGTATAGGTATTTACTCCGTTTCTGGTAAATGTTTTTGTGTAAACGCCTCCCGGAGCATTTTGTGAAGTTCCATCACTGAAAAGGTATTTGAAACTAACGGCATTTTCTGCAGTCGCTTTTAATATAACTTTTCCGGAACCGTCGCCATTTGGATGGTCTGCATCCTTACCAACGATTTCATAGGTTAGTTCTATGTTTTTTGGAGCATTGAGACTGCCAAAAGTTTTGTCATCCTCCTGGCAACTGTTGACTAAAAATAGCAACAGGGCTAATTTTCCGATATTTTTTAGTATGTTTTTCATCCCTTTTAATTTGAAAGTTTGACGTCGTCAAAATAGTAGGTTGCTCCAGTACCATTGGTCCCGAAATCAAAGAAGAGCACTATATTCTGATAGGCATTGTTGTTGTTGATTCCTGTAAAATCATAAGTCAGTTCTTCCCAGCCGTTAGCGACAGTTGTGGTAACGGGAAGTTCAATATTAATTCCGGTGTTTCCTGAATTCTCGAGCTTTAGGAGAACCGGAATTCCCGCTTGTGGCGACCATACTTTGATTTTTATTTTATGATAAACAGAAAAATCGATTGGTTCTGTAAGCGTGATTGCTGTTCCAGCCCAAACTTCTGCACCGGCATTTTTTACTACTCTGGCAACATTTGCGGAGGTATTTATTCCTGTTAGATTAGGATTAGCTACTCTTGTTGCAAAAGCACCACCAAAATCTCCAAATCCGTAATTAATTGTTGAAGATTCGAAAGTCAATGGCAGGGTTTTAGGTTCGTCACCATTTGTCAGATAGATGTCATCAAAATAATAACTTGCTCCGTTTCCTGGGTTTCCAAAATCAAAGAAAAGAATGACTTTTGAATAGGATTGTGAAGTGTTAACTCCTGAAAAATCGTAAGTAAGATATTGCCATGCATTAGCTACTGTGGTTACCTGGTCTACTTCGTGGTTGATGCTGGCATCGGTAAGGTTTTCTATCTTTAGTTTTACAACAGCACCTATTTGTGGCGACCAAACTTTGATTCTGAATTTGTTCAAAGTTGAAAAGTTAATCGGGTTGTCCAGAACCATAGTGGTTCCTCCCCAGGTTTCTGCTCCGTTGTTTTTTACTGTTCTTCCTACTTTTGAACTCAGGTTGATTCCTGAAATGTCAGGATTGTTTACTCTGCTGGTAGAAACGTTTCCGAAATCGCTAAAAGAATAGTTTAGTGCCGCATTTTCAAAAGTCAGTGGCAATAAGATAGGGTTAGAGATAACCACATTTTCTGTATATGATGTTGTTGCAACTCCACCGCTGTAGGCTACTACTGTTACCGTATAAGTACCTGTATTGCTGTAAGTATGGGTTACAGGAGGATCGCCCTGCATGAATTGTATAGGCAGTTGTTGCGGATCTTCTCCGAAAGTGACTTCAAAGAAAGTTTCGTAATCAGCTGCCGCCGTTACACCTATGGAAAAAGAATCTCCAACTACCGGAGTAATAGTTACGTCCAGATTTTCCGGAGCCCTGAAAGCAACCGTTAATGGAAGTTCGACCTCGCTTGTAAGTCCGTTAATGGCTGTTGCAACGATTTTTACATTGTATTGACCTTCTGCATACGTATGATCTACTGTAGCTCCAACATTTACTGTTGCCGGTTCTACCGTAGTATCGCCAAAATAGACATCATACTTAACGAGTCCTTCTCCTCTTGGAGCGATGGTAACCAATCCGGAGTTGTCCTGCGTAATGGTAAACAAAGCGGAAAGATTAGTCGGAGCGGGTGCGTTTGTAACAGAATCAAGGCTTGTATCGTCACCGGAACATCCTATGAGGATTGTCAGTAACAGTAAGCTTATTATTGATTTGAATTTTTTCATATCTCTTAAATTTTAATATCCAGTATTTTGCTGCCAGTTTCCGGCTGAAAATTGAATTTCTTCGAAAGGAATAGGGAATACTTCGTTTTTATCAGCGGTAAATCCATCGATTTCGATAGCTGCTCTTCCGGTTCTTACCAGGTCAAAAAAGCGGTGTCCTTCTCCCATAAGTTCTCTTCTTCTTTCTTGCCAGATTAAAGAAGTAAGTGTTGTTCCGGTTCCGTTGATATCATGATTGGTATCTCCAAATGCACGTCTTCTTACCTGATTGAGATAGAATCTTGCTTTTGTATCGTCAATTCCGCCTCTGTTGAAGGCTTCGGCTGCCATTAGCAAAACATCAGCATAGCGGATAGCTCTGTAGTTGTTTGGGTTGGTCAGGTTTAAATCTCCTGCAGCATTAGCTCTTCGGGTTCTTGGAATGTATTTTTTATTGAAATATCCTGTGTGTTTATAACCTACGCCATAGGTAGCTCCGGTTGCAGCAGCCCAAGCGGCGATATCCAAAATGGCAACATCTTTTCTTAGATCGCCTGCTTCATAAATATCAACGGTTGCCTGCGTAGGTATGTTAAAGCTGTATCCCGAAGAAAATCTTGGTCCTGAATAGTTTCTCGGCCCGTTAAATCCTACGGCAACATTTCCTTCACTACATTGAAGACATTCAAATCCTGCGCCTTCAATATCAGTATACTGCACTTCAAAAACAGATTCCATTCCATTTTCCTGTGCTTCTTCAAAAATAGTATCGTAGTTTGAGATTAAAGAATAGCCTCCGGTTACCGTAATCAGATTTTCCAGCGTTTGGGCTGCCAAATCAAATTTGTCCTGGTATAGGTACACTTTTCCTAATAAGGCCTGTGCAGCACCTTTTGTAACACGTCCCACTTGTGGAGCAGTAGGGTTTAAATCGGCAATAGCCAAAATCAGGTCATTTTCGATTGAAGCATATACTTCTGCCTTGGATGATCTTGGGATGGTTTTTTCGTCACCCAGCTTAAATCGTGCGTCTTGTTTTAACGGAATACCTCCAAACCATTTTACCAGCTCAAATTGGAAGTAGGCTCTAAGGAAACGCGCTTCTGCAATAATCTGAGGTTTGTTAGCAAAATTGGTCTTGTCTTTGAATTCCATGATATAGCTAGCCCTGTTGACACCGGCAAACATCCAGTCCCATACGTTTTTTACGTTCGCATTTACAGGCGTATGGATCATTTCGTCTACTTGCTGGAAACCAATAACGTCGTTAGCACTTTCTCCACCGGATAAGGTGTTGTCTGAGGCGATTTCACCTAACAAAACATTGACATAAGTAGATTGTAAAATATCGTAAGCTGCAATCAATGCATTATAGTATTCCTGTTCGTTGTTGAAGTAATTATCTGCTCCAATCGAATAAGGAACTTCCCTGTCGATAAAATCATCTCCGCAAGAAACGGTTGTGAGGAGCGTTAATGCCATAAAGGCTGTGATTATATTCTTTTTCATTTTTGTCATCAATTAAAAATTAACATTTACACCAAACAAATAAGTTCTCGGTATCGGATAAAATCCGTTGTCAACGCCACCTCCAATAGGATTTCCATTAGAAGCTCCCGGATCGTAACCCATGTACTTTGTAAAAGTGTAAAGATTGTTTACGCCGGTATAGATTCTCAGTTTTGATATTCCTGCTTTTTCTGTGAACGCAGAATTTATCGTATAACCCAGTTGTACGTTCTGGATTCTCAAATAGGAAGCGTCCTCAACAAAATAATCTGAGAATACATTGTTGGCTGTAGCGGCTGTAGTAACTCTTGGAACGCTGTTGGTTGATCCTTCACCTGTCCATCTGCCTAATGTATAGTTCATTCTGTTTACGTCATTTTGGGTTCTTTCATAAGCTCTTACCATGTCGTTTCCGATCGAGGCAAAAAGATAGGTTGTGAAATCAAATCCTTTGTAGTTTAAGCTAAAGTTTAGTCCCATTGTCACGTCTGGAATTGGACTTCCAAGGTCTGTTCTGTCATTAGCGTCGATTTTGTTATCGCCATTGACGTCTACGAAACGTAAATCACCAGGTTTTGCTTCTGCTCCCAAAGCCAATTGTGACGGATGTGCGTCTACTTCAGCCTGATTTTGGAAAATTCCGTTCGTCTTATAGCCATAGAAATATCCCATCTGATGTCCAACCTGCATTCTTGAAGTCAGTGTACTTGTTCCAAATAAACCTCCTTCAATAAATCCGGTACCGTTATTAACTTCGGTTACTTCGTTTTTTAGTGTGGTAACATTATAATTGATGTTAAAAGAAAAATTGTCTGATACTTGCTCTTTGTAGTTTATTGCAAATTCAAAACCTTTGTTTCTAACACTTCCGGCATTGATGACAGGAGAAGAACCTCCAGGAGCCGCAATACCAGTTATTGCACTGATTGGAACGTTTACAATCAAAAGATCTTTTCGGGTATCGATAAAATAGTCGGTAGCGATTTCAACTTTGTTGTTGAACAGACGGAAATCCAAACCTACGTCGAATTTTCTGGCTTCTTCCCATTTAACATCCGGATTGGCTAGTAATCCAATAGCATTTCCGTTGACAAGCTGTCCGTTAAATATATAAGTGGCTTCACCTCCAAGTAATGAGATATAAGCATTTGATTTAATCTGGTCGTTTCCAAGAGTTCCATAACTTCCTCTTAATTTCAGGAAATTGATAGATTTTGATTCCGGGAAGAAACTTTCGTCAGAAATTACCCAACCGGCTGTAAAAGAAGGGAAGTAGGCTACACGATTCGAAGGTCCGAATTTGGTAGATAAGTCTCTTCTAATCATGGCAGATAATAAGTATTTTCCTTTGTAATCATACTGAAGTCTTCCGAAATGAGATAATCTTCTTTCGTCATAAGCATAAGAACCTGCTGCTTTTCTGTCAACATAACCTGTAGTCAGAGAAATATCGGCAAATTCCCATGAGTTGTTTGGCACGTCGAATCCGGTTGCATTCAATCCGTTTCCATATTCTTTAAATACGGTGGTACCTGCTGTCAGTGCAAAATTGTGGTTTTCTGCCAATGTTTTTTTATACGTTGCAAACAGGTCGAACGTATAGCTGTTGTCGTTGATTGCGCTTTGATCTACGCTGCTTCGTGGATTATTAAAGACTTTTCCTGGACCATAATCAACAAGTTTGTTGAATGTTTTTCCTTCACTGTTTGAAGTTTCAAAACCAATACGGCCTGTTACTGTCAAATCTTTGATTACATCATATTCCAAGGCAAAAGAACCGCTTACCCTTTTAAGATTATAGGAATTAAAAGTGTTTGCAATTTGTGCCAATGGGTTGATAACTTCAAAACCGATGTTACTGCCCGGAACATTCACATCACCGCTAGGTAATACAGTAAGGTTGCCGTTCTGATCGTAAGGTTTGTATATGGAAGGTGTGTTAATAGCGTTAAATAAAACCGATCCTAAGGCATTTTCGGTGAAAGTTCGAGAGCTGGTGTACAAGTACATCACATTTGCTTTTGCTCTTAATTTGTCGGTCAGATCAGCATTCAGGTTCAAGCGCGCTGTATTTCGTAGGAAATTAGATTTATAACCGCCTATAATACCGCCCTGATCCAAATGCGATCCGCTAATGTTGTAAGTAACCTTATCCGATCCGCCGCTTGCCGATAAATCATGGCTAATGATTGGTACTCCGGTATCAAAAACTTCATCCTGCCAATTCGTCCCTTTTCCTAAGGATGAAACATTAGGAAATGGTAGCGAATTACCTGCATTGGCATAGCTTTCATTCAATAGCAGGGCATATTCCGTAGCATTTAATAATGGAAGTTTTCTGCTGGTTTCCTGAGAACCCATGTAAGTGTTATAGGAAATTCTTGTTTTTGAGTTTTTCTTTCCTGATTTCGTAGTAATTAAGATAACACCGTTGGCACCAATAGTTCCATAAATAGCTGCCTGCGCATCTTTCAATACCGTAAGGCTTTCAATATCGTTTGGATTTAGTAACCCGATATCTTTAATAATGTTACCGTCTACTATAAAAGTAGGTCTGTTTTCACCATTTGTGGCGATACCTCTGATTCTTACATCAAGATTACCACCTGGTCTTCCGGATTGTGTAGTTACATTGACACCAGAAACAGTTCCTTGTAAAGCCTGTTCGATTTTCACAGGACGCAAATCTTCAAGATTTTTGCTGCTTACGATTCCTACAGCTCCGGTCACTTCTCTTTTCGTTTGGCTTCCGTAACCAATCACTACAACTTCTTCTAGCGATTCTGCATCCGGATTTAGTACTACTGTAATTTTTTCGTTTTTAGTTACCTTGAATTCATATTTGGAGAATCCAACGTAGCTAAATACTAAAGTAGCACCCGATGGAACGCCGGATATTTGAAAGTTTCCATCTAAATCCGCTATTGTTTGTAGTGTCCCGTTTTTTACGACGACAGTTGCTCCAGGTAGTGGGAGTCCTGTTTGAGCTTCAGTTACCTTACCATTAATTTCATATTCCTGCGAATAACAGAAAGACGAAATTAAGATGAAAGCAATGAGGAAAAAGTTTGACTTCATATAATTTGTTTTTTGTGATATCTAAAATTAGGAAGTCTTGTATGAGAATATGATAAAGAGAACCACAACAAAAAATATACAATTCAAAAAAATATTTTAAAAATTGCATTATTGATAAAAGAAAGCGAGCGTTAACAGTAATTTAAGAGATTTTTAAACTTTTGCTAACATGCTTAATCTTAAGCCGAAAAAACCAATTACAACGTTGTTGTTGTGGTGATGTATAGGTAAATTTTGTGTTTGTTGTGGTTTGTTATATCGAAAGTATATACTCTACAAGCCCTTCTTCATGGGATAAATCCATTTTTTTACGCAAACGGTATCTTTTTATCTCAACACTACGCACAGAAATGTTAAGTAGTGGGGCAATTTCTTTGGAAGAAAGATTCAATCGGAGGTAAGCACAAAGTCGGAGGTCATTTGGTGTTAACGAAGGATGCAGGTTTTTTACCTTTTTCAGGAAATCTTTATCGGCATTGTTAAACGCATCCTTGAAAATGTTCCAGGTGTCTTCTTCGCTGATGTTTTTGTTGATGGTTGTAATAACCGATTTGATATTTCTGTTACCTTCTTCAGAATTTCTTTTCAGGTCATCTTTAATCAGGCTTAACAATTCGTTCTTTTTGATCAGGCTCATGGTTGAAGCCGCAAGTTCACGGTTTTTACTTTCAAAGTCCTGTTCGAGCTGTTGGTTTTTAATTTTCATCAGTTCCTGCTGACTTTCCAATTCTTTAATTTCAAGCAGTCGGTTGTTTTCTTCGATTAGCTTTTCTTTTTGCTCGTGATAATAGTTTTTATAAGCACGGTTGATAAAGTAAGCCATTACTATAAAAATGATGATATAGAAGATAACTGCCAAAGTTGTCCTATACCAGGGTTTTAGTATTGTAAATGTGTAAGAGATAGTATTTTCAGACAATTCACTACCTATTTTGGCGCGTACCTTAAAAGTATAGTCACCAGGCGGAAGGTTTTTGAAATTTATAGTTGGTTTATTGCTCCATTCGCTCCATTCTTCCTGATAGTTTTCAAGAAGAAATTGGTATTCGGCATTGATATATTTGTTGAATTCGGGAACTGTATAGGAGAAAGTAATGTTATTGTCTGCGAACTTAAAATCAGAATGTTCGTCCATTAGAGCATGTCTGGGGCTTTCGTTGGACTTATTGACCAGAATACCCGACATAAAGACCTTGTATTTGCTGAATTTGAGATCATCAATATTGATTGTGTAATAACCGTCTGTTGTTCCGATTAAATAAACAGAATCAGATATTTGGGTAATGTTTTCATAACCCAGCATTGAATTGGTAAGTGAAGACGGAATAGGAATAATATTGTGCTTGAGCTGGGTACTCAACTTTCCATAGGAAAAGTAATTGATGTAGTTTTTGGTAAAGAACCAAAGCCTGTTGGAATTATCAACCATCAATTTGCCCGATGTGTAACCGTCTTTTTCAAAAACACGGCTCAAAATTGTGTCTTTTTCAAATTTTTTGGTCTTTGGGTCCAGTCTGAAAATACCGCTTTTATAAGAATAATAAACACTTCCGTTAAATTCTGTCAGACCGGCATTTTTTCCTTTCGTTGGGTAGGAATAGGTAATGACTTCATTTGTTTTACGCAGGTCACGATCCGGCTGAAAACGGAAAACGCCTTTGTATTCATGACTGACATATATTTCCAGGTTCTTTGTAATCTCAAAATATTTAGAGGAGTAATCAAATCCATCAATTTTATTCCTGAAGAGCCATTGCCCGTTTTTGTTTTCTATAATAGAAACTCCATAATAATTACCCTGGATCAGCAAATCTTCCCGTCCGGGTACATTTTCAAATTTCCAGGTTCCGGAGGTAATAAAAATAGAGTTAGCCTTATTTCCATTGATAATAAATGTACCGGAGTCATGGCCGCAAAACAAAGTGCCTTTATAAGAATAGAGCGCCCAGACCTGTCCTTTAGTGCCGTCGATGAATTTAAAATCTTCTGCCGAACTATAATTTTTATAAAATAATCCCTGATTTGTCCCTACATATAGTTTTCCGTCATGGAGAATGGAAGTATAGACCGTTCCTAGTATTCCGGTATCGTCAGAAAAGGAACGAACCGGAGAGTTAATATTAATGCAGTTAATTCCGTTGTCAAGTCCAATCCAGATGTTCCGATCGTGGTCTTCAAAAATTGAAAGTGCCGTATTATTGCTCAGTCCTTTATTTTGGGTAATATGATACAGCATCTTTCCTTCTTTAGAAATGATGAATATTCCGTTTGAAACGCTACCTAAAGCAAAGCTCCCGTCAGAAAGTATCTGGCTGCTGTAAATGCTACTGGCTGAAAAGTCAGCATCCGCTTCCGTATGCCATTTTTCAAATTTAGCATTAGAATAGGTATAGAACCCGTTGAATTGTGTCTGTAAGAGCAATCCGCCATTTCTGGAAAAAATGTTTACAATCTTATTTTTTAACAGGATAGGATCATTAGAAATCAGTTTGCCTTGTCCATTTTCAATTTCAAAAAGTCCTTCGGTATATGTTTGATAATAGATAGCATCGTTAACTTTAAAGGCTCTTGAAATGGCTCCTTTTGGAGTAATAATTTTGAATTTAGATGTTTTGGTATCGTATAAAAAAATCTGGTTGAGCGATTGGAAGATAACCCATTGGTCATAATCGATAATATTCCAGATCTGTTCATCGTCTAGCATTTTGTCAATTATGGGCTTACTCAGTGAAGTATACTTTAACAAGCCATTTTTTTGTCTTTCCCAATAACCAAATTCCATATAGCATCCTGTATAAATCCTATTATTGATGGATTTGGCTGACCGGATAATGGTTTCGTTTGGCGATGGATAAAGCGTCCAGTTGGCTCCATTAAATTCTAAAAGCCCTTCATTGTTGGCAAAGTAGATAAATTGATTGTTGTCTTGGGTTATCATCCAGTTTTGATTCCCGGCACCATACATATTGGAGGCATATTTCAGGATAGGAGGAAGTTCTTGAGAAAAACTTGATAAATAGCTGAATAGGACTAATATGAGTAGTTTTTTCGACAAAATGTATAGGGATTAGGTTCTTTAAGTAGTACGAATATACGATTTGAAATGAAAACTTTGCAAGCGCTTTTTTGATGTATTGCCGTTATATCACAATTTTTAGCCAGTTTTTTAGTTATATTTTCAAAACACAACCTATGAGAAAGAATAAGATTTTGATTTGCACGGTTGCAGGAATAGGCTTGCTATTCGCATCCTGCAGTTCAGACAATGACGGTTTTGAAAGAAGCATAGCCGGCAAATGGAATTACAACAAAACGATCGTAACAACAGGTAATGGCACTCCTGTTGACCAAAGTTATGTAGGCCATGAAAATGGCTGTGAGAAAGACCATGTCGAGTTTAATGAAGGAGGTATTTTCCGAAATGTTTTGATGAACAAAGACCAGAATAATGCCTGCGTTGAAGATGCCAGCCAGTCAACCTGGGCGAAAAATGGGAATACGCTAACAATTGGAACAGATACGTATCAGGTTACAAAATTAAACGGTTCAGAATTGCGGTATGAAAATACAGTAGATGTGAGTGGCGTTCCGGTAAAAGTCGTCAAAGTTTTTACGAAAAACTGATTCCGGATTAATAAAAAAGGCTCCCATTGGGAGCCTTTTAATTTAAACTATCTCAGCGCTTAGTCCGGCTTCTAACAGCTGGGTACACTGTGGTTTCAATTCGTCTAACGAACCCGTTTTTACGGTACATTTTCCTTTATAATGCACAATGATAGAACATTGCTCAGCTTGCTCGGAAGTATGATTGCATACACGTATCAAGGTATCGATAACATGGTCAAAGGTATTCACATCGTCATTATAAAGAATAATTTCATTGTTTAAGGAAGTCAGTTCTTCAACCAGTACTTCTTCTAAAATTTTTTCTTTAGTACTCATATTCAAAATTTTGTCTAATTTACGTATTTCAGGGCTACCCAGTTGTTTTTTTGATGTTTTTTAACATAGGTTAGTCCCTTTTCAGTGCATGAAGCATCAATCACAGGAATGTCTTCTTCATAAAAGCCGCTTAGGAAAAGCGTGCCTCCCGAATTCAGACAATCTACATATTGTTGCATATCTTCCAGCAAGATATTTCGGTTGATATTAGCAATAATCACATCATAATTACGTCCGGCAAGTAAAGCCGCATCACCTTCGTAAACCGTAATATGATGGCAGTTGTTGCGTTCTGCATTTTCAATGGAGTTTAAATAACACCAATTGTCAATGTCTATGGCATCAATAGGTTGTGCTCCTTTCATTTCTGCCAATATTGCTAAAATCGCTGTTCCGCAACCCATATCGAGCGTTTTCTTTCCCGTTACATCCGTTTCAAGCAGATGCTGTATCATCATGTGTGTCGTTTCATGGTGTCCGGTACCAAAAGACATTTTCGGTTCAATAACAATATCATATTTGGCATCCGTCTTTTCATGAAAAGGAGCACGTACATGGCAGATTCCATCAACGTCGATCGCTTCAAAATTCTTTTCCCATTCTTCATTCCAGTTTACCTGCTCAATTTCTTCTATCGTATAACTCACGATAAATTCTGGCGAGGTTAATATGAAAATATCTTCAAGTACATCTTCAGTCCAAAGTGCTTTCTGGATATAAGCTGTGACTCCAAATTCAGTTTCAATGAAGCTTTCAAAAGGTTTTTCGCCCAATTCGGCTACAAGAATTTCAGAACCCAGTTCTTTTGGTTCTACTTTGAAGTGATATCCCAGATAGGTATTTGCCATAACATTAAATTTTTGCAAAGGTAATATTATCATAACATTCAGCAGTTAAAATTAATATTAAGTTTGCGCTATGATAACGTATGCTTATTTTTATACAAAGAAAGATAACATTTGTTTCCTGAGTGTTTCCAAAATGTGAATTAACTTTTGTCGAAAATTACACTAATCAAAATTCAAAATGAAGAAAATTTTACCGCTCTTTCTGTTGTTTCTGGGATTGGCCGCACAAGCACAAGATATCAAGATTAGCACAAAAGACAATGACCTTAAACTTCCAACCTTGCCGTATTATAATTTCGGACGCGGTTTGGGACTGACGTCTCCCGATAGCCTTTTCCAGTTGAATATTCGTTTCAGGATGCAAAACAGGGTAACTTATATACAGAATGAGGGTGAAGATGCGGCTTATGACGGACAAGTAAGACGATTGAGATTGCGTTTTGATGGTTATGTAGGGAACCCGAAATTTCTGTATGCTTTACAGCTTTCATTTGCCCCGGGCGATGTAGGTCAAATAGAAGAAGGAGAAAATATCAATATTATTCGTGATGCGGTGGTTTATTACAGACCTAACAAAAGCTGGAGTTTTAGTTTTGGACAGACCAAATTGCCGGGTAACAGACAAAGGGTGAATTCTTCCGGAGGTTTACAACTAACGGATCGTTCGATCAACAATGCGAAGTTTACAATTGACAGGGATTTTGGTTTTCAGGCACATTATCTGAATGATTATGCAGAAAAGTTTTCTTATAATGTTAAGACAGCTGTAAGTACCGGAGAAGGAAGAAACTGGACAAAAAGCAATGATAATGGAGTGGCGCTTACCGGAAAAGTAGAAATTTTGCCATTTGGTGCGTTTTCAAAAGACGGTGTTTATTTTGAAGGAGATCTTGCCCGTGAGAAAAAGCCAAAACTGATGCTTTCAGCGGCTTTCCAGCAAAACAACCATGCCAGAAGAACACAAGGGCAGTTGGGTGATGATTTATTTGAGCAGAGAACCATGAAATCTGTTATGCTGGATGCGATTGTAAAATACAACGGCTGGGCGGCAATGTCAAGCTATATGTCAAGAACGGCGAATAATCCGGTTACAGTTAATCCGGAAGATGCACAGGATATAAAGTATGTATTTACCGGTAGCGGTATAGATTATCAGTTGAGCTATCTTTTCCCAACCAATTATGAAATTATTGGAAGATTCTCTACACAAAAAGTAAATGATGATATCAGGCAATATGCGCCAAACACCAAACAATACAGCATTGGGCTTACAAAATACATCTGGGAACACGCTTTCAAATTGCAAGGAGAGTTAACACTAGACGACCTGAATTATTTTGACGGAAGTTCTAAACAAAATTGGTATTTGAGATTTCAGGTTGAAATAGGGATTTAATTACCAAAAATATATCATTTAATAAGCTGGCATTCTATACTGAATCCAGCTTTTTTTATTTCCAAAAAATAAATTTTTAAGCCTTGTAAAACATACTTTATTTAATACTATTCTCGTTACAGATTTGATTAAATTTCTGTTATGAAAAAGTTTGGACTGGCCTTGGTTTTGTGTTTGGCTTTTCTCTCCTGCGAGAAGAAAAAGATAACACATTCTTTCTGTTTTTGGAAAACGAAATGGTACATTTATGAGGAAGATATTAAACTACAAAAAGAAATGGACGTGCAGCACTTTTATGTACGCTTTTTTGATGTAGATTGGAATCCGTATGATAGAGAACCACGTCCGGTGGCAACACTACGACGGTCAACATTACTACTGCCTTATGAATCCGATATTCAGGAAATTACTCCCAGTATTTTTATTACAAATAATGTGCTTTTGAATTCAAACAAAGGGCAATTGGATACGCTGGCAAAAAACATTCAGAAAAGAATGCATCTGATTCTTGATAAATTTCATGAAGTCGAAAGCCAAAAATATGCCTTTGATTATGCTGCTAAGGTTAAAAGACCATATGAATCTAAACTTATAGACTCTATCATGGAAATCGAAAAGAAAAAAGGGTCCAAGATGCCTAAAGAAGTCCTTATTGACTGTGACTGGACTGTCAAATCAAAAGACAATTATTTTTACCTTTTGGAAAAATTAAAACAACCCGACTATAAGTTAAGTGCAACGATTCGTTTATGGCAGTATAAATATTTTGAAAAGGCAGGAATTCCGCCGGTTGATAAAGGTTTGCTGATGTGCTATAATTTGAGTAGTCCAAGTGAACGTAAAACAGAAAACTCCATAGCAACAAGTCGTGAAATAGAAGAATTCATAACACATAGCGACTATAAGCTTCCATTGGACATTGCGTTGCCAATTTTTAGCTGGTCGGTAGTATTTAGGGGCGATCAGTTTAAAGGAATTATTTCTGATAATAGTGCTGTTGATTTCGAGAATGACACTCTGAATATAAAGAAAATAACAGACAATAAATATGTCCTGAAAAATGATATGATTATTGGCGAAAGTTTCTTTAGAAATGGAGATGAAATCCGGATTGAGAAAATTTCAGACAGTGAAATGCAAAAGATGATTAAGCATATAAAAAGTAAAATCAAGCTGGAAAACAACGCAAGAATTACCTTCTTTTCCTGGGATACTAAATTCATACAAAATTATGGCACTGATAAAATCAACTCGTATTATGCGCAATTTGAGCGTTAGCTTCCTTTTGCTTTTCACGGTTTCTTCTTTGGCTTGCGGCTGGTTTGAATCAGCCGAAACAATTCGACTTGCCATTTTTCGTTCAGAGCGAGCAGGCTCGGAAAGATTGAGGAGTTTTTATTATTCTTCGGATAATTATTTTCAGACTTATTTAAGTTCTAAGCGCGATCAGATAGAAAACTGTAAAGAATGGCAGAAAGAACTGGGAGGTAATGTGAAATGGGAAGATGTATATAAGTTACAATATGAAACCGATTCAGAAAAATTCCAGACAGCCTATAAAAGTAATACCTTAAAAGAAGTTTTTAAAGGAAATACATTTATAGAAAATCTTCTTCTGCCTAAAAATAAGGCACTCCTGGATTATTTCTCAGATGCAAAACATACAGAATATAACTATTCCGGAATTGAAAAATGGGAAAGTTGGGATAATCTGGACCAAAACTATGATTCCGAAAGGAAGGGATTTCCGGAGTTTCAGAAAAAATTAGAATCAGCTAAAACCGAATTTTTAAAACAACGTTATGCCTATCTACTAATGCGTTCTTATAGCGTTTCGCCAAAAGAAATGGTTCGTCTTTATGATACGTATTTTGCGAATTCAACAAATAAAACGATTCTTCAGCCTTGGGCACTTTTTTTTAAGGCAATCAGTACAGAGAATTCGGCAGAAGCGAACTATTATTTGAGCCAGGTTTTGGCTTCCTGTGATGATAAATCGTTTGCAACGATGCAGAATTTTAATAGAAAATATACTGATCAGACACTTTCTTTTGCCAGGAATAATACAGAAAAAGGAAACATTTTGGCTATGCGTGCTTTAAGGAATCCGGCACCTGCTTTTGAAGACATCAAAAAAGTATATGGATATATTCCGCAGAGTGACTATTTCAGTTTCTTGGTGGGAAGAGAAATCAATAAACTTGAAGATTGGATTTTTACACCAAAGTTCACTAGGAGAGGCCCTTCAGTACAATTTTCTGAAAAACAATGGTATGATGATTATGAAGTCGCCAGGCGGCAGAACTATGAGAAAGACATCAAATATCTTAGAGAATTTAGGGATTATCTGATTAGTGTTTTCCCAAATTTATCAGGCGAACAGAGAGATTATATGTGCAGCGCCATTGCACAGCTTTGTTTTATGGATGATGAGATACAGTTAGGCAAGTATTACGCTTCGTTGATTTCTTCTAGTGCAAATCCTTCTATCATAGCTCAAAAAAACATACAGTTGGCATTAGTTGAAGTGAAATTGGGCGATGTGAATTCTGAAAAGACAAAAAACATCATACTTAATTCCATAAATGAACTTTCTGATTTGGCAGAAAATGACCATTCATTTTTTAAAAGTCTTTACTCCCTCACAAGACTTATAGGCTATGAATATGAAAAAAAGAAAGATATAGTTACGGCGGGATTTTTATTTGCTAAGTCAGAGAGATATAAGACCTTTACCTATGGCTATTCGGAGTTGGATTATTTTAGTAATTATCCAGAATTGAATTATGCCCCTATTGGTTATTTTGACCGATATGCTTCTGAAAAAGATATGGAAGGAGTGATAACACTTCTTGGAAAAAAGAACAAGACTGCTTTTGAAACGTATTTATGCAGTAGTGCGGCACCAATTGATTTTTATAAAGATGTAAAAGGAACAATTGCTTTTAGGAATAATAATCTTGAACTGGCAGCAGAAACATTTGAAAGCATGGACCAGAATTTTTGGAAGAATGCTTATCAGTACGCCAACTATCTGAATGAAAACCCTTTTATACCGAAAGCTTTGGCGTATAAAGACAAGAAAAATTTTAATTATGATTTCAATAAAACAAAGTTTATACAGGAACTTACTCGTCTCAAACAATCCAATACGCCGGAGAGCTTATTAAAATTGGGACATGCCTATTATAATGTCAGTTATTTTGGGAATTCATGGATGATGTCGAGCTATTCAAATAATAATTATCATGATACAGATGCGACTTCAGATTATTATTTTATGACCGATACTACGGAGCGTCGTAAGCTTTTCCAAAACGGAAATTATTATAGTTGCACAATGGCGAAAGACTTTTATAAAAAAGTACTTGAAAATGCAAAATCTAACAAAGAACAAAAAGCCATGGCTTTGCTGATGATTCATGTCTGTAACGAGAATGCTTTTTCTTTTAATAAAGATTACGATTCAAAAGAAATATACAAGGCAGGGAAGGAGCTATATGAATTTTATTCCGATTATAGCGATACGAAGATATTCAAGCGTTATAGCTGCCCGCTTTTGGAGAGTTATATAAAGTAAATGTACAAACTTAGCGTCTTTGCGCCTTTGCGTGAAAATAGCTCGCAAAGGCGCAGAGTTGCAAAGCATATACGGGATAGCAAATAAAAAGCCGGTTTCAGGACGAAACCGGCTTTTCAAAAAAGGAAGGTAAAGGAAGGATTACTACTTCACAACAAGTTTCTTTGTAATTCCTTCTGAAGTTTTTACCAGATAAATACCTGATGCAAATGAAGAAGTATCTATTGTCAAGGCTTGTTTTGCCTTGTGAATTGATTTTCCTGTATAGTCGAAAACTTCGATATCGGCTATTCTGTTAAAGTATACGATTCCGTCAACTGCCGGGTTTGGGAACAATACGAACGTTTTAGGCTCGTTTTCAAATCCAGGTACAGAAAGGTTTTCAGCATTTATTTCAAACAAAGTCAACGTACCGCTGATTTCATTAGCTACTATGATATAGCCTTTGTTGGTAGGGCTGTTTTCGGCTTTGATGTATGTAATACCTTCCGGACCATGGTCACCGGCATAAGCAGAAACGCTACGACTGTTTTTATAATCTACAAATTTCACATCGTTTGGATTGGTCACGTCATATACCATAACACCACCAACTCTTTCCAAACCAATAAAAGCAAAAGTCTTTCCTGCAATTTCAGCAAGTGTAACACCTTCTGGTTCTGGACCTTTAGCACGGCTTCTTCCTTTTGGCGTATTATCTTCGTGATCGGCATTAAAGATTGGATTGATAGATGGTGTGAAAGCAGTGTACATTTCAAAATCGTCACCGCTATCAAAAACAAGCTGTTTGGTATCAGTATTAAAGATGGAGAAAGAACGTCCGCCTAAAGCATAAATTTGTTCAAAATCGGCATCCGCATCTGTATTCCCTGAAAAGGCAGACACTCTGAATCGACCCGCATTATAGCTTTCTTTTAGCATAGCTGCCTGTGGATAAGCTGCTGCATCCAATCCATAGCCAGAAGCTCCGATAGTGATACGCTCAACAAATCCTGTATATTCTTTTTCATCACCTTCGTTAGCCGTTACAATATAGTTGGAACCTCCAACAGAATATGTAGCGATTCCATCAGGTTGGTAGAATGATTTTATTGGCCAGTTGGCAATCAAAATTTGTCCGTTATTATCAGAAATATCCGCTCCGTTTCCAACTACGCTCATGTCTTTTGTACCTAATGCCCAAATAGACGTGTACGTGTTGTTTGTCAGGTTGATTTCTGCGATAGCATTGTTTTCCTGTAAGGCAACCCATGCTTTTTGAGAATCAGCACTAATAGTGATGTATTCCGGTTCAAGATCTTGTGACAATGTGCTTGATGCTTTTAACTTTCTAACACCACTAGCAATAAGAGCTGATTCCTGACTGTTGAATTGTGTAAACAACATTGTAGTTACGTTAGATTGAGAAAGTGAAGCGATACCACCTGAAATGTCTATTACGCTAACAGAACCTTCCGGATCAACGGTATAGTCTGCATTAGGTTGTCCTTCGTTAGCTGTCAATACTTTTGTACCGTCTGGTGTGAAAGTAATCATATCCGGAAGTGCACCAACAGTAACCTGTTTTTGGAAAACACCATTAGTATTGAAAAACACTACAGAACCGTCAAGAGCTTCGTTTGTATTTGGTGATGCTACGGCAACAATTCCATTTTTAACAGCAACGCTTGTCACACCGCCATAAGGATTCATGTTGATAGAGGTCACTACCGTTAAAACAGTTGGATTCGAGAAATCAATAATGTCAAGATAACCCGCAACGGCACTCGTTGTGAACAATCTTTGGGAAATAGGATCGTGTACTACAATTTCACAAGTACTGCTATTGCTTCCTGAAGGATCAAAACTTCCGATATAGTTCAATTGGATATCGTTGTTTGGAACTTTTGGACCTCTGTCGTTATCCTTGATATAGATGGTAGCCATTGGATTTCCAGTAATAGTATATCCAACTGGATTTTCAAGACTCAATACAAAATATTCTGCCTGTTGTTCAGGAGTTGTATCGTCAATAATCGGAATCTGGATGGTCTGTGCCAAAGTACTGGCTGAAGTAAAGTTTAATGTTCTTGTTGTGAATGTAAAATCGTTTGAATCAGCTGTACTGAACGGAGCCGCTTTTACAACCAAGTCTACAGAACCAGTTGTTGCAGCAGCAAGATTGACAACAAAATTTAAAACTCCGGCATCCTCATTAACAGTAATAAAATTAGAAGCCAATGATAATGTAGCGTTAAAGCTAAAGTTGTAAGTATAAGGACAAGCCATAGTAGTACCAGAAGCATCCTGGATATTGCTGATAACCAAAGCATAATTTGTAGCAGGAGCAAAAGGAGCTGAGAAAGTTAAAGTAGCAATATTGTTTGATACGTTAACTGAGCTAAGGTTTGCAACTCCGGTATAATTAGCAACGTTAGAAGCTGAGGCAGTATTCAGGTTGGCATTAAATGTAATCTGAAGGGTAGTGTTGTTTATCACAACCGCATTCTGTACCTGCAATGAACTTGGGAAATTCCAAACCGGCCAGGTTTGGGGTGCTGTACCTCCGGCAATAGCTAACCAGTTGGCAGGATTAAGAATTGCCGCTTTTAAAGCAGCTGCAGTTCCAGTTTGTACACCGTTATAATAAGCGTTTACTGCATTTCCGGCATCGTTTCCTGGTGCAGTTGAAGTGTTTAGCGCGCTTGTTCCGTCAATCAATCCGGCTGGAATCATTGATAAGCTCCCGCTGCAAGAAGTATTTGTAGTAACCCAACCGTTTGAACTTAAGGCTGTGATATAATTTGGAGCAGCAGCTGTTCCGGAATAAACGATAACCTGATCGCCGCCAGAACTTAATCCGAAACCAGAACCTGTAACTGTTCCTTTGCTTGCAATTAAAGCTGAGGTTTGGATTTTTACTACTGAACCAGCAGGAATACATTCGTTAGCACCTACAGTCCATACAATCCCGTTTGGACATTGCGGCTGCGTGTTAGAGGTATATTTTGAATCTGTAAAAGTTAGAAAAGTACCTGGAAGAATCTCTACAAAAGTAACAAAAGCAACTTCGTCTTCTGTTCCGGAAGCATTCATTCTATAAGCTACAAAGGCCAAATCTCCGGCTTGGAATTGAGTTTGTACCGCAATGGTAGTGAAAGAACTTGAAGTAACAGCTGTTACTGCATTACCGCTAAGATCTTCTACCGTATTTGGAAGCAAAGCAACATAATACGTTTGGTTATTAGCCAGGTTTGAAGTAGGGTTGATAGTGATGGTGTTTCCTGAAATGGTAGCATCAAATGGAACCAAAGCTCCAGATGCGTTATTCAGGCGTAATTCTACCAAAGCATCAACATTAGTATTGTCGATTGCAGCATCGTTAACTAGTCGGACGGCTTCGTTAAAACTTATAGTGATATTAGCACTTACAGCAATATTTGTACTGGAATTTGCAGGAACATAAGTTACAGTAGGAGCGACAGTATCGCCACCGCCAACAGGGCTACCTTCAGCAGTAAAGTTATCAAAACGGTTATTGCCGACAGTTCCACCCGCGCCAACTTCGAATTCTACTTTTAGTTTAAAATTCGGGTTATTATCTGCTGCTGCAATAGCACTGAAATCTAATGTTTCTAAAGCAGGATTTCCGTTGTTAGGAGCGATGGTAGCAAATGGAACAAAAGTAGTTCCGTCAACAGTATACGACCATTTTTGGTTTCCGGCTCCGGAACCTGAACGGCGTGTAGCAAATTTTACGATGATGTTTTCATATCCGGTTGTAGGCAATGCAAATTGCAAAGCGCCACCAATCGGGTCGTTAAAACGTAAATGTGTGCCAGGAGCATCATTGTTTCTGGCATTTAGGTTTTGTACATCAAATGCTTGTCCGGTTCCTCCGGCAAAGTCAATAACGCTGATTCCTCCTGCGATAGCAGTTAATGAAGCGCCAGTAACAAATGTTTGCGTTGGAGTTGTGATAGCTGCTTCGGAAGCATTGTTGTTAAAATTCCAATAATGGATAAGAGTTTGCCCATACGTAAATTGGGCTGCAAAAAGGAGGAGAAGCATCTGGAGTACTTTTCCGATTTTTGAGGTGTAGTTGTTTGACATAAGTATGTAGTTGATTAATTCCGACAAAAGTCACTATGTGGTGTTAATCAGCTATTACTGTCTCATAAAAGAATGTTTAAGAGAAGCTTTCCGGATGTTTTATAAATGTTAAGGCATAATGCTGGCTTAATGTTGCCTTAATAAAAAAGCCCGGATTTTGCATCCGGGCTTTTTTTATGATAACTATTTGATACTTATATAGAAGCGACAATAGCAGCAAAATCAGATGCCTTTAAAGCAGCACCGCCAATCAGTCCGCCATCCACATCAGGCTTAGAGAAAATTTCTTTTGCGTTGTCTGGTTTTACGCTGCCTCCGTAAAGGATTGAAACTTCTTCAGCAAGCGTGGCACTGTATTTAGCAGTAATTGTTTCTCTGATAAATTTGTGCATTTCCTGTGCTTGTTCCGGCGTAGCGGTTTCGCCTGTACCAATAGCCCATACTGGTTCGTAAGCAAGAACGATGTTTTCCCAATCTTTTGCTTCCAGATGGAATAATCCGTCTCTTAATTGGTTTTCAACAATGTTAAAATGATTTCCAGATTGTCTGTCTTTTAATTCTTCTCCAAAACAGAAAATAACCTGCATATCGTGTTTCAACGCAGTGTTTACTTTTTCAGCAAGCAGAGCGTCAGTTTCATGGAAATAAGCTCTTCTTTCGGAGTGCCCTAAAATAACGATGCCCACACCAATACTTTTAAGCATATCGGCAGAAATTTCACCTGTAAAGGCACCGCTTTCAGCCTGATGCATATTTTGTGCAGCAACACCTATGTTGGTAAACTCAAGATGGTCAACAGCAGAAGCCAGATTAACGAAAGTAGGAGCTACAATGATATGAGCTTCTACATCGTTTGGAAGTTTATCAATCAGGTCGTTTAGTAAATCTTCTGTCTCTTCGGCGTTTTTGTGCATTTTCCAGTTACCTGCAACAATCTTTTGTCTCATTATTTTAATTTTTTTAAAGTAGCGTTTATTTTATCAAAATCGGTTTCAATAGCTCTATAGATGGCGATTTTTCCTTTTTTATCAATGACAATATATCTCGGAATCCAATCCAGGTCTATAGCTTTTCCAAATTTACCTTTCATACCGTCCGGAGCAAGATAATGCTCGCCTTTAAGCTCGTGCTTTTCAATTCCGGTTTTCCATTTATCGGCAGTTTTGTCCATCGAAATAAAGATATAGTCTGTCGTTGGGCTTTTTTCCTGCATATCTTTGACTTTCGGCATTGCCTTAACGCAGTCACCACACCACGAAGCCCAAATATCAATTACAAGGTTTTTTCCTTTGTGTTTGTTTACTATTTCCTTGAAAGAGATTTCTTTTCCGTCTAATGTCTGTAATTTCTCAGCCAAGGCTTCTGGAGAAAATTCGCTTTTTTGCGCTTTAGAACACGAAATAGTTCCCAAAACAACAAGAAGTGATAAGAATATTTTTTTCATTGTTTTTTTTCTTAATGTGATAAGCAAATATAGTATTAAGTTTTCAGAAAGATTTATTAAATATTGGCTGTTTGTAGGGTTTTTTACGCAAAGGTTTTCGTCAACCCAGGCAGGGTTGAATAACTACTGCAATCGAATCTTCGGGTCCAAATAAGCATATACCATATCTACCAATATATTAATCACTACAAAGGTTGTAGCAATCACCAATACTGATCCCATAATTACAGGAAGGTCTAAATTATTTAAAGCCTCTACGATTTCTTTTCCCAAACCGTTCCAGCCAAATATGAATTCTACAAAAACAGCTCCTGCCAACATCGAAGCAAACCAACCCGAAATAGCAGTTACTACAGGATTCAGGGAGTTTTTGACAGCATGTTTTCTAATAATCTGAAATTCCGACAATCCTTTGGCGCGGGCCGTTCGGATATAATCCTGTCCAAATGTTTCCAGCAGCGAATTACGCATTAGCTGTATCACAACGCCTAACGGACGAATACCCAAAACGATTGCAGGAAGCAATATGTTTTTCCATTGGATATAGTGTCCTTCACCAAAATCATCTACCTCATACAAACTTCCGGTCATATTCAATCCGGTATATTCGTGTAACAGGAATCCGAAAAGCCAAGCGAATAAAATAGCGCTGAAAAAGGACGGAATACTCATTCCAAGCGTACTCAGCAAAGCGATAACCCGGTCAATCCAGGTATCTTTATAAAGAGCCGAAACAATTCCGAGCAGGATTCCGATAACAATAGCAATAACAATGGCAAATAAAGCCAATAGGAAGGTATTGGGTAACGTATTTCCAATAACATCTGATACTTTCTTTCCGCTTTTTTGGAAACTTTCACGCAAGTAAGGTGTTTTTAATACGACTTCATTATTCCCGATAGAAAACAAAGGCAGCGCATTATATTTTCCTTCCGTAAGAAAAGTGTAGTCGTCCTGATTTTTGCTATGGAAAGAAACAGGCGAAAGATCGTTCAGGTAGTATAAATATTGTGTTGAAATTGGTTTGTCAAAACCATATTTTTTTTTGACGATTGCCAGTTGCTCCGAATTTTCATTCTGGTCGAGCATCATTCGAGCCGGATCGCCTGGCAATACATTAAATAAAAAGAATATGACTGTAACAACTCCAAAAAGTGTCAGCAGTGCATATCCTATTTTATGTACTAAGTATTTAATCAATGAAGCTTATTTTTTGAGCTCAGAATAGTTCTTTTTCAAGACATTTTGCAGTTCAGAACCTACGAATTTCTTTTCGTTGATACCGTCCCATTCCTTGATTTTGTTTCCATTCCAAAGGTAAATCACTCCTGGAGTATCTTTGCTGGTACCTAAAAGTTTCCAGAAAGGAATCACTTCCAAAACTTTATACGGGTATTCCGCTCCGGCAAATTTGAAGAATTCAGGAATCTTTTCAGGTTCTTCGTTCATAAACAATACAGATACTTCAGGGAAGTTTTTGTTTTTAGCTTTCATTTCGGCAAGTTCTTTCGCTACGTCACGGCAATGGTCGCAACCCGGAACAAACAGACAGATAATTTTTTTGCCCTGGTCTGCTTTGCTGAAATATTGCGCATAACCTGATTTTTGAGGAGCAGGTTCGTCTGTTGCCTTAGTCTCAGTTTCAGTAACAGGAGCTTCAGTCGTTTTAGTTTCAGTAGCAGGAGTTGTTGCTAAAGAATCGGCTGATTGCGTAGGGAAGCTCTCTAATGATTCCATCGGCAAACCAGAAGCATCATCAACATTTCCTTCTACAACTTTTGGCTGTATGGGAGCCATCATAAAAATTGCCAATATAGAAGCAAGGGTAATGGTTGTCAATACCCAGAAATTCTTTTTATCAGTAGCTCCTTTTGGTAATAAATAAAGCAAATATGCCAAAAGTACTATTGCAATAACATTTTTGATAATAGCCTCAATAGGTGTCATAGGAAGCAAGCTACCAAAGCAGCCACAGTTCCCGGTATTGCCACCATTCTGAATCGTATCAATAGTCAGGTGAGTTGTGAATACTGCAAGCATTAATATAGTAGCAGGAATTACCCATTTCTTTAAATAATGCGGTTGAAGCAGTAAAAGCCCCAATGCTAACTCAATTCCGATTAATATTCTGGAAAAGAAAACAGAAAAATCTTCTGAAAATCCCATTGGATATAACTGTTTCACTTCAAAAGTAGAAATAGCAAAATAAGGCGACGGGTATAATTTAGCCACAGCCGAAATTAGGAATAAGAAAGAAATCAGAATTCGGATGGCCCAAGGCAGGTATTTTTTAAAGTTTTCCATGAGTTTAAGTTTTCTCAAAAATAAAGCTAATGATATGTCTAATTTGTTAATGAGTTGTTATTTGGCAAAACCCATCAGGATCAAGGCAAAAACAGAATAATTAATCATATCCTGATAGTTTGCATCAATACCTTCAGAAACAATTGTCTTTCCTTTGTTGTCTTCAATCTGCTTTACACGCAATAATTTCTGCAAGATCAAATCAGTAAGAGAGCTTACTCTCATATCGCGCCAGGCTTCGCCATAATCGTGGTTTTTGGCTTCCATAAGTGCTTTTGTCAACGCCACCTTTTCATCATAAAGCTGCGTAGCTTTTGCAGTGTCTAAATCCGGCTGGTCAACTACGCCCAAATCAAGCTGGATTAGTGCCATTATAGAATAGTTGATAATCCCGATAAACTCTCCTGTTTCATCTTCATCCACCTTACGGACATCGTTTTCCTGAAGGCTTCGGATTCGTTGCGCCTTGATAAAAATCTGGTCGGTTAACGATGGCAATCGCAAGATGCGCCATGCACTACCATAATCCTGCATTTTATTGATATATAAAGTACGGCAAATGCCTATTATGCGGTCAAACTCTTGAGAAGTACTATTCATTATTTGATGTATCTTTGTATGAAATTTGTCCAAAAATAGTGAAAAAAGGTTTAGGGCGAAAAGCAAAAAGCCTTGCAATGGACAATTTTCCAATCCTACAAAAATTATAAAGACGAGAACCAGGCAAATGAACTGCAAAGGAACGCTTATCGACCTCACAACTCCCAAAGTAATGGGAATATTGAATATTACTCCCGATTCTTTTTACGATGGCGGAAAAAACGACAGCGAACAGGTCATTATAGATAAAGTAAAACAGATGCTTGATGAAGGCGCTACTTTTATTGATATTGGAGCCTATTCTTCAAAACCCAATGCCGAATTTGTTTCCGAAGCAGAAGAAATAGGGCGGATTATTCCGGTAATCGACCTGTTGATAAAAGTTTTTCCGGAAATCATTATCTCTGTCGATACATTCCGTAGTGAAGTTGCCAAAGCGGCAATCGAACATGGAGCCGCCATCATCAATGACATTGCTGCCGGCGGATTAGATGACAAAATGATGGAAACTGTTGCGAAATACAACGTACCTTACATCATGATGCACATGCGTGGCAATCCGAAAACGATGCAAAGCCTGACGCAATACGGCGACATTATTAAAGACATGCTCTATTACTTCTCAGAAAAAGTAAACCACGCCCGTAGCCTTGGCATTAACGACATCATTATTGATCCCGGTTTTGGTTTTGCAAAAACAACCGAACAGAATTTTGAAGTAATGAACAAACTCGAACTGTTCCAAATGCTCGAACTGCCAATCCTATCAGGCATTTCCAGAAAATCCATGATATACAAAACACTAGGAACAACGCCCCAGGAATCCCTCAACGGAACCACAGTCCTCAATACAATTTCCCTACTTAAAGGTGCTAAAATATTGCGAGTTCACGATGTAAAAGAAGCCGTTGAAAGCATCAAAATCTATCAAGCAGTCAATAGTTTTTAGTTGATAGTGGATAGTTTATAGCAGTTGTTAGTTGATAAGGGATAGTCTTTAGTTATTAGTGGGTTCGGATAAGAAGTGTTTGCTTCAGAGAATTTTTGATTTAAGATTTTTGATTTTAGAGAAATCTAGTTCTATAAATGAATTTGTTTATACCGCAAGCCCAACTAAAAACTATCCCTTATCAACTATCAACTATTGGTGATGATATGGTTCATTCCTCAAAATAGTAAAACCTCTATACAACTGCTCAATAAAAAACAAACGAACCATCTGATGGGAAAAAGTCATAGCCGATAGCGAAATCTTTCCCTGAGCCTTTGCATATACCGCATCCGAAAAACCATAAGGACCGCCAATAACAAAAACCAAAGTCTTGATGCCTGAGTTCATTTTCTTCTGCAATTCTTCAGAAAACCCAACACTCGAAAAACTCTTGCCATTTTCATCCAGTAACACAAGCTGGTCCGTTGCGGCCAATTTTGATAAAATCAATTCGCCTTCCTTTTCCTTTTGCTGTGCTTCTGAAAGATTCTTTACATTTTTGATATCCGGAATAATATCCAACTCAAACTTAATATAGAAAGACAATCGCTTTTGATAATCATCAATCAGCGTCTGTAACGATTTATTGTCGGTCTTGCCAATGGCGATAAGTTTGATGTTCATTTTTTACTAAGATTTTAATCACTAAGTTTCTAAGTGTTGCGAGGCAAAGATAAGCCTATCTCATCAGGAATTCAAAAAATAGAAAACCCAGTAAATTGCGGGCAATTAAATAAAGCAAACAGCATCCAAGTCTAAAGATTTTATTAATTTAGCTTCAATTAAAATTGCAAGATGATTTCAGAAGCACAGTTTCAGAACGAATTAAGACTAATTATAGAAAACGGAATACGCGAAGATGTAGGCGATGGCGATCATAGCTCATTAGCCTGTATTCCAGCAACAGCACAAGGAAAAGCCAAACTTTTGGTAAAAGACGAAGGTATCATTGCCGGAGTAGAATTTGCCAAAATGATTTTCCACTATGTGGATAAAGACCTAAAAGTAGAAACATTTATTCAAGATGGAACTCCTGTAAAATATGGAGATGTTGTCTTTCATGTTAGCGGAAGTTCGCAATCCATACTAAAATCAGAACGTTTGGTATTAAACGCCATGCAGCGTATGTCTGCCATAGCAACCAAAACCCAATCCTTTGCACATCTTTTGGAAGGAACAAAAACCAAAGTCCTTGACACCAGAAAAACAACACCTGGTATCCGTGCTATTGAAAAATGGGCAGTGAAAATAGGAGGAGGAGAAAACCACCGTTTTGCATTGTATGATATGGTTATGCTAAAAGACAACCATATCGATTTTGCCGGAGGAATTACTAAAGCCATCCAAAAAACGAACGACTACCTAAAACAAAACAATTTAGACCTGAAAATAATAGTCGAAGCAAGAAATTTAGAGGAAGTGCGTGAAATCCTGCAATCGGATAACGTGTACAGAATATTGCTCGACAATTTTGATTATGATATGACCCGTACTGCCGTAGATTTAATCGGTGACCAATGTCAGACGGAATCTTCAGGAAATATCAATGAGAAAACCATCCGATATTATGCAGAATGCGGAGTAGATTATATCTCATCCGGAGCGTTGACCCATTCAGTCTATAATATGGATCTTAGCCTAAAAGCCATCTAAAACAAACAGGGTGACAAAGATAATAGAAGACAAGCTCGAAAAAATTCCCGTAATTCGTTCGCTAATGCATCTCACGCAGCGTATCAAGCTGCCGTGGCTTGAAGGATTGTCGTTTTACGATCTGCTTGAACTCTATTTTATCGGAATTGCCAAAGGAGCGTTTTCGTATAGGGCGAGTGCCATTGCCTTTAGCTTTTTTATGGCGCTCTTTCCATTTGCCTTATTTATCCTAAACCTAATCCCATACATTCCCATTGAAGGATTTCAAGCCGATTTCCTGAAATTCGTAGAAGAAAGCGTACCACCAAATACCTATGAGGCTATCTACCAAATCATCAATGACATTTTAAACAATAGTTATAAAGGATTGCTTTCCTCGGGTTTCCTGCTTTCTATCTTTTTGATGGCAAATGGTGTCAATGCCATTTTGGGAGGTTTTGAAATTTCAAGACATATTACCGTTACTCGTGGTTTTTTTAGGCAGTATGCCGTAGCTTTAGGTATAGCCATTATATTGTCGGTCTTATTAATTGTAACCGTTTCTGCGATTGTTGTTTTTGAATATATCATACAGCGCATGAAAAGCGAAGGTCTGTTTGAAAATATCAATTTTGTCAGTATCGGACGTTTTGTATTCGTCGGATTAATGATCCTGACTGCTACTTCCATACTCTTTAAATTCGGAACCAAACAAACCCGACGCCATTCCTTTTTTAGCATAGGCTCTGTTTTTACAACCATTTTGATTATCCTGACCTCCTTTGTATTCGGGATTTATGTAGTGCGTTTTGCAAAATACAACGAACTATACGGCTCTATCGGAACGCTTCTGATTCTGATGATTTATATCTGGCTGAATTGTATGATTCTTTTGTTGGGCTTTGAGTTAAATGGAGCGATTAATAGGTTAAAGAGGAAGAATTTGTTTAATTGATTTTTTTAGGTTCTAAGGGACTAAGTTGCTAAGGTTCTAAGTTTTGTTTGTGCTAATTTGAAAAATCAGCGGAAATCAGCAAAATCCATATAATCAGCGTTTAATTTTAAGGCTCTAAGAGATTAAGGTTCTAAAGTGTCGCGAGTATTCTTATTGGTCTAAAAAATCCTTTTAATTTTTGAATATAAAAGTATTCCGGCAAACCCTTATCTTTGTAAAAACCAAACAGCCTTTAAATGTATTTTGTAGAAGTCATTCTTCCTCTGTCTTTATCTAAAACTTTTACCTATAGGGTTTCAGAAACAGAATACAATTACATTCAAAAAGGAATGCGTATTGCAGTGCCATTTGGCAAAAGCAAGGTATATACGGCATTGGCTATAGAGTTGCATCAAAATGAACCTGCTCTATACGAAGCCAAAGAAATCCATCAGATTTTAGATGAAATTCCGGTCGTAACCGAAATCCAGATTGCCCATTGGCAATGGATTGCCTCGTATTATATGTGTGCCATTGGTGATGTATATCGTGGAGCCATGCCTTCGGCTTTGCTGTTAGAAAGCGAAACCATCATATCACAAAAAAAAGAAACCGAAGTAGACGAGACGCAGCTTTCAGACGATGAGTTCCTTATTTATGAAGCCTTACAGCACCAAAGCTCACTTAAAGTATTGGATATTGTAGCCTTATTGGGCAAGAAAAATGTTTTCCCAACAATCCAAAAACTCATCGACAAAAAAATACTGGCTGTTCAGGAAGAAGTAGTAGAGTTATACAAACCAAAGCTCACACGCTATATCCGTTTGCATCAAAATTATGTTGAAGAAGCCAATTTGGTTGCCTTGCTGGACGAACTAAAAAACGCTAAAAAACAAAAAGAAATTCTATTGAGTTATTTTCAACTCAATGCTTCTCAGCAAAAACCAATTTCTGTAAAACAGCTTTTAGAACATTCCCAAGCTACATCTACTGTGGTAAAGGCATTGGTAGACAAAGCTATTTTTGAAGAATACTACATACAGGAAGACCGTGTTTCTTTTGATAAAAACCAAAAAGAAAATAACCTCCAACTAAGTACTGCCCAACAAAAAGCGTTCGATGAAATTTCAAGCGCTTTTGAAGAAAAAGAAGTGTGCTTGTTGCATGGCGTAACTTCCAGCGGCAAGACTGAAATCTATATACGGCTGATTGAAAGCCATATCGCTACCGGCAGACAGGTATTGTATTTATTGCCGGAAATTGCACTAACAACACAATTAGTCGGCAGATTGACAGCCCATTTTGGGAACCAGGTCGCCGTATTCCATTCCAAATACACCAATAACGAACGTGTGGAAGTATGGAAACAAGTATTAGAAAATTCACCAAAAGCAAAGATTGTAATAGGAGCCAGGTCTGCACTGTTTCTGCCGTTTCATGATTTGGGACTTGTTATTATTGACGAAGAACATGAGCAGACGTTCAAGCAATACGATCCGGCTCCAAGATACCACGCCCGCGATGCGGCAATCGTTTTGGCAAACTATTACAAAGCTAAAGTGCTTTTAGGTTCTGCCACGCCAAGTCTGGAAACCTATTTTAATGCATCAGGCGGTAAATATGGTTTGGTGGAAATTACCGAACGCTTTGGGAATGTAATGCTACCCGAAATTGAATTGGTCGACCTTAAAGACAAATATTTTAGAAAAAGGATGAAAGGCCATTTTAGCGATACGCTGCTGGAAAACATGGCAGAAGCGTTGGCGTTAGGTGAACAGGTAATACTGTTTCAAAACCGTCGTGGCTATTCGCCTGTATTGGAATGTATGACTTGCGGTCATGTTCCTGAATGCCCGCAATGTGATGTTAGCCTGACCTATCATAAGCATAAAAACCAATTGCGATGCCATTATTGCGGCTATGCTATGGCAAAACCTACGCGTTGCCATAACTGTTCAAGTGTTGACCTTACCACAAAAGGATTTGGCACGGAACAAATTGAAATGGAACTGGCCGGTTTGTTTCCTAATAAAAAAGCAGCCCGAATGGATCAGGATACCACTCGTGGCAAATATGGCTATGAGAAGATATTGGACAGTTTTAAGAATCGGGAAATAGATATTTTGGTAGGAACACAAATGCTTGCCAAAGGTTTGGACTTTGATAATGTTTCGTTGGTAGGCATCATGAATGCCGATAATATGCTGTATCATCCGGATTTCCGTGCTTTTGAAAGAAGCTACCAGATGATGACGCAGGTATCGGGCAGGGCAGGGCGTTCCGGAAAAAGAGGCAAGGTTGTTATCCAGACGTATAACCCGAACCACAATACAATACAACAGGTTACGAACAACGATTATATCGGCATGTATAAAGAGCAGTTATACGACCGACATATTTTTAAATACCCGCCGTATTTCCGTCTTATCAAGATTACGCTAAAACATCGTGATTTTGAAAAACTAAAAGACGGTTCCATGTGGCTGTACCAGGTCATGAGCCAAAATCTCAATATGCCGGTATTGGGCCCGGAAGAACCGGCAATAAGTAGAATCAGAAACGAGTACATCCGTACAATACTAATTAAGATTCCTCAAAATCAGCCGCTGGGAAGCACAAAAAAAACTATCCAGAAAATACTGAATAGTTTTGAAGCGGTATCGCAATACAGGCCAATTAAAGTGGCTGCAAATGTTGATTTTTATTAAGCGGAAGCCAGGGCTTTTACCAGGTCCTCTTTTTTATTCCTACTCAAAGGAATTTTAGTTACGCCAATTTCAGCAAACTTGCTGTTGAACTTATCTACTTTGTCAATATTGATGATAAACGATTTATGCACACGAATAAAGCGTTCTTTTGACAAATCGTTCTCAAAAGACTTCATGGTTGACAATACCAGATGGTTTTCATCTTCAGTGACTACTTTTACGTAATCACCATAAGCCTCGATCCATTTGATTTTAGAAGTAAAGATTTTTAGTTTTTTTAGATTGCTCTTGATAAAAATATGCTCGCTATCCTCGTCGATATTTTCTTTGCGTAACAAATAAAGATCCATTGCTCTTTTTACGGCAGCATTGAATCGTTGCGGTGAAATAGGTTTCTGAAGATAATCTGTTGCATCATAATCAAATGCTTTGACAGCATATTCCGCCTTAGATGTAATAAAAATAATCTGCGGTTTTACTTTCAATCCGTCAAGCAAATCAAATCCATTAATCACGGGCATTTCTATATCTAAAAAAATAAGGTCTACTTCTTTATTGGTAAGGCAATTTTTAGTTTCAATGGCATTGGAAAAATCGCCCACCAAATTCAGGTTCGGATGATTCGCAACCAATTTGGTCACCGTCATTCTTTGTATGGCACTGTCATCTACTACAACACAATTCAATTTCATAATAAATCAGAATTTATAGATTGGGTACGATAAATGTAGAACAATTTTTTTATTAAAAAACAATATTTTCCGCATTTTTTTGTAATTCATCGAATATAATGGATTTTCACTTGCGGATTAAAAATAAATAGTTACTTTTGCACCCAATTTTATAACAAATAAAATCATTGTATTATGAATCACTATGAAACTGTTTTCATCTTGAATCCCGTTTTATCTGAAGTACAGGTAAAGGAAACAGTAAGCAAATTCGAAGATTTTCTTACTTCCAGAGGTGCAGAGATGGTATCAAAAGAGGATTGGGGCCTAAAAAAGATGGCTTACGAAATCCAACACAAAAAAAGTGGCTTTTACCACCTATTTGAATTCAAAGTAGCTCCTGAAGTATTAATTGCTTTCGAAACTGAATTCAGACGTGACGAAAGAATAATGCGTTTCTTGACTGTAAGTCTTGACAAACATGCAATTTCTTGGGCAGAAAGAAGAAGAGAAAAACTTAAAGCATCTAAAGCGTAATTATTATGTCTACGATTGAACAATCAGCAAAAGGAAAAAAAGACGGAGATATCAGATATCTTACGCCTTTGAATATTGAAACAAACAAAACTAAAAAGTATTGCCGTTTCAAAAAATCAGGTATCAAATATATCGATTATAAAGATCCAGATTTCTTATTGAAATTCGTAAACGAGCAAGGGAAAATCCTTCCACGTCGTTTAACTGGAACTTCATTGAAATACCAAAGAAAAGTGTCTGTAGCTGTTAAAAGAGCAAGACATTTAGCTTTAATGCCATACGTGGCCGATTTATTAAAATAGTAAAAACACAGTTGTTGGTTTCTGAGTAACGAAACCTAACTTCTACAAATTAAGGACAACAACATGGAACTTATCTTAAAAAAAGACGTTCAAAACTTAGGTTTTAAAGATGATATCGTAACTGTGAAAAACGGATACGGACGTAACTTTTTAATCCCACAAGGATTTGCTCATATGGCAACTCCTTCTGCGAAAAAAGTATTGGCTGAAAACCTAAAACAAAAAGCTCACAAAGAAGCTAAAATTGTTGATGACGCTAAGAAATTGGCTGAGGCATTAAAAGCTCTTGAAATCAAAATTTCAGCTAAAGCTGGTGGTGAAAAACTTTTCGGTTCTATCACTAACATCGACATCGCTGATGCTTTGGAGAAGCAAGGTCAAACAATCGACAGAAAATTCATTACTTCTGGAATCGTTAAGCGTACTGGTAAATACAGTGCTACTGTTAGATTACACAGAGAAGTTATCGTAGATTTGCCTTACGAAATCGTAGCTGAAAAATAGTATTTTCAATACTGAAATATAAAAGTCCCGATGAAAGTCGGGATTTTTTTTTATAAAATGCCTATGGCCTTTAGTTTATAGCATAAAGCATAAAAGATGAAATACAAAAGATTAACAAAAGAACAGTTTGAAGCACTTCACCAGGAATTTGCTAATTTCCTGGCGACACAGTCAATCGATAAGAACGAATGGGATGCTATCAAGGCTGAAAAACCGGAAGTTGCAGAACAGGAATTGGATGTGTTTTCTGACCTGATTTGGGAAGGTGTTTTGACCGGTGCTCACTATTTGGAGCACTTTTCTAAAAACTATATTTTCCTTTTCCATTGTCAGGAAAAAGTAATCAAATCGATTGTGCTTAAAGCGCTTGCTCCTGATGTCGATTTTATGACTAGAGAAGGATTGCAATGGCTGAGTGACAATATGTTTACTGAAACGGTAGAAATCAAGATAGGGCAGAAGGAATATGAAGAAGAAAGAAACGATGCGATTTTCAATCTGATCCAACAAGGCGCTATACTAAGCGACGGACAGTTATATTTGCAAATCAATGGTATAATTCAGTCGTCATAAAATCGTAATATTTATTGAAAATTGGTTATTTTAGTGCTCTGTTTACAGAACTAAACTAGCCAATTTTTTTTATGGATATTCAGAGTACCATCCAATCGTTGCGGGACGAATTAAATCAGCATAATTACAATTATTATGTTTTGGATAATCCCACAATTTCTGATTATGATTTTGATACAAAACTAAAAGAACTCCAGGAGCTTGAAAGCAAACATCCTGAGTTTTTTGACGAAAATTCCCCAACGCAGCGCGTAGGCGGGATGATTACCAAAAACTTTGAAACCATTACCCATAAGAACCGAATGTATTCTTTGGATAATTCCTATTCAAAAGAAGATGTTTTGGATTGGGAAAAAAGAATCCAAAAAATATTAGGTGATGTTCCGTTAGAATACACCTGTGAGCTGAAATATGACGGAGCTTCTATTTCCATGACTTACGAGCACGGTAAGCTAAAACGCGCTGTAACACGTGGTGACGGATTCCAGGGGGACGATGTGACTAATAATGTCAAGACAATCCGATCTGTTCCGTTGCAGCTAAAAGGCAATTATCCGGATAGCTTTGAAATTCGTGGCGAAATCATATTGCCGCTCGAAGGTTTTGCCAAAATGAATCAGGAATTGATAGAAATAGGCGAAACACCTTATTCAAACCCAAGAAATACAGCTTCAGGTAGCTTGAAATTGCAAGACAGTACTGAAGTGTCAAAACGACCTTTAGATTGCCTTTTATATACTTTTATTGGCAACGATGTTAAATTTTCAACCCATTTTGAAAGCCTGGAAAAAGCCAGAAGTTTTGGTTTTAAAGTACCTAAAGAAGCCAGGCTGGTAAAAAGCATTGATGAAGTTTTTGACTTTATCGATTATTGGAATATCCATCGTCATGACTTGCCTTATGAAACCGATGGTGTAGTTGTAAAAGTTAACAACCTGCATTATCAGGATGAATTAGGCTATACTTCCAAATCGCCACGTTGGGCGATAGCTTATAAATTTAAGGCAGAGCAGGTTTCTACCCATCTGAATTCTATTTCCTATCAGGTAGGGCGTACTGGAGCAATTACTCCGGTAGCCAATCTCGAACCGGTACAATTGGCAGGAACCATCGTAAAAAGAGCCTCATTGCACAATGCAGATCAGATTGAAAAACTTGATATCCGCGTTGGTGATGAAGTTTTTGTAGAAAAAGGAGGAGAGATCATTCCAAAGATTATAGGTGTAGACTTTACAAAACGCTCTTTGGATTTATTACCGACAGTCTATATTACAAATTGCCCTGAATGCCAGACTGAATTAATCAGGAAAGAAGGTGAAGCCCAGCATTATTGCCCGAATTTTTACGGATGTCCGCCGCAAATCATAGGAAGAATCCAGCATTATATTTCCAGAAAAGCAATGGATATTGAAGGGCTTGGTGGAGAAACGGTAGCATTGCTTTTTAATAACAATCTGGTGCAGAATTATGCTGACCTGTATGATCTTACTGTTGAACAAGTCATTCCTCTGGAAAGGATGGCGCAAAAATCAGCAGAAAATCTGGTTAACGGAATTGAAAAATCCAAAGAAGTTCCTTTTGAAAGGGTTTTGTTTGCTCTTGGAATTCGCTATGTGGGCGAAACCGTTGCAAAAAAATTGGCAAAACACTACCAAAATATCGATAACCTGAGCAATGCCAGCCTGATGGACCTGGTTTTAGTAGATGAAATCGGTGAACGTATAGCGCAAAGTGTAATTGAATTTTTCGAGAATCCTGAAAACCGAATCATTATCCAGAGATTACGTGATTATGGTGTCCAGCTCGAAGCTAAAACCGTTTTTAATCCGGATGCAACAGATAAACTGTCAGGAAAAACCTTTGTGGTTTCAGGAGTATTTGAAAAATTCTCACGTGATGATCTAAAAAAATCAATTGAAGATAATGGAGGGAAAGTAGGAAGCTCTATTTCTGCCAAGACAGACTATGTAGTCGCTGGCGATAATATGGGACCGGCTAAACTGGAAAAAGCCAATAAACTGAATGTTCCAATCATCTCAGAAGATGATTTTGTCGCAATGCTGGGAGAATAAAATATCAGTCTGAAAACCGATACAAAACAAAAAAGCCATTAAAATTTTAATTTTAATGGCTTTTTAATCTGCGATATCCGCGTCTATCCGCGTTCAAAATTGTATCTACATTCAAAAAAAGATTAAACCACAATAGTTCTTCCGCTATGGATCTTATTTTTATCCGTATCAAAATAAAAATCAATTCTTCCCAAATTAATGCCATAACAACCTACCTGATTCACCAAAGTGTCAATACCATCCAGATTTTTTACAATCGTAGGCCTGTCCAGAAAAGTATGTGTATGTCCTCCAATAATTAAATCGATGTCTCTTGTGGCGGCAGCTAATTTTAAGTCGGAAATCTTGTCTGGATCGTTTTTATAAGCATATCCAATATGCGACAGGCAGATAATAAGATCGCATCTCTCCTGTGTCTTTAAAATGCGTGTCATATCCTGCGATACAGAAACCGGATCATTATAGACTGTTTCTTTGTAATTCTTCTTGTCTACCAAGCCGTCTAATTCAACACCCAATCCAAAAACACCAATCCTGATACCGTCTTTGACAAAAACCTTATAAGGCCTAACAACGCCTTCCAGTATAGTATTTTTAAAATCATAATTGGCACTTACAAAATCAAACTTTGCATTGTGCAATTGCGAATAGAAACCATCAATTCCGTTGTCAAAATCATGATTTCCCATAGTGGCAAGATCATATTTCATCATGCTCATCAACTTAAATTCCAATTCACCACCATAGTAATTGAAGTAGGGTGTTCCCTGGAATATATCGCCGGCATCCAAAAGCAAAACGTTTGGATTTTCCTTACGGATGCTTTCAATCAGGCTGGCACGTCTGGAAACACCGCCCATATTAGGGTTTTTGGCATCGGTTGGCGGAAACGGATCAATATGGCTGTGAACATCATTCGTATGCAATATGGTAATATGCTTTTTGTCAAGTGTATTAAAACTGCTTAATGATAATCCGCCAACCGTTAGTAAGGCCGAACCAGCTACTGTTTTTTGTATAAAATCTCTTCTTTTCATTTTGTGTCTTTTAGGCTTTCTGATTACTCAACAATAATCCTTTTGTTTCTTGGTACCGGAATCGTGTCTGTTTCTTTGAAGTAATCAATCCAGACATTGCGGAGTTTGTAATCTAAGGAAGTCATGGTTCCTTTTTTGAAGAAATTCATGCTATCGCCGCCATTATAAAGATAATCGTTGGTGGCTACATAATAAGTTTTGTTGAGATCCAAAGGTTTTCCCTGTATAGTAATGCTTTTATAAGAAGAAGCATCTTTGTTTAATACGATTTCCATGCCTGCAAGTGGATGCGGCTTCTTTTCAGTAATCAAATAATTGACCATTTCTATAATCTGTGGACCTTTTAAGGCAACAACAACCAATTCGTTTTCAAAAGGCATCAATTCAAAAGCGGTGCGGGTAGTTACATTTCCTTTAGAAATCATGCTTCGGATACCGCCATGATTCAACAGGCAGATATCTACCGATTTATTTTCTCGTTTCAGGAATAATTTGTTAGCGGTTGCAAGCGTTATATCTGCCTGTAAGCTACCAATAGTAGTCTGCCATTCGCCTTTACTTTTGTCTAATGTTTCGGGAGCATAGGCTAAAATCTGGTTCATATCCTTATCAATATTTTCCCGATACGGTTTTATAAATTCTTCGATAGCAGGAGTTTGCGGGTTGGTGTTTGTGATGCCAATCTGCTTTCCTTCAATCTTTGAAACATAAGGCTTTTGGGTCGAGCAGGAAATTGCCAGAAATAATGTTAGGATTGAAACAAATTGTGCCAGTGCAGCGTTATAGTTTTTTTGTTTTAGCATCTGAAATACGGCTTATTTAATTAAATTTGTAATCACAAGTAAAAGTACTATGTTTTTAAATTTTTTCAAGAATTTTTCTGCAAAAAGAACATTAAAAAATAGTTCCCTGCACGTAAAGGGAAACCCATCGGAAGAAAGAATAACAACTGTCGGGTTGTTAATTGATAAGACCTATTTTGAAGACAAGGTAAATCTGATAGAAGAACTTTTAGCAAACGGAATCAAAAGAGAGAACATCCAGATATTATTATATAAAGACCGTTTCAAGAAAAAAGAAACCGTAAATTATCCAAGTTTTAGCCATAAAGATTTGAGCTGGAAAGGAACACTGGAAAACAAAAATGTAAAAGAGTTTGCCGATAAGAAGTTTGACATGCTGATTAGCTATTATGATACTGAAAAAGCACCTTTGATGATTACGACTTTTAAGTCAAAAGCTAATTTTAAGGTGGGATTTTCTACAATCGATAAAAGGCTGAATCATTTTATGATTAATACAAATGCTGAAAACTATAAGGTTTTTGTTTTCGAACTATTTAAATATTTAAAAATACTAAACAAAATATAATATGCAGTCACTTATAGGGACGGGCGTAGCGCTTGTCACACCTTTCAAAAAAGATTTTTCTGTTGATGTCGAGGCTTTAAAAAGAATCGTAAACTACCAGATCGATAACGGAATTGATTATATGGTAGTTTTAGGAACAACCGGAGAACCGGCAACATTAAAAAAAGAAGAAAAAGAATTAGTCATCAAAACCATAATGGAGACTAATAACGGCAGATTGCCGCTGGTTTTGGGTGTTGGAGGTAATAATACTGCAGAAGTTGTTGAAGAGCTAAAAACCAGAGATTTTACAGGCTTTACGGCTGTACTTTCGGTTTCTCCATACTATAACAAGCCAACACAGGAAGGTATTTACCAACATTTCAAAGCAATTGCCGAAGCTTCGCCACTTCCGGTGATTTTGTATAATGTTCCGGGAAGAACTGCGAGCAATGTATTGCCATCGACCGTAATTCGTTTGGCAAATGATTTTAAAAATGTAGTAGCGATAAAAGAAGCTGCCGGCGATATTGTACAGGCTATGAAGCTGATTCAGGGCGCACCAAAAGATTTTCTGGTGATTTCCGGAGATGATATGGTAACGCTTCCAATGGTTTTGGCTGGTGGGGCAGGAGTAATCTCTGTAATTGCGGAAGGATTTCCAAAACAATTTTCAGAAATGGTGCGTTTAGGATTGGAGCGAAAAGTGGATGAAGCCTATAAGTTACACTATCAGATTGCCGACTCAATCGACATGATTTTTGAGCAAGGAAACCCGGCAGGTGTTAAAGAAATCTTTAAAACTTTGGGATTGTCAGAAAATACAGTACGTTTGCCATTAGTCAATGTTAACGAAGATTTAGCAGGCAGAATTGAGCAATTTGTTAAGAAAACAGTACTTTAGTTACTTTAAAACCTAAGATTATGTTATCAAAATCAATAGAAGAAGCACTAAACCGTCAGATTAAGATAGAAGGCGATTCGTCGCAAGTATATCTGGCTATGGCATCTTGGGCAGAAGTCCAGGGATTTGAAGGAATATCAACTTTTATGTTTGCACAATCCGAAGAGGAAAGAATGCACATGCTGAAATTGGTAAAATACATCAACCAAAGAGGCGGTCAGGCTAAAATATCTTCAATTGTGGAACCGGTACTTGATTTGTCAAGCTATAAAGTTCTTTTCAAACAATTATTGGAACATGAAATCAAAGTTTCGGAAAGCATCAATGACCTTGTAGGTATTGCTTTGGATGAAAGAGATTATGCTACGCACAACTTTTTACAATGGTATGTAGCTGAGCAAATTGAAGAAGAGGCAAATGCACGTTACATCCTGGATAAGATCAATCTGATTGGTGATGATAAAGGAGGTTTGTATTTGTTCGACAATGAAATGAAGAACTTTACAAGTCCGGTTACAACTGCAAAATAAATACAGAATTTAATCGTTAAAAAGGTGTCATAATTTATTTGACATCTTTTTTATTTTTGAGTCTTTTAGAGGGCTTGAAAAAATGTTTTTTTAATCTATAATTAATAACTAAATTTGCGGTTGATTTTTAGGAGACCTCAAACAGCTTGAAATCAGTAAATACAATCTTGAAAATGAATAGAATATTTTGCTTACTTATAATTGCGGTTGCTTTTGCTTCATGCAGTCCTTACCAAAAAGCTTTGAAATCAGAGGATATCGCTGTAAAATATGACATCGCTTCAAAAATGTATGACGCTGGAAAATATACAAAAGCAATACGTCTTTTTGAACAGATAGCGCCATCATACAGAGGTAAGCCAGCTGCAGAAAAGATGTTCTATATGTTTGGGCAATCGTATTATAAAACAAAACAGCATTATCTTGCAGCCTATCAGTTCGAAAGTTTTACTTCCAGTTATCCTAAGAGCGAAAAGGCAGAAGAAGCGGCTTATTTGAGTGCTGAAAGCTATTCTAAACTATCACCGAGATATTCTTTAGATCAAGGTGAAACAGACAAGGCAATCGATAAGCTGCAAACATTTATCAATAATTATCCGAATTCGGAATTTCTACCAAAAGCAAACGAAATTGTAAAATCATTACGTGAAAAATTGGAGAAAAAAGCATTCGAGAATGCAAGACAGTATCATACAATAGGAGGTTATACAAGAGATTATTCTGCTGCAATAAAAGCATTGGATAATTTTATTGCTGACTATCCGGGAACGCCGTTCAAGGAACAGGCTTTGTATTACCGATTTGATTCAGCCTATATTCTGGCAATCAATAGTGTGGAATACAAGAAGAAAGAAAGATTGAATTTGGCAAAAGCATCCTATGCTACCCTTATCAAATTCAATGCATCGACATCATATAAAAAAGAAGTCGATGAAAAACTGGCAAGAATCGAGAAAGAATTACAACAATTTTCTAATTAAATAAAAGTCATGGATTTAAAAAAGACTAATGCTCCTGTAAACACAGTTACTTACAATAAGACGATGATTGAGGAACCGACAGGTAATGTGTACGAAGCGATTACGATTATGGCTAAAAGAGCAAACCAAATCAATTCTGAAATCAAAAAAGAATTGACAGAGAAATTGGAAGAGTTTGCTACCTATAATGACAGCTTAGAAGAAATTTTTGAAAACAAAGAACAAATCGAAGTTTCAAAATTCTACGAAAAATTGCCAAAACCACACGCTCTAGCTGTACAGGAATGGCTTGAAGGTAAAATCTATCACAGAGATACTACTAAATAATTTACGATGTCTGTTTTAAGTGGTAAAAAAATAGTGCTGGGAGTTTCCGGTGGGATTGCCGCATATAAAACAGCCTCGCTAGTAAGATTATTCATAAAAGCAGGTGCCGATGTCCAAGTGGTCATGACACCTGCTTCTAAGGATTTTGTGACACCGCTCACACTTTCCACACTTTCTAAAAATCCGGTACATTCCACTTTTTATAATGATGATGAAGAAGCCGTCTGGAATAATCATGTCGAATTAGGTCTTTGGGCTGATTTGATGCTGGTTGCTCCGGCTACTGCAAATACATTGTCTAAAATGGCAAATGGCACCTGCGATAACCTTTTGATAGCAACCTATCTTTCTGCTAAATGTCCGGTTTATTTTGCTCCTGCAATGGATTTGGACATGTACAAGCATCCTTCAACCTTAGCGAGTTTTAAATTATTACAACAGTTTGGTAATATCATGATTCCTGCGGAATCTGGAGAACTGGCAAGCGGACTTTCCGGAGAAGGAAGAATGGCCGAGCCTGAAAATATTATTGCCTTTCTCGAAGCTGATATAGCAAGCAAATTACCGCTAAAAGGAAAAAAAATACTGGTTACAGCCGGGCCAACATACGAAGCAATAGATCCTGTGCGTTTTATAGGAAATCATTCTTCCGGTAAAATGGGATTTGACATCGCAGAACATGCTGCTGGATTAGGAGCTGAAGTGATTCTGATTTCAGGGCCAACTCATCTAAAGCCTAAAAAATCGGGAATCAATCTGATCAACGTGACTTCGGCACAAGAAATGTACGAGGCTGCGCACCGTTACTTTGGAGATGTTGATGCAGCAATAGCTGCTGCTGCCGTTGCAGATTACAGACCCAAGTTTCCGGCCGCACAAAAAATAAAAAAGACAGAAGATGCCTTTACCATCGAATTGGAAAAAACACAAGACATTCTGGCTTCTTTAGGAAAAGTAAAACAAAAACAATTTCTGATTGGATTTGCATTAGAAACGGAGAATGAAATTGAAAATGCAAAATTGAAAATCCAGAAAAAAAACCTAGATTTGATTGTTCTCAATTCATTGCAGGATGAAGGAGCCGGTTTTGGAAAATCGACAAATAAAATTACCTTTATCGACAAGAATTTTGAAATTGAGCCTATGCCTTTGAAAACAAAAGAAGCTGTGGCCGAAGATATTTTAAATAAAGTAATACAACATTTTTATGCGTAAGATATTATTGTTTTTGTTGTTCGCTGCCGGATCTATCCAAGCTCAAGAGTTGAGATGTACCGTAAAAATAAACTATGACCGAATCACGAATGCCAATACACAGATTTTTAAAACACTGGAACGTTCACTAAATGAATTCGTGAATAAGACGCGTTGGACAAATCAGGTATTTGCTGAGAATGAAAGAATTGAATCGACGATGTTTATTAACGTTTCAGGATACAGTTCTGATCAGTTTTCGGCAACAATCCAGGTACAATCTTCTCGTCCTGGTTATAATTCTATGTATTCTTCTCCGGTTTTCAACTTTAATGATAAAGACTTTAATTTCAGATATGTTGAGTTTGAAAACCTGATTTTTAACCCAAACAGCTATGACTCCAATCTGGTGTCTGTGATTGCATTCTACAGTTATATTATTATGGGAATGGATGCTGATACTTTTTCACCAAAAGGGGGAACACAATATTATGAGTTGGCTCAAAATGTGGCAATTTTAGCCCAGCAAGGAGGTTCTAAAGGATGGAATCAGGCAGATGGGAATGTTTCGAGATATTTCCTGATTACAGACCTGATGTCGAATACTTTTGCACCTTACAGAGAAGCCCTATACCAATACCATTCAACAGGAATTGATTTGATGAGCGATGATTTGAAAAGAGGTAAGGAAAATATCAAAAACTCCGTAAAAACTTTGGCTCAAATATATGATATCCGTCCAAATGCATTGCTGACGCGTGTGTTTTTTGACGCCAAGTCAGACGAAATTGTTTCGATTTATACAGGAGGCCCATCTATTGCAATTGCAGATTTAGTTGAAAACCTGAACAGAATTTCTCCGCTGAATTCCAGTAAATGGGGAAAAATCAAATTTTAACCTTAAAATCGAAGCGGTTTATACAATAGCTTTTGCATCCAAGCGGTTCATAATTTATCACTATCTTTAAACGTAAAGGCATTGCTGACGTCACTATCCATAAAGAATTTTGCACTGATTGAAAAACTCGATATTGATTTTTCAGAAAATTTCTCAATAATTACAGGAGAAACAGGAGCAGGTAAATCAATACTTCTAGGAGCCTTAGGATTGGTTTTGGGTAAAAGAGCCGACTTAAGTTCATTAAAAAATAAAGAAGAAAAATGTGTCATAGAGGCACAATTTAATATAGCACGCTACAATCTGGAATCCTTTTTTGATGCTAATGATTTAGATTTCGAAAAAGAAACCATTATCAGGAGAGAAATCCTTCCTTCCGGAAAATCCAGGGCCTTTGTCAATGACAGTCCTGTAAACCTTCAGGAGCTCCAGGAATTAGGAGAGTTTTTGATCGATATCCATTCACAACATCAAACTCAGGAACTTTCAGAAGAAACTTTCCAGTTTGATATCATAGATTCGATGGCTGGAAATTCTGAGGAACTTTCAGAATACAAATCCCTGTTAAAAAAATATCGCAATCTAAAGAGTAATCTCACGGCATTGCAGTCCAGGCTCCAGGAAGCATCCAAAGAACAAGACTATAATTCGTTTCTTTTAGAAGAATTACTGGCTGCAAAACTAAAATCTGGCGAACAGGAAGAATTAGAAAGTGTTTTTGAACAATTGAATAACGTTGAACTAATTAAAGAAAATTTAGATCGTGCCGTTTCAATTGCAGAAGAAGAACAATTTGGAGTGCAGCACAATCTTAAGGAAATTAGGGCATCACTTCAAAAAATAGCGTCTTTTTCTCCGGACTATAATTCCCTATTTGAAAGAATAACAAGCGTATCCATTGAACTTGACGATGTAGTTTCAGAGCTGAACCAAAAAGCGGAATCTCTAATGAGTGACCCTGGACAGTTGGAATTGGTCAGCCAAAAATTACAGGCAATTTATAATTTGCAGCAAAAACATCAGGTAAAAACAGTCGATGAACTATTGCTGATACAGAATGACTTGGATAAAAAGGTCATTTCTGTTGACAGCCTGCAACATGAAATTGAAGAAGCAGAAAAGGAAATCACCGAAAGTGCATCCAAATTGGATGTAATTGCCAAGGTAATTAGCGGAAAAAGACAAAAAGCAATTCCGGTACTGACGGAAAAATTAGTTGCCATTTTGGAATTATTAGGAATGCCAAATGTCCGATTCAAAATAGAGGTGAGTCTGTCAGAAAATTACCATACCAACGGAAAAGACGATTTACAGTTTCTGTTTGCGGCTAATAAAGGTTCCGACTTTGGATTGTTGAAAAAAACAGCTTCAGGAGGAGAAATGTCGAGAATTATGCTTGCTGTAAAATCAATCCTTGCGCAATACCAAAAATTACCAACCATTATCTTTGATGAAATTGACACCGGTGTTTCTGGAGAAATTGCTCATAAAATGGGTGAAATCATGAAAGAAATGAGCAAGACTATGCAGGTATTTGCTATCACACATTTGCCACAGATTGCAGCCAAAGGAAACACTCACTTTAAAGTATTCAAATCGGTTGTGGGCGACCAGACACAATCAGAACTTAAACTGCTTTCTGCCGACGAAAGAATCATTGAAATCGCACAGATGTTGTCCGGAAAAGATATCTCCGATTCGGCCATAAATCACGCCAAGGCCTTGTTGAACTAAAAAAACAAGGTATATTTGCTTAGCTAAACACTAACACATAATTTATACAATATAAATACTGTTTTATGATTATAGAACCAAGAATGAGAGGATTTATTTGCTTGACAGCACATCCGAAAGGAGCGGAGCAAAGCGTTAAAAATCAAATAGAATATGTAAAATCGAAAGGTAAAATCGACGGAGCTAAAAAAGTATTGGTAATCGGTGCTTCTACAGGATTTGGTTTGGCTTCCAGAATTACAAGTGCTTTTGGTTCGGATGCTGCTACTATTGGAGTGTTTTTTGAAAAACCGCCAATGGAAGGGAAAACAGCTTCGCCAGGATGGTACAATTCAGCTGCTTTTGAAGCAGAAGCACACAAAGCAGGACTTTATGCAAAAAGCATAAATGGAGACGCCTTCTCTAATGAGGTTAAAGACCAGACTATAGAACTTATTAAAAAAGATTTAGGACAGGTTGATTTGGTAATCTACAGCTTGGCATCTCCGGTAAGAACTAATCCCGTTACAGGAATTACGCATCGTTCTGTTTTGAAGCCAATAGGAAATACTTTCTCTAATAAAACGGTGGATTTCCACACAGGAAAAGTTTCAGAAATTTCGATTGAGCCAAGCAAGGAAGACGATATTGAAAATACTATTGCCGTAATGGGAGGTGAAGATTGGACAATGTGGATGGAAGCTATGAAGAAAGCTGGTGTTTTGGCTCCAGGAGCTGTAACGGTTGCCTATTCGTATATAGGTCCATCATTAACAGAGCCGGTATATCGTAAAGGAACCATTGGTCGTGCAAAAGACCATTTGGAAGCTACGGCATTTTCGATTACTGAGAGCCTAAAAGATATTGGAGGGAAAGCCTATGTTTCTGTAAATAAGGCATTGGTAACTCAGGCAAGTTCTGCAATTCCGGTTATTCCGCTATATATTTCCCTGCTATATAAAGTGATGAAAGAAGAAGGTATTCATGAAGGAACTATTGAGCAAATCCAAAGACTATACCAACAGCGTCTGTATGCAGGAGGTGAGGTTCCAACTGATGAAAAGGGAAGAATCAGAATTGATGATTGGGAAATGCGTGATGATATTCAGCAGAAGGTAGCTGCGTTATGGGAAAAAGCTACTACTGAGAATCTTTCAGAAATTGGAGATTTAGAAGGTTACAGAAAAGATTTTTATAATCTGTTCGGATTTGAAATAGGAGGAGTAGATTATAATGCTGATGCTAATGAAATGGTAGCCATTGAAAGCATAAAAGAATAATTAAATCAAAACTTTAACACTATAGTAGAAAAATATATTATAGTCATGAAATAAAAATTTAAAGCCTGCATTAATGCAGGCTTTTTGCGTATTATAAGGTTAATCTTACTGTATTTAGTTTCTGCTTTTTTTACCTACTCCTTCAATTTTAACTTTTTAGTCTTTTAAAATTGTTATTTTAGCAGTCTGTTAATCAATTTATACTTTTTTATGAAAAAAATTACGTTATTGCTGATGTTGTTTGTCAGTGTCTTGTCCTATGGACAGGCGTGGACAATAGCATCTTGTTTAGACACGGATTCTGTCAATTACGGACCCATGTACAGTACGACAACTGCTAATGCAACAAGTCGTATGGCCGTAATCTACCCAGCGTCACAATTGAGCGGGATTGCAGGTCAGGTTCTTAATGCTGCTTATTTTAGAAGAGTAAGTGCAAGTGGGACTATGGCTGGTACTCCAAATTTTAAAATCTATTTGAAAGAGGTTTCCAATTCAGATTGGGGATCTGACGCATTAGATTGGGCAACTGCTACTACCGGAGCTGTAATGGTTTATGATTCTAACCCGGCAACAGCAGTTGGTTCTTCAGCAGGATGGAAAAGTTTTGCCTTTACAAATACTTTTACCTATTCTGGAGCACAAAACTTAGCCGTTTTTATGGAATATACAAACGCAACGGCAAGTAGTTCAATTACATGGAGCTATGAGTTTTATGGTCCTTGTATTAATGAGTCAAATTCTAATACTACTAAGTATTCTAATGTTACTACTGGTACTTTGCCAGCGTCTTTGACGTCTACAAATTATAGAAGACCTTTGATTGCGTTTGATTTTGTTGTATCATGTAACGTGCCAACAGCTGTTACTTCAACAGCTGTCACTTCAAACAGTGCAACAGTTAACTGGACAGCTCCTTTAATTGTTCCTTCAGAAGGTTATGAGTACTATTTGAGTACATCTTCTACTACACCACTGCCTTCAGCTACTCCAACAGGATCTGTAGCAGCAGGAGTAACAACAAAAAGTTTTACAGGATTACCTTCAGCTACTCAACACTATGTTTGGGTAAGATCAAATTGTGGTCCTACTGATAAGAGTACTTGGGTTAGAACTACATTTACAACAGCTTGTGGCTTGAATGTTCCTACATATCTTCAAGATTTTAATGGTACTACTTTCCCTCCACAATGTTGGACAACAGCTGGTGCTGGTGATGAATTAACCGGACCAACTGGTACTGCGGCAGGTATCTGGGGTGCAGGTGGTTTCTTAAACGTAGGAACTACTGGTGCTGCCCGAGTTAACCTATACAGTTCTAACAGAAAAGGTTGGCTGATTTCTCCTCCAATCGATATGAGTGCTGGTGGTTACAGAGTTAGATTTGATGTTGGTGTAACAGCCTATTCAGGCACGGGCCCGGCTCAAATTGTATCTGACGATAAAGTTGTTTTCTTGGCATCACAAGATAATGGTGTAACCTGGACAATAATTCATACCTGGGATTCTACGAACTCTCCAACCAATGAAAGAACTTTATATTCTGCAAACCTTCCTTCTTATGTAGGTGCAAATACCAAATTTGCGTTCTATGCAACTGATGGCCCAATTGATGATATTCCAGACTATAATTTTTATGTTGATAATTTCTTAGTTGAGGCGATTCCAAGCTGTGAAGCTCCTTTAAATATTGGAGTTACAGGAATAACACCTGCTGGAGCGATTATTTCTTGGGATGCCGTTACCGGTTCTGCAGGATATGAATATGTTTTGGATCAGGTTGCTACAAACCCAACAGGTGCAGGAACTACAATTACAGCTGCACCATATACTGCTTCAGGTTTAGCAGGAAATACAACTTATTATTTCCATGTTAGAAATAATTGCGGTACAGAATTCAGTGCATGGACAACAAGAAGTTTTAAAACACTACCTAATCCTCCGGCTAATGATGACTGTATAAATGCAGTTACTTTGACGGTAAATCCAAATTTCACATGTACTGCGAAAACAGCTGGTACTTTGTTAGGTGCAACAGATTCTGGTGAACCAGACAACGGAGCAGGTACTCCAAATGATGATGTTTGGTATAAATTCGTTGCTACAGCTACATCTCATAGAATTACACTTTCAAACGTTACTGGAACTCCAACAGATTTAGTACACGAAGTATTGGAAGGAAATTGTGGTGGAGGTCTAATCAGTTTGAATATTAGCGATCCGGATACAAGTAATTTGACTAACCTGATACCAGGAAATACATATTATGTAAGAATTTTCAGTTATTCTGCTGCAACGGGAGCTACGACATCATTTGATGTTTGTGTTGGTACTTTCCCACCACCTCCGGCTAATGATGATTGTATTAATGCTGTGACTTTAACAGTAAACCCTAATTTAGCTTGCGGTGTAAAAACTTCTGGTACTTTACAGTCAGCTACAGATTCTGGAGAAGGCGATAACGGAGCTGGTGTTCCAGATGACGATGTTTGGTATAAATTCGTAGCAACAGCTACTTCCCATAGAATTGTTATTTCGAATGTTGCAGGAACTCCAACAGATTTAGTACATGAAGTACTAGATGGAACTTGTGGAGGAGGTTTGATCTCATTGATTGTAAGTGATCCTAATACAAGTACTGTAACAGGTTTGATTCCAGGATCTACTTATTATGTTAGAGTATTTAGCCTTGCAACAGCTGCAATTACAAATACTACTACATTTGATATATGTATTGGAACTTTGCCAGGCCCGCCTGCTAACGATAACTGTAGTGGTGCTATTGCTTTGACAGTAAATGCTGATTTGGCTTGCGGTGTAAAAACTTCAGGAACTTTACAGTCTGCTACAGATTCTGGCGTGCCGGATAATGGAGCTGGAACTCCAAACGATGACGTATGGTATACTTTCGTAGCTACTACGGGTTCACATACAATTGCTCTTTCAAATGTTGTAGGAAATCAGACCGATATGGTACATGAACTTATGACTGGAACTTGTAACGGTTTAGTAAGTTTGAATGTTAGCGACCCTAATACTTCTACTTATACAGGTTTAACTCCTGGGGCAACGTATTATGTTAGAATTTTCAGCTTCGGAACTGCAACAGATGCTTCTACTACTTTTGATGTTTGTATTGGTAGTTCGGCAGCTCCTGCGGTACCGGCTAATAATGAACCAAGCGGCGCTGTTAATTTGACGATTAACCCGGCATTAACTTGTACTGCCACAACTGCCGGTACAACTATTGGTGCAACCCAATCTGCTGTGCCTGCTCCTGCTTGTAGTGCAGCTGGATTTAATGATGATGTATGGTACACATTTACACCAACAGTTAATCGTGCTAGATTTACATTTACCGGAACGGCAACAGGTACTACAATGGTTGGAGTATTGTACACAGGTACTCCAGGATCTCTTGTAGAAGTAACAGGAAGTTGTGCTGAAGGAAATACTTTGAATTTTGCAAACTTGACACCTGGAACAGTATATTATGCTAGAGTTTTTACAAATTCAGCACTTCCTATTGTGTCAACAGCGTTTACTTTATGTGTTTCAACACCTCCGGTAGTGCCTGTTAACGATAATTGTTCTGGTGCTATTGCATTGACTCCTGCAGGTGATTTTACTACTGGAGCTATTGTTGGAACCGTAGCTGGTGCAACAACTGTAACCGGACTAACATATGCTTGTCAGACGAACCGCGCTGAAGATGTATGGTACTCTGTAGTTGTTCCGGCTTCCGGACGTTTGACTATAGAAACAAAAGCTCAAACAGGATCTACAATGACAGATAGCGTTTTAAGCGTATTCTCCGGAACTTGTACTTCATTAACTGAAGTATCATGTGATGACGATACTGGAGATGGTAACTTCTCCATGTTGACTGTAACAAACCAAACTCCTGGTGCAACATTGTATATCGGAGTTTGGAGATATGGTACTGCTGTTGCAAATACAGGTGAATTTAGAATTGCAGCTTATGATGCGTCATTAAGTACTCCTACCTTTGGTGATGCTAATTTCAGAGCATATCCAAACCCGGTTGTAGACGTATTGAACTTGTCATACACTCAAGAAATCTCTAATGTAGCTGTCTTTAATTTACTTGGACAGCAGGTAATTTCAAAAACAATCGGAGCTACTGATGCTTCTGTTGATATGTCAAGCTTGGCTGGAGGAACTTATTTAGTAAAAGTTACTGTAGACAATCAGGTTAAGACAATTAAGGTAATCAAACAATAATTTGATATAACTTTTCAATAATAATCCCAGCTGTATTTGTAGCTGGGATTTTTTTATTTAAAAACGGTTTATAGCCGTTTTTTTGTGTTTTTACAGTAAGGTAAATTGAATTAAAATTCGGTTTTTTCAGATTGTTTTTTAGTAATATATAGGAAAAATAAGCCTTTCAAAAGGCTATGATTTATTCTGTAAATCTTAAAATTATATTAAAATAATTGGTTATATTGCAGTGTATTAACTAAACTTTTAAACAATATGAAGAAGATTTACTTATTGCTTGTCATGGTCTGCTGGCAAGTCAATTCCCAGACGCTGAATCAATCGGCGGGCTGGCCAAATCCCGCATGGACGATAACGGGTACCTACAATTCTGATCCAGTTGCTTTCGAATCCGATCCGAGAACAACACCTTTTTTTGCTTATGATGATGATGATGCAGGAAATAGCTCGCATGAAGATAACATTGCGGCTGAATCGCCTGTAATTGATCTGACACCGGCTTTTACAGCAGGAGAGACAACATTAGAAATAACAGTACAATATGGCTACTATTATTTGGCTAATGATGTCCTTCGATTTGAATATTGGAATGCTGCTACTTCATCATGGATTCCATGGGGCTCAGCTTCAATACCGGGGAATAATACTACTGTAACCGACAATTTCTGTACTATTCCCAAAACAACTTATACAACAGAAGGTCTTAATATTTCTGCTTTTACTTCGGCACAACTAACAGGATTCAGGTATCGTATTTTTTATGATGATGATCTTGAAGGGCCGGATTGGAATTATGGATTTTGTTTTAGTTCACCAACAATCCGTTCAATTTCATGCGGAGCACCAACAGGATTGGCTGTTACCTCATTAAGTCCAGGAGGTGCTACAATTAACTGGGAGCCTACTTTGGGAATTACAGGTTTCGAATATGTTTTGAACACAACAAGCACGGATCCTACGGGTGCCGGTACAGCAATAACAGCAAATACGTATTCGCCATCGGGATTACCACCAAGTACCGCATATTATTTCCATATAAGAACAATCTGTGCTACAAGCCAAAGTCCGTGGAGGACAGTCACATTTACAACCAGCCCGGCCAATGATAACTGCTCAGGAGCAATAGCATTGACGGTAAACCCGAATCTGACCTGTACTGTAAAAACATCAGGTACGCTTAAATCGGCAACAGATTCTGGCGAGCCAAATGGAGGCGTTGGTACACCTGATGATGATGTATGGTATACTTTTGTGGCTACTGCAACTTCACATAGAGTGCAGCTTTCAAATGTAACAGGAAACCAAACGAATTTAGTACATGAAGTTTTAGAAGGAACTTGTGGCGGAGGTCTTATCAGCTTAAGTATAAGTGATCCGGATACAAGTGCTATAGCCGGTCTTACTATTGGAACTACTTATTATGTAAGGGTATTTAGTTATGGTTCGGATAATAATCCTAATACTACTTTTGATCTCTGTATTGCAACCTTCCCGCCACCGCCTGCAAACGACAACTGTTCCGGAGCTGTAACGCTCACGATCAATGCTAATGCAAGTTGTGCTGTTGTTACCTCAGGAACTCTTACTTCTGCAACAGATTCTGGAGAAGGAAATAGTGGAGTAGGAACTCCTAATGATGACGTTTGGTATAAATTTGTGGCAACACAACCAGTGCATAAAATTTCACTTTTAAACGTAGCAGGATCACCAACAGATCTTGTTCATGAATTGTTAGAAGGGACCTGTGGAGGCGGCTTGATAAGCAGATATGTAAGCGATCCTGATATGAGTACTGCTTCAGGATTAACAGTAGGCACGACTTATTATGTAAGAGTATTTAGCTATTCTTCAGCATCTGGAGCTACATCAACTTTTGATGTTTGCATTGGTGTGCCACCAGTGGGATCTGTATGTGGAAACCCAATTATTGTTACTGGTTTACCATATACTACGACAGACAATACAAATCTGTATGGCGATGATTATGATTTTCCTAATGGTGGAAGTTCAGGATGTGGTGAAGATACTCCAAACTATTATTTGAATGGCGATGACGTAGTGTATGCCTATACACCTAATGTAAACAAATCAATTAACATAAGAATTCCTGGAGCGCCAGGCTGGTCTGCGATTTTGGTTTATACAAGTTGTAATGATATCGGAACTGCTGCTATTGCTTGTGCTTCGGGTAGTGGTAGTGGAAACAGGGAAATTAATCAACTTTCTGTTACTGCCGGAACCACATACTATATTGTTCTTTCGACTTGGCCATCGCCTCAAAGTTTTGCGTATACATTAAATATTACAGAGAATACTTGTACAGCTCCAACAGTAACATTTAGCAGAACCTCAAACTGCGCTGTGTCGTCAGGATTTTTTGTTATTGCTAACATAACAAGTTTGGGTACGGCAACTTCTTTGACGGTTACAGACAATCAATCAAGTCCGGCACAACAAATAACTGCAGCAGGTAACGTTCAGTTCGGGCCTTATCCTAACAATACATCAGTAGTTCTTACGGTAGCAAGTAATCAAGATGCTAATTGTGTCGTGGTAAGCCCTGCTCAAAATCAGCTAGCCTGTCCACCTGTAAACGATAATTGTGTAAATGCAACAGTTATAATTCCAACAGCTACTTTTAGTGTTACTGACGGAACCAATGTTGGAGCTACGGCAAGCTCGACAGAAACCGTGCCGGTTGACTGTAACGGATATGCTGGTGGCGATGTATGGTTCTCAGTAGTTGTACCACCAAGCGGTAACCTGACTGTTCAAACAGGAGATTCAAGCACAGGAGCAAGCGGAGTTGATACGGTTGTTACGGTATATTCCGGAGCTTGCGGTTCACTAGTTCAGGTTGCCTGTGATGATGATGGGGCTGGTACACGCTATTCACTAGTTTCAATGACAGGACTGACTCCAGGTTCAACGTTATACCTAAGAGTGTACGAATATGGAAACGACAATACGGGAGCTTTTGGTATATCTGCCTATGATTCTTCTTTAAAGACTACGTCTTTTGACAACGCAAGTTTTAAGGTGTATCCAAACCCTGTAAAAAACATGCTTCATTTATCTTATACTGAAAGCATGACCGATGTTGCTGTATTTAATTTGTTGGGACAACAGGTGCTTACAAAGAAAATCAATGCTACAGAAAGTCAGCTAGACATGTCGGCTTTGGCTGGTGGAACCTATTTAGTTAAAGTAAATGTAGGTAACCAGGTGAAAACATTGAAAATAGTTAAGGAATAATCAATTCATCAAAATATTATGAAAAGCCACCTTTATTGGTGGCTTTTTTTATACTTTCGTAAAGTATTTTACCCCAAATAATTAACTTATGGAAAAAAACTACTTTGGCTCCATCACTCAAAGAGTAAAAACAAAGGTCTTTTTAAAGTTTCTATTGCTCTTAATCTCCACAAGCACCTTTTCCCAAACAACTTTGATAAGTCCGACTGCTGACGGAGGATTTGAAAACGGAAATACGTTGGCTTCAAATGGCTGGAATGCCGCGAATGCCGCTGTTGATAGTTGGAATGTGGGGAATGTTCCCGGTGTAGGAGCAGGAACACGTTGTGCTTTTGTTTCTTCGACCGGAGGCGCAACCTGGCAATATTCACAGACGAGTTCGGTTATCCATTTGTATAAGGATATAACCGTTCCCGCTAATGAACCAAAAATTGCTATCTCTTTTAGATGGAAAGTTGGAGGAGAAGGAACAGGAACCAATGACTGGGATAATATGAAGGCCTTTTTAGTGCCATCATCCTACAATCCTGTATCTGGCGTTCCGATACCGCCAAACTATCAAATCGGTACGATATATAAATTAAGTTCTACAAATTGGAGCACTGCCAATATTTCTATGGCTGTGGTGCCTGGAATGTCATACAGGCTGGTTTTTAGCTGGAAATCAGATATTTTGGATATCGTGAATCCGCCTGCAGCAATCGACCAGGTTTCTATGATATCCAGCCCGCCAAGAAATTTTACATCTGTAGCATCAGGAAATTGGAACCTACCGGCAACCTGGGATATAAATGCAGTTCCTACTAGCGCTGATAATGCGATAATTTCGACAGGAACAACAGTAACGCTAAACGTAAATAATTTAGCAATCAACGATCTGACGGTAAATGGAACCCTGAATTATGCCACTGCGGCAGCTACATTTGCAGTAAAAGGTAATCTGTTGGTAAATACAGGAGGTAATCTGGATGCTTTTGCCGGTACTACAGGAAAAAGTCTTATTGTTTCCAGAAACCTTACAAATAATGGAAATATTGACCTTTCCAAAGGAACGGCAGTTAATAATATTTTGACATTTGATGGTAGTATTCCTCAAACTGTTGGAGGAACAGGTACGTTTACAAACAATCTTATCAGGAATCTTACCTTTAATAACTCTTCTTCGGGAATAATAACATGGAATTTTAACGATCTTAAGGTAGGGGGCAATCTTACTTTTACAAAAGGGAAAGTAGCTTTAGGAAGCAATACCTTGACTTTGGGTACAGGAGTAGCTGCCGGAACCGGAAATAATGCAATTGGAGCGCTTATCTACACTTCTGGAGGATTTATATCAGGAACTTTTTCAAGATGGTGGGCCAATACCGCTACAGGAACAGCATTGACATCTGGAAATTTGCCAACAGCTCCTTTAGGAAGATATCCTTTTATCAACAGCGCAGGAATTAACAGGGCTGCCTATGTACAACGTGTCACGCCTACAGTTGGAGGACAAATAGCCTGTAAATATGTGGATGCTTCGGCAACCTCAGTATCGACAATTTCCGATGCGGGTTATGTGATTGATTCAAGATATGACGGCAACTGGGCATTTTCGACACCGGGCACAGTTCCCACTTCAGCAACATACAATATTGCGCTTATTGGACAGAATGCTTATTTAGCATCCAACGGAAACAGCAGAATTGTTAGAGAAACAACACCAATTGAAGGTACTCATCTTAACGGTACAAACCTTCCAATGGCACAGAGAATCGGATTGACACTGGCACAGCTAACACAAGCTCCGCTATACATGGGAATTGCTTTTGCCGATACGCCTAATTCTTCGATAGCGAGCGGTAACTGGAATAATGCCGCTATTTGGAGCAAAGGAAATGTACCAAATTGCACAGAAATAGTTAGTATCGCGCCTAATCATACCATAAACGTAAACTCTGCCGGAAACGTATGCAAAAGCCTTACCATTTCTTTGGGTGGAAAACTTTCTGTTTCTGGAGGAGATTTGATGGTAGGATGTACTGACAATAATAACTCGCTAAATGTTTTGGGAGTTTTAGAAGTTACTGCCGGGATCTTGAATATTAACGGTAATATTTCTACATCGTTTGGCTCCGTATTTTCACAGAGTGGAGGAAATATAAACGTGGATGGAAACTCCGGAAACGCAGCAACTAGCGTACCTAACGGAACGCGGATTATCAATATAATCCCTGAAGATCCTGAAAGTCTGAATTGGACAGGAGGAATGCTGACCATAGTTGATCCGCACGCTTCAACAACAGCAAATGATGTTTTAAGAATAGATGGGGCTTTTGATGGCTCTGTAAATGTGACTTCCGGACATACAATCCGATTCGGTGATGGTGTCTCAACACAACCTGGTGGTAATGCCACAAATGGTTTTAGAGTAAATTGTTGGGCAACGGTAACCGGTCTACCTTTTGGAAATGTCATCGTGGAAGGACCGGAAGGAACGAATCGCTATTTGACAAGCACCTATCCGTTAGCTGTTAATGGAAATCTGACAATCAATAATGGTGCGGAGAGCCGAATCGCTACTGTTTATTTAAATGGCAACGTAGCAGTCAATTTGGGAGGAATACTTACGTCAACAACAGGTTTCTTCTTTGCAAATGCAAGATTTGTAAATGAATCAACGGTGGCTTTTGGCTCAAGTTTGAACTTACAACAACTTACCAATAATGGAATTATAAGAAATCTTGCGGTTTCACCTACTGCTAATTTTACAAATATGGTGTTCAATAACGGAAGTCCGGCCGGAGTAACCGTGAATTCACCTATATCATTGAGCGGAACATTGACGCTTAATGAAGGTAAAGTAAATACATCAAATACAAATTTGCTGACCGTAGGAACGGCAACTGCGGCAGGTGATATTGCGGGCGGTTCTGCTACGGCTTACATTAATGGGCCACTGGCAAGAACATTTGGTTCAGGCAGAACGGCAGCAGATACTTATTCTAATGTGACAATCTATCCGGTTGGAAAAGACGGAAGCTATCTGCCGTTTTATATTGATCCGTCAACTTCGGGAGCTTTGCAAATAAAAGGCGAAGCATTTACTGTGAATTCAGGAACTTTTCCATCCAATGTTTCATCACTTTCAAATAACCGTTGGGAGGCTGTCCTTATCGCCGGGAATGCAAATTTGCTGAATGCAAATGTTAGAATTACAGATGCAAGTATAGCTCCAAATAGTAAGATGCTAAAATCAGCAACGGCAAATGGTGAGTATGCCGTATTTTCTCCGGTTTCAATAGTTTCGGCTGGCACTCTAACCACTTATTATCCAATCATAGCTGCTGATTTTACAGGCTATTTCTCTCACGGACAAATAATCTGTACAGGAACCGTAGTAGCTCCAACAGGTAATCCGGTTCAGGATTTCGTGACAGGACAGACGGTAGCTAATTTTATTGTCAATGGAAGCGATATCATCTGGTATGATGCTGAAACAGGAGGCAATATCCTGCCATTGTCAACATTGCTGGTGAGTGGCGTAACCTATTATGCTTCACAGACCATAAATGGTTGCGAAAGCAGTACGAGGCTTGCTGTAACAGCCGGAATTAATTTGGGTATTGATGATTTTGATACAATTGATTTCAAATACTATCCGAATCCGGTATCGAATACACTCAATCTGGTTGCATCAGAAACCATCAATTCAGTAGAAATTTATAATCTTTTAGGACAAAGGGTTTTCTCTAAAAAAGTAGATACAATGCAGGAACAACTTGATTTTTCACAATTGCCAAAAGGAACCTATATTTTAAAGACCGCTATAGGCAACATAATGAAAAATGTAAAAATTGTCAAAAACTAATACATTTTCAAATAGCAATAAAAGCCATCCTCGAACAGGATGGTTTTTTTATTTATAAAAGTTATCTTTGTTAAAGTTTAAAATTCCGTATGAAATTTTCTTTTATAATCCCGGTTTATAACAGACCGGACGAAATAGATGAGCTTTTGCAAAGCCTGGTTTTGCAAAAATACAATCGAGCTTTTGAAGTTGTTGTAGTTGAGGATGGTTCAACCGTTCCGTGCCAGCACATTATAGAGCAGTATCAGGAAAAACTGACTATTTCGTATTATTTTAAAGAAAATTCAGGACCGGGCGATTCCAGAAATTTTGGAATGAGAAAAGCCCAGGGCGATTATTTTTTGATTTTAGATTCAGATTGTATCCTTCCGCCAGACTATCTCTCAGAAGCAGAAAAAGCATTGGAATTGAATTACGTGGATTGTTTCGGAGGTCCTGATAAGGCGTTGGACAGTTTTTCAGACATACAAAAAGCTATAAATTTTTCAATGACTTCTTTCCTGACAACAGGAGGAATTAGAGGAGGTTCTGAAAAAATTGACAAATTCCAGCCCAGGAGTTTCAATATGGGATTATCTAAAAAAGCATTTGAAGCAAGCCAGGGATATGGAAATATCCATCCAGGTGAAGACCCGGACCTTTCTATCCGACTTTGGAAAATGAATTTTGAGACAAGATTGTTCCCAAACGCATACGTTTACCATAAAAGAAGAATTGATTGGTCAAAATTCTACAAACAGGTCAATAAGTTTGGAAAAGCCAGGCCAATATTAGACAGTTGGTATCCGGAATATAGCAAGCTTACTTTTTTCTTTCCAACACTTTTACTTTTAGGATTTATTGGTTCCATCTTGTTTTTGTTATTCGGGATTGGCATTTTTTTGGCTTTATATGGCCTTTATTTTTTAGCCATTTTCATTGTTTCAACCCTACAGAACAAAAGCCTGAAAATAGGGTTCTTTTCCCTTGTTGCCGTAGCGACGCAATTCTATGGTTATGGCACAGGCTTTCTGAAATCGTTTTGGAATATTAAATTGCTAAAGAAGAAACCTCAGGAGGTTTTTCCGGAACTGTTTTTTAAAAATTAAATGGCAATTATCATGACAAAAATCATTGGGCTTACAGGAGGAATCGGAAGTGGAAAAAGTTCTATTGCCAAACATATCGAATCGCTTGGAGTTCCGGTTTATATTGCTGATACGGAAGCAAAAAAAATACTCGATACGGATTCAGTAATTGCTCAGGTCGTGGCCCTTTTTGGAAATGATATATTGGAAAATGGAAGAATTGACAGGAAGAAAATAGCAGCACTGGTTTTTCAGGACTCAGAAAAACTAAAAAAATACAATGGCATTATCCATCCTGAAGTGTACCTGCATTTTAAAAATTGGGTAAAACAACATGAAAATTCTCCTTTAGTGGTTAAAGAAGCCGCTATTCTTTTCGAAAGCGGAAGTTACAAGGATTGTGATGAAATTATTTTGGTCACAGCTCCAAAAGAATACCGAATACAAAGAGTTATGAAACGGGATGCTGTTACACGAGATGCCGTAGAACAGCGTATGGTGCACCAATGGGATGATGAGAAGAAAAAAGCCCTCAGTGATTATGTCATTGAAAACATCGATTTGGAAAAAGCTAAACAATCTGCAGAAAACATAATTACCCTATTAAGAAATCAATAATTTATGAATTAGATGTTAATGTTTGGTTAATGTATTCATTGATTAAATGTTAAAATGTTAATTTTGTTTTTGATGAATAAGACATTGTTTCGCTTACTGGTTGTGTTGATGAGCCTATCTTTGATAGGAATTATTTTGGTTCAGTTATATTTGATTAATACATCATTCAATAATAACGAAGAACAATTTAAATATCACGTACAGCAAGTTATAGGGAATGTTTCAGAGAAATTAAAGCAGCAGGAAACTTATACAATTGTAAATCAGTATAACATTTTGCGTGACAGCATTGGAAAAGACCCAAATCCAAGCCAATTGCTGGACTTTGTTCTTGTGCAGAAGAACAAAGTTACGAACGAAACCATTATTTATTCAAACAACATTATTGCAGAAGATTATAATATCAATCTGACGTTCTTTGATAAGAAAAAAGATTCGGTTAAGGCGCAAAATTTTATTTCCAAACGCCGGACTGAAATATATTCAGGCAAACCGATTGACAATTCGGGCATCCAGAAAAATACCACTCCAGACATAACAATTGAAAAATCTGGAAACATCGAAATGCTCGAAAGAGCGCAATTCGATATGTTCTATAAAGATATTGCAGACACAAAACCTTTGAAAGACAGGGTTTCAAAAGAAAAGTTGCAAAAAATGTTGCAGCAGGAATTGAAGCAGTATGAAGTAAAGACACCGTTCGAGTTTGGTATTTATAGCGATGGCCTGGCAACAAAAATCAGATCAGACAATTTTAAGTTTGATAAGAATTCTACTTTTCAGACACCTATCCTGACAGATAGCGATGGGAAAAGCAAATACCAACTGTTGGTTAGCTTTCCGGAAAAAAAGAAATTCCTTTTTACAGATTTGATTGGAATTACCATTTTGTCAATCACATTTACCCTGATTATTATTATTGCCTATGCGAGTGCTTTGAACCAATTGATAAAACAGCGCCAGATTTCAGAAATCAAAACTGATTTTATCAATAATATGACGCATGAGTTCAAAACACCAATCGCAACGATAAACCTGGCTTTGGACGCGATTAAGAATCCAAAGATTATTGAAGATAAGGAAAAAGTACATCGTTATCTCCAAATGATACGAGACGAAAATAAACGCATGCATGCCCAGGTGGAAAATGTTCTTAGAATTTCTAAGTTGGAAAAGAAAGAGCTCGAAATCAATAAAGACCCTATCGATGTGCAGACGATTATTGAAGATGCTGTAGAACACGTGAATTTGATTATCGAAGACAGACAAGGAACGATAAGAACGCATTTTAATGCCACAAGAACAACAACGCTTGTCAACGATGTTCACTTTACCAACGTAATGGTAAACATTTTAGACAATGCAATAAAATATTCGCCTGAAGCTCCTATAATTGATATTTATACAGAAAATGTCAAAGACTTTATCCTGATTAAAGTAAAAGATCAGGGACAAGGAATGAGCAAGGTGGCACAAAAAAGAATTTTCGAGAAGTTCTATAGAGAACATACCGGAGATTTGCATAACGTAAAAGGTCACGGTTTAGGCTTGGCTTACGTAAAAAGAATAGTAGACGACCATAACGGTCAAATATTTGTAGAAAGCGAAAAAGGGAAGGGCAGTACCTTCATTATAAAATTACCACTAATTAATTAAGCTATGGAAAATGTAAACAAGAAAATCCTCCTAGTCGAAGACGATCCTAACTTTGGTTCAATTTTGAAAGATTATTTGAGTCTCAATGATTTCGAGGTTACCTTGGCTAAAAACGGAATGGAAGGTTTCGAAAAATTTAAAAAAGACACCTTCGATTTGTGCATACTTGACGTAATGATGCCTTACAAAGACGGATATACTTTAGCTAAAGAAATCAGAGAGAAAAACAAAGACATTCCTCTGATCTTTTTAACGGCAAAATCTATGAAAGAAGATGTGCTAAAAGGCTATAAAGTAGGGGCTGACGATTATTTGAACAAGCCATTTGATTCTGAAGTATTATTGATGAAAATCAAAGCTATTATTCAGAGAAAGGCTTCAGATAGCAAAGCAGACAATACTAAATTTGAATTCCAAATTGGAAATTTCCACCTGAATTCAAAATTGCGTTTCTTGACGTTTAAAGAAGATGAACCAATTAAACTTTCCCCAAAAGAAAACGAATTGCTTAAAATGCTTGCGGTTCATGAAAACGACTTGATGCCAAGAGAATTGGCGCTGACAAAAATCTGGCGTGATGACAACTACTTTACTTCAAGAAGTATGGATGTTTACATTGCAAAACTAAGAAAATACTTGAAAGCAGACGAGGATGTAGAAATACTGAACATCCACGGTGAAGGTTTTAGACTTGTAGTCAAAAACAAAGTTTCAGAATAACACGAGAAAGGCTTCAAGAAATTGGAGCTTTTTTTTTGTCTTATTTCCAGTCTAGCTCTAAGGCAAAACATGGCTTTCCGTTTTTTGTAATGGAAAAGATAGATTTGTTAGTATCTGCTGTTTCGTCAATTGCTACTTCATCGCCAAGCACGAGTTCCTTCATGAAATTCATGTCAAAACTTTTTAATTCCTGCTTCAGAATAGACTTTGGATTGACAAGATCAAGGCACCATTCCAGATATTTCACATTATTCACATGATTGACAATATCCAGATCAGAAAGGACAACTTTTCGGGAACCTATTTTTTTCAGAGTATCCGGAAGTTCTATTTTCTTTACCCGTTCTTCAGTAGAAAATCGTTCAGGATATTTTTCAAAGTGCTCATGCGGAAGTGCCAAAGTCTCCGGTCTGCGTAATTTGGTATTAAAAACCGCCCAATAGGTTTCGCATCCAATCACCTTTTTACCGTTAACATGCATTTCTAAAGCTCTTACGGAACGTGAATTCTCTAAAGAAACAATCCAGGTTTTCACCGTGACAATATCTCTCCATTTTGGAAGTGATTCAATTTCCAGTTTCATCCGGCTTAATACCCAGGCTTGGTTGTGCTGCTGCATATCGGTAAAACTGATGCCGCCAATATCGGCATGGTCGCCAGCAGTAAGTTGAAGCAGATTGCACAGGTCTGTGTATTTAAGATAACCGTTAGGAGTACAGTGGGTAAAATTCAGTTCCCAGTCACGGCTGTAAATCGATGTAAAATTTGAAGCTATTGGCATTTTATAAAATTAGAATAAATATTTAATAAGTTCTAATTTACAGTAAATGAAAATGTATTGCTATCCATTTCGTTAAAGTCTGTTGAAATAGAAAAAGAAGTAAAGTTGCAATCTGTTCTATAAGGAAGATAAGAGCCTAAGTTATAAATGGTTAATCTGTAATTTCCGGGTTCTAAAAGTTTAATCCCAATCCGATTCTTAAATGAATTGCCGTCTTTAGTCAAAATAAAAGTATTTCCGTCAGACTCGCCTTGAGCTATAACCGTTGTCTGCTCACTTAAAAAAAGAAAATTATTCTGGTTATAAACAGATTCTTTTTTTAATTCGACATAATAGCCGAGCTTGTCATTGAATTCAAACAAATCAAAAGTAGAATTTGATGTTTGTTGGTTTCTATCAACCGAAGCATTTAACCAAAGCACATCATTCAGGCTGTATTCAGTATGAAGGTTTTCTATAGTAATCAAATCATCTTTTTGCATCTCTATTAAACGCCCACAGGGAGCATCATCCGGATCACATTGCGTTGCTAGTAAAATTGGGCATAATGCAAGTAGAAGTAGTATTTTTTTCATACTCTTATTTTCTTATAAGATGATTTGAATTAGCTTAGGTTGCGTTGAGAACAATAGTCTTAATATAATTAATTATCTTCTCTGTTTCGGTTTTATAATCAAACCATTTTGTATTTTCAGTACGCTTAAACCAAGTCATCTGGCGTTTGGCAAAACGCCGCGTATTCTTCTTGATTTCCTCAACAGCAAAATCCAAAGTACCATCACCATCAAAATAGCTAAACAATTCACGATAGCCAACAGTTTGCAAGGCATTCAGATCTTTGTTTGGATATAGGCTTTTCGCTTCTTTTAATAGCCCGGCCTGCATCATTAAGTCAACACGAAGATTAATCCGTTCATACATTTCAGCACGTTCGGCTTCCAGGCCGATTAGGATTGGAGTAAAGTTCCGGGTATTTTTTTTCTGATTTAAGAAGGAAGAATACGGCTTTCCACTACCGATGCATACTTCTACAAAGCGCATCAGTCTTTGGGGATTCTGTAATGTCTGCGGATTTTCTTTTGAAATCGTATCAAAATAGGCTTTATCCAATTTTTCTAATTCTTGCTGTAAATAGCCAATACCTAATTTTTCGTAGTTTGCGATAATTTCTTCCCGTATTGATGGATCAATCTCCGGAAAATTATCAAATCCTTTTAGTATAGCATCAACATACAATCCGGAACCGCCAACTAATACGGCATAATCATTTGTTTCGTATAATTTGTCGAGCATACTGATTGCTTCACGCTCAAAATCGCCTACAGTGTAATTCTCAAAAATAGATTTATTCTGGATGAAATGATGCGCGGCAGCGCCAAGCTCTTCTTTTGAAGGAACAGCCGTCCCGATCGTCATTTCTTTAAAAAACTGGCGCGAATCACATGAAATAATTTCACAACCAAAACTTTTAGCCAGCTGGATACTCAAAGCAGTTTTGCCGATAGCTGTCGGCCCGATAACAACAATCAGATATTTCATAAGCTATGTCCGCAATGATAACAATATTTTGCATCGTCTCTGTGATGATCGGCACTACAATTTGGACAGACCTGAGTGTTTTCATGAACTGTCCTGTCTTTTGACATAAACTCTGCTGTAACCAATCCGGTTGGAACTGCAATAATTCCATATCCTAAAATCATAATAATCATAGAAACGAATTGCCCAAATGGAGTAACCGGCGTAATATCGCCAAAACCTACAGTAGTTAAGGTAACAATTGTCCAATAAATACTCATAGGTATGCTGGTAAAGCCACTTTCAGGACCTTCAATCATATACATGATTGTTCCCAGGATAATACAGAGTACGATGACGCTAAAAAGGAAAACGGCAATCTTAAGTCGGCTTTTCTTTAAGGCATAAACCAATTGATTGGACGCCCCAACGAAATGCACGAGTTTTAATATCCGGAAAATACGAAGCAATCTGACGGCGCGTAAGGAAACAAGAAAGTGCAATCCCGGGAAAAGCAGGTCGATATAACTAGGCAGTGTGGCGAGCAAGTCGATAATTCCGTAAAAACTAAAAATATATTTTAAAGGCTTTTTAACTGCGATTACCCGTCCGATATATTCAAGTGTAAAGAAAATAGTAACAATCCATTCAATAACTGCCAGTTCTTGACCGTAAATCAATCGTATGGTGGCAACGCTTTCAAGCATTACTGCAACAATACTCACAATAATCAGCAATAGCAGAAAAAGGTCAAAAAGTTTACCAAATGGAGTATCGGCTTCATAAATAATTTCATGGAGCTTCTTTCTTATCTTTTCTGTTTTTGTGATTTCCAAATCAGTAGTTATCGGGTTATATCAAATGTACTAAAAGTCTTAAAAAGATAAGATTTTAAACACTTTCTTTTTTCTGAGATAGTTCAAGATTATATTTTTTGAATCCCGGTTGTTTTTCATCGGAATGATGATATTTTTCAAAATCTCGATATTGTTTACCTGATAATTGAGGTCAAAGAAAGCATAGCCTTTGAAAATCCCGTTTTCAATCAGTATTGCACTTCTTTCCTGAATGTTTCTTCCTCTATCAATGATAATCATATTCTGCTTTTGGTACTCGTTATTCTCAAAAAAACTTTCTACGCGGATATTATATTCTTCTGGCAGTTCTTTTTGGATACAGGCACCTTTGCATTGATTAAGTTCAAACGGAAAACAATGATCTTTTACGGTTTCTAGGCCGTTTATTTTTTGGCAAAGCTCATATTTGTCCGTTATCTTGAATAAGGCGCTCTGGGCTTCGATAGGACTGGAAAATGATGCCAGTTCTTTTTTTCGGGCATCTGTTTTTTGGATTTTTATTGCAATATAGCCGTTACGATCTTTTTCAGAATAAAGAGACCACGGGAAAATGCTCTTTTTTAGCGAGCGGTTGTATTTTGGCTTGTTGATTTTAATTTCTTCAGATTCTTTTAAAAGAGCAATCAGTTCGCTTCCACTTTCTTCATAGGTCACATCAAAAACTTCCAGCTGTATTTTTTTAGATTTGGAGGAAGTGCCGGTAAAATGCTGGTTGACCCGTTTTTTTATATTTCGGCTTTTTCCAATATAAATCAGGTCGCCATTTTCTTTATGGATATAATAAATTCCTGTGGTAGATGGCAGTTTTGATACAATATCGAGAAGTTTTGGAGCAAGTCCCTTTTCGATTTCTGTTTTGACAAAACTCTTGACGATTTCTTTTTCAAGGTCTTTGGCCAAAAGCATTTTAAAAAGCTTTACGGTTGCCAGAGCATCACCAGAAGCCCTATGCCTGTCAGCCATAGGAATGCCTAGTGCGCGGACTAATTTTCCTAAACTGTAAGAAGGCTGGTCGGGGATTAATTTTTTAGATAATTCTACTGTACATAGATTTTTGCGCTGGAAGTCATAGCCAAGGCGTGAAAATTCCGTACGCAGAATCCTGTAATCGAATTGCGCATTATGAGCCACGATAATACAATCTTCCGTGATTTCAATAATGCGTTTTGCAATTTCATAAAACTTGGGTGCGCTGTTTAACATGGCATTATTAATGCCGGTTAATTTAACTACGAAAGGCTGTATTGTCTTTTCGGGATTGACAAGACTTATGAATTGGTCAACAATTTCGTGTCCGTCAAATTTATAGATAGCAATTTCGGTAATTCCTTCTTCATTATATTGGCCGCCGGTTGTTTCTATGTCTAATATTGCGTACAAATTCTTTTTTACGTTTCTGTTAGTCTGCAACTGTATTGCAGGGTTATTTAATTATCTAGTCCCAAAGATACTACTTCCAATCCGAACCATTGTGCTTCCGCAATCAATTGCCAGCGGATAATCGCCAGACATTCCCATAGAAAGTATTTGCATCTCACAATTATCGGCTTTTTGATATTGTGCCAGACGGTCAAAAATAGATTTCAGGTGGTCGAATTCTTTTGTGATTTGGTTTTGGTCGTCTGTGAATGTTGCCATTCCCATCAGTCCTTTGATCTTTATATTTTTTAATTGGCTGAATGCATCCGATTGCAATAATTCGCTAAGTTCTGATTCGTTTAATCCGAATTTTGTTTCTTCTTCAGCGATATGAACCTGTAAAAGACAGTCGATAACCCGATTGTTTTTTAGGGCCTGTTTGTTGATTTCCTCTAATAATCGAGAGCTGTCAACACCATGAACCAAACTCACAAATGATGCCATAAATTTGACCTTATTTGTTTGTACATGGCCAATCATATGCCATTCGATATCTTTTGGCATCTGCTCAAACTTTTCGGCCATTTCCTGAATCTTGTTTTCGCCAAAAATACGTTGCCCCGCTTCATAGGCTTCCATCAGGTCAGCAACCGGCTTTGTTTTGGAAACGGCTACAAGCGTTACATGGTCTGGCAATGTGGATTTTATTTCAAGAAGGTTATTTTTTATTGACATTGTACCTGAATTTTTTTTCTATCTCTTTTTCTGTAGTTCTTATAAATCTTAGATTGATGAAAATTAATGATTTGCCAAAGGTTCTGAAATTTAATAATGCAATTTTTCCTGATATGGTCTTAGATAGAACTTCTGAATAAGAATCAAAATTTTTAAACTTTAGAATTAAAAAGGTTCCACCAGGAGGATGGTAAAAGTAATATTTTTCTATATCATCAAATTTGATAGCTAGGTTAAATGTTTTATAAATGAAATAATTATCTTCAAATATAATAGCATCTTCTTTTTTAAAATAATTGATAAAAGTAGGGAAGAGAGTCAGTGTTGTAAACAAAAACAATAGTGAAAATAAAATCACAAATAGATGCCCCCCAATTTTATCCGTATTCAGGAATAAAACTATCAACAATATCCAAACAGTAACTACAAGTGTTGAATGTAAAATAATTGATTGAGAATGATATTTAATTTTATTCATTACAATTCATAAACCACTAATCCGCTTCTAAATTTCGGATCGATATACGTACTTTTTGGAGGCATAATCAGATTGTTGTCTGCCAGTTCTTTAATCTCTGAAATATCGGTTGGGAATAGCATAAAACCCAACTCAAATTCGCCTTCATCAATCACTTCTTTTATCGTTACGATAGACTGTTTTCCGGGAATATAATCTATGCGTTCATCATTTCTCAAATCGGTAATTCCAAGAATAGGATGTAGCACTTTTGTATATAAGATCTGTGCATCAAGGCTTTCTAAAACGGAAGAAAAACTATGTCCGTCTTTTAATACTAAGGAATAAAACTCATTGTCGAGATACATTCCGAACTCAAATTTTTTGGTTGGCTTCCATAATTCCTGCTCTTTATTTTTGATCCAGAATTCATTGGATAATAGGGCAAGGAAATCCTCTTTAGAATGGCCGTTCAAATCGCGGATAATCCTATTGTATTCGTATATTTTTACATTGCTTTCAGCAATCAGGAAACTCATGAAATAGTTAAGATTTTCGTTTCCTGAAGCCTTGTCTTCTTCGTATAATAATTCTGCCGAAGCTGATCTGTGGTGTCCATCGGCAATATACACGCTTCCTATTGCTGCAAATTTATGTTTCAGCCAGGAAATTTCTTCCGGAGTTTCAATCTTCCAAAGGATATGTTTTTCTCTTTTGGTAGTGGAAAACTCATAAAGAGAATCAGCTTGTTTTTTTTCAAGTATCCAGGAGGTCAATTCAGCATCGTCAGGATAGGTAATCAGAACCGGTTCCGTATTAAATCCTGTGCTATGAAGATAATCTTTGAATAGCTCTACGCGATATTGTAGCGTATCTTCATGTTTTTTGATGACATTGTTCTGGTAATCTTCAATACTTGTACCTGCAATTATTCCGGTAAAAGTCTGCGTTTTGGTTTGTATCTCATACAGAAAAAAAACAGGATCTTCTTCCTTGATAAGCACATCTTCCTCTTTAAAGTCGTGATATTTTTGCGCAACCAGCTTAAACCTTTTTTCAAGTCCTATTTTCTGCTGGTTTACATAAGCAGGATTTAAGACATGCAAAAATGAAAACGGGTTAAAATCCAATTGCGAAGCCAGTTCGGCAGGCGAATACTCGTCATAGGAACGCGAAGTCACCAGACTTACTTTATCACGCGTAGGGCGTACTGCTTTAAAAGGAATAATTTTTGCCATAAATTTTAATCAGTGGATAGTTTATAGTAGTGGATAGTGGATAAGGGATAGTTTATAGTAGTGGATAGTTGATAAGGGATAGTAGATAGTTGGGTTTACGTATAAACAAATTTATTTATAAAACTAACCTGCTCTAAAATCATAAATCATAAATCAAAAATCTTAAATCAAAAATCTCAAATCAAAAATCTCAAATCATAAATCAAAAAAATCTCAAATCAAAAACCAAAAGTCTAAAATAAGAAACCTCTCACTTTAGACTTTTCGACTTTCAGCTTTAAAACATTATATAAATTGTTTTGCTACTTTTTCAGCTTTTTTGGATTCTGAATAGTCATAGAAGCCTTCTCCTGATTTCACACCTAGCTTTCCGGCTCTAACCATATTCACTAAAAGCGGACAAGGTGCATATTTTGGGTTTTTAAAGCCTTCATACATTACGTTCAGGATGGCAAGACAAACATCAAGACCAATAAAATCTGCCAGTTGCAGTGGTCCCATCGGATGCGCCATTCCCAGCTTCATTACCGTATCGATTTCATAAACACCAGCTACTCCGTTATATAGGGTTTCAATAGATTCGTTAATCATCGGCATCAGAATTCTGTTGGCAACAAATCCAGGATAATCATTTACCTCAACAGGAACTTTTCCTAGTTTTACAGATAAATCCATGATGATTTTAGTGACTTCGTCAGATGTATTATAACCTCTGATGATTTCAACCAATTTCATAATCGGCACCGGATTCATAAAGTGCATACCAATTACTCTTTCCGGGTGCGTCACTACAGCACCTATTTGCGTGATAGAAATTGAAGAAGTGTTGGTTGCTAAAATCGTGTTATGGGAACAAGCATCATTCAGCTGCTTGAAGATATTCAGTTTTAATTCTACGTTTTCGGTTGCTGCTTCAACTACTAAATCAACTCCAACAACACCATCTTTGATATCAGTATAAGTAATGATATTGTTAATGGTTTTTAATTTGTCGTCTTCAGTAATTGTTCCTTTTGCTACCATACGGTCAAGATTGGCAGCAATTGTTGCCATTCCTTTGTCTAATGACTTTTCTGAAACGTCGATTAGTTTTACTGTAAATCCGCTTTGTGCAAAAGTGTGAGCGATTCCGTTACCCATGGTTCCGGCTCCGATTACGGCTATGTTTTTCATTTATTTAAAGATTTGAAATTTAGTGGTTGAAATTATTTCTTGAAGCAATCAATGATTTGGTAAGCTACTCTCAAGGCTTCAGTACCATCTTCCAATGTTACGATTGGCGTGGTGTTATTATTGATGGCATCAGCAAAAGTTTCCAGTTCATCCAGGATGGCATTATTGGCCTCTACATCTGGATTATCAAAGTAAATTTGCTTTTTGATTCCTTCTGCATTTTGTAAAATCATATCAAAATCGCCCGGTACTTCAGGAGCATCTTTCATTTTTACGACTTCACATTTTTTCTCAAGGAAGTCAACTGAAATGTAAGCGTCTTTCTGGAAGAAACGCGACTTACGCATATTTTTTAAAGAAATCCGGCTTGAAGTGAGGTTTGCTACGCATCCGTTTTCAAATTCGATACGGGCATTGGCAATATCCGGTGTATCAGAAATTACAGAAACGCCGCTGGCATTGATATTTTTCACCTTTGATTTTACGACACTCAATATAGCATCAATATCATGTATCATAAGGTCTAAAACAACAGGAACGTCAGTACCACGAGGATTGAATTCAGCCAAACGGTGTGTTTCGATAAACATCGGATTTTCAATCATTGCTTTCGTAGCTTTGAAAGCAGGATTAAATCGCTCCACATGGCCAACCTGTCCTTTGATATTGTATTCTTTAGCTAAAGCAATGATTTCTTCAGCTTCTTCGACAGTGTTTGATATGGGTTTTTCAAGAAAAACATGTTTGCCAGATTTAATGGCTACCTTGGCACATTTATAGTGGGAAAGGGTAGGAGTTACAATATCGACAACATCTACAGCGTGGATGAGTTTTGCGATAGTGTCGAACCTTTTATATCCAAATTCCTTGGCTACTTTTTCAGCATTTTCCTGATTAGGATCGTAAAAGCCTACTAATTCATATTTTTCAGATTGTTGTAATAAACGCAAATGAATTTTTCCTAGATGCCCGGCACCTAATACTCCAACTTTTAGCATATAAATGTATTTTCCACAAAAATAACATTAATTGTTTAAAGTTTAAGTGCTTGCAAACACAAAAATATATGAAGTTTTTTCGTAAAAATTATAGACTTAATTTTTCCTTGAAATTGTTGGTTTGCCTTCTGGAGATTTCCACTTTTGTATCTTTAGGAAGATGTATAAGCAAGTTGCCGCTAAACCACGGGTCAATCTTGCCGATATATTGCATATTTATAATCTGGTTCCGATTGGCACGGAAAAAATAATCTTCGGGTAATTTTTCTTCTATCTGGTTCAACGATTTGCTGATTGTGGCTTTTTCGTCCTGAAAAAATATTTTGGTATAATTTCCGTCAACTTCAAATAGATAGATGTCTGAAATCTTGACCAGCCAGCATTTTTCTCCGTCCCGTAAGAAAATCTGATTGTTTAGAGTAAGTTTTTTGCTGTTTCGTTCTTCTTTTTCAAGTAGGTTCTGGCCCACTTTTTCGATGGCTTTTGCAAATCTCTTCGGATTGATAGGTTTTAAAAGATAATCCAAAGCATTATATTCAAACGATTTGATAGCATATTCATCAAAGGCTGTGGTGAATATGGTAATAGGCACTTTGTCAAGCATTTCAAGTAATTGGAAACCGTCTTTTTCCGGCATATTGATATCCAGAAAAAGCAAGTCAGGACTGGTAGAATTGATAAGCTGGAAGCCGGAATCTACATTTTCTGCTTCTCCTATAATTTCGATTTCGGGATGATTCTTGATGAGTTCTTTTAACTCATTTCTGGCCAAGCGTGAATCTTCAACTATTACAGCTTTAATCTTTTTCATGATTTAAATACGATGGTTATTTCTGCAACGACTTGATTTTCTATTTCCTGTAGCTTAAAAGTAGCATTTTCTCCATAAATGAGTTGCAGTCTTTTTTCGATATTTTTTATGCCCAATTGGGTAGAATCTTTTTCAATAGTTAAGGTTCCGGTATTCGATACTACAATTGTCAGGGTTTCATTATTGTTTTGAATGTCCAGCGTAATTTCACCGCCATCCTTGAGTTTTGATATACCATGTTTTACCGCATTTTCAACCAGCATTTGGATAATCATTGGCGGGATTTCCACTTTTAGAAGATTGGTGTTTATTCTTGGCGTATACTTTAGTCGGTCTTCCAGCTGTATTCTTGAAATCTCAATAAAGTTTTCTACCATTTCAATTTCTTCTTCCAGGGCAATCGTATTGATGTCATTTTTAGTTAGCGAATACCGAAGCATTTCAGATAAACGAGTAATCATTTCTCTTGATTTCAAAGGATTTTCAAGTATTAGTCCACGAATATTATTCAAGCTGTTGAACATAAAGTGCGGATTGATTTGTCCTTTCAAAGAGTTGAGTTGTGATTCTTTCAGGGAAGATTCCAATTCAATCTTGTTGAATTTTACTTCATTTATATATTCATAGATTTTTATTGACAATATGATAGAAAGCCATATAAGAAAAGCAACTACAAATCCCGGCACGTTTGTTATTTTCATCAATAATGTCATTTCTTCAGAATTGCTGATGCCAAAATAGTACATAACAGGAATGTCAAGAAAAGGCCATAAGGTAAAGTGATAAATAACCTGGACAAGTGAGAATACAAAAAACAGATTCCACCAGTCTTTTCTTTTTAAATGAGAGAGGTTGAATTTTGTTTCAATAAATAGGAGTAGTATATAGGACAAGACAAAACCCAATATGGCACATAAAAAACCTTCCCATAAAGTATAATACAACGCATTCTGTTGTTTGGGTGACAAGTTTGTCAAAGACTTTGCATAAGAAAGCTTGCTAAAAGTCAAAGTACTGAAAGTATAGATTTGCCAGCCAAAAAAATTTAATAAGTGATATTTACCGCTCTTTAAAAGTTTCATTTTTTATTATATTAGGCATTCAAGTGCCGCACTTGCTATTTGTAAAAGTAATGATATCATCTTTTCTTAGGTGTTTTATACCTTTGGCAGACTATCTCTGCCAAAGGTAATGGATTAAATTAGTTTTTAGGTTGGAAATCCGGATGCCCTACCTGCCAGAAGGCAAAGCTCAATACATCGGCAATCTCTTCGTATGATTTTACTTTGGAAACTCCTCCAAAATGTCCTGCTTCATAATCTACCTTTAATAGGGTAGGCTTATTTGAAGCGTTGGCTTCTAACAGTCGGGCTGCAAATTTTGCCGGCGACCATACAATAATTCTTGGGTCATTAAATCCTGCAGTCGTTAATGTTGCTGGATATTTTACTCCGTCTTTTAAGTGAAGGTAAGAATCCATTTCAATCAAGGCTTTTGCTTCAGATTCAACTTTCATAGTACCAAATTCAGCTATGTTTGCTGGCCCGTTAGGTGTGTTTTCACCTCGAACAGTATTCATACTTCCAACACCAGGAATGGCAGCTGCATACAAATCAGGTCTTTCAGTAATTGCTCTTCCTACAAAGATTCCTCCGGCGCTTCGGCTATAGATAGCTGTTTTGGTTGGATTGGTATAACCTTGATTGATCATATATTCTGTACAGGCAATTACATCTTTCCATGTATTGGGTTTTGTTGTCTTTTGGCCTGCAAGATGCCATTTTTCACCTAGCTCACCGCCGCCTCTGACATGGGCTACTGCAAGGATTCCTCCACGCTCTACCCACAAAAGCAATTGAGGATTAAAAGATGGTGTTATTGAGGATCCATAAGCTCCATAGCCATAGAATAACACCGGGTTGCTTTTGTCTTTTTTGATTCCTTTTTTGTAGATAATAGATAAAGGAACTTCAACACCGTCATAAGATCTGACCATCAGTTCTTCAACCTCAAAATTTTCAAATTCAGGATAATCAATGATTGTCGATAGTTGTTCTCTTGTGAAAGTATTCTTTTTTAAATCATATCTATATCTTTCTCCTTTGGTAGTCCACCCTGTTGTAACAATCCATACATCAGAGAATTTATTAGATCTGGCGCTTACGAAGATTGAAGCCGCTTTTTTAGGAGTAGCAATTTCTTTGTGTTTTTTTCCTTCAAAGTCAGTAAAATAAAGCTTGCTTTCCACACCATTTTTTGTTCTGGTATAAAAGATTCCATCCTTGGTTATAATAGGCGAATTAAGATTTAAATCATTATCCTCAGGAATCACTAATGTGGCTGTAGCCAGATTAGGATTGGCAATGCTGGTTTTTATTACTTTAAATTTTGGAGCATTTAAAGTTGTGTACATATAAATGTCCTTTTCGCTTATGGCAAAATTTTTCACTTCATCTTTCCTGTCAGTCAGCAATTTCCAATTTATTTTTTTCTTATTAAGGTCTGAGCCCGGTGCCATGAACACTTTTTGATTCTGGTCTACAGTATAAGGCATAAAAAACAATAAGTCGCTGTCGATATCATAACTAACAAAAGGAATCTCCTCAGTAAGGATGTTTAATTCAGGATACATTGCTTTCGAAAACAAAATCTTGTCTTTTGAAACATCAGTCCCCATAACATGGATTTTGGTTACAATATCCATTTGAGCATTCATGTCATGAATATCTTCGGTTGGTGATTGGATATAAAGAAATGAATTGCCATCCTTTAGCCAGTTGGCACCACCAAAGCGTAACTTGTCAATTTTTTCAGGCAGAATTTTATTGTCAGCCATATTAATGAGAATCATTTCACTCATTTCGCCACCATTTTTTGAAATATTTACAGACAATAGTTTTCCGCTTTTATTTGGTGAAAAAGTGCTGATATTAAAGATATCTTTACCGTTCTTTTGATAGTTTTCAGGATCAAAGATTAGGGTTTCTTTTCCCTTTAGGCCATTTCTCTTGTATAATTTGGCTACTTGGTCGCTTGGTCTTGTCTTAAGGTAAAAATAAGTGCCATCCTCCAGGATTAGCAAAGCTCCAATGCTTTCTGTAGTTCTATTGCCTATTGAAGTCAGCTCGTCAATAATATGCTGTCTTCCGGGAATAGAACCCAATATTGAATTGGTGTACTCAGCCTGGCCTTTCATCCAGTTAAGCGTCTGCTCATTTTTTAAATCTTCAAGGTTTCGATACTTGTCTTCGATCTTGATTCCGAAATAATCATCTGTCGCAGGAACAGAAGGAGCCTTAGGAGGTTTGGTCTGTCCAAAAGAATTGGCTGAGAAAGTAATGCCGATTGCCAGCAATGTGATTTTTCTTAATGTTGTCATTTCCATAATTGTGTTTTTTGGTTGTGATTATGCGAACGTTTTTTGATTGATGAGTCAAAAGTAGGAGTACATTCAGATAAAAAATCCAAAAAAATGACGAACGGTCAATAAAGCATTTGAATGGTAGGATGCTGATAAAACATTAGCAGAAACGTTTTAAAATCGAGTTTTCTTTTCTTATTTTTACCCCTCAAATAAACCTCCAAATTTTGAAAGATACAGCCAAACATCAAGGACTTCGAAATCAATTAGTAACTGTCTTGCAACAAAAAGGCATAACAGATAAAAATGTTCTGGAAGCAATTAAGAAAATTCCAAGACACTTATTCTTGAATTCAAGTTTTGAAGACTATGCGTATCAGGACAAGGCCTTTCCTATAGGTGCCGGACAGACTATTTCTCAACCGTATACAGTTGCTTTCCAGAGCCAGTTGTTGGAAGTCGAGAAAGACCACAAAATTTTAGAAATCGGAACGGGTTCTGGTTATCAGACGGCTGTTTTGTGTACAATGGGAGCAAAAGTGTATAGTGTGGAAAGACAAAATGAACTGTTTAAGACAACTTCTTTGCTATTGCCAAAACTAGGAATCCGACCAAAACATTTGTCTTTTGGAGACGGTTATAAAGGCTTGCCAAACTATGCTCCGTTTGACAGTATAATTGTCACGGCGGGAGCACCAATTATTCCTAAACCGTTGATGGCTCAATTAAAAGTAGGAGGAAGGCTTGTTATTCCTTTGGGAGAAGAACATCAGATTATGACAATGCTGATACGTAAAAATGAAACCCAATTTGAAAAGCATGAATTCGGAGAATTTCGTTTCGTGCCTTTGCTTGAAAATAAAAACTAAAAAAGCCCATTAAGGGCTTTTTTTATTGGCTGATGATATCTAAATACCTTTCGAGGCTTTCTTTCTCTATTTGGGCTATAAAAAGAAGAAAGTCTTCTTTATCAGAAGTTGTCTGTGCCTTTTCAAGAGTTTGATAATACTGCATTCTATTATCATAATCTCCTTTGATGTTGGCAATAATATAGCCATGTGAAAGTAGCACAAGATTCATTACTAAACGTGATGTTCTTCCATTTCCATCAATAAAAGGATGTATAGTTATTAATCGCTCATGCATTTCTCCGGCTAATAGCACAGGATGGAGAGAATTTTTATTGGTTTCATACCAAATAAAATAGTCTTCCATCTGCTTGGATACCATAAAAGGTTGTGGAGGCATATACGTACTTCCTTTTATCATAACCTGTACTTTTCTATAACGTCCTGCATCTTCGGGATGTATTCCTCTTAAAATTAAATTATGTATACTGAGGACTTCTCTTTCGTTTAAAAGCGAATTTTTTTCCATCAGATGCTTGATGTAGCCTATGGCTTCCTGATGGTTAATAGCTTCAAGATGTTCGCGCATGCTTTTTCCGGAAACCGTAAGACCTTCGTTGATTACGAGGTCAGTTTCTCGCAAGGTGAGTGTGTTTCCTTCAATTCTGTTGCTTTCAAAGGTGTATTCCAGTTCAAGTGCCTGTGTAATCCTATAGCTGTCAAATTCCCGAAATGTGTCTAGCTTTGTTTTTAGAGCATCAATTTCGGCAAGAATTTTTTGAAGCGAATTTGAAATCTTTTTATCAGACTTAGCACGATAACGGATTTCTTCTTCCGCAACTCTCATAGCTTTTAAGGCAAATTCTTCATCTCCAATTTCATACAGAATTTTTTCTTTAAGCCAGGCCACCATCAAGGTTTCCAAATCAATTTCCAGGACAGCTGCTAATTTAGGCAGTTGCTCTCGTGTTGGTTTTCGGGTTCCCGTTTCAAATTTGCTAATAAGTGCCTGATCAATGCCTGTTTCATGTGACACTTCTCTTACCTTCATGTTTTTTAGTTCCCGGGCTGTTTTAAGAAGTGTTTTCATTTTATGTCTTATTCTGTCTTGACAAATTTAGTCATTTTTTTAGAGAAAAAAAATCGTTCTCTATCAGAACGACTTTTTTATTCTGTCCAAATCTCTTTTGGTATCCTGTTCCTTCAGAGATTCTCTTTTGTCATAGGTCTTTTTCCCTCGCGCCAGTGCAATATCCAATTTGGCCAATCCTTTTTCATTAGTGAACAGTCGTAAAGGAACTATGGTCAATCCTTTTGTCTGTACGCTTCTCGAAAGTGTTTTGAGTTCTCTTTTATTTAAAAGAAGTTTTCTTTCACTTCGGGCTTTATGATTGAATTGATTTCCAAATGCATATTCTTCTATATACATATTGATAGCAAAGAGTTCATTATTGTTGAATTCGCAAAAACTTTCGGCAATGTTGGCTTTTCCCAATCGGATAGATTTGATTTCCGTTCCGGTTAATACTATTCCGGCCGTATATTTTTCGATTATTTCATAATCGAAACGAGCTCTTTTGTTTAATATATTAATTGTTTTCAACATAGGATTGCAAATGTAGGAACATTTAAGTAAATCCCAATTAGGGTTAAGAAATTGTTAGATAATATTTTTCAGACTATGATTTTTGTCAGTCTTTACGTTTTATTTCCCTACTACTTTTGGATTATAATTTAAAACTGATAATGATGAAAAAAATAGTTTTAGCTGTAATCGCGCTAACGGCATTCGGAACAAATTTAGCAAACGCTCAAGAAGAAAATAAGGTAGATTTCAAAAAGTGGCAGATTCGTGTCAGAGGTGTAGGTGTTGTGCCTGATGAAAGTGCTAAAATTGGAATCATTGGCGGAGATGCAAAGATTTCCAATACATTTATTCCGGAACTTGATTTTACGTATTTCTTTACAAAAAACATTTCGGCTGAGTTGATTTTAGGAACATCCAAACATGATGTAAATACAGTAGGTTCTGATATTTCTGCAGTTGGCGGGCCAACATCAGCAGATGTAAATTTAGGAAGTGTTTATCTCTTACCTCCAACATTGACAGTGCAATATCATTTCCTCCCGGATCAAATTTTCAATCCGTATGTAGGAGCAGGCATCAACTACACGATTTTTTATAATGAAAAAGCAGGTAATACTGTAAAGGGCATAGAATATGAGAATTCTTTTGGTTATGCTTTTCAGGTGGGTTTTGACCTGATGTTAGATGATAAATTTTTTATCAATGTCGATATAAAGAAAATATTTTTGAAAACAGACGTTACGGTCGATGCGTCAAATCTTGCCACTGGGTTAAGCATTCCTGCAAATGTTGAAATCAATCCGTTATTACTTGGTTTTGGTGTAGGAATGAAATTTTAGAGACCTCTTTTTTAGTTTTTAGATGGAAAAGACTGCTTGAAAAAGCAGTCTTTTCTTTTATGGATGTATCAATTCGTCGGAAATCTTTTCGCCAGTAACGGTTATACGGTATAAATTACCAAATTCAGATTCTGGTATATCTTCGTATTTTTCTGTACCCAGAAGTTTGTTGATGTAGTTGGGAATCGTATTGCTATGACCAACAATCAGTAGTGTCTTTCCCCCGTTTTCGGCAATTATCTTTTTTAAGTCCATCGCATCGGGTTTGTAAAAAAGAATGTCTTTTTGTTTGGTTGCTGCAATAGTGGAACAGGTCTGCTGTGTTCTTTTATACATAGTCGTATAAAATAGATCAATTGGTGTTTTCTCAAAATAAACTGCCCAGTTTTTGGCTCTTTTTATTCCTGCGTCTGAAAGTTCCGGATTGCTTGAAAGATCAGCTTTTTCTGCATGACGAATCAGATAAAGTGTAGTTGTTGCTGGGTTTTGGGCTGAAACAGTTTGCATAATCAGGAAGAAAAGGATAAGACAAAATTTTTTCATTGCGTTTTGCTTTCTATAAAATTAAACTAATTTTTGAAATACGTATTTTTGTCAGATGGAAAACAAACAACCCAATAATCCGCTTCACGGAATCACGTTACAAAAGATGTTGGAACAGCTGGTCGATTTTTATGGATTCGATACTTTAGGCGAATTGATAAAAATAAAATGCTTTACTGCTGATCCGAGCATCAAATCAAGCCTTACTTTTTTAAGAAAGACGGATTGGGCCAGGGCTAAGGTCGAACAGCTTTATATCAAGACGCTTCCTAAATTTACCAAATAAAAAAAGTGCGAGCCGGTTTTCCAGCTCGCACTTTTTAGGCCTCGGCAATGCCTTTCCATTTTTTTATATATATCGAAAACAGAAGCATAAATAAAAAGATAAATACTATATTCAGAACAAACATGTGAATATAATGTTCTTCCAGCCATTCTATTCGCGGAAATTGCTTTCTTTTCATCCCATCCGCTCCATAGGTATAGGAATGATAGTAACCTGAAGTACGTTTGAGAATATCTAGCAAGACAGCATAACTTATAGGAATAATAGCCGGCATAAGCCATAAAGTCTGATTGATCGTGATTCCCGTAATTCCTTTACTTTCTTTAGCTTTAAGGATAATAGCAAAATAGAATAGCAATCCTAAAAACAACAGTATATAAATAATCGGGAAAGTCATGCTATGGCTGATTACTACTGAAATAATTCCGCTAATAATTCCGAAAAGTCCAAGCGTTACGAAAGCAATCAGCCAGTTTCTACCCGATGTAATCTTAAAAGAAAAGACACAGAGTGACAGGCCTATCGCAAGATAAAAAAGGCTCATGATAAACTCTAAATTGACTACTGGGTTTTCATAGGCTCTGGAAATTTTTCCATACGATTTTGTCAATGCATTAAACGGTACATAGTATTTTGAATAAATATATTCTTGTCCATCAACAACCTTGATAGTCTTTGATAACGTGTCAAGAACAGTTGCTCCAGATTCGTCTACAACTTCGTCGCTATAGTTAACATTTACACCTTCATAGTAATTGTAATTTTGGCTGGTCTCTTTACTGGTTTTTCCAACATTAATATATTTTGTGAATTCAGGATAATCATAAATTAGTTCGAACCATTTTTCAGGAGTAATGTTTGAAGACAGGTTGTGTTCTTTCGATATTTTGAAAAATTCTTTAAACAACAACTGTATGGAATTCTTTTTGTTTTCAATAAGCCATCGTTTGCCTTTAAGTTCCATTAAAGAATCTTTCGCATCATTAAAATAAGTAAAGCCCTGGAGTTGTTTATTCATTAATGATTTAAGCGAATAATTTCTGGAACCGTAATGGAATGAATCTCTTTCTATTTGGACGTATTTCCCCTCTTTGTACTCGGTAATAAAATTGCTTTCGCGATACGGACCTTCAACAAATAATGAAGAAAGACTAATGATTTCAAGTCGTTTGCTAAGTTCTTTTTCAGAAAAATAATTCCTTGCTTTGAGATCCTGTGCATAGAAAAAGGAAGCCGCATAGGTGGAGTTCAAAATGCAGAATGACAAAATCAGTAGCCATTCTTTGTATAGTGAAAACTTTCCTTTGGGATAAAAAGATTTAAAAGCATTGTTTCGCGAATAGTAAACGAGCCAGATAATAAACATAAGAATACTTATCAGCACGCTGACAAATACAATAATTGTGTTATCTACTCCGTAATCATAAAAGTTATTTGAATCCGTAAAATCGATTTCTCCTTTTGAATATCCCAAAAGGAAAAAGATAAGATGGAAAATCAGCGTCAGTAGCGAAAACAAGGCAATTTTACTGTTCCAAAGTAATGGATGTGTAAGCAGGAGTTTTTTTTGAATATTGGCAAACATAACGTTGAGTTTTTAGGAAACGAAGAATCTTCGGGTAGATTTTGAAATATTTCTGAAATATTGAAGCGGAATCTGCTTTTCTGTAATGATTCTCAAGAAATCGTAAGTATCCATAGTTGCAGAAAATGTTGCTATGTAAGTACCTCCGTTAAATTTAAGAGAAATTAAGTCGCTTGATAAAACATCATTAAGCTGGTTTTGCGACCATTCGCTTTCAAATTCAATAATAAGAAACTCTTCTTCTGTTTTTTCTGTTTCTTGCGGAGCAGCTTTTGAATGAAGATTTTTCTGTTCTCCATTTTTTAGAAAAATCACCTGATCCGAAGTTTTTTCGACTTCATACAACTGTTGTGAGCTCAATACGATTCCAATTGGACGGAAAGGTGATTTTGCAATCGCCCTGAAATCTTCCAGTACGGTTTGCTGGGCAAGTATATCAAGATTGGCAAGAGGCTCGTCAATCAGCAATATTTTTGGTTTTCTTAAAAGCATTCTTGCCAGTTCAAAACGCATTTTGTATCCGGATGATAAGCTCTTCCAGCTATGATTTCGGTATTTTCTTAAGTTTAGCCGGGCAATGATTAATTCTACGATTAATTTATTCTCTTCCGGTTTATAGCCATAGCTAGAGGCTGTAAACTGAAGATTTTCAAACATTGAGCCATGCCAGGTTGCGGTTCTTTGCGGAATGTAAACTAGCTGTGTCCTTAAATCATAGGCGTCGTTAAAATCAAAATTATAGCCTAGTTTTCCTGAAGTTGCAAATAATTCTCCGCAAAGAAGTCGGAGTAGGGTGGTTTTTCCGTTGCCGTTTTCACCTACAAGACCTAGGATTTCTCCCTGACTGAGTTCTAAGTGTATTGGACCAAGCGAAAAACTTGCATTTCCGTAGGTTTTTTTGAGGTTTTCTGCAGTGACAAGAATTTGCTTTTCAGGAACAGTTTTATTTTTTAACTGTTGGTAAAGTTCCTCCAGCAGCAGTGCAAAACGTTGCTTTTTTAGATCAATGTTATTTTCATTCTGGTCGAGCCAGTCCAATAACTCATTGGTTTTTTGATAAAAAGAAATGTCTTCCGTGTCGAGCGTCAGATCGATTATTCTTTTGGTAAGTAGCGAATAATCTTCAAAATCCAAGAAACTTTTGATTTCCTGAAACTGTTTCTCAAATTCTGTCATGATATAAATCTATATATCAAATATAACAGAAAAATCTTCCAAATAGTATTTCTTATTTTATTTTGTAGGCAATCATCAAACCTCCTCTATATAAGATCCATTCACCGCTTTTATTATAATCATGTATCCATGTATCATATCGTTCTCCGGTTGACAATAAATATCCTTTATAAAATGCTTCTTGATGTCCACCGCCAACAAAAAGATCCAATGCCCATTTATCACTTAGTTTCCATTGGTAGCCAAGCGTTACTCCTAACATATAATTATAACCTTTCTGGTAAAAATCCGTATCCTTATAGCCATACTTTTGGAGTTCAAATGCGCCTCCGCTTATATTAGCTCCAACATAAAACCCGTTATTTTTTTCCCTGAAATGATAGCGTACTTCTGGCGTCAGGATTACCGCTTTGAATGGAGCATCGTTTACAGATTCCCAAAATGAGGCCGTTGCATCAAGCTGGAATGTCATTTTTTTTCCAATACTGGTTTCGATACCTATATTCGGAATAAGCGCCAAAGCTGAAGCTCCATTAAATTTTACATAGGTCTGGCTGTAGGAAAGGAATGTGCTTGCAAGAAACAAGAGCGATAAATACTTTTTCATTCTTATGGAATCAATTTTTGCAAATGTAGCGAGATAATGTTTCGGATGTTCGCCGGAATTGCTTTTTTTGGGTTAAGTAATCAATAGATTTTTATATTGAAAGACGCTTGGAATGTTTTTCTTGGAGAGAGAATGATAATTCCTTCTTTTTCAAATAAATTGCCATTGCTTTGTAAGGTATCGGAATAGCCAAACCAAGGTTCCAGGCAGATAAAAGGAGCATCGTTTTTTGTCCAGATTCCAAGATTTGGGAAATTATGTAATACAACTTCCACTAACGGCTTATTGTTTTCGAGGATTTGAATTTTTTTTGATTCCAGTTTTTTAATTATCAGGGCATCATTTTCAAATAGAGAATAATTCAGCGGTAACTTTCCGTTGGGTAGTTTTAGTACTGTAATGTGGTCGGAAAGCAAATTGTTTTCTAGTGAATAGGTGATAAGGGATTCCTCATTTTCAAAAAACAGCGAATAGCTCTCAAAATTGTTTGCAAGCGCAAATGCTGGATGGCCACCAATAGAAAATGGCATATCAGAAATACCATTATTTGTCACTTCATATTGTAAGGTAAGATTGTCCTCTTCAAGCCGGTAGATTATTTTTAATTCAAAGTCAAAAGGATATTGTTTTGCAGTTTCTTCGGAAGATGAAAAAGAAAATACGACCTTATCTTGAAAAGTTTCATTGACCTGGAAATCATTATCCCTGGCAAATCCGTGTCTTGATAATTCATATTGCTTATCTGCGTAATTGTATTGACCGTTTTTTAGCGTTCCAACAATGGGAAATAAAATAGGGGAATGCTTGTCCCAAAATTTAGGATTTCCTTCCCAAATATATTCTCTGGTATTTTTCTTTAATGAAATCAATTCGGCTCCTTTTGTATTGATAGTAGCCGTTAGTTCTTTATTTTTAAGGACAATATTCATGCAGGCTTGATTTTAGATAATACTAGGCAAAAATAAGAACAAAAAAACACCAGCGAGCAGGCTGGTGTTTTACAATTTTTTTTTTGGACAGAAATTATTGTATTACAACACTGTGTGTAATAAACTCTGTTGCGCTTTTTTTGAACTTAAACACATAAGTACCATTTTGACTAACAGTAAACTTGTACGGTTGAGTTTTGGTTGATGGTGTTGTTCCGCAGTTTGTTCCAGTGTATTTTACTTCTACCTCAATAGTTTTGGTGTTTCCGCTTGTAGACTGTATAAATCTGTTGAACGTACCACAATTATTATCAACAACATGGGTCACAGTCAAAGTGATTTCTTGATTCTTAGCTCCTGTAGTAGGACCAGTCACTGCAGTTGTAAATTCTTTTTGCGTAGTTTGTGAGTTTTTAGAATTGTCATCGTTACTGCAAGAAGTAAGAGCCGTTGAAACGAACAAAACTAATGCCATTGTTTTTAATGCAAACTTTTTCATAGTTAAAAAATTTTAAGTTGTTTTTATTTGAAGATGTATTAAAATGAAAAGGTTGCTTTTTGGTAATAGATTTTAACATCTTTTTTTGTATTATTTTTCTTCCCTATTAAAAATCAAGGTTTTATGAAGGGATAAAAAATATTGTTTGGCATTATTTACAACAAGACAATGTTTAAAAGATTTCACTTACTAGTGGACTATATTTTAGATGATTTTTTACAAGCGATTGCCTGTTTCAGAATTGTTAAAAATGGGAATTATATAAACTTAAATTTTATAGTATAAAACTTAAGGTTTTTTCTACGTTTTTAACATTTTTTTAATTGTTTTTTGCATAAAATTTAATACTTCATAATGGTATTTGTAAATTTAAAAAGCCAAATTTGTAAACACACCAACCTAAAATGATTACTAACCTAACCAAATCACAGCATTATGAAAAATCTAATCACATTATTAGGCATCAAAGAATTTATCATTGAAAACGAATTAACGGATAGTGTAATGCTTGTATTACATCCTAAAAATTTTGACGAGCTGGCGATGGAATACATTGTTAGCAATAATATGCAAATTGAAAGACCTTTCGAGGTTTTGGGTATATGTGTCATAGAGGACACTGACGGTGAAGTAGCTTATAATGAAATTGATATTCTGGAAATTGCTTATGACCACCATGAGGAATTTGAATACGAATACTTGAGGGCTGCTGTTTGATAATTTGCCACCAATTTAAACTTGACTTAATATGAACCGTTTAACCTTTGCCATTTCCACAGTTGGCCTGTTAATTTCTGGTTATGCACTTCCTGGAAGATTTGCAGATAATTCTTCAGAAATGGCCAGCTTATTGCTCAAAGGAGGTTTCATATTGCTATTTATTTGCTCTTTTATTGTAAATGGATATTGCATTATAAACTTTTTCAGAAAAAAACGAAGTTTCGGAAAAAGGAAGCATTATGGAATCCGTACCGTAAGGCAATATTATCCGCAGAGAAGCACACGTTAACAGCGAAATTCTTCTCAGCAAAAAAGCCTAACCAATTTATTTGGTTAGGCTTTTTTTATTGAGACAACTTACTTTATTCGCTTGCCAGTTCCGTTTGGTTTCTAAAGACCAGTTTTCCGTCAAAACTGTCCAAAAGGATAATACTGTCTGTTGTAACTTTTCCTGAAAGTATTTCTTTCGAAAGCTCATTCAAGACTTCTTTCTGGACAACTCTTTTTACCGGTCGTGCACCAAATTGCGGATCATAGCCTTTTTTAGCAAGGTAATCGATGGCTTCCGGAGTAGCATCGAGAGTAATGTTCTGCAATGCCAGCATCTTAGTAATGGATTTCAACTGAAGTCCCACAATTTCTTTAATGTTGCTCTCATTCAGCGGTGTAAACATCACAATATCATCAATCCTGTTGATAAATTCAGGACGTACGGTTTGCTTCAATAAAGCAAGCACTTCAACTTTGGCCGCTTCAATAGCACTTTCGACATTCCCTTTCAGGTTCTCGAATTTCTCTTGTATGATAGAGCTTCCCATGTTAGAAGTCATGATAATAATCGTATTCTTAAAATCGGCTAAACGACCTTTGTTATCCGTCAGACGTCCTTCATCCAATACTTGCAATAAAATGTTGAAAGTATCGGGATGCGCTTTTTCAATTTCATCAAGCAAGACAACAGAATATGGCTTTCTTCGAACTGCTTCTGTCAATTGTCCACCTTCATCATAACCTACATATCCCGGAGGTGCACCAACCAAACGGCTAACGCTGTGTCTTTCCTGATATTCGCTCATGTCGATTCTTGTCATGGCATTTTCATCATCAAACAAGTAGGATGCCAATGCTTTTGCCAATTCTGTTTTCCCTACACCGGTTGTTCCCAGGAATAGGAAAGAACCAATAGGTTTTTTAATGTCTTGTAATCCGGCACGGCTTCTTCTTACGGCATCACTTACTGCTTCAATAGCTTCTTCCTGGCCTACAACTCTTTTATGCAGTTCTTCTTCAAGGTGGAGTAGTTTTTCTCTTTCTCCTTGCAGCATTTTCATTACCGGTATCCCTGTCCATTTGGCAACAACCTCAGCAATATCTTCACGGGTTACTTCTTCTTTAATCAAAGAATGGCCTTCGTTTTCTTGTAATTGCTTTTGGAAAATATCCAATCGCTCCTGGGCTTCTTTGATTTTTCCGTAACGCAATTCGGCTACTTTTCCATAATCGCCTTCACGTTCTGCTCTTTCCGCTTCCAATTTGAAATTCTCGATTTCTGTTTTGGTAGCCTGAACATTATCAACAATGTCTTTCTCGCTTTTCCATTTGGCAAAAATCTCGTTGCGTTCTTCTTTTAGGTTTGCCAATTCCAAGCCCAGACTTTTCAACTTATTTTCGTCATTTTCGCGTTTGATAGCTTCCATTTCGATTTCAAGCTGCATTATTTTTCTATCCAAAACGTCGAGTTCTTCCGGTTTTGAATTAATTTCCATTCGGAGCTTAGAGGCCGCTTCGTCCATTAAGTCGATGGCCTTGTCTGGAAGAAAACGATTGGTTATATATCGCTGTGACAATTCTACAGCAGCAATAATAGCATCGTCTTTAATACGAACCTGATGGTGCGTTTCATACTTTTCTTTGATACCACGCAAGATAGAAATAGCACTTTCTGTATCCGGTTCATCAACCATAACTTTTTGGAAACGTCTTTCTAATGCCTTATCTTTTTCAAAATATTTTTGATATTCGTCTAATGTTGTTGCACCTATAGCCCTTAATTCGCCACGAGCCAGGGCAGGTTTCAATATGTTAGCGGCATCCATTGCGCCTTCACCACCTCCGGCACCTACCAGAGTATGGATTTCGTCAATGAAAAGGACAATATCGCCTTCTGCTGATGTTACTTCTTTTACAACCGATTTCAGCCTTTCCTCAAATTCTCCTTTGTATTTGGCACCGGCAATTAAAGCTCCCATATCCAAAGAGTAAACAATCTTGTCTTTTAGGTTTTCAGGTACGTCACCATCAACAATTCTGTGTGCAAGTCCTTCGGCAATTGCCGTTTTACCAACACCTGGTTCTCCAACAAGCATAGGGTTATTTTTTGTCCTTCTCGTTAGAATTTGCAAAACCCTGCGGATTTCTTCATCTCTACCAATAACAGGATCGAGTTTTCCGCTACTAGCCAGTTCGTTTAGGTTTTTAGCGTATTTGTTTAAAGAATTATACGTTTCTTCGGCCGAAGCTGAAGTAACTCTATCACCCTTACGGAGTTCATCAATAGCGGCTTTTAGCCCTTTTTCAGTAACTCCCTGGTCTTTTAAAATTTGAGCGATTTTACTTTTTGAATTGAAAATAGCCAATAAAAGATGTTCGATAGATACAAATTCATCATTCATCTTTTTGGCAATGGTAGCGGCATTACTCAACGTGCTCGATGCTTCTCTGGAAAGCATGATATCACCTCCTGAAACTTTCGGGAAGGATTGCAGCGTACTATCCAAAATCTGCTGTAAAAGCCCCAGATTTACATTGAGTTTTTTAAGCAGGAACGGAGTAACGTTTTCATCTACTTCAAAGATTGCCTTTACGATATGTTCGTTTTCAATCTGTTGGTTTCCAAAACTTTGAGCAATTTGCTGAGCCCTTTGGATTGCTTCTTGAGATTTTATGGTAAAATTATTAAAGTTCATAGATTAAATTTTTAAATTTGATAAAGTCATCTCAATTTATATTCCAATAGGGGAAATCTGACAAAATGGCTTAAAACAGAGTGTTTTTATTAATTTAACAAGACAAAAAGTCTTAAATCCTGACGAAATGAGTTTTTTTGATAAATTTTTTGGTAATACAGATAAATCAGATAATAAAGATACGAATCAAATTGGCTTCAATTGGAATGATTTAACAGAATTAAAACAATTGGATTCTATCATAGAAGAGTCGGAAGAAAAGCCGGTAGTTATCTTTAAGCATAGCACGCGCTGTAGCATCAGCAGGATGGCACTGAAGAATTTTGAAAGAGAATATAAAGCAGACAATAATGATGCATCGCTTTACTTTTTGGATCTCTTGAATTACCGTGATATTTCAAATGAAATCGCACAACGTTTCCATGTGATCCATCAGTCGCCTCAATTACTGCTGATTAAAAATGGGAAATCAGTTTATGATGTTTCGCATAGTGCTATTGATGCAGAGGCTTTGGAGAATAAGCTGTAAAAGAGGTGCTAAGGTACTGAGGTTCTATCGTTTTGTGTTTTATTCGTAAATGGGAAAGTTATTGAAATAAGTTTTTATTTATTATTTAGATAAAACAGGTACTAAGGCTCTAAGGTGCCGAGTTTTTTGAGTTTTATGAATGATAGTCATCTGTTTTACAATGGGAAAACAAGATTTGTATAATATAAACTTTATACCTCAAGCTCTTAAAACCTTAGCACCTCAGAACCTTACTGCCTCAGCACCTATTTTCCTCCATCTTCAAAACAATCTCCTCCAAACATAAATTATTGATACTACCTTCATGTGTATGCACTGTTTTTTTTGAAGGTTCGTAGTTGCCTTCTTCAATTTGCGTAGCAATGATTTTATAAGCATCTCTGAACGGAATTCCCTGTTGAACCAGTTCGTTCAAATTATCAACTGTAAACAGATAATCGTATTTTTTATCATCAAGTATAGACGTATTGACCTGAATGTCTTTTAAAGAAAAACAGGCAATTTCCAGACATGATTTTAAATTCTGGATAGCAGGAAAAAGTCCTTCTTTTAATAATTGGAAATCTCTGTGATAGCCGCTTGGCAAATTGTTTGTAAGCAACGTGATTTCATACGGCAAAGCCTGTATTTTATTACATTTTGCCCTGATAAGTTCAAAAACATCCGGGTTTTTCTTGTGAGGCATGATACTGGAGCCTGTTGTCAGATGGTTCGGAAGGCTTATAAAGTTAAAATTCTGGCTCATATACAGGCAAACATCCATAGCAAGTTTGGATAAGGTTGCAGCCAATCCGGAAAATGCGAATGAAACTGTTTTCTCCGCTTTTCCACGACTCATTTGCGCAGCTACGGAATTGTATTTCAATATTGAAAAACCTAATTCCTGAGTGGTAAATGTCCTGTCAATCGGAAAGGAACTTCCATATCCGGCAGCAGAACCCAACGGATTTTGGTCTACTATTTTTTGCGCCGCATTTAGCATAACCATATCGTCAATAAGTAATTCAGCATAGGCAGAAAACCACATTCCAAAAGAAGATGGCATAGCAATCTGCAAATGTGTGTAGCCGGGAAGAATGATATCTTCATGTTTTTTGCTCAGTAAAATCAGCAAATCGAAAAGTTCCTTTGTCAATTTTTTGACCGATGTGATTTCCTCTTTCAGATAAAGGTGGATATCCACCAAAACCTGATCGTTTCTGGAACGAGCCGTATGGATTTTTTTCCCGGCTTCACCTAATTTTTCTGTCAAAAGATATTCTATTTTAGAATGTACATCTTCAAAAGTATCTTCAATCGTAAAGTTTCCTTGTCTTATCTGTGCCAGAATATCTTCTAAAGCCAGTACCAAGTCGGTTGTTTCCTTTTCAGTCAGGATGTTTATTTTACCCAACATTTTGGCATGTGCAATAGAACCCAAGGCATCATATTTTGCCAGGACTAAATCCAGTTCCCTGTCGTTTCCAACCGTAAAAAGATCTATTTTCTGGTCGGTAGGTATTCCTTTTTCCCAAAGTTTCATAGTGTTGTGTTGTTTAGGTAATTGTGTTGTTTAGATTAAAAAAATCTGATAAAATTTTGGTGTATAAGTGAATACCTTCCCTTATTTCTTCCAGATAAATAAATTCATTAGCAGTATGCGAACGTAGCGAATCGCCAGGTCCTAGTTTCATGGATTGGCAATTCAAAACGGATTGGTCAGACAGCGTAGGTGAGCCGTATGTTTTTCTTCCCAAAGAAATCCCAGCCTGTACCAAAGGATGATTTTTGTCAATCGAAGAAGCGTTCAGGTTCATCGACCTCGGGCTTATTTTTCCTTTGATATGCTGCTGAACGATTTTCAGGATTTCTTCATTAGAATAGCAATCGTTTACACGAATATCTACAACGAGGCTGCATTCTGAAGGTACTACATTGTGTTGTTTTCCGGCATTGATCTGTGTAACGGTCATTTTTACAGGACCTAATACTTCAGATATCTTTTCAAATTCATATGTCCTGAACCATTCAATAGCAGAAAGTGCATTGTAAATAGGGTTGTCTGTATTTTGATGTGCCGCATGGCTCGCTGTTCCGGGAATAATGATATCCAGAACAAGAAGTCCCTTTTCTGCAATTGCCAGCTGCATCTGCGTTGGTTCGCCCACAATGGCGCATTCAATTTCGGGAAGATGCTTCAATAAGCCATTCAACCCGTTTGGACCGCTGCTTTCTTCTTCGGCGGTTCCGGCAAATAAAAGATTGTAAGGAAGATTCTCATGAGCATAAAAATGAGTGAACGTAGCCAGTAAAGACACAAGGCAGCCACCGGCATCATTGCTCCCGAGACCAAATAATTTTCCATCTTTTTCAATAGCCTCAAACGGATTTAAAGTATAGCCTTCGTTTGGTTTTACCGTATCATGATGAGAATTCAGAAGTAGTGTAGGTTTTGATGCGTCAAAATGCAAATTTACAGCCCAGACATTGTTGTTTTCTCTTTGAAACGGAATGGAATTATTTTGAAACCAGCTTTCCAGCAAAAGTGCTGTTTGGGCTTCTTCCGATGAAAAAGACGGCGTCTCGATAAGCTGTTTTAATAAACTGATGGCTTCGGTGGTCAATATTTCGATGCTTTTATGCGTCATGGTTTTTCTCTTTATAATTTTATTTGGGTAGCAGTTGCCTTATTTTTCAGTGCTTTTTGATTTCCAATTACAATAGTATGAACGCCATTGTTTAATGATTTGAAGCAATTTTCTAGTTTTGGCAACATTCCCGAATGGATTGTCTGGTCGTTTTTCAAGATTTCGTATTTTTCAAAATCAAGAACTTCAATAACAGAATTTTCCTCCTCAGGATCAAGTAAAACGCCTTTTTTCTCAAAACAATAGATCAGTTCCACATCATATTCTTTGGATAAGGAAATGGCAATTTCTGCGGCAATCGTATCGGCATTTGTATTTAATAACTGGCCTTTTCCGTCATGTGTGATAGCAGAAAAAACGGGTAAGCAGTTTTGCAATAACAATGCAGAAATCAGCTTGTTATTTACATGAATTACATCGCCTACATATCCAAAATCGATTTCCATATTTTTCCTTTTTTCCGATTGGATGAGGTTACCATCCGCACCGGAAAATCCCATGCTGTTTGTGCCTAATTGTTGCAGCTTAGCTACAATCTGCTTATTCAATAAACCAGAATAAGTCATGACTGCAACATCGAGCATGGCTTTGTCAGTAATTCTTCTTCCGTTTGAAAAAGAAGGTTTTAATCCTAGTTTCTCGGCTATTTCGCTGGCTTTTTTTCCTCCGCCATGCACCAAGATTTTATGTCCTTCCAGTTCGGAAAAATCAGTAAGGAATTCTGATAAGAGCTGTTCGTTATCAATAACGTTACCACCGATTTTTACAATACTAAGACTAGGTTTATTTTCCATCTTCCAGAATTTTTGTCAATACTGCCTGTGCAGCAAAAGTTCTGTTATTGGCCTGTGAAATAACAATAGAGCTGTCACCATCTAAAACTTCATCAGAAACAATCATATTTCTTCTAACCGGAAGGCAATGTAGGAATTTGGCATTAGCTGTTAGTTCCATTTTTTCTTGCGTGACGGTCCAATCCATGTCTTTAGAAAGGATTTTTCCATAATCGTTATAAGCGCTCCAGTTCTTAGCATAGATAAAATCGGCATTTTTGAAAGCCTCATCCTGATCGTTTGTGATTGTTGCTCCTTTAGTGATTTCAGGATTTAGTTCATAACCTTCGGGATGTGCAATTACAAGCTCATAACCGGAAAGTTTCATAATCTTGACAAAAGAATTCGGCACGGCATGAGGCAAAGCCTTAGGATGCGGAGCCCACGTCAGGACTACTTTGGGTTTTCTTTTGGTTTTGTATTCCTGAATGGTCAGTGCATCTGCAACGGCCTGAAGCGGATGTTCAGTCGCACCTTCCAGGCTGATTACCGGAACAGAAGCATATTTTGTAAAAGCGCTGATGACTTGTTCTTCTTCGTCTTTTTCTTTATCGGTCAGGGTAGGGAAGCTCCTTACGCCAACAATATCACAGTATTGAGAAATAACTTGCGCTGCTTCTTTGATGTGTTCTGCTTTATTGCCGTCCATAATCGTACCGTCTTCAAATTCTAGCGACCAACCTTCTGTGTTGAGGTTCATCACGATACAGTCCATTCCAAGATTTAAAGCGGCTTTTTGTGTACTTAATCTTGTTCTGAGACTTGGGTTGAAAAACAACAGGCCCAGCGTTTTATTTTTACCCAAATCGGGATTTCCAAATGGATCAGATTTGATTTTTTTGGCAGTTAAAATCAGTTCGTCCAAATCATTTATATCGTCTACAGTAGTGAACTTTTTCATTTTGTTTTAATTTAAAGATTGCAATGCATTTTTTAGTCCGATAACAAATCGGTCAATTTCGGTTTCAGTGATAAGAAGTGGCGGAAGTATCCTTAGCAGATTTTTTTGGGAAGCATTTCCTGTAAAGATAAATTGCTCATAAACCAATTTCTTACGCAGTTCTGTAACATCAAAATCAAACTCCAGACCCAGCATCAGGCCTTTTCCTTTTATCTTTTTTACCTGAGGGATTTTTGAAACCACCTCGATAAAATAACCGGATTGTTTTTTTACATTTTCTAAAACGGCTTCTTTTTCGATTATTTCTAAAACTGCTAATGCAGATGCGCAGGCAAGATGGTTACCGCCAAAAGTGGTTCCAAGCAAGCCAAAAGAGGCAGTGAATTTTGGACTGATAAGCAGCCCGCCAATAGGAAATCCGTTACCCATGCCTTTTGCCATCGTAATAATATCAGGCTTGATGTTGTGGTGCTGGTGCGCAAAGAACTTTCCGGAACGCCCGTAGCCGCTTTGGATTTCATCTAAAATCAGGATAATGTTATTGGTATTGCAGATTTCTTCTAATCCTTGAAAAAACCCGGTAGTTCCTTCGTCAAGCCCGCCAACACCTTGGATTCCTTCAATAATGATTGCTGAGATTTTATTTTCTGAAACTGCTTTTTTAACCAATTCCATATCGTTTAGCGGTAAAAACAGAACCTCATGATTGGCGTTAATTGGCGCTATGATAGATGGATTGTCGGTTACGGCAACAGCAGCAGAAGTTCGTCCGTGAAAGCTTTTATGAAAAGCAATCACTTTTGATTTTTTATTATAAAAAGAGGCCAGTTTTAGTGCATTTTCATTGGCTTCTGCACCTGAATTGCATAAAAACACACTATAATCAGGATAGGCTGATAGTTCACCTAATTTCTTTGCAAAGGTCTCTTGTAACGGATTTTGAATTGAATTAGAATAAAACCCTATTTTTTCAACCTGTGACTGGATGGCTTTCACATAGTCTGGATGCGAATGTCCTACCGATATCACGCCATGACCGCCATAAAAATCAAGATATTCCTGGTTTTTGTCGTCCCATACTTTGGCTCCTAAGGCTTTGGTTGGTGTAATGTTATATATTGGATATACGTTAAATAAGCTCATTTTCTTTTACTTTTTAGGGTTTAAAAACCGCTGGGTTTTAATTTTAATCCTGTCGTTTCTTCAAGTCCAAACATTAGGTTCATGTTCTGTACAGCCTGTCCTGATGCTCCTTTCAACAGATTGTCGATAATTGAAGTCACCAAAAGATAATCTCCTTTTTTCTCCAGGCTAAGGATGCATTTGTTGGTCTGTATTGCCATTTTTAGGCTGATGTCTTCAGTAGTAACCCATACAAAAGGATGTTCTTTATAAAAATTCTGATACAGATCAATCAATTCCTCTTCGCTCTTGCTTGTTTTGGTATAGAGTGTTGCAAAAATCCCTCTGGTAAATTCGCCACGATTCGGGATGAACAGTATTTCTTTTCCAAAGTCATTTTGTAAGCTGCTCAGGCTTTGTTTTATCTCTGCCAGATGTTGGTGCTCAAAAGTTTTGTAATGGGAAATATTTGAATTTCTCCAACTATGGTGCGTGGTTTCTGAGAGCTGTACTCCGGCTCCGGTACTTCCGGTAACGGCATTGACATGAATATCGTTTTCTAACAAGCTGTTTGAAGCCAAAGGCAAAAGAGCAAGCTGGATAGCTGTTGCAAAACATCCCGGATTGGCAATGTATTTTGCGGTAGCTATTTTATTTCTATTCAGCTCCGGCAGGCCGTATATAAAAGCATTAGAATTAAAATTCGCATCATAGTCAAGACGGAAATCATTACTCAGGTCGATGATTCTGGTATGCAAAGCAAATTCGTTATTTTCTAAAAAGGCTTTGGATTTTCCGTGTCCCAAGCATAGAAATACGACATTTGCATCAGGATTGATTTTGTTTGTAAATACCAAATCGGTTTCGCCTATCAAATCTGGATGTGCCGCTGTTAAAGGTTTTCCCGCCTGTGAGGTGCTGAAAACAAAATCAATTTCTACTTTTGGATGGTTTACCAGAATTCGAAGCAATTCGCCCGAAGTATAACCGGCACCTCCAATAATTCCTACTTTAATCATAATCGACGGAATTTACTTGTGAATAAATAGATTGGGCATTGCCAAGAATCTTGATAAAACCTTTGGCATCGTCAGCCGTCCAGGCATTGTTTATTTCACCATATTGGCCAAATTTGCTATTCATCAGGTCGTGTTCGGATTCGATTCCGTCCAATGAAAAATGATACGGTTTTAGGGTTACAGTAACAGTTCCTGTCACATTTTTTTGCGTATCTTCTAAAAAGGTTTCGATGTTTCTCATCACAGGGTCTAAAAATTGTCCTTCATGAAATAGCATACCGTACCAATTGCCCAACTGCTCTTTCCAATATTGCTGCCATTTCCCAAGCGTATGTTTTTCCAACAAGTGGTGCGCTTTTAGGATAATCAGTGGAGCTGCTGCTTCAAAACCAACTCTTCCTTTGATGCCGATAATCGTATCACCAACATGAGTGTCTCTTCCAATAGCAAAGGCACTGGCTAATTTTTCCAACTTAGTAATAATGGCCGATGGTTTGTCAAATTCATTGTTAAGACCAATGATTTCTCCCTTTTTGAAATGAAGTGTTATTTTTTTTGGTTCTGTTTTTTGAAGCTGTGATGGATAAGCACTTTCAGGTAATGAAAGATTGGATGTCAATGTTTCTTTGCCGCCAACGCTTGTTCCCCAGATGCCTTTATTGATTGAATATTGTGCTTTTTCCCAGGAATAATCCACGCCATTTTTCTGAAGGTAATCTACTTCTTCCTGACGCGACAATTTCAAATCTCTGATAGGCGTAATGATTTCCAATTCGGGTGCAATTGTCTGGAAAATCAGGTCAAAACGGATCTGGTCGTTTCCGGCACCGGTACTGCCATGAGCAATAGCCGAAGCGCCTATTTTTTTTGCATATTTTACGGTTTCTATAGCCTGAAAAACTCTTTCTGCACTTACAGATAGGGGATAGGTGTTGTTTTTTAGTACATTTCCAAAGACTAAAAATTTGATGGCTTTTTCATAGTAATGATCAATGATATCCAGATTGATATGCTGAGCGCTTCCCAATTCATAAGCTCTTTTTTCAATAGCGCTCAATTCTTCGGTATCAAAACCTCCTGTGTTTATCAGTATGGTGTGTACTTCCAGTTGCTTTTCATTTTTCAGATATTTTAGGCAGAATGAGGTATCCAAACCGCCGCTATAGGCTAAAACTACTTTTTTCATTAGATTATTTTTTTAGAAATGTCTGCTTGATTTGTTTCAATCTTGTCAGCACTTTTTTATTGAATTTCACTTCTTCCGGCTTTTTGTTTTCCGGATCATAAAGCATCCCTGTACAAAGGCACATTTTGAATTCTTTACGTTCCAGGATGTCATAATTGGTGCAACCTTTGCATCCAGCCCAAAAAGTAGGATCGGCAGTCAATTCAGAAAAAGGAACGGGTTTGTATCCCAAATCGGAATTGATTTTCATTACTGCCAGACCTGTAGTAATTCCGAAAATTTTTGCTCCCGGATATTTTTCCTGTGAATACTCAAAGACTTTCGTCTTGATTTTTTTTGCAAGCCCGAGATGACGAAAATCAGGATGAACAATCAGCCCGGAATTGGCTACAAACTGGCCGTGTTCCCAGCTTTCAATGTAACAGAAACCTGCGAATTTTCCATTTTCCAAAGCGATTATGGCGTCGTTGTTTTGCATCTTTTTCTGGATGTATTCTGGCGACCTTTTTGCAATTCCGGTACCTCTCAAAAGTGCCGAAGCTTCCATGGTATCGCAAATTTCTTGCGCGAACTTATAGTGCTCTTTTTGAGCAATACAGATGGTTACATTCATTTTTCAAATGTAAGATTGGGTTAAAAAATAAGATGATTATAAAGACTGCGGAGGGAAGAAACAGGACGGACCTATTTCATAGAAATATAGCAGACCTATGGCCGGAAATTGGCCGAAGCTGAAAAAAATAATGATAGTGTAGTAAAGTCAGGATAGTTGTATCCCTTTAAAATGATTGGAAATTTCAAAACTGAAAAATGAAAAAATGAATAAAAGTTTCGGACTCGTTAAACTTTGGCGGTACAGATTATGACCGCACAACCCGCAAAGTTTGTGCAGGAAATGTCCGTAGGATAGAAGTTGTATGTAACTTGTAATTATTCATCGGTGCAAATGTACACAAAAAATATAATAATTTTCAGTGTTGATTGTTTTTAACAAAATGTTGTATAAATGTAACAAAAAAATCTGGAGCCTTTTGGACTCCAGATTTCTATTTTGGATTAAAAAAGAGTATTAGTTTTTGATAATCTTTTTAGTAAACTCTTGATTATCTGTTGTTACGTTGATAATGTAAGTTCCAGATGGAAGTCTTGAAATATCGACAGCTGTCTCTAAACGTCCATCGCTTTCGATATTTTTCGATTCTATTACTTTGCCTGTAATATCATATATCGAATAATGAACGTCGCTTGCTGAAGTTTTATCAACGGTAATTGTAAACTGTCCGCTGTTTGGATTTGGATAGATTTTCACATCCAATTCAACAGATTTTCCTATAGGACCTGCAGCTTTGGCAGAACAACTTATAGCAGTTCGGCTTAGTGTTCCGTTAGAATTGTTGATAGAACCATTGGCATTTTTCGCCTTGATATAGTAAGAATAGCTGGTTCCGGCAGTAATCAGATAGGTGTTCAGGAATGCATTTCCTGTAACGTCTGGAGCATATAGGTTTCCGTTTCTGTAAATGTCATAAGAAGTAGCATTGCTGGAAGTTGTCCAGGTAACATTGATGGCGCTTTGTGTTCCGCTGCAAGTTGCTGTTGCTGACATTGTGAAACTTCCCGGTGTTGCATTACATACCAGTGTAGCGGCTGAAAGTGTTCCGTTGGAGTTTGTTCTTGTTCCAGAAGCATTTTTAGCAATAACATAATAGGTGTAAGTTGTTCCGCCAGTTACAAGCGTGTTGATGTATTGTGTTCCGGTAATATTACTAGCGTATAGTGCACCGTTTCTGTAAATATCATATCCAGTTGCATTGCTTGAAGCTGTCCAGTTTAAACGGTTTTGGGTAGCAGTTCCGCTACATTCTGGCGTAAGCGTAAGCGAGAAAGTTCCCGGAGCGGCTACAGCAGTACAAGTAAGGTTTAGGTTGGATTTGAAAGCATTAAAGTACGCAAGAGCAAAGCTGTCTCTCCAGGTGTTGCTGTTTAATTTTGCTGCATCTGCTGTTGTATCGACAAAACCGATTTCATTCAAACATGCAGTAGCAGAAGAATACCTTAGAACTCCCAAATGGTAGGCTAAAAAGCTGTTGTCTTCTACACAACGTCTGTTAGTCCAGGAACCATGTGTTACCATATCGGCCTGAATTTTTTGCGCAAAAGCAATATCAGGAGCAGTATCGGTATCATCAGCAGTACAGTAGAAGGTTTCAGTTCCTGTTCCTCCACCTGCATTACAGTGGATACTTAAAAGACGGTCGGCATTCCAGTTATTAGACATTGTAGCTCTCTGGTTAACAGAAATCCATCCGTTTACATTGGTTGTTCTTGTAAGATGCACTGTCCATGTACAGCTGTTATCAATCAGGGCTTTCGTTTTTTGTGCAACAGCAAGAGCCGTTTCTATTTCAGTGGCCGTTCTTCCGTCAGGATTGTCACTAGTGCTGGTTCCATAACCATGACCCGCATCAAGTACAACAATCTGTGCGTTTATTCCTAATGAGCATAGCAATAAACCAAATATAAAGGCTATTTTTTTCATCTTAATTCATTTTTAGAGTTGCGATAAAGAGTCTTCCGGTCTTGTCATCTGAGAAAATGACTTTGTCTTTGTGGATGGTCGGAAACATTTCAAAAATCACTTCAGTATTCGTAATCTTTTTAGTCTTGGCTTTCTCAACATCAAAAAGATACAATTCTGAATTGCTAACGGTATGTCCGTTTTCGCTTTCGTCTAAAAACCCGATAAGATAGGAGTCGTCCTCAGACCAGGCGGTGGCGATTCCTGTTCCGATTTTTCTGCCTTTGGTTTTTCCGTCAATATCATAAATATAGATATCGGCTCCGTTATGTACGGCTACTTTTTTGCCATCGTTAGAAATGATAGCGTTGTAGAATTGGCCTTCATCATTGGTTACAACCCATTGTCTTGAAGTAGACAGGTCTTTGGCTTCTATTTTTAAGTTAGCCAGATTGGTATACACCACGATCTGCTTATCTCCTTTTTTTGAAACGCCCCTGTATGACGGCAGGTAGTTAGGATCAATGTTTTCTGCCCTTTTTGAATAGTTGTCGCGGACATTATAGTTAATGACCTTGGCATTTGAGAAATATTCCTTATCGGTTTTTTCCCTAAAATAGAAAGAATCGCCTGATTTGTCCCAAACATAAGCATAACCGCTACCCGGTTTGTCTGAAATAGGCTTTACAGTGTTGGTTTTCATTTCCAGAAGATAGACACCTTTAAGATGTTCTCCGGTTAAAAGGACATATTCTCCTGTTGGAGAAAAAAGAGGATTGGTGTAAAAACCGTCTACCTCAATGCGTTCAAAATCTTCGATCTTTTGCGCATACACCGATAAGCCCATAAGGAATGAGCATAGCATAGTAGTTTTATTCATAATTGATAAATTTAGGTTGTGATAAATTTAACCTATAAAATCCTATAAATAAATACTAATTATGTTAATTTATTGTAATTTAATTTGTTGTATGCTGTGAAACCTTGTGTTTGCGGCTGTTTTTTAAGAATTATCTTCTGATGCTGTTTCGGGAAATAATATTCTTTAGCTTTACTTTCAAATCTTCACCGGTGTCATAAATCATCTGTTCGTTAGAAGGAAAAGGAACTGCTTTTTGGTTGAAATAAGTATAATACGAATCTTCAGCAGCTCTTCTGTCACCTCGGTAAGTAGAGTAGATGTTTTCAAAAATAAATTCGCTGGTCAGTGGGAAAGTTTGTAACAATTGGCCGGACTTATAATCAATATAATCAACTTTGGCGGTTACTTGAGCGGCTTTGAATTGCGTAAATTCATAAATGTCAACCTTAATCGTTTTGAATTTGTCAACCTTAATTACATTACCCAAACTGTCCTTAACGACATTCCCGCGTGAATCCGTTAGGTTCTTCACACCATCTTTTATCTGTTTCTCCTTAATAAACTGCTTTTCTTTTACCTGTTCCGGAGATATGTTAATTTGGCGGAAGTTTACCACAATCTCAAAATCATAATTGACGCTTTTTTGCTTGCTGCTGTGATACACTGTCCATTTGTCGTTCAATCCGTTGGTACTGAAATCTAAAAGGTCGTTCTGAAGACGTATCGGGATAACCATATTGGTTTCATTTCTCATATAAACATTTACGAAATCAGTTCCTTTAAATTGGGCTTCATCCATAAGTTTTCGGATATCTTTAAAACCTGGATTGATTTGGTCAAGATAAAGAAGATCGTCATAGGCACGACGAATAGTCATCTTGTCTTTTGTCAAAAGTAATGCTTTGGCGTTGTCATAAAGATATTTTGAAAGCGCATTTTTACTATTTACGATTTGGTCTGTATAATCATCAAATGGAAAGATGGCGTTTCTGTTTTCCTTCATCAGGCGCAAAGGCAAAAGCGGACGTATTTTTTCCTGGCGGTTGTTTAACTGGACATAGGTAGTATAGATACGTTCCAGATTTCTTGGATTGGCATCTTTTGCTAAAAACTGAACATCGCGTAAGTCGCGTTCTTTTGCTTTTGCAAAGGCTTCTTCAAGCAAGTAGATATAATCCTGTTTTCCTTTTTTGTCTTTGTTAGAACGAAGACTGTTTACGGCATTATCAATAGCTCCGTCATAATCACCGCTGGTTAACATATTGGTAGTTTGTTTTACGCCACAAGATGCTAAAGCAAACACTAGAAACAGGATAGTAATCTTCTTCATAAATGTTAAAATTTTAGGCAAAGATATATCTTTTTTTAAAGTGTTTTCTGCTTTAGATACCAAAACAAAAAAGCCCCGGAATACCGGAGCTTTTGTAAAATATTGAAACTATATTATTTTCTGAAAAAAGGAGGTAACAATTTGCTGGAAACTTCTCCAAATCCAATTCGTACGCTGTCATTTTCGCAATAGCCTTTCATAATCACCGTATCGCCGTCGTTAATGAACTTACGCTCTGAACCATCGTTCATAGTCAGTGGATTTTTACCACCCCAGGTCAATTCCAACATTGATCCGAAGCTGTCAGGAGTAGGACCGGAAATAGTTCCAGAACCCATCATGTCGCCTGAATTAACGCGGCATCCGTTAGAAGTATGGTGTGCCAATTGCTGGCTCATACTCCAATACATGTACTTGAAGTTGGATTTTGAGATAATCGTTGCCTCTGCATTTTCAGGTTGTATGGAAACTTCCAGGTTGATATCAAAAGTTTTTTTGCCTTTTTCCTGAAGATAAGGCAATGGCATTGGTTCTTGAATCGGGCCTTTTGTTCTGAATGGCTCTAAAGCATCCATAGTTACAATCCAAGGTGAAATAGAAGAAGCAAAGTTTTTTGCTAAAAATGGCCCTAGCGGTACATATTCCCATTTCTGGATGTCTCTGGCGCTCCAATCGTTCAAAAGAACCATCCCAAAAATATAATCTTCTGCCTCATGTACCGGAATATTTTCTCCCATGATGTTAGCATCGGTTGTAATGAAAGCGGTTTCCAATTCAAAATCAACTAATCTTGATGGGCCAAATACAGGCGTTGTTTCACCATTAGGCAACGTCTGTCCCATTGGTCTGTGTACTGGGATTCCGGAAGGAACAATGGTTGAGCTTCTTCCATGATAGCCTACAGGAATGTGAAGCCAGTTAGGAAGCAGGGCATTTTCTGGGTCACGGAACATTTTTCCAACGTTGGTTGCATGCTCTTTGCTGGAGTAAAAATCAGTATAATCACCAATTAATACAGGCAGTTGCATTTCAACATCTTCAATCTTAAAAATGACAGTTTCTCTGTGTTTTTCGTTATCTCTTAGTTCAGAATTAGTAGCGTCAAAAATATCTGCAATCCTGTTTCGTACCAATCTCCATGTTTTTTTACCATCTGAGATAAAGTCGTTTAGGGTGTCTTGCATGAACATATCATCAGTCAGGTCAATTCCTTCAAAATAGTTCAGTTGCTGCAAAGCACCAAGGTCAATGGCATAGTCTCCAATTCTTGTTCCAATTGTGACTACATCATCTTTGGTAAGGAAAACTCCAAAAGGTATATTCTGTATAGGAAAATCGCTGTCGTTTGGTACTTCCAGCCATGATTTCCTATTAGGGTCGTTTGCTGTTATAGGCATTATTATTGTTAGTTTATTTGTTTATAAATCAAGTATCAAATATATCGTTATATGGCATTTTAACAAACGCTTTTTGTATTTTTGTCCTCAAATTAACAAAAAATTATCAAATGCTACGCGACGAACAAATTTTTGACTTAATATTAGAAGAACAAGACAGACAAATCCACGGATTGGAACTGATTGCCTCAGAGAACTTTGTGAGTGACCAAGTGCTTGAAGCGGCAGGTTCAATACTAACTAATAAATATGCAGAAGGCTATCCTGGTAAAAGATACTATGGTGGCTGTGAAGTAGTAGACGTAATCGAACAGATTGCGATTGACAGAGCAAAAGCTTTGTTTGGTGCAGAATATGCTAACGTACAGCCGCATTCCGGTTCACAGGCTAATGCATCAGTTTACCATGCCTGCTTAAAGCCAGGAGACAAGATTCTTGGTTTTGACCTTTCACATGGTGGACACTTGACACACGGTTCTCCGGTAAACTTTTCAGGAAGATTATATAATCCAGTATTTTACGGAGTAGATCAGGAAACAGGATTGCTGAACTACGATAAAATTCAGGAAGTTGCGACTAAAGAGCAGCCAAAATTGATTATTGCAGGAGCTTCGGCTTATTCCCGTGATATGGATTTTGCTCGTTTTAGAGAAATCGCTGACAGCGTTGGTGCTATATTGTTAGCTGATATTTCGCATCCTGCCGGTTTAATTGCCAAAGGATTGATGAATGACCCAATTCCATATTGCCATATCGTAACAACAACTACGCATAAAACATTAAGAGGCCCACGTGGTGGTATGATTATGATGGGCAAAGATTTTGAAAACCCATTTGGTATCAAGACACCTAAAGGCGAAATCAGAATGATGTCTTCTTTATTAGATGCTGCTGTTTTCCCAGGAAATCAAGGTGGACCGTTGGAGCATATTATTGCAGCTAAAGCAGTAGCTTTTGGTGAAGCTCTATCTGACGAGTTTTTTGCTTATGCAAGACAACTTCAGAAAAATGCCAAAGCAATGGCAGCAGCTTTTGTAAAAAGAGGCTATAATATAATTTCAGGAGGTACGGATAATCACATGATGCTAATCGACCTTAGAAACAAAAATATTTCAGGTAAGGAAGCAGAAAATGCATTGGTTAAAGCTGAAATTACTGTGAACAAAAATATGGTTCCGTTTGACGATAAATCTCCGTTTGTAACTTCAGGTATCCGTGTTGGAACTGCTGCAATCACAACCAGAGGTTTGGTAGAGGCTGATATGGAAACTATTGTTGATTTGATGGACAGAGTTATCCAAGACCATACTAACGAAGAACTTTTAGAGCAAATAGCTGATGAAGTAAACGAAATGATGAGTGAAAGACCAATTTTCGTCTATTAATCATACATTGAAAAATAGAGTTAAGCCCATACATTTTGTATGGGCTTTTTTTATTAGATAATTTTTTTCAAAAAAAATAGGCTAATAATTTTTTCGTACGAAAAATTTCCTACCTTTGGTTTGATCAAAATAAATTATTGTTTATTTAATAACTATCATCATCAATCAAATGGTAAAACTAATTACAATCTCAGCCATCTTTTTTTTGCAGGCTGCAATGGCACAGACTAAAACTGAAAAGTTGGATAGCCTGTTCCAATCTGCTGCAAACGATGGCACTTTTAACGGCAATATCCTGATTGCAGATAAGGGCAAAGTCATTTATCAGAAATCGTTCGGTTATGCCGATGTCAAAGCAAAAGAAAAACTGACAAGTAAATCGGTTTTTGAACTGGCTTCTGTTTCTAAACAATTTACTGCAATGGGAATCGTTCTGTTACAAAAGCAAGGAAAGCTTTCGTATGACGACCCTATCACCAAATTTTTGCCGGAATTGTCAATGTATAATGACATCACGATTAAGAATCTTCTGGTGCATACGGGAGGACTTCCAGATTACATGGAACTTATGGGCGAAGAAGAAAATCACAATGGTTTTGCGACAAATCAGACGATTATTGACCTGTTTGTAAATAAGAAACCACCAGTTTTATTTAAGCCGGGTGAAAAGCACGAATACAGCAATACCGGCTATGCCATACTGGCCAGCATTATTGAAAAGGCTTCAGGAAAAAGCTTTGGGGATTACTTGCAGGAAAACATCTTCAAGCCTTTAAAAATGAACGATACCCGAATTTACAGAAGATGGTTTAAGCCTGAGAAGATTAAAAATGTCACAAAAGGATATATTTATTCTGACATTATAAAAGGGTTTGTCACGCCAGATGAAATAAGCAAGGATTATTATTCAATCTATCTTGACGGAATCGTTGGTGATGGTATGGTCAATTCGACAACATCCGATCTTTTATTATGGGATCAGGCGTTGTATACTGACAAATTAGTCAATAAACAGGACAAAGAATTGATCTTCAGTTCCTATCCAACCCAAAGTGGCAAAGCAACTCGTTATGGTTTTGGGTGGGGAATATCATCAAGTGACGTATATGGAAAAGTAGTATCGCATAGCGGAGGATGGTCGGGTTATGTGACTTATATAGCCCGTTATCTGGATAAAGGCTACACTATAATCATGCTTCAGAACGTATCCTCCGAAAAAACAAGTATCCCTCAAATGGAGGTTAAAAATATACTTTTCGGTACTCTTTATAAGGCAGATAAGAAGAAAATGGAAGAAATGGCAGGAACGTATAAAAATGATAAGGGAAAAGAAAGAGAATTGCTTTTTGAAAAAGGAAAGCTATACACTAAGCTCGACCCGGAAAATAAACTGGAACTGATTCCGGTTTCAGAAAATAAATTCCTGGTTGATGGTTTCCAGCCTGAGGTTTACTACGAATTTGTAGCAGAAAACAATAAGATTTCCAAATATATAATAACACAACCAGAACTCTCGATACGATCTGAGGGCGTAAAAATTAAGTAGACAGGATATGCAGTCAGAACCTACAAAATCAGAACTAGAAATTTTACAAGTCTTATGGCAGTTTGGCCCTTCGACAGTACGATTTGTAAACGATCAGCTTAATGAGCAAAAAAGAGCCGTTCAGTATACATCAACCTTAAAATTGATGCAGATCATGACCGAAAAAGGAATGCTTGTTAGCGATAAGAGCCAGATGAAACACGTTTATAGTCCGGCAATAGAAGAAAAGAAAACAAAAGGATTCCTTTTGGAAAAATTTGTTGATGCACTATATAATGGCTCCAGCAGCAGCTTGGTGATGCAGCTGTTAGGAAATAAAAACACAACTAAAGAAGAAATCGAAGAAATTCGGAATCTTTTGGATCAGTTAGACCAAAAAAAATAATAACTTAAAAAATCAAACTATGATTATGCCAAATGAAAACGTATTGAAGGCAATTTCTTGGACACTGATCCATTCAGTGTGGCAAGGATTGATTCTGGCAATTGTTGCCGGATTGGTTATAGTGTTTACAAGAAAATCCAAAGCGATAGTTCGTTATAATATACTGTCCGGATTGTTCTTGATTTTCATACTAGCAGTAGGATTTACATTTAATTATGAATACCAGCAAGAAACGGTAATAGTTTCAGAAGGAACGATAACAGGCACAACAGTTTTGGAGCTAAAAAATGTAATGGCAAGTCCAACAGAAGTCGCTCCCGATTATTTACAAAAAGCCAGAATTTATCTTAATGAGCACGCAACGACAATTGCGGCAATCTGGTTCCTGATTTTTGCTATAAAATGTTTTGGTGTGTTTAGAAACCTGACAAATGTTTACAGAATCCGAAACTATAAAGTTCACAATGCCTCTGAATATTGGAACAGCAGAGTAGTGGATCTTAGTAAAAAACTGAACATCAAAAAACATATCGTACTGTTAGAATCCCAATTGGTCAAAGTTCCTTCCGTGACGGGTTTTTTCAAGCCAATTATACTGATTCCGGTCGGATTGCTTTCTAATCTTCCGCAAGACCAGATAGAAGCAATATTGCTGCATGAACTGGCACATATCAAACGCAGGGATTACTTCATCAATTTATTGCAAAGTTTTGCCGAAATTCTGTTCTTCTTTAATCCAGGTTTCCTTTGGATATCTTCATTAATCAAAGATGAAAGAGAAAACTGCTGCGATGATATTGCTGTTGCTATTACGCAAAGCAAATCCCAATTTATCCATGCTTTGGTTTCTTTTCAGGAATACAATATGAAACAGAACGAATTGGCACTTGGTTTTGGAAAAAATAAAAACCAGCTTTTGGCAAGAACAAAACGTATCATTCAGGACAATAATAAGTCGCTCAATACTGTCGAAAAGACTTTTCTATCACTTTGCATCATTATCATGTTAAGCTTTTCTTTGGCTTGTTCGAATACTAAGGCAACAACAGCAACAACAGCTGAAAAGGAAAGTAAGGCTGAAATAGTCTATCTGAAAAACCTAACGAGAGATAAGTTGTTAGGAGAAGAGGAAATTCGTCAGGCAGAAATCGCTGCGCAAGATGCACATAAAGCTGCCGCTATAGCAAAAGTTGAGGCTGAAACAGCTCAAATTAAAGCCGAAGAAGCAAAAGTTGAAGCTCAGAAAGCCCAACAGGAAGGTACGATTTCTCCAGATGAAGTCAAACAATATGAGATGGGAGCTTCACAGGCGAAAATTGAATTTGAAAAGGCTAAAAAAGACCATGAAATTGCGATGAAGGAGCATGAAAAGGCCAAAAAAGAACACGAAATAGCAAGAAAGGAAAATGAAATAGCGAAGAAGGAAGACGAAAAAGCCTGGAAAGAACATGAGAAGGCTAAAAAAGAGCATGAAAAAGCCAAGATTGAATTTAATAAGGCCAGAATGGAAGCCGATAAATACAGACAATCTACTGGTGCTACTTACCAAATTATAAGGCCTATGACATTTGAAGAAGCGCAAAAATTAGGAATTTGTATTGTAACCGACCAGACAAAGGCCGATATCATAGCACAAAAAGAAGCCCTAATCAAACAAATAAAGGAAAATAAAGACCTGATTGTGTATAAAAAAGCTGAGCAAGGCAAAATGATTCAGGAAAAAAGAGCCCAAATGGATGCTTTAAAAGAAAAAAAAGAATTGTGGTTGGCAGATCAGAAAGCTAAGTTTGTGTTGAAAAAAGCAGAAATGTTTGAAATCAAGAAAATAAAGCAGGAAGAACTACAGAAAATGAAATTTAATAGAGACAGTATTTATAAAATTTATAAAATAAAAGGGGACAAAAAAACAGGCAGTATTGATGTTTCAAATGACATAAATAATCAAATCATACAGGTTTTGGCAAAAGAAAAGGCAATTGCAAGCACAGACAATTTGTCCTATAAGCTTTCTCACAATTCTATTATCATCAATGGGAAAACGATCACTGGAAATGTACATTATAAGCTCACAAAGTATTTAAACCCAAATATTAGCGCCATTTATTACAATTATGACATAGCAAATCAAGATCTTATCGATAATGCTAGGCCTAGAAAATCTTAAAACTGCCTCATCAGCAGAGTTTCAATCATCATCAAATCAATCAAAATCTTCAAAACGGCTTGCCTGAAAAACAAATAGGGCAAAGTCAAAAATCAAATTTGTTATTGAGTTTAGTAACCAGAAGGAACCGCCATATCGAGGTTCCTTTTGGGTTTATATAAGTTACCAAGTTTCTAAGTGTCTTAGTCCCTTGGCATCTTAGCTGCTCATTTCAAAACAAATCCCTAAATTTGCAACTTAAATTATACGCTATGTCAATGCTGCGCTTAAAATTGCCAACCGACCCAAGATGGGTAAACATTGTAGAAACCAATATTGAAGAAATATTGACAGACCATGCCTGGTGTGAACAAAAGGCAGCGTCGAATGCTATTACTATCATCACGATCAATTCGGAGTATCCGGATTTGGTAACGGATATGTTGGCTTTGGCAAAAGAAGAAATCGAACACTTTGAAATGGTGCACGAAATTATCAAGAAGCGCGGATTAAAGATGGGGCGTGAGCGTAAAGACGAATATGTTGGAGAATTGGCGCAGTATATGAAACGCAGCAATACCGGAAGTCGTGTGTCCGGGTTTGTAGAAAGGATGCTTTTTTCAGCGATGATCGAAGCTAGAAGCTGTGAGCGTTTTAAAGTACTTTCAGAAAATATCAATGACGAAGAACTTTCAAAATTTTATCGTGACCTGATGGAAAGCGAAGCCGGACATTATACTACATTTATTTCCTATGCTAGAAAATATGGACAGGGAATTGATGTTGAAAAACGTTGGAAAGAATGGCTTGAATTTGAAGCCACTGTCATTGCAAAATATGGCAAAAAAGAAACCATACACGGCTAATCATTCTTTGATTATCAACTCGTGTTTTTGCAATAAACCTTTAAGGCCGGCTAATGAAAAGCTGGCTTTTTTGATTTTGTTCTTTTCCGGATCGATAGAGAAATTATAACTTGTCGTAAAATCAGCCTTGATAGCCGTTGTATTTGAAAAAACGCTCTTGTGCAGGTTGCAATGGTCAAACAATACATTGGTCAGGTCTGTGTTCATAAAATCGAGTGCAATCATGCTGCAATTGCTAAACGTAGTGCCTTTCATTATCAGGTCATAGAATTTGCAAAAATCCAGAATACAGTCTTTGAAATGGATTTCAAAAATCAGCTTGTCGCACATCGAAAAATTGACATCCAATACCTGACAATCGATAAAATTCACTCCCCTAAAAGCCACATGATTGATTCGGGCGCCGCTGAAATCACAGTTGGTAAAACTACAATCTGTAAAAGTAACTCCGATAAAATTACAGCGTGTAAAATCACAATTTGAAAAATGGCATACCTCAAATTCTTTCAGATTGAAAGCATTTTCTGTATAAACTTCATTTGAGTAATTCTGGTCGTGAATATAATCGGTCATAAATCTTTAGATGAATTGCAAAGCTATTTCAATTTCAAATGCGACAAAAAATTATAATTAATACTTGTCAACAATTCGATGGAAGCGGAACTTCATTTTAACTAAAAATTAATACCGTGCCCAAACCATCACATCTGATTAAACATTAATTTTATCATCTATGGAAACTAATAAAAGAAAAGGCTTCTTATTCAAAAAATACGAAGCTCCTAATTTGTCTCCTTTTGATAAACTCTTCGAAATTTTCAAAGAACTAATAACGCACACTTCAGGCGATTTTGACGAAGCTATTGATTGGCTTCGGGAATTGGATAAGGAATATAAACTGACGGATTCAAGCTATACTATTGATGACTTTATCGAAGATCTTAAGAAAAAAGGATACATACGGGAAGAAATAAAAGATGATGGTTCTGGCGGACTAGCCATTACATCAAAAACAGAAAGAGCCATACGCCAGCAGGCACTCGATCAGATTTTTGGAAATCTGAAGCGCAGCGGCTCAGGAAATCACAAAACAAAACATTCAGGAAACGGAGACGAACATACGGGAGAATTCAGGGAGTTTCATTTTGGAGACAGTCTGGAACGGATTTCTTTAACGGAAAGCCTGAAAAATGCCCAGGTCAATAATGGTATAGACAGTTTTAAACTGACCGAAGATGACCTTGTGGTAGAAGATGCCCAATTCAAGGCACAGATGAGTACCGTGTTGATGATTGACATCAGCCACAGTATGATTTTGTATGGAGAAGACCGTATTACGCCGGCTAAAAAAGTAGCTATGGCTTTGGCAGAACTGATTACTACACGATATCCGAAAGACACGCTCGATATATTGGTATTTGGAAATGATGCCTGGCCAATTGCCATAAAAGATTTGCCTTATCTCAAAGTAGGACCTTATCATACCAATACTGTGGCAGGATTGGAGTTGGCAATGGATTTGCTACGCAGGAAACGAAATACCAACAAGCAGATTTTTATGATAACAGACGGTAAGCCAAGCTGCATACGCGAACGTGACGGTTCGTATTATATGAACAGTTATGGCCTGGACGACTATATCGTTGATAAATGTTATGCCATGGCGCAACAAGCCAGAAAACTGCATATTCCAATCACTACTTTTATGATTGCCAACGATCCGTATTTGCAGCAATTTGTCAATTATTTTACAGAAGCCAATCAGGGAAAGGCGTTCTATACCGGACTAAAAGGCTTGGGTGAAATGATTTTTGAAGATTATGAAACCAACAGAAAAAAAAGAATAAAATAACAGACAAAGTAAAAGAATCCCTAATAAAAAGAGTAAGAATAAAAATGAAAGCAGAAACTATAAAAACCCTAGGGGAACTAAAAAAATCAGGATACCAATCCAAAAGTATAAAAGACGAATTGCGTGACAATCTTCGGGAGAAAATCAGCAAAGGAGAAACCGTTTTTCAAGGTGTACATGGTTACGAAGACACTGTTATTCCGGAATTGGAAAGAGCCATACTCTCACGTCACAACATTAACTTACTAGGACTTCGCGGTCAGGCCAAAACCCGACTGGCACGTTTGATGGTTAACTTATTAGATGAATGGATGCCGATTGTGGCAGGTTCCGAAATCAACGACGATCCGTTGCAGCCTATTTCACGATATGCCAAAAACCGTATTGAAGAACATGGCGACAATACGCCAATAGAATGGATACACAGAAACGAACGTTTTTTTGAAAAACTGGCGACACCAGATGTTACGGTAGCTGACCTGATAGGTGATGTAGATCCGATTAAAGCCGCCAACCTGAAACTATCATATGCTGACGACAGGGTTATCCATTTTGGGATGATACCAAGAGCCAACCGCTGTATTTTTGTTATTAACGAATTGCCGGATCTTCAGGCAAGAATTCAGGTGGCCCTTTTCAATATATTGCAGGAAGGAGACATACAGATACGCGGATTTAAAGTACGCTTAGCTTTGGATATGCAATTTATATTTACTGCCAATCCAGAGGATTATACCAATAGAGGAAGTATTGTCACGCCGCTAAAAGACAGAATCGGTTCACAGATATTAACGCATTATCCGGAAAGTATCGAAATTGCAAGAACGATTACTGAACAGGAATCCAATCTTGACAGCCGCCAAAGTAATTTAATACATGTGCCTTCATTGGCAAAAGATTTGCTGGAACAGATTAGTTTTGAAGCCCGCGAAAGCGAATATGTTGATGCTAAGAGTGGTATAAGTGCCCGATTAAGTATTACGGCTTTTGAAAATCTGTTGAGTACGGCAGAACGCAGAGCTTTAAAAACAGGAGCTGAAAAAACGGTCTTGAGACTTTCTGATTTTATGGGAATTATTCCTGCCATTACCGGAAAAGTAGAATTGGTTTATGAAGGCGAACAGGAAGGAGCAGGAGTTGTAGCCCAACATCTGATTGGTGATGCTATCAAGACTTTCTTTTCGATGTATTTTCCAAAAATAGAAAAGCTCGAAAAACAAGAGGAAAAAAGTCCTTATAAAGACATGGTTGATTGGTTTTTCAATGAAAGTGGTTTTGAGCTTTTAGACGATGCGACTGATGCAGAATACAAACAACAGCTTGATTCTATTATTCCGCTTAGAGCGTTGATAGCCAAATACCAGCCTGATGTGACACCTGAGGATATTTACTTTATGAAAGAATTTGTACTTTGGGGACTGGTCGAATACAACAAACTCAGCAAAGACAGGATTGTCAAAGGCTATCAGTTTAATGATCTTTACGGAAGTTATATTCGAAAACTATAAAAAAATGCCTCTCATTTGAGAGGCATTTTTTGCATAAAGCATAGGGGAAAAAAGAGCTGCCGCTGTTAATCTTGCAAACCAGGAACCAGGAAAGTCTTATGCTTATTTTTATTAAACAGCCTAAGATAGAAATAACCTGTTCCGGCAATTCCCATCATCAGTCCGGGCGTATACTGTCCGGTGTTGATGCCAGTAGGCCATGAAATTCGGTTTTCCTGATATTTTTGGATGCCGGCAGTTCCTACAGCTTCTGCTAATTGATGGTATTCAACTCCGCCGCAATCCAGCAATATTTCTGCATTGCCCGCGATTCCATGGCATAAAGAATAATTTGTGGTATTTAGATTATCTGTAAGAGCATGATAAATACTTGAAGTTGTTGTTTTTAAAGCAACACTCATTTCCTGTACAAAAACAGCATTGGCTTTTGTCTGATTTGCTTTTAAGCGTGATAAGGCAATACCGGGAGCACCATGGCACCATGCCAGTCCACAGACTTTTGCAGTTGTTGTAGAAACTCCGTCTCTGAAATCAGGCCAGTTTTGCTGTGAAATATCAAAAGATTGTCTTTCATAATTAAAACCTCCTTCAGCACCTTTTAGAAAAATTTCTTCTCCGGTAACTTCATGTAATTGTAGTAAGGCCAGGGCAACACCGGATGATCCATGAGAAAATCCTGTTAAGTTTTTAGAAGAGGGAACCGTTGCCCAAGACCATACAGTTTCATTTTTTACAGCCATATCACATAACAAATGTCCGAGTGTGATGGCTTTGTCCAGCAAATCTTGTTTTTGGAAAGTCTTATAAGCGTCAATTAACACCGGAATTGTTCCTGCTGCGCCGCTAATGACATCAACTTCATGAGATTGTAATGATGAAGGAATAATGCTGTCGAGCAGACTGAGTCCGTATTCAACCCAATCTTCCCGTTCCAGTTCCTTCCCAATGTGGATCAGGGCAGTGGCAATGCCGGATTTTCCTGCGTAAAAACCAAGATCAGGTATAGTATCGATATTGTTTTGTATATGGGCGATGCTTCCTTCTATCGTTTTGAGCAGGATTGGGTCTTTTCTTTCAGCATATAATGCCGTCAGAAAAAGTGCAATTCCTGAAGTTCCGGAATACAAATCGGCTCCAAAAGTTCTTATAATAGGCTGGTAGGCGCCATCAACGAATTCAACAGAATAACCTTGCCAATTACAGGAATTGTTATGCCAGATGCTGTTTTTCATCAATTGACATCCAATTTCCCATGCCGTTTCCAAGAAGGTGTTTTTAGATATAGCTTCCATGATTGTCTTTTTTATTGAATGCTTTTTTTGTTCCTTTATTTAAAAAAGTAGTTTCCGGATCGATTCCTTTTTGTTGGAAAGCTGTTGCTATTTCCTGAAGCACTAGGTCGGTATCCCATTTTTTAGATGCCGAATTAGCAAGTACTGAGGCAACGGTAGTCATTCTGTTCATTCCAAAACTTTCCTGTGAAGATGGATTTTCTGCCATGCCCATCCCTTTTTGGTAACGGTAGCTAAAAAGAGGTACATCTTCTTCAAGATATTCTTTTATATCCCCATACAATTCAGGAAGTAATTCGTCGAGTAGGTGTTGCAATGTATCTTCCAGATACAAAACAGCGGCATCACGTCTGAAATAAAGCTGCGGATGGTTGAGGCATTTAAAAAGGAATGGAATATTATAACGGTTGAGTTTTTTAGTGATACTGTCAATCAATACGGGAGCGCCTTCGCTTGTAATGTTCCAATACACCCGAAGTAGATTTTTTGAAGTATCGAGATTCTGATTTCCGAAAACATAATAAAAGGTCGGTTGTCGATGTTGGTCTTCTTTCGGAAAAAACACAGAAACATTTTGTCCACTGGTTTCTTTTAATGCACTTAACGGAACGATGTGGCTTTCTGAATGCCTAACGACTTCAACATAGCCGCCAGGATAATTGGTCTTGACCTGCCAGCCCTGTTCAATCCTGTCTTTGCTATGGTTATTTTGAGAAAGCAGTCTCATAAAATTAGCGTCATTCTCGATTGAATAATTAGGCTTATAATGTAAACTGGATTGGTAGGATTCTTTGAGGGCATAACATTCAGAATACAGAATCCGGGTAAGCGATTCCTGTAAAGTATCTGGTGTCACAGCATATTGTTTACCTCTGAACACAATATGGGAAGAGGTAATCTGTAATTGATTGATGAGCCGGGTAAGCTCTTTTATAATAGTGGAATCTTTAAACATATTGATAAAGTTTGATATCAAACAATTCTTCTAAAGCAGCAAGAGGATCTTTCATGATGTTGAAAGCAAGCTGGATGCAACGCATATTGTTGGCTTCTATTTTAGTATTGAAAGTAATGCCTTCAACACTGGTTTGTATGATCCTGGCGGCAGTAAATTGCATCAATCGTGTAAAAAAAGCCGGGTGGTCTGATTCAGGAATAGTCTTTTCTTTTAAATACTGGTAGATAAAGGCTTGTGCCGATGGCTGCATATTTTTAAGATCGTAAAATTTCATATGTTCTGGCAGTTGGTTGCTAAAAGGATCGTTATTGTCAAATCCCAAAAGCCATGTTGCAACATAAGATTGCAGAAGTCCGCCAACATCCCACATCGGATCTCCGATATCTGCCAATTCCCAATCAATAAGTCTTTGGCTGATCCCGTTTTCATTTTCAATAGCCAAAAAATTAATCCATTTGATATCACCGTGAATAAGATGGGTGTATTGCCAAGAAGCTCCCAATTGTGACAAAGCGTTTAGCAATAGAGGATTATCCTTGATTAATTGAATTGCTGATGCACTGGCTTCGTTATTTGCAAAAAAAGAATCGGCATTATGGCGGTCTAGTTGCAACACCCATGGAAGTAATTTTGGAAATAAAGATATATCTGTTTCGGCGTTAGGACGGATATGGCATAGAGCCAATATAGTGGCTTGCTCTCGGGCAAGATGTAAGTCGAAATTTTTAGTGAGCATATAATACTCGGTCAGGTTTTTTGCATTGTGCAACAATTCAAAAACCATTACATTATTTTCATCGTCATGGTCTAATAGACGTGAAGTAAGAGGAGCAACAGCAGAAAATGTCTGGCTGTTCTTGAATAAATCATAAGCGTTTATTTCTCGTAAAAAAAGGCTTTTGGACACGGCATCGTTCGCTGTCTGTTTTACAAAAAGAGAATTATGAGGTTCCAGAACTATCTTTAGTATCGTATTTCGGGTTTTTACAGGATGTACCATAAAATGGCCATTGACTACGGTTTCTTCATCAATAAGCTGCCTTTTGTGCAGGTAGTGGTATACATTTTCAGGAATTAGCTGCATAGTAGTTTTTTTAAGAATTTAGTAGAATAAGCCGCAAGATTTAATCTCGCGGCTTATGAAGAAATGCAATATTCTTAACAGATAAATGGTATTCCGGTACAAGAAATTGTAGGGATACAAGATATTGTTGGAATACAACCAACGCTAGGTACACACTGGTCTACCGGTAATGTCGGAACTGCTGCTGCTTTTAGCCCGCCATTATTGCCCTGCTTGGTAAAGTCACATATAGCAGGTCTTGTGCTACATATGCTTGTTTGTGTTGGAGGACATATAGCTAGGGTAGGATAAGGAGTACAAGCAGGAGGCATTGTTGGATAACAAAACTGCGGCAATGTTGGAAAACACTGTGAGGCAACGATAGTTGGTATATTCTCAGCAGCCGGTGCGCCAACAAGTCCTTCCTGAGCACTACAGATTGGTGATATTCCGGTAACACATGAAGTTATAGTTGGAATACACTTTACTGTTGGGATTGGAAAACACTGTGTTACCGGAATCGTTGGAAAACCAGCTCCAACATTTGCTTCCTGTTGTGCAGCACAAATTGGCGATACTCCAGTGATACATGAAGTCACAGTTGGAATACATTTTACCGTTGGGATTGGAAAGCACTGTGTTACCGGAATCGTTGGAAAACCAGCCCCAAGATTAGCTTCCTTCTGCGTAGCACATATTGGAGATACTCCAGTGATACATGAAGTTACAGTTGGAATACATTGTACTGTTGGGATTGGAAAGCACTGCGTTACCGGAATCGTTGGAAAACCAGCTCCAAGATTAGCTTCCTGTTGTGCAGCACATATTGGAGATACTCCAGTGATACATGAAGTTACAGTTGGGACGCATTGAACAGTAGGAATTGGAAAGCACTGTGTTACCGGAATCGTAGGGAAACCAGCTCCAAGATTAGCTTCCTTCTGTGCTGCACATATTGGAGATACTCCAGTGATACATGAAGTTACAGTTGGGACGCATTGAACAGTAGGAATTGGAAAGCACTGTGTTACCGGAATCGTTGGAAAACCAGCTCCAAGATTAGCTTCCTTCTGTGCTGCACATATTGGAGATACTCCAGTGATACATGAAGTTACAGTTGGAATACATTGAACAGTAGGGATTGGAAAGCACTGCGTTACCGGAATCGTTGGAAAACCAGCTCCAAGATTAGCTTCCTTCTGTGCAGCACATATTGGTGATACTCCAGTGATACATGAAGTTACAGTTGGAATACATTGAACAGTAGGGATTGGAAAGCACTGCGTTACTGGAATCGTTGGAAAACCGGCTTGGCTGTTCAGGTAGTTGTTGTAAATGTCGCCTTGCAATAAAGAAGATCCTTTGTCGTCGCATCCACATGAAGCGTTGAAAGCATTTCCTGAATGTAATGCTATGGTACTTGCAAATTGGCTGTCATCGATATCGCTCTCAATACCATTCAGTTTCAACGGCACGCTAAAGTGGTGGCTGAAATTAAAGCATTTCCATCCCAAGAAAGGAACATCAACACATGGCTGTAGCCCTAGGTCAAAACTAAAAACACCACCAGCTTCGTTAAAGTTAGTGATGCTTACAGAAATTTTAAATCTTGAGAAAGGCTGCCAAGTGAAGCTTACATTTGAATTGAAGTTGAAACTTTTACCAACATTACCAAAAGGTGTCTTTAAATTAATGGTTATGGTTACTAATCCGTTGACTGCACTAGCGCTTATACATGCGCTACAACTCAAAAAGGAGGGCGTACACCATTCCATAGCAGACAGATGGTCATATCCGTTATAAACGGCGCCTTCTTCTACTTTTTCTACGTTTGTTATTTTTGCCATGTTATTTATGTATCGGTTTGCCTACTCTTTTATAGGGTTTTTCGGCTTGCTTCCCTATAGTTTTAATAAATGGCCTATTTAAAATAAAATCCTAATTCAGGTTGGTAAGACATGTAAACACATGCAGGTTATTTAGGAAGGGGGATTTTCAAATAAGCCCAGAAACAATCGATGCTAGCTTTCTTTTGTATTCTGAACTAAAATTACAGGGGTTGCCAGGGTTGTAGTAAACAAATGATATGAGTAAGGAAAATATTGACATGAGCCGTGAAAAACAACGCATGAAAATTGAGGAATAAAAAAGCCCTTCCGGATGGGAAGAGCTGTTAAAATGTAAGGAGAAAATGCCTTATCTTAGGATATTCAGCTTCTTGATAAAATCTTTATGTTTTTCGCTTAAAGTTACTTTATGGTTTCCTTTTAAGATAACCAAATTGTCGTGCAATACTATTTCTTCAATCTTATTCGCATTTACGATATAATTTCTATGGGTTTTGACAAACTTGTTCTTTTCCAAAAGTTCGCTGATTTTGGTAAGTGAAATCATGATGACGAATTTTTCATGTTCCGTAATAATATTGCAATATCTTTCTTCAACTTCGATATAAACAATATCGTCAATCAACACCTTTTTCAAAGAGTTTTTTTTCTTGATGAATAGAGAGTCGGTGCTGAGAACGGTATCCAGGTCATCACTTAGAAAGACATTGGACTGTTCGTAAAATTTTTCAACGGCCATTTCTATCGCATACAGGATTTCCAGTTCATTAAATGGCTTTAGGAGGAAACTAAAAGGTTTTGTGAGTTTGGCTCTTTCAAAAATCTGGCGATCGTTGGAACTCGTTAGGAATACGAAAGGGCGTGAAATATCAGGAGTAATGTTGATGGTTTCCGCAAAAGTGATGCCTTCGGGTGTGCCATTCAGGAAAACGTCAATAATTACAATATCTACCGTATTTTTATAAAATAAGGCCAAAGCCTCGCTGAATGTAGTAGCTACACCAGCAATAGCATAATTGTTTTGCGTGAGTACTTTGACAAGTGCCTCGCTTTCTGCCGGTGTATCTTCAATAATCAATACGCTTACCTTACTCATTTTTCTTTGCCTTTAAGAGTTGTATGCTAATCCTTGTACCTTTATTTTCTTCGCTTTCAATAAGTAATTTTCCTTCGTTTTTCTGTGCCATTGACAGGCATAATTGCATACCCAATCCGGTTCCGCTTTTTTCAGGATTTTCTTTTTTAGATACCAGTGCCGATTGATCCAAAAGCTGGCTGATTATTTCCTGGCTCATTCCTTGTCCGGAATCTTCAACGGTCAAGGTACAAAAATCTTCTGAAGAACTGCCATGAATTGTTATCTGACCATTTTCTCTGGAAAATTTGATGGCATTGTCAATCAGGTTTCGCAGGATTATTTTTAAAGAACTTAAATCGGCATAGGCGAATAATGCTTTTGGAACCGAGTTTTCAAAACTTATATTTTTTTCTAGCATAAGTGGCTTGTAATTAAATTCCATCTGCTGTACGACAGAAAACAAGTGTACCGATTCTTTATGGAAATAAAGCTGTTTTGTTTGGAGCAATGCCCAATGCAGCAGATTGTCAAGCAGATTATACGAACTGTGTGCAATAGCACTGTTGCTCTGAAGTTGTTTGTCAAGTGCCTCGAAATTTTTGCTTTCCAGACTTTCTGCTAACTTAGAGTTGCTGGTTTTTAGTGCATTGACAGACGAACGGAGATCATGGCTGACGATAGAAAAAAGCTGGTCTTTGGCAGCATTCAATTCATCGAGTTTGTTTTTTTGTGATAGAATGATGCGGTTGCTTTTTATTTTCTGTCTATAGAAATAAATACCTGTTCCAAACAAAACCAACAACAGTAAAGAAGAATAGAAAAAGCCATTTCTTTCAGCAATTTTCACCTTATTTTTAGCTTCCAGAATGCCAATTTCCTTTTCTTTCTGCTTGACGGTAAATTTCTTTTCCAGTTCTGCAATCGCCCATACTTTGTTCTGGTCATTTAGAGAATCTCTCCAGCTTTCGTATTCTTTTCTGTAGGTTAAGGCAAGAGGAAAATTCTTGTTGTTTTCTGCAACGACTGCCATATTCAGCGCAGCATTCTGCTTTAATTCTACATTTTTAATCTTTTTGGATAGGGAATAGGCTTTTTCAAAATACGGAATAGCAAGATTGTCTTTGTATTGTTCGTAGTAAAGGTTTGCAATATTCATATACGAACCAATTAAGGAGATTGTATCTTTTTCTGCCTGCATGACTTCTGCGCCTTTAGAAAAATAGGCATCAGCCTGATCGTATCTTTTTTGGTGAAGATAGCATACACCAAGATTGTGATACACTACACCTCTTTTAAAATCATAGTTGCCGGTTTCCGGGAGGTTTTCTATTTCTTTGAAATAGCGGATTGCCAGTTCGCTATTGCTTTCCTCTAAGGCAATTTCACCCAGATAAAGCCTGACTTTATAGTAAAAACGAAACTTTTTCGAAATCTGTAAAAATTCCTTTCGGGCTTGCTGAAGCAATTTTTTGTTTTTGAAACTAAATGCCCTAAAATAGTGGCAGTAATCTGCGAGTTCCTGATGACCAGCATGTGCCAGATGTTTCATGGAATATACCAGGGTAGAATCCCAGTTTTTTTCTAAAAAGAAAGCTTGCGCTTTATAAAAATCAGTCTTGTCCTTATTTTCAAGTGCTATTTTCCTGATTTCTGAATCCAAGAGATTGTTATTCTGTTCTTGGGAAAAAAGAGAAAAAGCCAGAAAAAGGAATACGACAATAAGCGCTGGTTTAATCCTGGACATCATTAAAGGGTGGTGTAGTGGCAATAATTCTGTTCCTAGCTTTGCAATACGTGAGTTACTGTACCTCTTGAAGTTCTTGGATTTGCATCATCAGGATCCGAGTCTTGTACGAATGTCCTAATGCTTGTGAATTGCTCTTCACCTTTTTTTATCTCATGCGCATAGCTGATAAACCAGGCCAGATACTCTTTAGGAGATTTTTCGGAACTCTCATATTTTAGCACAAATTTTAATTCGTTTGGAAGGGCATTATCCAGGTCAATAAAAAGTTCAATAGGAGCTTTTCCCAAAAGTGTTTTTGGAATAAGGATTACCATTTTTACATTTAAAAGAGGGCCTTTGTCGGTCCAATCGACCTCGGCAGAAACCATAGGAGTCAAAATTATTGAAGGTTCGGTTACGCCAATAATGTTGAAGGTTTCACTACTAATTTGTAAAATCTGCTGTGCGCTCACGGGCGTCAGTTTGCCTGATGAAATTGAAGCATTCATAATATTAAGTTTTAATTGTTGAAGATTTGGTAGGGCCTGGGTGCGCTTTGGAAGGTTAAAGGTAATTTTTTTCTTGAATATATTCCTTTTTAGTAAGAAATATTTGATTTCAAATGATAAAATGCTTCAATTGTTTTTAAATAAAAAACTCTGACTATACCAATTTTTTTGAAAAGAAGTATAGCCAGAGTTTATGATTGATTCCCGAAAAAAGGAATATTTTAGTAGAAATTAGCGGGTTGTGTATCCGCCGTTTGCAAAGATGGTTTGTCCAGTAATCCACCATCCATCGGTTACCAGAAATTCAACCAAAGGAGCGATATCTTTGATGTTAGTCAAGCCGCCCAAAGCAGAAGCCGATTTATGGTAGGCCACCGCATCCTCGTTTTCCTGTCCGTAGAAAAAAGGTGTATCCATTGGGCCGGGAGCAACTCCGGTTACTGAAATTCCTCTTGATCCAAATTCTTTTGAAGCCATTCTTGTAAAATGCTCTACAGGCGCTTTTGCTCCGGCATAGGTCGAATACAATCCTGTATAAGCAGCCAAAAGCGAAGTTACAATCGTGCAGATTTTACCATTATCATTCAGATTTTTCCCTGCTTCCTGTATAAAGAAATAAGCCACTTTTGAATTGATATCGAACATAGTATCATATTCTGCTTCTGTTGTATCCAAAAAAGGTTTTTTCAGTACCATTCCTACCGTATTGATAGCAATGTCAATGCCTCCGAATTTTGTTTTTGTTTCTTCAAAAAGTTTTTTGATATTTTCCACTTTTGTCAAATCTCCCTGAAATAAAAAAGCTGTTCCGCCGGCATTTTGAATTTCTGCCAATGTTTTTTCCGCATCGGCTTTTGTATTGCTGCTATTGTAATGAATTGCCACTTTAGCTCCTTTAGCTGCAAAATCACGACTTAATAAACCTCCCAGGTTTTTTGCACCACCTGCAATCAAAACCACTTTTCCTTTTAAATCATTTCTTACCATTGTATTTGTTGTTTAATGAGTTACAAATTATATGACAAAGGTGGGAAGAGTGGACTTTTATATTATGGTGAACTTTTCGGAAGTTTTACCAAGTGCTCTATTTTATGTTTAATGGCTCTTGCAAAGGGAGAGTGCGACTCTGCGGCTTTGCGTGAAAATATCTGCTCGCAAAGCCGCAGAGTATTAAAGGTCTAATTTACGATAATTAACTTATGTTTTTCCGATATGTTCCTGGTGCCTGACCAGTAAATTTCTTGAAAAATTTAGAAAAATTAGAAGGATCATAGGTAAGTATTTTAGCAATTTCTGAGACGGGAAGGGTTGTTTCTTCCAGCATTTTTTTAGCCTGATCGATAATTTTCATATCATAAAAGTGGCAAGGATGATGCCCCGTTTCCTGTTGGATAGTATCAGTCAGGTGCTTGTGTGAAATAAATAATTCGCTGGCAATCTGGTTGATTTCCATAAAGTCTGTTGTCTTGCCTAAAACGACATCGGTTATATGTCTGTCCAAAAACTGAAAATAGTTTTGTGTAATTTCTTCGCTTCGTTTTTGGGTGTCTTGTTTGGATGTCATGGTTGAACTATTAGCCTTTACGCAAGTTATAAAAATGTTTCTGTTATCGCTAGGACATTTGTTTTTATTCTTTTGTCTGTCCTAAAAACAAATGTTTATCATATGTAAGTTTTTAATAAATTTGTTAGGATATATTGTTTATTTAAGTGAAATAATCACAAACATAAGGCAAATGACAATCGATGAACTTTTAAAAGATAAGACGATAAAGTCTAAAGAAAAAACAGAAATAATCAGCAAATGGATTATGGAGAAATCTTTGCCAATTGATGAGTTGATTGTTTTTGCAGAAAAACAAAAAGATCCTGTAAAGGGAACCTGTATAGAAGCGATAGAATATGCTACGAAACAGCATCCGGAAATTGCAGATGAGAATGTATTAAATTTTGTAACCGAGACACTTACCTCTAAGGCACCAAGAATAAAATGGGAAAGTGCCAAAGTAATAGGCAATATAGCCCACCTGTTTAGCACGAGGCTGAAAACTCCAATTATCCATTTACTTATTAATACAGAACATGAAGGAGCTGTTGTACGTTGGAGTTCTGCATTTGCATTGGGCGAGATACTAAAATTAAAGACCGAATACAATAAAGATTTATTGCCTGCCATAGATAGCTTAAGTAAAAAGGAAGAGAAAAAAAGCATACAGAAAATATATTTGGATGCTCTAAAAGCTTTGAAAAAATAAAGTTTCTGATCGTAAATCGATTACCGCAAGAATAACATACTGATGTAAGTAACAAATAATGACCTATAAAATTACTAACAATTAAAACCAAAGAGTATGAAAAAAAGCATTTTGATTATTGCATTGGCATTTGCAGCATTTGCCTGTAATAAAAAAGAAGAAAGTAAAGCAGAAGAAAGCGTTACTACTGAGGAAGTACAACCGGCTGCAGCTACAACGGCCATAGATCTATTTGATAAAGAATGGAAGCTTCAGGAATTGAATGGTAAAGCTATTGTATTAGATACCACCTTTAAAAAAGAACCACTGATAATTTTTAATAAAGAAACGGGTAAAATGACCGGAAATGGAGGCTGTAACAATTTTTCGGGCAGCTATAAATTAAAAGATGCTAACAATATAGAATTGTCTGAAGGTGGAGCTACTATGATGGCCTGTCCAAATCTAGGTATCGAATCTGAGTTCTTTAAAGCATTCAAACAGGTAAAAAGCTACCGTATAGAAAACAACAGCCTTATGCTTGATAATGAAAAGAAAGAAGTTGTGGCAAAGTTAGTAACGGGTAAATAAGAAAAGCGGATTAGTTTCTGAATTATTTAAATGGATCCCTATTTGATATCATTTGAATTGAGAGTTCTAAAAAAAGTAAAGGCAGCCTTTGGGTTGCCTTTGCTTTTTTAAGCCTTCAGAATATTAGTAGTTCCGTTTTTTATAACTGTTTAGTTTTTTGTAATAAGAAAATGTTCTATCATTTTTTCCTATTAACCTTTTAGTAATTACAGATTGTTAAATATTGATAATTATTGTATCATTAAACTTGATACATTACCCAAAAATGTTTGCATTTTTCAATTCCAATGAAATAGATCGTGATTTTTAATTTCCAAAATCCAGTGTTTTTAATTTTGGTTTTATAAGAGTATCCTTATATTAATTTAGGACTTGGTAGCTCTTTTCTCACTATTTTTTTAAGTAAAATTAATTTTATCCAGAGCATTTTAATTATGCATGCATATTAAAATGCTCTGGATAGCTGTTGTTATTATAGGTTTATCAGTTTGTTAAAAAAATGTTAATTGTGATTTTTGGGTGTCTATATTAGGTGCTAATTTTCAGATATTTAATTTTTTATTAATCAGAAAAAATTTACATAGTTATTCTAATTTTTTGTCGCCATATAGTTTTATAAAAGGATTATTTATCTAAATAACAATATTAATCAATTAAGCTATATGGAAAAAAAAATTATCTTCCAGTTACTATTTTTTTTATTTACTATCACTGCTTTTTCACAACAATATTTTCCAGGAGGAGTAGCAGGGGCAGAAGCATGGTATATAGTACATCATGAGCAGTTAGATGCACAGATTTTTCAAAATCATAGTAATGCAGAAATTAAAATACTACAATGCCAGCCTTACGGCAACAATAAAGGCTTTTTTAATTTTAATCCTTCAATAGATGCTGAACAGTTATGTCTATCCTATAACACAGCTTTAGAAATTACTACAGCTCGTAATATTTTTTTTGTAGGCGAACCCAAAGAAAACGGCACAAATTTTTCACACTTAACCGTAAATTGGAACGAACTGCTTGCCAACTTGCCACAGACGGATTCTCTTGTAAAGAATCGTTTTGATCTGGCTGCAACTAATACCTATTTTAATAAACGGTTAGTACCTTATGAACCTACAAATCCTGCAAGTATTAGTTTTTATCATTGGAATATGTACCAGAGTGATAAAAAATTTAAAAGCTATGGAAAAGAAGGGGAAAGTACTTTTTTTATAGGAAAAAGCTTTACCAACGAATTAACCGATGCCTTGCATTATGCCGGTAGTTTTCCAGAATTTATTTCTTTTCCTTTTGAGCTTAGTGCTAATGAAAGGAGTAGGGTTGAGTCCTATCTTGCCTTAAAATATGGGTTAACTTTAGAGATGTCTAAACCCTATAGAAACTCCAAAAATTTAGTATACTGGAGTGAAAAAAACTTAAAATTCAGTAATCGTATTTTTGGTATCGGGCGGGACGATATTTCAGCACTGAACCAGCTACAGAGTGAAAGTTCACACAATAAGGATTATTTAGTAGTGGCTGTTTCTCCAATACGCGAAAATAATGTTATTAAACAGGAAACAGTAAGTATTCCTAACAACCACTTTATTGTTTTTGGAGATAATGGTACGCCTGATACTTTGTTGGAGGTGAATGCTCACGATGTACGAGTATTAAGAAGAAAATGGTTGGCGCAAAGTACCGGAACTACTACATCGGAATTTCCTATGTTTTTAAAACTAAAGTTGCCTAAAGCAATGATAGTACCTTTGAAAAATGATCAATCGCTAAGGGTTTGGATGCTTCATGATAAATTTGCAAAGAATACCCAGGTTTCTAGTTTTACCAGCCAATATGTCGACTATTATGATACTAGTACAGATCTAACAGGAAATTATATACATGTTTCCCGTTTTAATTTTGATAAGGACAAGAGTATTTATGATCAGTTTACTTTTGGAATAGGGCCAAAAATGATTGTACAGGTACGATTTGATCCAAACTGTGATAATGATAAATTAAAAGCAGTGGCTGTCATAACAGGTGGGAATGCACCATTTGAAGTAACAGTTAGCAATACAAATGGTTATGTCCAGGGTTTTGGTGTTCAAGGACAAACACTTTCATTTAATGTAAATGCTCCAGACACCTATACGGTAAGGGTTGTAGATTCTTCAGGATATGAACGACAAATTAGCGTACCGGTTGTATCGCCTCAAATGAATCTTGATTTGGGACCTGATCAGGTACTGAGTGCCAATTTACAGCAAATTACACTGAACGCAGGCCAGAATGTAAGTGATCCCCAGGCTACTTATAAATGGTATCGCAATAATGTACTTTTAGAGTATTATGGAGCTACTTTAACGGTAGACAAGCCAGGAGAATATACAGTAAAAGTTCTGAGCGGAAATCATATGTGTGAGAAAACGGATACGATTTTAATCAGTTATCAATTTTCAGGTACTGCAACACAAATAGTAGATTGCCAAAATCCATCAGGAGTGATTTCCCTTCATTTAAATGGAGGAATAGCGCCTTTTACAACTGTTATTACAGGATCGGGTCAAACGGTCTATCAGGTGCATAATACAGAAAATTTTGTTTTTTCTGACATTGATTTCGGCTTGCGTACAATAACAACTACAGATATCAATGGTGAAGTTTTCACAACTACTGTAATGGTACAAGATCTGGGAGGAATGCAGTTGAATTTAACAGCCCAGCTACAACAAAATTGTACAGACTACGGATACAATTATTCTTCGTCTTATCGCACATTCTCTTGCGAAAATATAATTTTAGATGCAGGAGCTTTGGTAACAAACCCAAATGTTTCTTATGAGTGGTTTATGAACGGAAATTCAATGAATATCTATTCGTCTACGGTACAAACAGTAATTGATGAAGTTGCTTTTCCGTTAAATGCAAGTGGATACAATGAATTTCAGGTGAAAATTAAAAACCTACAGACAGGATGTGAGGTTACTGAATTCTTTGGAATGACTAAGTATGGAGGAATAATAAGTACCGATACCTCTTTTACTACCCGAGTAAAAGATGATGTAAAGGCAGAACCTGAAAAAGATCCAAAATTTATTAATGCCAAAGTATATCCAAATCCAAGCGAATCGGGTGCTACTTTCTATTATGAAGTAACTTCAAGTGAGGTGTTTTCAGGAACAATTGAAATTTTTAGTCCTACCGGAGCCATACTCCATAAGCAATCAATTTCAGGAAAATCAACCTATACGGTACCTTTTTCTCTTTCAACAGCAGGGATGTACTTAATCTACACTAAAACCAATAATGGAACTCAATTAACGGACAAAATCATCATCAAATAACTATGGGAGCAAAACATTTTAAAAGCTTGAGAAATTCTCTAACAGTAAAAGTATTGTTTAGCTCTGTTTTGAGCAATTTGGTTGTTTTTGGACAGCCTTTGCAGGAAATGGTGGTAAGTCATCTTAATATGAGAAATGCGGCTAAGGCCAATGAGAGGAATTATCAATATGATAGTAGAGAAACAGCTAGTGATGAAGCTACTACAAATGCATATAACCATGCAGCATCGCCAACCCATAGTAAATCTGAAAAAACAGCTGCCGTTTTCTATGCAACTGAGAAAAACGGAACCATTGGTAAGGCTTTCGAATCAGAAGGTGAAAATCCGTATGACAACTTTTTTACAGTACATATTCCGGACTATATTGATACAGAAAACTATGAGGCTACATTAGTTTATGAATTGTATGGTGTGGCAGATGCTTCTCATACCACAAAAAGTATTAACGGCTACCCATCTTATGGAGGGAAAATAGTTTCGATAACCAATAAATGGTTGCCAGTTCGAGAAGATTTGTCAACTATCCAGTTAAAATCTGGTAGTAATGAAATCTTTTTTAATCGAAGAGTAAAAGAAACCTATCAGTATAAAATTAAAAACCTGAGAATTGAATTAAAAGAAAAAAGTGCTAAAGTTATACACCTCAACAAAACACTTTTAAATTTTAACGGAAGCCTTTATTTATCGGGTACAGTTTCTAGCCCGGAGATAAAGAGTGTTGAAATTATGGGAGAAATAGTTCCGGTTAATAACGGAGTTTTTGAATACATACTAAATAACGCTTCTAAAGATTTAAAAGAAGTAAAAGTATATTATACAGGCAAGGATACTAAAAAGAATACAGCTAGTTTCCCGGTCGTATATCAGCAAAATAATGCAGTGTATCAATTTACAGAATCGGTATTAGAAAATACGGCAAAATTGTATTCAATGAGCGATTTTGCTTCTCAACCAATTGTTTATAATGACATAAAAATAAATATTGAAAACAAGCAATTACTCAATGGAAATGGACATTTGGTTATTGAAGGTTTAAAGTTTAAAGACATAAAAACATTAAATGATGATATTGAAAATGTTACTGCAGGAACATATTCGGCCTATAGAGTAAAAAAGCGTAATATTTTAGACAGCGTTCCTATGCAGCTTCATATAAAATATGATGCAAAGGAATTGCCGGATGGATATACGGCCCGTGATATAAAGACTTTTTACTTTGATAAAAACCACCGCAGCTGGAAAGCCCTCGAAGTTGATAGCTTAGACCTTGAAAATGAAGAAATAATCTCTACCGTTTATAGTAGTGATACGGATTATATTAATGGGGTTATTAAAGTGCCTGATTCTCCTGAAACTGGAGATTTTGCACCAACGATGATTTCTGATATGAAATATGCCAATCCGGCAGAAGGCATAGTTAGTATTCAGCCTCCTAGTCCGAATAGTGTTGGAACTGTAACAACGAGTTTTCCCTTAAAACTTCCGCAGGGAAGAAACGGAATGCAGCCTTCTCTGGATGTTAATTACAGCAGCGAAGGAGGCAATGGCTGGATGGGAATTGGCTGGGGTTTATCAATACCGGGCATTAGCCTCAATACAAAGTGGGGAGCGCCAACATTTAACGGAAGTTATGAATCTGAATTGTATTCACTCAACGGAGCTGATCTGGTACTTAAAAACGGAACAACCTACACCAATCCTCACCGACAGGCTACTATAGCAAGAGAAGGAGAGAGGGTATTTTACCAAAGAAAAGAAGGAAGCTATCAAAAAATTGTCCGTCATGGTTCAAATCCTTCTAACTATTGGTGGGAAGTTACGGACAAGACAGGAAATAAAACATTTTATGGAGGCCATACGCAAACAGGACTTAATACGAATGCAATAATTACCTCAAATGGTCTAGTGGGCGGAAATATTGCATATTGGGCAATTACCAGAGTGCAAGATTCATACGGAAACTTTATAGAATATACTTACACTAAAAATGAAAAGCAAATTGGCAGTTCTACCGTTAGAGGCCAGGAATTTTATATTGATAAAATAAGATATACCCAACATGCCAATTTAAGTAACTATTATGAAGTCGATTTTAAGAGGAATGAGTACACCACCAATTTGAACGATATAAATAATGAAATTGTAGTAAGCAATGCAACTGTAGCAAGAAAAGATGTTATGGTAAATGCCCGCAATGGATATATTCAGATCATTGATGATGTTTTGACAGAAGTGCATATTTCATTGTTTAAACAAGGAGAAATAGATAGAATACGGTCCTATCGTTTTGATTATGAACAAAAAGAATTTCAGAAACAACAGCTTGTAAGAATTTCGGAGTTTGACACAAATGGTTCGGTATTCTACAGCAATTCACTCGAATATTATAAGGAACATGATTATGCAAATACCAATATAATATCAACTGAATCAACACCTTGGTCTGGAGGTAATGACAACTTTTCTTCTCCATTACAAGATTTATCCGGAGTAACTCAGGGCTTGGTTCCTAATGGTTCGCTTTTGGGAACATCTGTATCTTCCGGTTATTCTTTTGGATTGAGAGCAGGAGTTGGTATTGGCTTAAACGTAATGAGTGTTGGAAATAGTTTAGGAGGCACAATTAATTACAGTCAAAGCAATCAGGATGCCAGAATCAGTTTTATGGATTTAAATGGTGATGGACTACCGGATAAAATTTTCAAGAATAATGAGGGTATCTTTTACAGATACAATACCGGAAATGGATTTGCGGAGCCACTTCTTGTAGATGGAATCAGCAAATTAAATAAAACAAAATCAAAAACCACTGGCGCAGGAGTCGATTTAAATGCAGGTTTCAAAGAACTGGCTAGTGTAGGTATAGGTAAAAACTGGAGTAAGACAACATCGGAGACAGATAGTTATTTTACTGATTTTAACGGAGATGGATTGCCTGATTTGGTAAAAGATGGGAAAGTATGGTTTAATAAATCCCAGAATGGTAATGATTTCATGAGGAAATTTGAACCTAGTATAACTTTTTCTGAAAATGAAATTACATCAGGAACAGTTGATCCATCACTCATTTCGTCACTTAATTTACAAACATTGAATGAAGTCAGAGAAGAACATCCCCAGTTTGATCATGTTAAAGTATGGCAGGCTCCTTATCAAGGTACTGTAAATATAGAAAGCCTTGCGACATTGATTGACAAGAATGTTCAGGATAATAAAGAAAATACATTTCGATTGACAGTTGAGCGCGGTACTCCGCAGATGGGAAATTCTGCAGAAGTCCTGCTTACAAGTAATCTGATCAACAAAAACCAGACAAACACAATTAGTTATGATGGTTTGGCAGTTAATAAAGGAGATAAGCTGTTTTTTAGAATACATAATAAGGATTATGGCTATGGAGGTGAAATAGAGTGGAATCCAAGAATAGTCTATACCAATACCAGCGTATTGCCTTTAAGTACAGGCAATGATGATAATGGTAAAAAAATCCATATTTATGATGCTCAGCAGGATTTTATAATCAATAATGACGGCATGGAACAAATCAAAAACGGAAGCATTACTATAAATTATAATTTGCCTTCTTTTACGGTACTTCCAACAGATGATTTAAGATTTATTATTAAAAAGAAACGAATAAACCTGGAAGAGGGTACAGAAACAATTTTGAATACCTGGACTGTGAGCTATAATCATCTGAATAATGATTATTCAGGTGGTAGCGCTCCTTTTTCAGATTACATAAGTCCGCCTCAAGGTTATAAAGACGTATTCTTTTTTTATGTCGAAAGTAATTCTAATGTAGACTGGGGCGCCATTAAATGGAAGCCATTTTATACAGATAGTGATTCAAAAATTTATTATCCGGGCGTTGACTACATGGCTTTTGATGATAATATAAATCAGGCAAGATATTGGATAGACAATGATTTGCTGATAGAACCTGTAATTGATTATCCGGCTGATGCGCACACTGCATTTATGCAAATGAGCCATAATCTGTTTGATCATGAACCACAATTAAACGAATTAGAAGATAACCAATTTCCAGTACAAATAAACTGGGTTACTAAAGGAGAAATAGGCGGCATTGTTAAAGTGTTAAATGCCAAAAGATTTTATGTATATAAAGACATCAATGGTAATTACTTCTATACCCGTTCAGAAAACCCATATCATATTGTTATCCCTGCCGTTGACAGTAAATTTGATATAAGTAAACAAACAATAAAAGATATTGTTAGCAGCGGTGGCAAAATCTATTCGGCATTTTATATAAATGATACAAGGTTAGCCAATAATAGTGTCAACATAAGTCTAAAACTGCATCCTGATATAGGCGGATACTCATTTAGTGGAATTACATTGAAAAGGCCTTTTATGGCTATAAAACCTCAGACATATGGGATTACTTATAGAGGTTGGGGACAATTCCTCTATAATGGAGGTATAAAGTTCCAACGCGATAATCAAGGAAATATCCCAAATTTGAGCGATCTGACTTATTTTGATGGCCCGATTGAATTAAACTTATTTAATGAAACAATACAGGCAGGCAATGGGAATATTAACTTTGATCAAGACCCTAATGAAATGTCTATTGGCGACAATGCTATTCGATATATATATTATGATTCTCAAAATCAGAACAATAAATATGCAAGTAATACAATCGTTAACGGGACATATGGATATAAAGATGATAAGTTAACGGCTACTCTTGGTCGTTTTGGAGAGGGAAATCTTTATGACGTATATATCGACCCTCAATCTTTGGTATCACCAGGGGCGGGAGTGTTTTTAGGTATGAGACAAATCTCAGAATCTAAAGGAACTTCAGTGTCGGGTAATGTTGGCATCGGTATTCTTGGAGCTAATGGAACACAGAGTGAAGCTACTTCAAATGTGATAACTCAATATTTAGATCTTAACGGAGATAGTTATCCTGATCTTATCACCAAAGGTAAAATTCAGTATACAAATATGTTGGGTATGCTGTTAGCTACTTCAGTGGATAATACAGACCATTTTGTGTCTGGTGACGATAGCAATGATTTTACTGCCGGTGCAACAATTGCTTGTTTCAAGCCTAGTTCTACTGAAAGAGCAGAGACAGATAAAAAACCTAAAACCAGTACACCAGCTTCAACAGGTGCAGCAGATAGTACAGCAGGTGCAACAGCAGGCGCAACAGGTGCAACAGGAGGCTCACCGGCTCCAACAGGTGGTTCAACGGGTTCTACAGCCTCAAGTCCGAGTACTAATAGTACCAACACAAATGTTACTTCAGGTATAAACAAAAGTGAAGGAACATCACAGAACTCAAAGTTATGGGCCGATATGAATGGTGACGGACTACTTGATAAAGTAAGGGTCAATAAGGGAAGCGGTATTCCAGGAGTTGCTGATGCGAGTGTTGAGGTATGGCTTAATACCGGTTATGGATTTAGTGATGTGATAGTATGGGGGAGCGGTTATTTCTATCTTATAGCAAGTAGCAGAAAAAACAGCGTTAGTGCAAATCCGGATTTTTCAGTAGGCAAATCATTTGCTTTTGGCTTTGGATCAGCGTCAAGCACGGCAAATGTCAATACTATGATTATTGATGTAAACGGAGATGGATTACCGGACTTGCTTATCAGTAGAGATGGAAAGTATAGCTATTATTTAAATACAGGTAATGGATTTGATACAGAAATGAAAATTTTTCATGATAGTGACAAGGCAGAAGAAGATAAAAGCATTTCAGGTAATGTTTTTGCAGCTTATACCTACGGTTTTGGCATAACTTTCCTTAATCTGAAATTTGTATTCACAGGTTCCGCAGCAGCCAATGCAAGCTATAATGAAAAAATCAGGACAATCCAGGACATAAATGGAGACGGATTGCCTGATGTAATAAGTAGGGGGAGCTCTACCAATAATAGTAATATATCCGTTAACTTAAACACTATAGGAAAGACATATTTACTTAAAAAAGTAAATACTCCGTTAGGAGGAAGCTGGAGTGTCGATTATAACAGAAATGGAAACACCTATGACATGCCTCAAAGCAAGTGGGTAGTAACCAAAATTGAGACTCATGATGGTTTTATAGACGATAATGCATACAAAACTGATAAAAGTCTGGCCGTAATTTCTTATACTAATCCAAAACACGACAGAAGAGAACGCGAATTTTTAGGCTACGGTACGGTTACATTAAAACAGATCGACCCTGCCGCGTTAGGTACTGCCTATCGCACGGTGGTAAAATCATACCATAACGAAAATTATTACTTAAGCGGAATAGAAAAAGGAAGTATTGTTTATGATCAATCAGGTCAGAAACTATCTGAGGAGCAGAAATTATTTAATTTGCTTGATCCGGACACTCCTGTTGTTAATATGAATGCAACAGCAGAAACTAATTTCCTGCAATCTAATGTGATATACAACAGTAATGCCTTGCTGGACCAGTCCAGATTATTGGTAGCTGTAGCAAAAACGACTTCAACTTCCTACGAAGGCAGTAACAAGCTGGAGGCAGTTAAGGAATTTGTAAATTATGACAACCGTGGAAATCTCACAATTTTTATTGATAAAGGAGAAGGTGTAAATGATGCCTATAGAAGTGTAATTGAATACCATGCCTCGATTCCGGGTCTTGAAAATAGTATAGGTTTTCCTAAAAATATATCCGTTTATAAAAACAGTGACAACAAGTTATTCCGTCAAAGGACGGCTTCCTATAATGCTTATGGCAAATTGGAACAGATTACGACTAAACTCAATCTGAATGAAAATAATAATGTAAGTTTTGAATATGATACTTTCGGGAATTTGTTTAAGGTAAATGAACTGGATAATAAAAATGCGCAGGGCGACCATTATGTCAAGACGATAAGCTATGACGATGTTGTAAATACTTACCCAACAGACTTTGGTAATTCTTTTGGCGAAACTTCAACGACAAATTATAATTATCTGTTTGGGATTCCGGTGTTTACTACTGATAAAAACGGTCAGTCCATGCGTACCCGAATAGATAACAGAGGAAGAATAGTTGAAGTTACTGCACCGAATGAGCTGGCACTTGAAACTCCTGCCAATAGTGCATGGACCATTCGTATGGAGTATAAAAAAGAAGCCCCTATCATTGGGAAATTACATCCTACGGAATATATGCTAATCGCCCAGAACCAATTTTTAGCGATTAATCCGGGCGGAAACCAGCCGGTAAACTCCCAACATTATGCCGTTACCCGACATTTTGATCCGGAATACGCCCCGCTTTATAGCACAGAAAGCACGAATCATTTGTTAACAATAAGCATAGTAGATGGTTTTGGAGAAGCGGTACAGCTGAAAAAAACGCATTTGTCCGATAATCTTAAATGGATGATTAGCGGTTTTGAAACAAAAGATGCCTTTGGTCGTACGCTTAAGAGTTATTTGCCAGCAGTTGAAAATTCATATTCGCCGGCAGGAGATCCGTATAACCTTCAAAATGCAACAACTTATTATGCTATCAGTCCGTCGTCATTACCGGAACCGGTAGAAATGGCCTATGATGCTAAGGATAGGGTAACAGAGATCAGACAGCCGGGTGAAAGTCTAAGTTCCAGCATTAGCTATGGTATTGAAGGAAATTTATTTGTCCAGAAAACAGTCAATGAACTTTCTCAAAGAAATGACACCTATACAGACATAAGGGGACGTCAGAGAAAAACAGTTCAGAATGGTGAAATCACGACAAAACTTGAATATAATGCGATTAATGAATTAACCCATGTTATCAATAATGCCGGATTTATTACAGGTAATATATACGACCTCGCAGGCCGGAAAACGGAAATGCAGCATCCGGATCGTGGCGTTGTTACTTTTAAATATGACAAATCTGGCAACATGATAGAACAGAGCAATTCAAATCTGCTTCTTGCCGGAGGACTTAAAATTAAGTACGACTATGATTTTGGTAGGCTTGTCAAGATAACCTATCCTCAAAATCCGTTAAATGGAGTAAAATACACCTATGGTTCTCCAAATGATGCTACTGCAGTAGACGGAAAAGCGATAGGTCGTTTATTGTATCAGGAAGACGCTACGGGTATTCAGGTTTTTGGCTATGGGCGAATGGGTGAGGTAATCAGTAATTTGCGTTCGGTTGCAGTTGCCGGCTACCAATCGTATTGGTTTTTAACAGAATGGAAATATGACAGCTGGAACAGGGTTCAGGAAATTACATATCCTGACAGGGAAGTTGTTAGTTATAATTATAACATAGGCGGAACGTTACACTCTATTGATAGTAAAATAGATGATATACCGGATCTTAAGCCTATATTGACTTCCATTACTTATAACGATTATGGAGAGCGTAATCTGATTATTCATGGCAATGGAACAAAAACCAGCTATAGCTATGACATAAGACGCAGGATGAATATGCTGTCAAACGACTTTGTAGATTTTTCGATAACCAAGAACTATGAATATGACGCAATTTCCAATATAACGGGTATAGTTACGGATCAGCCACACAACAGCCTTCCGCTTTCAGGTCAGATAGGAGGTCCGGTAAACCATACCTATACTTATGATGCATACAACCGCCTTATTACCGCAAAAGGTAATTATACTGGTTCTAATGATATTTCTACGCCCTTTTTAAGACAGGAGTATGAGCTTACTATGGAGTATAATTTAGATCATACCATTAAGAAAAAAACACAGTCACAAAGACAATTACTAACAGATGGTTATAATACTCCTGCAACGCATAAGGCACCTGTATATAAAAACAGTTACATATTGGATTACTCGGATTATGGCAAAGGAGCTTTTGTTGCAGGAAATGGCTATGGCTACCTGCAACCACATGCACCAAGAACTATTATAGAATCTCCTTCATGGGAAGGTGGTCTGCAACCGGAAGACCCACGTATAAAGCGAAAAGAAGTTCTATACGATGCCAATGGTAATCAGCTTGAAATAAAGGAAAAAGTAGGCGAGCTAAAAACAAGCCTTCGTAAAAACCTTTGGGACGAAGAAAACCGATTGATGGGAGTAAATTTAAAACCGGATGAAACCACCGATCATCCGATAGCTGTTTATTCCTATTCGGGTGGTGATCGTATAATACGATACAATATGGATCGTATGGACATTTTTTCGAATGCCAAAAAAGCGGCCCAAAATTCAAAAGACAACATCATGATTTATCCGAGTGGTCTTTTGATGGGTAAAGTACGACATTCGTTTACAGGCGACAGGGTAGATGTCATGACCTATACAAAGCATTACTATGTTGGCAATGAGCGAATAAGTGCCAAGACGGGTACCTGCAAGGAAATGGGAGTTTATCCGGGTAACTTTTTACCGGCAGCCCAGCTTAATATAAGCGATTCTCAAATACGCGCATTAAGCACGGCCAAAGTAGACAGTGCCGGAATTGCGTTAACGGGAATATACACTAAATTTGGATTAAGCAATCCTGACCTTGTGCCGGTGATAGAAGGAGAAATTACGAAATTCTATCATGATCCAAATGACCTGAATACTTATTATTTTCATCCTGACCATTTAGGAAGCTCCAGTTATATCACCAATGCAGCTGGAATAGTAAGCCAACATATGGAATACCTGCCTTTTGGTGAAACTTTGGTAGATGAACATACCAATTCATTCAACAGCCCGTTTAAGTTTAATGGTAAGGAATTGGATGAAGAAACAGGGAATTACTATTATGGAGCCAGGTATTATGATCCGAAATGGAGTATATTTGTTTCGGTAGATCCATTAGCGGAACAAACAATGGATGCGTATGGATATTGTTATAATAATCCAGTCAATTTGGTTGATCCAGATGGAAGGCAGGGAGAAGATTGGTTTAAAGGTGCAGGCGGTCGTGTTGTTTGGTTTGATAACAAATCAAAAGGATTTACTGATACTAACGGATCTAAATGGACTAATATTGGTGCAACAACAGCACAAGTTCAAAAGAACATGAATATACCGAAATCAAAAATAATAAAATACAATTCAATAGAGGCTTTTGGTACACTTGGAGAGGATGGGTATAAAAAACCTCGTGCAACTCTTAATCTTGTTGTCTTTAATAACACAACTCGAGTGAATTATAGCATGAATGTAGAAAATACAGGAGCTGATGGAAAATTAATAAGTGGCAAAAGTGAGATTACCGGAGTAAATGCTAATGCAAGATTTACAACAGAAACTTTTGCACCAGGAATTCAGACTAATGGAGTATCAGGTTCTTTCGGTGTTAAAGAATGGACACCGATGGGCAAAAAATTTACTTTTGAAAGTACTCCGTTTAAAGATATAGGAACACCAATGTTAAGTAATGCTCCATCACATGCTACATCAGAAGCCAGTTTATTTGTACCTTTGAAAGCTTTTTCACGTTTAACAAATAGTTCATCTTTAAATTTAAAATTTGATACAAAGGCAAATACAACTAATAAAGCATCTGGAGATGATATACAATTTGATATTAGTAAATAAAAATATGAAACATAAAATTTCACTATTTATTTTTTTAGTAACAATTAGCTCTAGTTGTCAAAATAAGCAATCAGATATTAGAACCACCACTATTAAAACTGATAAAGAATGTGTGAAATTTTTTCAAAAGTATAAAGAGAAATTTGTAATATCTGAAAATGATAGTGCACAATATTACATCGAAAGTGCTATGAAGTGTGCGCCAGAAAATAAAAACTATATTAATAATAGTATTCAACTTTATATCAAGATTGGGAGCTATGAAAATGCCATTATTCAAGTTGACAAATTAAAAAGAGATAGAAGTGATATATCATTGGATTTTATGATTTTGGTTCTAAAATTAAAGATGAATGTTCCTACTATAGATAATGATTTGAGAAAAATTTATAAGAGATATAAAGATGATAAGCCGCTTACGTCAAGTAATCTCATTTATAAAATTGCTCTTGATAACTATTTCAATGATAAAAAGTATGCTTTGAATCAATTAAAAGATTATCGTAGAGTTTATACTACTGGATATGATATTCAAAATTTAGATGCAGCTGAAAGCTTAATAAAGTCTTTGGAGAAAAAGGAAGTTTTATTTAATCTTTTTAATATAAAAGATTAGGTTAATTGGTAGTGTGAGAGATATGTTGGTAACTAATTATTTTGGATTATATTTTCAGAAAATCAACAATTTATAATATTATTTTGAGTTTTAATTTGATATCAGGTCATAAATTTTTATTCGATATACAACTATTATTTAATAAACAAAGGCAATCATTCTGATTGCCTTTGTTTATTAAATAATAGTTTAACTCAACTACCTACTTCCTCTTATAAACAACCTTTACTCCACCTTGCTCAAAAATCATTTCTTTCTTTTTAGGTACAAACACAAGTTTTAAATCTTCATATTCAAACTCATTTTTTCCTTTATATTTTAGAGGAACATACGCCTGTCCGGCTCTGGAATCCTGAAAAATCAGGTTTTGACCGTCTGAGGAAATAGTTACTGTTGCATCAGTTTTCTTTAAGTGATAAGTTCCTTTTATAGGCATGAAATCTTTTTCTGAAACCTCAGCTGTTGCATTAAAATTGGCCAATTTGGGAGCCTGCTTATAAAGAAACATTAACATAGAATCCATGACTTCGTCAGTGCTGATATTGACAGCATTGGTTAAGGAAACAATTCCTATGTTTTCTTCAAGGAAATAATAATAATCAGAAATATAATTCTCGACTCTTCCGCTATGTGTATATCCTTCAGGGTTTTTAAAACTTAATTTTATGATTCCCATACCATAAGTGCCTCTCTCTTCAGGAAGCATTATTTTAAGGCTTTCGGGTGTAATGAGTTTACCGTTAAACAAGGCAAAAAGAAACTTGTTTAGTTCTGTTGGATTGGATACAATTCCACCACTTGCCGGATGATTGGAGAAATTAGTCATTTCATTTCGAACATACTTATCCTGGATAGAATAAGAAAGCGCTTCGTTTTTAGCTTCGTCTGTTTCAAAACTATAATAGGTATTGCGCAAATGCAATGGCTTGACAATCTTTTCGTCTAAAATTTCTGCATAAGTCTTGCCATAAATTTTCTCTAGTATAAATCCCAATAAAGCATAATTGGTATTGCTGTATTCGTAGTCCGTGCCAGGTTCAAAATTGCTTTTTTGGTTGATAAAGTAATTTATGAATTCTTGCTGTGTATGAAATTGTTGTCCCCATTGAACTTCATTTTCAATTTCAGTAAAATTGTAAATCCCGGTCTTGTGCTTTAGCAATTGTTCAATAGTTATTTTTTCTGCATTTTTTACTTCCGGATAGTAATTACTCAGTTTTGTATCCAGCGTAAGCAGTTTTTCTTCAACTGCCTTTAATACCAATACACCCGTATAGGTTTTAGTGATGGATCCAATACGAAATTTTGTTTCAGTTGTATTACTTGTCTTGCTATCAGCATTGGCATAACCAATCGCTTTTTTATAGATAATGCTATCATATAATGAAATTGCCACACTTCCCATCATTTTGTTATTGGCGGCCAGATGATTAAAGTAAGCATCCAGTTTGTTTTGAGCAGTTGCTGTTTGTCCTATAATACACAAGAAGATTAATGTAATTGTTTTTACTTTTTTTGTTATTGGATTCATCGTAAAGAGTATATTTTCCGCAAAGGTATAAAAATAAAACACTAATTGGTGTCTAAAGCTTAATCGAAATTTGCTAAATTGCAAACAGATTAATAATCATATGGAAAGGAAAGCAGCAGCCGGCATTATCCGGAATAAAGAAAGAAGCAAAGAAAAGTTTTTGGATGCCGTGGGTCAAATCCTGGAGACTAAAGGTTATTCGGGTTTAAAAGTAAACGATATTGCCGCCACAGCCGGTGTGGATAAAAAAATGATTTATAATTATTTTGGCGGAACAGACCAGCTTATCGATGAATACATAAGTTCATTGGATTTTTGGAGTAATGTAGATGGACAATCAACTCCTGAGATTACAGATGGGGGACAAGAATTTTCGAAACAGCTACTTACGCAACAATTTGACTATGTATCCAACAATAAAAACCTTCAGAAAATATTACTTTGGGGAGTTGCTGAAAAACGCAATTCATTAAGAACTATTGCTGACGATAGAGAACAAAACGGGGAACAACTTTTTAGCCAGATTGCAGATCCTTACTTTAGCGAAAATGCCAGACAATACAGAGCAATTATGGCACTATTAATTTCCGGAATCTATTATCTCAATATGTATAAAGGAGTGAATGCAGAAACATTTTGTGGAATTGATTTGACAAAAGAGGAGGGAACCCAACAGATTAAAGGAGCACTTGAAAAAATAATAGATCTTGTATATGAAGATCAAAATAAAAAACAATAATCTTAAAGAGTTTGAAATAAAAAAGAGGCACTTGGCCTCTTTTTTAATAAACTGTAAATTAGATACAATACCATATTTTTACATATTACTTTCCTTTTCTGACTCCACTACCTACTACTTGCTTATTCTGAAGCATTTCAAGTTTGACATCTCCATTGTCGAGCCTGGTAAAATTCAATACAGCATCGGCGCCACCTTGCCTGATTCCTTTAAACTCATGGTCTGAATAAGGAAAGAATCTCATATTCCAGGGAACAGTAGGAGTATTATAAAGCAAGTGTTTTTCTTTACTGGTTATGATATGGGTTTCGCCTTCTCCATTGGTATAGGTACCAGTATACTGAGCTATTTCATCATCTGACAGTGCAATTTTTTTATGATATTGTAATTGGAGCGGCTGACCTTCCATTATCTGGAATATATTAGTGTAAGGCACGGCGCCAAAATGGAAATTTTGTAAAATAATAAACGTTCTGTCCCTTATCATATCATGAGACATAAAAGTATTATACCCATCCCAACTACCGGTATGCCCAAAGGTAAACTTGTTTTCACCTTTTCTGAGGTCTAATCCAAATCCGTAAGGGATATCTCTACCATTCGATGTTTTAGTAATTTCTGTCATTTCATCGAATTCTTTCTTTGTGAGTAGGGTATTCCTCTTCAGGCAGGTCATCCATTTATAAAGATCTTCCGCATTGGAATGTACTTTTGAAGTGCCAACAATGGCATCCAAATAATAGACTTCCGAGGTTTCGGGTTCGCTATTCTCCAATAGGATTTTCTTAAATCCGCCATCTTCCAACACATACCCATAAGCAAAATTGTCAATCTTTTTAGGGTTTTTATGCCTGCAGTACACAAACGTATTGTTCATCTTTAGAGGTTTAAAGATTTTGTCCGATAAGAAATCAGGGAACTTTTTACCGGATACCTTTTCTACTATGCTGGCCAGAAGGATATAATTCGAATTGCTGTAACTATGTCTGCTTTTAGGAGCAAATTGTAAGGTATCCTTATGAGTGGCAAATGCTTTAATAAGATCATTATTATCTGCTATTTTGCTGTGATCCCATTTACCTGGCAGGTAAGCTAAAAAATCAGGAATGCCGCTGGTGTGCCTTAATAAGTCATAGATCGTAACATTGTTCCAAAAACCAAGCTCCGGCAAATACTTCGAAATTTTATCGGTATACTGTAATTTGCCTTCCCTTTTAAGCAAAACAATAGCAGTAGCCGTAAACTGTTTGGAGCAGGATGCCAGCTCATATAGTGTCTTTTCATTAATTGGGGCTTTGGTATCTTCATTGGCAATGCCATAACTCTTTTTAAAAATAACCTTGCCTTTTTCTGCTATAAGCGCAGTTCCATTAACTGATTTTGTTTATAAAGTACTGTAAAAAGACTGTCAAGTCGTTCCGATTGGCTTTTCTGTGCCCATGTAAAATGGCTGACAATAATCAGCGTAAAGAATAATATGAACTGTTTCATGATTTGATTGATGATTGATTAATCAAACATAGAACTAATTTTTTAGTTGCACAACTATAATTTTAGTTTTAAGGCTAATTAAATAGTATATGTAAAACGAATATAACCACAACCTTATGTTTTATAGTGAGAGGCTTGTATTAAAAAAGTTTAAAAAACATCGAACTGTATAAGCTAGAATTGCAGTATATTTATGCTATTAGTACAGCAGTGCTAACAGGGTGAGAATAAACAATAAATTAGCTAATACCAATATCTTTTGTAGGTATTTAGCATATCGAAAAGACAATGAATACAGATGATTTATTAAAGCAAGTAGCTTTTATCAAAGAAATTGACAAACTAAAGTACATTCAGCGCAGAACCAGATTATTTCAAAGTGACAGGCACGAAAATGATGCCGAGCATAGCTGGCATTTAGCCATGATGGCAGTGGTTCTGGCCGGGCATTCTGACAAGTCTATTGATGTGCTTAAAGTCGTTCAGATGGTATTGATACATGATCTGGTAGAAATAGATGCCGGCGACACTTTTATATATGATACCTCAAAAAATCATACCAATACAGAAGAGGAACTAGTAGCTGCAAAACGCATTTTTGGACTTTTGCCTGAAAAACAGGCACGGGAATTCCTTGCAATCTGGGAAGAGTTTGAAGAGGGAAATACCCATGAGGCCAAATTTGCCCGGGCTATGGACCGTTTTGAACCATTACTACAAAATACGAGCAACAATGGTGGTACATGGGCGGAGTATGATGTGGAATACCATACCGTTTATAATAAGAAAAAAGCAATAAAGGACGGTTCTGCCACAATTTGGAATTATGCGGAGCGCTTGTTGAACGAAAGCGTGGAAAAAGGGATATTAAGGAAAGATTAAAACGCTTTACGCAATAAAAATAACAACGCGATTTCTCATCAGGTAGCAAAAAGTTTTTAAAAAGAAAAGTCGCTTAATTATAAGCGACTCTTTTTATATGTGTTTTCTGTAACATTATAGACTTTCGTTTCCTGAGCTACATGACAAAAGGGCTGATTTTTTACTGATAAACAACTCAACCTTATTTGGCATACTTTTTATACTATACAGTACATAATCCAAAGTAAAAAAAGAAAGGAAATTTAAAATGCTAAAATGGATTGATGTTATACGGTTTGCCAGTACCGGCAATCCTATTCCAGACAAAAAAGTTGTAAAAACAAATGAAGAGTGGCATACGTTGCTTACACCTGAAGAGTTCAGGATTACCCGCTTAAAAGGAACCGAGCGGGCACATAGTTCAGAGATGTGTTCCCTGTTTGAACCGGGCAAATATGCCTGTGTTTGCTGTGGTACATTGCTTTTTGATGCCAATGAAAAATTTGAAAGCGGTACAGGCTGGCCATCGTTTACCCAACCTGCCACCGAAAATGCCATTGCTTACCACAAGGATATAAGTTATGGAATGGTGCGCGTTGAAACCCTATGCAATACCTGCGATGCGCATTTGGGACACGTTTTTCCCGATGGACCTGAGCCTGGCGGATTAAGATATTGCATGAATGCTGTTGCTCTTAAGAAGGTAGAAAGTAATGAAAGGAAAGCGACTTTTGGAGGAGGCTGTTTTTGGTGTACCGAAGCAATATTTAACCAGCTGAAAGGCGTGACAAAAGTAGAAAGTGGCTATAGCGGCGGCAAAATTGCTAATCCTACCTACAGAGAAATTTGCAGTGGACTGACAGGCCATGCCGAAGTTATAGAAGTTACTTACAATCCTGATGAAATAACGTATGACGATCTGCTTCGCATACACTTGAGTACGCATAACCCGACAACACTTAACAGGCAAGGTGCGGACGTAGGCACACAATACAGGAGTGTCATTTTTTACAGGAATGAAGCCGAGAAAAAAGCGGCAGAACAAGTCATTGCAGAAATTCAGACTGCCTACAATGAACCTATCGTTACAGAAGTAGCCCCATTGGAATACTTTTATAAAGCGGAAGAATACCATCAGGATTATTATTCAAATAATTCTCAAGAAGGCTATTGCCAGGCGGTTATCGATCCGAAGCTAAGAAAATTCAGGGAACTTTTTAGGAACAAGCTGAAAGACACGAAAGAAGAGAACTCAAATAGTCATCAGTGAATTTATCACAAGTAAGGAGAATTGTTGGATTAATATTTCAATGATCCGCAAAAGCCTTTTTGTGAACTTTATATCAATCCCAAACTATAGTTTATCATGGAACGGTTTTCTAAGATTGCCGATACTGATAAGCTAAGGCATCTAAAACAATTAGATGCATAATACATTATGGAAACAACAAATAAAAAAGTAGCTTACTCAATATTGGAACTTGCTATCGTATCAAGTGGAGTAACAATTGAGCAGACATTTAAGAACAGTGTAGACCTTGCCCAAAAAACAGAAGATATGGGTTACAAGCGTTTTTGGCTGGCAGAACATCATAATATGATCCATGTAGCGAGTGTAGCTACGTCGGTCCTTATCGGACATATTGCCGGAAATACCAAAACCATAAGAGTAGGTTCGGGAGGCATTATGCTGCCCAACCATTCGCCGCTTATCGTGGCGGAGCAGTTTGGTACGCTAGGCAGGCTTTATCCTAACCGAATTGATTTGGGATTAGGCAGGGCACCGGGTACTGACCAGATTACGGCGCATGCCATACGCAGCGACAGGATGCAGGCGGTGCACAATTTTCCGGGAGAGATTGAGCAGATTCAAAAGTATTTTTCAGACGAGAATGAATGGTCACAGGTACGGGCGGTTGTGGCTGAAGGTGTAAATGTCCCTTTGTATATTTTAGGCTCCAGTCTGGACAGTGCACATCTCGCTGCTAAAATGGGACTGCCTTATGCTTTTGCAAGCCATTTTGCTACCGGTTTCCTGAATGAAGCCTTAGACATTTACAGAAAGGAGTTCCAACCTTCGGAATACTTGGATAAGCCTTATACCATTGCCGGAGTCAATGTCATAGCCGCTAATACTGATGATGAAGCCGAAAGAAATTTTACATCACTTATACGAATGTTCCTCGGTATCCTCACAGGAAAAAGAGAGCCATTGCAACCTCCAATGGAAATGACTGATGAGCTGATGATGATACAACACAATCCCGCAGTACGTGAGATGCTTAAATACTCTTTTGTAGGACGAAAGGAAGCGGTTGCTAAACAATTGAATAAATTCCTTTTAGAAACCGGTGTAGATGAACTTATGGTGGTTTCCAATATGCATGCGCACAAGGATAGGGTAATATCGTATCAGATTTTGTCTGAAATCATAGATGAGAGGAATAATAAAGGGAATAATTAATTGAAGGTAATTAAAAAGCCAATCCTTTCGGATTGGCTTTTTTACTTCAGAAACTTACCACTCTCATCAATTAATGATTAATTAAAAGATCAGCTAATAAATGTTCTAAATTTTTTTCGAGGGCATAATATTAATTATTTAGGGCTGATATTTTCAATGTATTACACTACCAGCAATCATAAAAAAATGAATAACTGGCCCTCAATTTTTCAGCTATTATTCCTTCTTCATCATAAAAATATGATGTTGTGTTATTTTCTTTTAGAATCCAACTTTGTAAACTTGAATCGCTATATAATGTGTCGGTACTTTTACCGTGTCTCATAATAAAAGCATAGTTGTATTCTTTAAAATTTTGTGATGAATGATTTTTTAGGTTCTTAACATCTTCAATAAACACATTGTTTTTGATCAATAACTTAGCATGTTCATCTTTAGAATTCCAAAATGTTTTCTCGTTAATTGAATAGGGTTGTGTAGTAATTGATCCCATGAATTTTATTGCTTCTATAGGATTATTTTGGATTGTAATATTATTTCTGGTTTTACAGCCAAAAAAACAAAACACTGACAGTATTGATATAATTTTTATTTTCATGTAGCAACTCATTTTCATAAATTTGCTGAATTAGTACAAAACCTTATCTGGGTTTTGTTTTCGATTTTTCTTTCCTTTTTTCTATTTCTATATATTTTAATTCAGTAATAAGGTCATCTTTGCTGGTAAAAGAAGTTATCTCTTCAATTGTGCCACTAAAATAATATTGCTGAAGATCTTTGTTAAAAGATCCAATTACTTCTACGTAATTGCCATCATATATCGCCAAATCTGAAATGCTGCTAAAGTATTTTGGATCGAATTCGAGTATAAAGCCGTTTTTTGTATTTCGATAATATTTATCGTCTTTGGATAGATATATAAGAGGCTGCCCCTCATTATAATCAAAAACACCTGCAAAGCCGATATTGGCATTGTGAAATTTGGTTGGATTTGCCAACAACTCGATTATAGAAACAAAAGCAGTGTTCTCTTGTTTTGTTTGTGCTGATAAATTACCTGCGAATAATATCAAGCAGAAGATGAAATTTTTCATAGTAGGAAGGTTATAATAAATTAATATTTATATTTTACATCTATTGGATAGCCATTTATTCCCCAAATAGTTGGTGCACATGGAGGTATAACATTTGGGCTAACATTGTAATTCCGTATTCGTACCGGACTTTTAGGGTCATTTGGTATTAATTGATTGCCAATATTAACATTTGAAGGTCTCATTTTTGGTCCAGCCTCACCGTGGTAAACATCACGTACCATTAATTCTCCACTTGGTGTTACTACATAGACTGGTACTTTAACTTTATTACCCCTAAACATCACGCCATTACTAGCAGGTCCCTTGTCAAAGGAACTGAAATTATTATCATCTGGATTTTCATAATTTGCATGAGTATGTACAAAACCCGAAAGCTCAGCCCCTGCAGGAACATCTGCCATTCCAAAATCGATCCCATAGGTTGTTCCGTTAACCTGACCGTTTTTATATTTGTAAAGGGAACCTGTTGGGATGGTATATGAATAATATCCCCCAATACTATAAATGGCAGAACCCAATTCAACCTTATTAATAATTGAAACCCCATTATACATCACTGCAAAATCTAGAGCAGCACCATCTATAGATATAAATTGAGCATCAGGTCCAGAAGCATAAGAATATTCTCCCTGTACCGTATATGATGCAGTGCCTGTATTAAGAAGACTTAAGATTGCGTTATAAATACCTGCTATGTCTACTCCATTAAAAGACCATGCGGCACTTGTTTGCTGTGCATCTGCTCCACTACTGTCCTGCCAGTATATTGGATTATTATCGTGACCATTATAAGGCGATTTGTCGTAATGTGTCACAGGATCTATTCCTGTCCATCTGCCTATGGCAGGGTCATAATCGCGTGCTGGCATGTCAAACATATTTAGTCCTAACTCATCTTGAAGTTCCTGGCCGTTAAATTTGTAATTGTAGAGGTACGGAATAGGGCAGGTAGGACACCATTCTATTAATCCGCCGCCAATCCTATCGTATACTCTTTTGGTCATGTTGTAGTTTTTGTGAGAAAGACCTAGTGGATAATAGTTGTTCTCCTCCATGATGACCACTTGCTGAGTGTAAGGGTCTTTGGTGTAGCTCAACCTTATATTTCCAAGATGGTCTGTATAATTGTATACATAGTTGAATGTGGCCGATCTCGATCCCCCAGGTGGGGTGTATTTCACATATCCTCCGGCTGTTATAATTACTTCCAGCACACCATTGGCATAATCGAAATTACCAAAGTATTCTTGAACTTTTACAGGCCTTGGGTTTTCATTAACAGTCTTTTTTAATTTTTCGCCCCTTGCATTGTATATATACTCGATTGTGGCCCCACTCATAAATATGATTTTTAAAGGCTGATTGAAGTGATTGTAAATAATTTTGCTGATTCTCTTGTTTTGATCATATTTTAGGTTACCATTAATATCATAATCATAGTCATCTTCATTATCATTTGTCCCGTTGCTGTCATCACTAAAGCCTGCATGACTGTTAGTATGGTCCGTTATCTTACTAATCCTGTTGGAATTGGGCTGGTAGGCATAATCCAGGTCATCAATCATCAAGGCAGTTATCGCATCATCAAACTCCCCATAACGTTGAAGTTTTCTTATATTACCATTCTTGTCATATTGCTGACTTTCCTTATAGGAATCTGGCGCAGAAACACTTTCCGGCTTGTGGTATGAAGTGGATATAAGCCTTCCCATACCATCAAATTGGTAGGTATGCCTGCGGAGTATGTTGTCACTGCCAGTCCTCCAATAGGTTTCCGATATGTTTCCATTTAACTGTGAAGAGGCCGATTGTGGTGCTTCATAATTAATCTTGAAAGCAAAAAGGTCTGTCGGCTCTCCCGTCTGCGCCAATGATGCAACCTTGTTAATTTCTTTCAGCCAACCCCTGATGTTGTAAGTATAATCAATCTTTTGTAACGCTTCATTTCCGGTAAGATCAGTACCACCAACCCTTTTGGATATGAGCTTTCCTAACTCGTCGTATGTATTCAAAGAAATTAGCTCTGTTGACTTACTTCCTATTTTATGTGTGTGTGATAACATGCGCCCCTGATCGCTATATGTAAAATCTTCCCTAATAACTATTTGATTATCATTTGGTGATCGTTTATGTGATAATAATGTATAGAGTGTGTTTCCGGAAAAATCCAGCTTTGCATCCATTTGTGTAAATCCGCCCAGATGGTTTGATTTCCATGTCCGTATCGGCCTTGCCTTACTATCGTATAATGTGTAGGCAAGTTCTCCGGCAACTGCTGTTGCAGCTTCCAGAACCCTTGTCCAACGCCCGGTTGACAGTCCTATAGGTTTTACGGTCTGGTTGTAGAAAACAGCTTGTCCCTCGACGTTTGAAAAGCTTGACGGCCCTTCGGGGAAATTATAATCGTCATAATAGTTTACTGTTAATACATGCCATGTCATTCCGGTAGGCCATGCCTGGTTGGTATATCTGAATGAGACCCCGTTTACGGTTGTGTTTGTAGCCGTCTTTATCTTGCTTTCGTATAGGTTTGTAATCTGCATATCTCGTGCATTTTGTAACGTATTCCGTTCATCAGAATTTACGTTCGCCTGCATCCATCCCGTATATACGGGGCGTCCGACGATATCATACTTTGTAAAAAGCCATCCTATATTATTGGGCTCTGCAATATCAACGAAGGGTGAAAAAGCAGGGCCGGTTGCTATCACTCGATTCAGGCTGTTATATATAATAAATTCCCAATTCTTTCCCGGCTCTTTCTTTTCAACCAGCCTGTTTTGATCATCATAACGGTACTGATAACATAGTCCGTCTAGATCAGCCTGACTTCCAGTTCCATCAGACATTGGCGGCAGTACGAAAGTAAGGTTGCCAAACTGATCATAGACATAATAGGTTTCATGCCATCCCTCAACCTGAACACCACCTGAAAATGAATTCCCCCAAACTCTTTTGAGTAATAACTGTCCTCGATTGTTTTTAAACTCCTGCATCGTATGGTTGTTTCCAGAAGTCCAATTTTCTGTTTTGGTTATGGTTTTATAAAGCTTCCCTGCTTCATATTCTCCCTCTTGTGTTAGCGTCGCAGGGAAGTAGCCATTGGAAATGGGGCCTAAAATTGCTTTATAGAGTTTTACATTGTCATTTACGGTATTCGAATAATACTCTAATTTGATCGTATGGTCAGGATCAGTGAGTGTTAGAGGAAGTTTCCAAGAGTTTCCAGGTGCGCCTTTTTTTGTTACACGGCCAAGAGGAGATGCTTCAAATTGATTCTCGTTGTATGGATTTTCACTGGCCTCAAAATTAGGATTTCCAGTTCTTTGCGGAGAAGGAGAACCGTAGAAAGATAATACCTCAGATTTGGCTCCTGAATCATATTGCAGAGTTGCAGAGTTGCTAACGTAAGGCATATAGCCCTTAAGTTGCTTACCAGATGCATCATATTCTAAATGTGTGACGATATCTCTTCCACTTGCAGACTGTTTAAATGAACGTTGCTGTATGGGCCTGGCTAAATTGTCAAAGTAGGTAATAGTTTGAGAGGCCTGTGCAGCAGTAGGTTCTGCTATTGAAGTTGAGGTTTCGGTCTTATACACGGTAGTCTTCACATGGCTTGTCTGCTGTGCCCAAGCTAATACGGAGAATAACAGTATTGCGATTGATAATATTTTTTTCATCTTGACCTAGTTTTGGTTTGTCAATTGATAATAGTTTTCCTTGATGAGTTTTCCGGTCCTGTCTTTTACAGCCTTGTTTCTGCCAAAGGAATCGTATTCATTTATGATTCTATCGCCTTTAGGGTCTGTTATAGTTGATATTCCGATAAGTGGCTTATGTGTATAGGTTGTCAGAAAAGTATCTGCCAGGGCAGCGTTGTTGCGTAGCAGGTCGAGCTTCTGCAACACTGTGGTTTCTGTCCCGCTGTTCGTTGCAATCTGAACATCGGTGATAAGTGCAGGCGGTATGTTTGCATAGGCCATGTTTTCAATCTGTGCGACAACAACCGTATTGTTGTAACCCCAAATGTAACTTGTCTTCATGCCATTTGGCTGTTCACTTTCTAGCAGATTTCCAAACGTGTCATAGAGATTAAATTTGGTTGTAATTTTTTGATTTCCATGAGCTTTTGCATATCCTGTGAAGGATGGAAGCCATGACACATTGCCAGCCCAAGTGTTCGCATGACTTGTCCATTTTGTAGTAAGCAGGGTGCCGTTCTGGTATTCCTCAGTTTTTTCAAGCAGCGTGAACTTTTGGTCAGCAAGATTCATCCCCATATCATTGTAATAGTATTTGGTTTTCAAAGTCTCGCCGGCTGATGTTGTACTTTCTTTTGATTCGAGGGCGCGGTTCGCATCTCGGTGGTAAGTGAATTTGGTTTCCTGTACGATCGGTTCTGAACCGACCTCGTAGAGCGTCACGGTCTCACTGGCCATCCTTGCCTTACCTGTCCTGTCCAACACGTTTCGTGTCTGAAAATAGTTTACCATATAGGTCTCGTCAGGAAAGCGATAGGTATAGTCGGTGTTTCGAACCAGCATGTTATTACTGTTGTATTCTTTCTTGTTTTTAAGAAGTCCTCTTCTGTAATCCCTGGAAATACTTGCCTGATCTTCATTGTTAAGTAAAGGGTAATCGCCCGATGTAGTAAATGTATATTCTATCTTCCCGTTATTTTCACTGTCTGTCACTGTTACGTTACGGTAGCTCACAAATTCAAGGTGCCCATATGCACGTAAAAAGCCTTCTTTGTCTCCAGCAATAAGACTACCACTACTTCTGTTAGGTTCATCGAAAAGGTTGTAGGCATATCGCGTCTCCTTTACAGGGATGTAATCAGGATATGAATAATACTCCTTGTTTCTTAAATAGTCGGCAGGGATGTCCCCATTAAAGTGTGCTATCTTTTTGATTCTTATACCTCCACCATAAAGCCATTTTTTTTGGTTAGGATTTTTTTGTACAGTACGGAATATTCTGGACGCCATTCTTTGTGTAATTTGTGGTGATATCTGGCCCAACTCTATGTAATAGGTTCCCGGATTAAAGGTATAGCTCTTGCCATAACCCCAATTTTCGATATTGTAAGGTTCATAATGCGGAAAACTTTTTTCGAGCTCGATTAGATTTTGTCCACGAATGGTCATCGAAGGCTTTTCCCAGTTGCCGCTAAACTCGCTTAGGTAGCTATCCGGGCGTATGACCATGTATAGGGTCTTAGGAGTACCTGTAATTGTAAATCTTGACAGGCTCTCAATGCGGTCGTTATATACCTCCTCAACAATGTGGTTATACGGATATATGTTTTCCATAGGGGCATAGCCATATTCATAATAAAAATCGGGATTCTCAACAAGTCCTGTCGGTGTAGGTATCTCTTGCGAAATGGAATATCCCTGATGATAGGAATAGGTATTTGATTCGTATTCATATAGTACGCAGCCGCCCGTAGGGAGTGAAATTTTTTCGAGCACGCCCCTTGTACAGATTTTTGGATTTATGGCTGTTCTTGCCAGAAATGATCCTATTCCGTTGTTATCTTCATATAGTTCCTTAGGAACAAAATTAGGATAGCCAAACTTATCATGACCAAGGATACCTTGATCCGTATCGTAATAGCCATAGGTGCCATTGCTATATGAGAATTTGTAAACTTCGTTCTTGTTCTGCGCTGCGTCACGAAATATAACCTTGTCCCATTCCTTCAGGTCAATCCTTTTAATAACGTTCGTATTTAGGTCCGAGAGGGTTATCTCCTGTAATACTGTAGTTCCGTTATATACTGTGCTGTTTCCTGTTGAATAGGTAAACTGAACCTTCCCGAAGCCTTCAGATTGGATTGAGGTCATCTTGTTGATGATAGATTGATTATTCATAACTGCAGGTGTCCGCATTTCAAGATAGTTGTAACCCACGAGCTTGTTACCGTTAGGATCATATATGCCCGAAAGATTAAATCCCCTTGGGATATTTTTAAAATATATGTTTGGGTTATTTGAAAGTTCTACATCTCTGTCTACTATGTCAAAGACGAACTTATTATTCTTAGAGTCGTATATTGTAAAGGAATTTACTCTATAGGATGTCTGGTCGTAATTGACAGTAATCTTAAGTGCATCTCCCTTACTGGAATAAAAAGAAGGAACCAAATTGTTATTGGAATCCTTCATCAGGTAGAAAGTACCGGAATTGCCCATAAAGCTGAACTTGTACTGGTCGCTGAAGAAGCGCCTGCCTGTGGCAAAGTCGTTTTCATCATAGCTAAACAGCATGTTAGGAGAAGATACGATACGTACAATGCTTCCACCTTTGGGTATCGCCCAGCCTGGCTGTAGAATGTCGTCACTGACGGCTCCTTCGGTGGAAATACTGCTGGGCTGGTAAGCTATAGTAAGGTTAACTCCTATATCTTTGCTTCGGGAGGGAAGTGACACCAGTGGTATAGAAATGTCTGGAGTACCTGTGTAAAGGCTTACCGGCACATCATCAAATCTAAACATGCTCGCTGCTGTATTAGTGATTGCTCCAGGACCTAATTCAGCGGTTGCAGGCTGCTCCTGGGCATGGACTACAATGCTGAACCCTAATAGTAGTGCAAATATTTTTTTCATGATGTAATTTCTTTATTGTTTGTTAATGGCCTTTACGACCTTCACCGAGTCGTTCTGCACGTTGGTGCGTATCTCTATGATATAAATCCCTTCCGGAACTCCGCCAAGGTCAACCGGTACGGTTCTGTCCGTAATGTCGAAGTGCTGCAACTGCCTTCCGGAAAGGTCATATACGGTGGCGCTTCCCTTTTGGAATTCGTAGCCTACCAGCACGTTGGTGTAGTGCAGGGTAGGGTTGGGATAGGCCTCGATAGGGTTTTTCTTTTCTTCTTTTTTACGTTTGTCTTTCAGCTTTACGACCCAGAAGTCGTTTCGTCCCTGGCCGGAGTACCGGTCTCTGGAAGGCGATCCCATTGATGTCCCTGCCAGGATATAGCCCCCGTCTCTGGTCTCTATAGCCTTTCGCAGGATGTCCTCGCCTCCGCTTCCCACGGTCTGCGTCCACTGTTCCTCTCCCTTGTTGTCGGTCTTGATGGCGATATAGTCGTTGATTCCTTCCCTGTCTTTCTTTTTTGTGGAATAAGCTTCGCTCTGTGCATGTCCTCCGAGAAGCAGTGATCCGTCCCTGCTTTCCTCCAGGGAAGTAAGCAGGTCAGCCTTTCCGATATCATAGGTCTTCTGCCAAAGTATCTCTCCGTAAGCATCTACCTTTAACAGCCAGAAGTCGGTGCCCTTGCCGTT